>ONBH01000040.1 GCA_900316005.1 uncultured Bacteroidales bacterium | reverse complement strand
AAATGATACTTGAAATTGCTAACTAACTGATTGATAGTCAGGGAGAAAAATGGGATTCCAACTCAGATTTCGTGTGAGTTCGAGTCTCATCCTGCGCACGGTAATGATTAAGAGATATCTTCTTTCGAGATGGTATTTCTTTTTTTTGTATTTACCTTTCCATTCTATTTGCGTTCGCTAATGATCATAAATAGCACGGCGGCGAGTACGATACCTATCCAATGTATCTCAACACCTGCCGATGGCCAACTGAGTAAGACCACACCTATCATGCCGGAAAGCCATCCACACACCTAATATTACCACCGAGATGGCATATCGGAAGAATAACATCGACAACACCGGCACGCCGCCATCCAAAAGCGGTTTGCCAAATAACGGATTCAGTCCGTACGAAATACCCGCTGCTGCTCCGGCCGCAAAGCCAAGAATTGTGTTTTGTATTTTCTGAGTCATTTTAACCCTTTCAGTCCTTTGTAATGCGCCAATTTAGCGCAAAAGTACAAAAAAAATCCCACATATGCAAGTTTTTGTGGGATTTTTTGGATTAGAAGGAAGATTTTATTATTCTATCATCTTGATCAATTTCGCCGGGACGCCGCCGACGATGGCATTGGCAGGAACGTCTTTGGTCACTACGGATCCGGCGGCAATGATGGCATTGTCGCCGATGGTCACACCTTGCAGGACGGTCACATTTGCGCCGAGCCACACTTTTTTGCCGATGTGTATCGGTTTGGCGGTCATGCCTGCCCGTTGCGCCGGGTCAGGAAGATGGTTGAGCGTACAGAGCGTGGCGTTATGACCGATGAGGGCATCGTCGTCGATGAAGATACCGCCTTGGTCTTGGAACTTACAACCCATGTTGATGAACACCCGTTCGCCGACATGCGTGTTCTTGCCGCAATCGGTATAGAACGGCGGAAACATGCCGAACGACTCCGGCACGTCTATCGCCCATAACTCGCTCAGCAACCGTCGCAGTTCCTCGGGCGTGTGGTACGAGCCGTTGATCTCGGCGGTAATACGCAAGGCTTCCTGCGAGTATTGATGGAACTTCCTATGCAAGTCCGATCCGCCTATTATCGGCTCGCCGGTTGCCATCCGTTCACGAAATTGGTCTATTGTCATGCAACCGTCCATTTGCAGCGAACTGGGGACACGATGGCGCCTTCTTTCTTGAGGTCTGCAAAGGCTTTGTCCACCTCTTTGCGGTCTGCGTTCAAGGATTTAGCTACTTCACCTGCCGATACCGGCTTGCCTGCTGCACGCATGGCATTCAATACTTGCTCTTTCATAAGAATATAATTTTTGTTGGTTCTCAAAATTCGCAGCAAAGGTACTACTTTTTTTTGATATATGCAAATAATTCGTAAAGAAAATAGATATTCTTCATATTCCTTTCACAAAATCAATTCATTGACGACGGAAGAGGCGGGAATGTTGTTGCCATTCTGATGGAGTCATCGCCCCAGAACCGAGAACGCCAACGCCAATGGCGGACTGAGGGGTTAGCGGCTGATGATGCCCTTATTGGTCAAGAGTATCAGACCTAAAGTCATACATTCTGCTACCGGAACGGCAAGCCAGAGACCTTGCGGGAAAATGAACATGGGCAGCAGAATAAATGCCGGAATAAGAAATATAAGCCCGCGGAACAACATGTACAAGGTCGCCCGCGTATTCTGCGCGGTGGCTTGGTAATAGCCGATAATCGCCACATTCATCGCAAAAAATATGGCTGAATAGGCGAACAAGGGCAGTCCGCTGATGGCAATCTCGTAGGCTTTGGTGCCCGGGTGCAGGAAGAGCCCGACCAGCGGTTTGGCACAGAGGGTAAGAAACGTGGTTGCCAAGACGCCACAGATAGTAGCAGTACTGAGGCTAAGCCGGAAAGCACGCTTAACGCGGTAGCGATTGCCGGCACCATAGTTGAAACTGATGATAGGTTGGGCGGACTGGGCTACCGCATTATTAACCATAAACACGATGGGGTACAGGTAACAGGCTACGCTGAACGCCGCGACGCCATCTTCGCCCAACTCCCGTAAGAACATGTAGTTGCCGGTAAGCAGCATCACGGACATCGTCAGTTCGCCTAACATCGATGAGAAACCGCTGCGGGCGATATTGCCAACATTGCGTGCTAATGCGCGTAAATAGGTACTGCTAAATTGTAACGGGAGGAACTTAACGGTCTCAGAACGGAAGCAAAGATACCCAATCACCATGCCCGCCGCCGTAGCGCAGCTGATCGAGGAAGCAATACCGACGCCCGCTATACCCATCTGCATCGGAAAGACAAAGAGCCAATCCAGAAAGATGTTCAGTAGGCCCGGAAATATCTCTAACGACGCTGCAAACTTGGGTGAGCCGTCCAGCCGTATGACGAAGGTGCCAATGAGCTGGGTGATGAGGCAGATACAGCCGGGTAGGATGGCGAGCAGATAATCCTGACAAAAGGGTAATAGGGCATCGCTGCTACCCAACAGTCGCAAGAAGGGGACACGGAATAGGAAAACAGCTGCTGTAATAATGACCATTAGCAGCGTTGCTACCCCGAAGGCCTGCGTGATATTAGTATTAGCCTTTTTCGTGTCGTTCTGCGCCAGATGGATACTGGCTACGACTGACACGCCGGCACCGAACATGAGCGCAATACCTGTCGTGATTAAAAACAAGGGAGAGACGATATTGATGGCTGCCAAGGCATTGCTTCCCACCCCCTGGCCGACGAATATACCATCCGCCACCGTAAAGAGGGAGGCAAACACCATAGACAATAAGGTAGGGTAGAACAGGTTGTTAAATAGCGGGTCAATCCTTGTCTTCTCAAAATCAATATGGTCTCTTTCCTTGTTTTTAATCTCGTTGGTCATACTTTTGTCGTTAAAAGTTTAATGGATCTTTTTTCCGCAGCTATACACCTCTTGCGGCTTGTTGAAGCTGAATCCCGAGTGCTCTGCTGTCAGCAGGTTGTTGTCGAAGATGAGGAAGTCAGCGTCCTTGCCGGGCTCGATGGATCCCTTCCGGTCTTCAATACCGAGCTGTTTGGCACCGTTTATGGTAAAGCCGATGAGCATTTGCTCAATATTCATTCTCTCGGTTTCGGGCGGGAACGGAGCAATGGTTCTGCCGACCTCATCGAAGCGGGTGTGTTCGTTGATCCACCGCGTCATGGCAACCTCCATAGCCAGGTAGGGGTTCCAGTTCTTGAAATCGCCGTAGAAGACCTCGTCGCTGGACCAGGTGACGACTGCTCCGCTATTCCACATCGTATTGCAGCGGAACATGGCATGTGCGCGTTTCTCGCCCAACAGCGCGTTATAGAGGGTGATGGGATTACCACCTATATTGCCGCTGTGCCACCAGGGTGTGAAATTGGCCGTTACGCCCAGTTTGGCAAAGCGATCCAGGTCAGCGTCATCCTGAACCCAGAGGTGGGCGCAGGTGACCTTCACGTGGTAGTTGTCACCCAGTTCCTTACGGGCTATCTCGACGCCGTCCAACACTACGCGTGATGCAGCCTCGCCAACGGTGTGTACATGCAGGTCGAGCCCCGCCTCATTGAGTTCTTTCAGTATATCGGCAACCTGTTCCTTATTGAAGGCGGTGGCACCCATGACGCCGTCGGTGTACGGGGTGACCATTGCTGCAGTCTCAATCTTCATGGTGCCGTCCATGAAAATCTTAAGCGTGTGCACCTTCAGGTGCTCGGTGTTGAACTCACGGTTGAAACGCTTTACCTCCTGCATCGCTTTCTGCAGTTTAGCAGGCTGTGTGAGCACGTAGCAACCATCAATATAGGTAGTCAGTTTGCCCTGTAGATCCAGTTCGCGCAGTTGTTTGTAGATACGCTCGTGAATATCATTGTGCTCGGGGAAGCCGGAATCGAATACACCAATGACGCCAAATTCTTTGCTGAACTCAATCCAGCGGGAGAGGGAGTTCACGATCATCTCATCGGTCAGCGTCTCTCGTAATCCATCGAAGAGGAAGGGCCAGCTTGCGGTCTCGTATGACTCTCCGGTCAGGTGTCCGTTTTGGCGTACAAAATAAGCGAGTCCGGGCACGGGGTCGGGGGTATCATCGGTAATGCCGTGCGCTGCGAGAACCTTGGAGTTCACCCAGTTGCTGTGGCAACCGATTTCCAAAACCACCATTTCGGTATCCGGGCAGATAGCATCAAGGTCATCCTTGGTCAGGATTTCGCCATTCAGCGCAGATTTCTCCAGAGCAAAGCGGTAGCTCTTCTTCCCCGGATTCTTCTGAACATAATCCGCCATAAAATCCAGACTCTCCTGTTTAGAGGGGCATAGCACGAGCACACCCAGATCGAGGTACTCAAATCCAATAGGTGTAGTCACATGCACATGGCTGTCGATGATACCCGGCATCAGGAACTTTCCACCGAGGTCGGTCACCTCGCCCTCGTACTCCGAAAGGCCGGCTTCGTCGCCTACATAAACGAATTTGCCATCTTTTACCACCAGCGCACTTGCTTGCGGGTGGGCTTGGTCAGATGTAAAGATGTTTGCGTTTTTGATAATAAGATCTGCTTTCATGTGATTATTATTAAAATTAAACAATTAAGGCATATAATAATTGGTCAGGAAATAGGTCCGCTGCCAGTCCACGATCTTGACATCGGCTTCCTTAGCCGGATGGATGTTGTGTTCGTCGAGCACCATGACCTGCTTATCCTTTAGGTCGTAGAGTGGCCAGACGATAGCCTTGCCGTCAGGCGATTCGTCAGCGCTGAGCGAGGGGTTGCCGGTTATGGCGAACTGCACCCACATACGGCGCATGGTGCGGCAGAAGGTCTCGTCGTAGGCTCTACCGGTGAAGTCGGTGAACTCCGGATGGGCAAATACGACGGATAGTTCAGAGGCATGGCCGGCTTTAATCAGAGGCTGGGATGACTGAATGGTGTAGAAGTAGGTGTACGACTTGCCACCGGCTTTGGTCTGCTCTTCCGACAGGCGGATCTGGTGGGCGATAAACATCATCTGGCTGAAGAGCCGGACGGTCTTTTCGTAGCTCTCGCCAGGAATATCCGAGCAATAACTCTCAACCAGTTCTTTTTCCGTATCGGTCAGTTGGGCAAGTTTTTCGGCTTTGCGTCCATTGGCCCACGCATTCCATACGTCTGCACCGACGACGCCCAGGAAGGTGTTCATCTCGTCTTTGTTGCAGCCCATCAGGAAGGTGATATCCTTGGCTGCTCCGTCGGCATAAGCTTGCCACGTATTCAGCGGTAGGTAAATACCATCGCGCTCGGGCAGGGTGCGTATGCCGAGTACCTGATAAAACCCGAACATGGGTGTCCATACGTTTGTGATCTCCTCGGCACTCAGTTTCATCAGTTCGGCAACGGTCTTGCAACCCAGCGCTTCCATCAGTTTATTGGTGTAGGCGATGCCTTGTTCGGTGCTTCGGGTCTGACCGGGTGCACCACTCTGGGCGATGATGCGTTGGAAATACTGCTGCGAGCCCGGAAGCAGCGGGAGCATGGTGCAGCTGGCGGCACCGGCAGACTCGCCCCAAAGGGTCACGTTGTCGGGGTCGCCACCAAAGGCTGCGATATTCTCGTGCACCCACTTGAGCGCCTTGAGTTGGTCCAAAAGTCCCAAGTTCTGGGCATCGGGATAGTCTTTGCCGTCCGGCAGGTGCGACAGATGGAGGAAGCCGAAGAAGCTGACACGATATGTGATGGTGACAACAATGACTTCGGGATTCTCCTGAATGAATTTATGGCAATCGTACTGCGGGTCTGTGGTGCCGCCTACATCGAAAGCACCGCCATAAATCCAAACCATCACGGGCTTCTTTTTGTCAGCCGCTTCATCGGCTTTCCAGATATTCAGGTACAAGCAATCCTCGCCCGTAGGGTAGATGGATGCAGGGTCTCCGGGCGCCTGAACGGGAGACTTGCCATAGTAATAGGCCTCATAGACACCATCATCAGGCGTAACGTCCACCGGCGCCTTCCAACGCAGATTGCCTATCGGCTGCTGACCGACAAACGGGATACCTTTGTAGGAAATGATATTCTCCGCCTTTTTGCCGACGAAAGTACCATTGATACACCTGACGGCGAGCGCGGGGTCGTAATTGCCGTCGGTAATGCGTTGGTTCTTACCGTACTTGGGTATCAGTTGATTTTCTAATTCACTCATGGTTGTGTGATGATTTGTTACATGGTTACAGAATATAATACTTGGTCAGGAAATAGGTACGCTCCCAGTCCACGATCTTCATCTCGGCTTCTTTGGCAGGATGGATATCAAACTCGTCGAACACCATGACCGGCTTGTCTTGGGTGTTGTATAGCGGCCATGTGATAGCCTTGCCGTTGGGCGATTCGGCAGCGCTGAGCGAGGGGTTGCCGGTCTTGGCGAACTGCACCCATATCTGGCGCATGGTGCGGCAGAAGGTCTCGTCAAAGGCTCTACCGGTGTCGGTGGTGAAGTCTGGATGATTGAATACGACTGCCAATTCGATGGCGTGACCGCATTTCATGATCGGGTCGGGCGACTCGGGTGTGAAGTAATAGGTGTAGCACTTACCGCCGGCTTTGGTCTGTTCCTCCGTGATTCGGATAATCGGTGCATTAAACCAGCTCTGGCTGAGCATACAACTATCAGGCTGGTAGTAGTCGCCCTTCACATCATTCCTATAACTATCGACCAGTGCTTTCTCGTCGGCGGGCAGTTGGGCATACTTCTCCTGCTTGCGCGCAGCAACCCAGTTATCCCAACCCTCCTTGCCGAAGCTGGAGACGAAGAAGTCCATCTCGTCCTTATTGCAACCAATCAGAATCGTTATATCCTTAGCTGCGCCGTTGGCGTAAGCCGCAAAGGTATCGGTGGGCAGAATCCTGCCGTCTCGTTCGGGGAACTGGTGGCAGAAGTTGATAGCCGAAGCCTCCAGGAGTCTGTCGCCATCTATCTTCAGCAGGTCGGCAACGGTGTGGCAGCCGAGTGCTTCCATCAGTTTATTGGTGCAGGCGATGCCTTCCTCCGGCGAACGCGTCTGGTTCACAGTTCCGCTTTGGGCTATCAGCCGCTTGAAATACTGCTGTGAGCCCGGTACCAGCGGCTGCATAGAGCAGCTGGCAGCGCCGGCTGATTCGCCCCATAGGGTCACGTTGTCGGGGTCGCCGCCAAAGGCTGCGATATTCTCATGCACCCACTTGAGCGCTTTCTGCTGGTCGAGCAGTCCCACGTTCTGTGCGTCGGGATAGTCCTTGCTGTCCGGCAGGTGCGACAGGTGCAGGAAGCCCATCACGCCCAGGCGGTACGCAATGGTGACAACGATGACATCGGGATGCTCCTGGAGGAAAGGAATGCAATCAAACATCGGGTCGATGGTTCCGCCCGCCTCAAAAGCACCGCCGTGAATCCATACCATGACCGGTTTACGAGCGGTGGGGTCGTCGGACTTAAAGACGTTCAGGTAGAGGCAGTTCTCGTCCCAGTAATACATTGAACCGACTTCAAACGACGCATTGCCGTAGGCGCTCTTGGCATTGTAATAGGCCTCATAGACGCCGTCGTTGGGTATGACATCTACGGGCGCTTTCCAGCGTAAATCACCCACGGGCTGCTTGCCGACATAGGGGATGCCGCGGAACACGGTGATATTCTCCGTCTTTCTGCCTACGAATGTTCCGTTGATACACTTGACGGCTACCGACGGGTCATACTGACCGTTGGTAATCGGGTGGTTCTCGCCGCCGTACATCTCATGCAGTTTCTCTCTGATTTCGTTTAGATCCATAGCGTTATTGTTTGTTAAATAGTTAACTATTTTTGAGTATTATTTTTTGCAAACGCGAACAGGGCTTTCGGTAAGTGACAGTATCCGTCGGGATGTTTGTCCAGATAGTCCTGATGGTATTCATCGGCGGGGTAGAAATTCTGCAACGGCAGTTTCTCTACCGCGAGGGCTTGCTGATACTTACGTTGCTCTTCAGCATAGACTTGGTCTATGGTCAGCAGGTCAGCTGCATCCGTGTAATAGATACCTGTGCGATAACGAGTGCCTTCGTCGTGCCCTTGTTTGTTCAGACTCGTCGGGTCTATCGCCATGAAGAACATGCGCAACAGGAACTCCAGACTCACCCTGTCCGGATCATAGGTCACATGCACGGTCTCGGCATAGCCGGTCGTGTCGGTATAGACCTGTTCGTAGGTAGGGTTGTCCATCTGTCCGTTCGCAAAGCCCACCTCGGTATCAACGACTCCGGTGATTTGTTTGAAGAAATGTTCCGTTCCCCAGAAGCAACCTCCGGCCAGATATATGTGTTTGTTCGTCATACTAACTCATTCAGTTCATTTTCTCGATAAGTGCCACATGACCGCAGGATTGTTGCAGCATCACTTGACCGTTTTGAACGACGGTCGTTTCGCCACTATACGCATTTTTTACGCGGTCGCCGTCCGCAAAAGGAACC
>ONBH01000016.1 GCA_900316005.1 uncultured Bacteroidales bacterium | reverse complement strand
ATGCTCGTTTTGCACCAGGATGCCGTTTCCTTCTAATTCCTGACGATGAGATTCCAGCGCATAGAGACCGGGCTTGATACGATATATGCCATTAGTTTGGCGTACGATGCGGCGGATAGATGCGAAGGGCGTCTTTGAGCCCCACTGACAATCAGTTATCTCAAAAACGTGCTGATTGATTTGATTGAGTGTAGCAATGCCACCCAACATCTCAATTGTCTCTATTACCGCTTGTGGCTGAGTCATCTTATCCTTGTTGATGTTTTTTCCACTTTTCCGGAATACGCAAGTCGAAATTCGATGCTTTCAAATGTACCACATCGGGCAACAAGCATAACTTGAAGCGACTCTCATAACGAACTAAGTCAATCGTTCTTCCACATAACGTACGCAGGTTGCTTGACTGCTGATTAGGCGGGAAATAAGCATATACTTGTTTGCCTGCTTCCTTCGCCAATTCAATAGCCGGAATCATATCACTATCAGCCGATACTACTATAGCAATATCGTAATTATTCTGATATGCGTCTGCTACAATCTGCGTTGCTATGCGCACATCCGATTCTTTTTCTTCGTATGTATGAATGATTCGATGACAATTGAAACACTCAAAGGATTTCTTGAGGTACTTGCCCAATATCAAACGAAAGCGCGGATTCTCCTTGTTAGCTTGAAAGAAAGCATTTTGGTTGCGAGATTTCTCCAAATCATAAGTACGAGCAGAGAAATACTTAACTGCCACCAACTCTTGGTTTTCCTTCATGAATAAATCAAAGAACTTGACTAAATCAAGCCAATAATATCTCTTCCAACGACGTTCAGAACGAAGTCCATAGTAGAAATTGAAGCCGTCTACATAAACAATAATACGTTGTTTTTCCATCTTTTTTCCAATAAAAAAGCCACCTTAGTGGAGGTGGCGGGCCGTAGTATTTTCCACCTACGGGGGATAAATTCGCTGCAAAGGTACAACTTTTTTCTTATACCACCAAATAAATCTTAATAAGATGCTATTTTTTCATAATATTCGTATATTTATTCCAGAAGAGCATAACTCCTCCGCCTACGAAAGGCTCAATGTAAGTGACGTTCTCCCATTGGTCAAAGTCAGCAGGAAGCAATGCTTCGAGTTGGTCAATGAGTTGCGTTTTTCCGCCTACCAATTTGACGAATGGTTTCGCTTTCATTGTAGTATATTTTTAGACCATTTATAGGTGTACACCTAATTTTAGTCTGCAAAGGTACGAACTTTTTCTGACATACACAAAAAAAATCGCCAAATTCTTGCGAAATGGCGATTTTTTTACGGTGTTGCAAAGCCGGAGTACCGAATTATTTACGGATACCCAACTCTTTGATGATAGCACGATAGCGCTCGATGTCCTTAGCCTTGAGGTAATCAAGCATGCGGCGACGCTTACCTACCAACGCGTTCAGGGCGCGCTCGGTACCGAAGTCCTTACGGTTCTGCTTCAGGTGCTCGGTGAGGTGCTGGATACGGAAGGTGAAGAGTGCAATCTGGCTCTCTGCCGAACCGGTGTTCTTGGCGTCTTTGCCGTACTTCTCAAAAAGCTCGGCTTTCTTTTCAGTAGTTAAATACATAACTTTAATTTACAATTTGACGATTTACGATTTACGATTTATCGTCGGGTTAAACAATGTCGGCTAAAGGAGCATCACGGGGATAACAACTTCGCCGGATTTAATGCTTCTTCACAGAAAAAGCGTGCAAAATTACTACAAATATTTGACATATACAAATAAATCAGCAAAAAAATGAAATTTATTTCGATTTTTGATGATTTATCGCCATTTTTATTATTTTTTCAGCGTAAAGGGGAAGCTTCCCACCAGATTGCCCTCGATAAAGAAGTCAGCGTTATAGACACCTGTCTGCAAGATCTCCTCCACAGGCCAATAAAGCGTAGCGGAGAGTTGTTCGCCACCGTACTCAATATCCTGCTTGACGGAGTATTCGACTTGTCCGTTTTCGAAGGGGAAGAGGTTGTCAGGCGATTTCTGCATGGCGACGCCATCGGGTCGCACGATGCGCAGATAGACGGTCTTGATGCCGGGGGTGCAGGTGATGTTCTTGAGGATGGTGTAGTCGAACTGCAGCTTCTGAATCTGTGAGAAGAGAGATGTCTTGCGGTCGCGTTTGTTGAGGGTGGTGACCCTGAAGTCGGTGACCTCAAGCATTGCGGCGCGCGAGACGGTCTGGGTGAGCTGTGTGTTGATGGAGGTGAGTTGGGTGTTCTCGGTGGTCAGTTGTGTGTTGACATTAGCCAGCTGCCGGTTCTCGTTGGTGAGTCGTTCGTTGGTGACGTTGAGCGAGTCAATCTGTCGCACATAGACCTGCATGACGCTGCGGACGGTAGCGAGTTCTTTTTTGAGTTCGGCTATGCGGCGTGCATTGGTGACCTTGGTGATGCGCAACTCCTCGAGCAGGTCGCGTACGCGCTGCTGTTCCTCCGCGAGTTTTTGGGTCAGGGAGTCGTTGGATAGCTGTATATCTTGGTAGCCGTCAAACTGGATGGCGAGGTCTTCGTATTCTTCTTGCAGTTCTTCTTTCTCAAACTCGAGTTGCTCGACCATCTCGCGCATTTGGCGGTGTTGGTGGATGACATAGAATACCAGTCCGCCGACGAGGAGGGCGATGAGGATGATGAGTAGGATTTTAGTTTTCTGGTTCATAGCAGGGGAATGATTTTCTCTAATTGATTGCTACGTGATCCTTTGATAAGGATACGGTAGCCGTTGAGCGGGTTTCGTTGCAGATGTTCGATGAGTGCATCGACATCGTCAAAGATGGGGTATGGAGCCGTTGTGTCGCGGTACTCGGGTCCGACGAGTAAGACGCGGTCTGCCTTGCGCACCAAGAGGTCGTTGACCAGATTCTGGTGCTCGAGCCGGGTGTAATCGCCCAGTTCGCGCATGGCGCCCAGGATGTAGCAAGTCGGCTGTTGACAATTGGCAGTTGCCGTTGCGAAGGCGTGGATGGCAGCCTGCATAGAGGTGGGGTTGGCGTTGTAGGCGTCGATGACCAGGTCGTTACGCTCGGTAACGGTGTGCTGCGAGCGGTTGTTGGTGGGCACGTAGGCACGGATAGCCTGTAGTCCTTGCTCGCTGTTGATGCCGAAATACTCGCCGACACAGAGGGCGGCTTGGATGTTCTCGGCGTTGTATTCGCCCACCAGGTGGGTGCCATCCGGCATTTCGCCGGTGTGGTAGTTGACAATGGAGAGTTGACAATTGACATTTTTTTGTGCGGCCTCAAGCATCTCTTTGAGATGCGGGTTGTCGGCGTTCAGGAAGATGGTTTTGCCGTGTGCCAGTAGGTAGTCGTACAGCTCCGCCTTGGTGCGCATGACGCCCTCAAAGGAGCCGAAGCCCTGCAGGTGTGCTCTGCCTACATTGGTGATGAGGCCGTAGTTGGGTTCGGCTATCTCGACCAGTTCGCGTATATCGCCCGGATGGGAGGCTCCCATCTCGACGATAGCCATCTCGTGTGCGCGCGTGCATTGTAATAAGGTGAGGGGCACACCCAGCGAGTTGTTGAGGTTGCCCTGCGTATAATGGATGCGGAAGCGCGTAGCGAGTACGGTGGCAAGGAGTTCCTTGGTCGTCGTCTTGCCGTTGGTGCCCGTAATACCGATGATGGGTAAGCCCAGTTCGCGCCGCCAAGCGCGGGCGAGATCCTGCAGGTCACGCAGCGCATTCTCACCCTTGATGACATAGGCCGCCCCGTCTCGCTCTGCCTGAGCGACGAAGTCGTTGCCGTCAAAGTGTTCGCCCCTGAGCGCCACAAAGACGCTGCCGGGGGTAACCCGGCGGCTGTCTGTTGTGACGGTGAGGGATTCCTTATTTCTTATTAGGAAGTTCCAGTCCATAGCCTTTCTTACGGTCTTCAATCTTCAGCAGGAAACTCAGTATGAATGCCAGTACACCAAAGGAGGTGAAGACGAGCATGGGCACGAAGTAACCGTTGGTAGCGACGCGCAGTTTGCCGATGAGCAGGGGCACGAGGCAGAGACCGATGTTCTGTACCCAGAAGATCAGGCAGTACGCCGAACCGAGTACCTTCTCGTCGATAATCTTAGGCACGGAGGGCCACATGGATGCGGGCACGAGCGAGAAGCTGACACCGAGCACGAGGATGGTAACCATCGCCAGCGCCTTGCTGGGATAAGCGGGCAGGACGAAGGCGAAGATGCCGTGGCATGCAATCATGATGACAGCACCGAGCAGCATCATCGAAGCACCCTTGCCCTTGAAATCAATGAACGCGCCGAGGAAGGGCGTCAGTACCATAGCCAGGATGGGGAACCACTTGAAGAGGCCGGCAGCTTCGGCGTTGGAGATGCTGAGTGTCTCCTCCAGGAAGTTGGTCGCAAAACGCTGGAAGGGGAAGATGGCGCTGTAGTACAGCACGCACAACAGGGCGATGATCCAGAACATCTTCGACTTGAAGATCTGTGCCAAGTCTGATACGTGGAACTCATCTTCGGGATCAGCGCCGCCGGTAGCTTCGCCGATGGCTGCAAGTTGCTTATCGAACTTATTGTCCATGATGGTGAATACGAAGAAGTTCAGCAGACCCACTACGAGCAGCAGTGACGCGAAGAGCAGGGGAGCGGTGACGCTATTGGTGCCATCGATGGCGAAACGCATACTGATAGCCGGAGCGGCAGCCATGGCAGCGAACACACCGATACGTGCGATAGCCATCTCCAGACCCATGGCGAGTGCCATCTCTTTGCCCTTGAACCACTTGGCGAGAATCTTGCTGACGGTCGTACCCGCCATCTCGCAGCCGCAGCCGAAGATCATGAAACCAAACATGGCTAACTTGGCAGAACCGGGCATATCCACCCACCAGCTGTTGAGCCATTCTACGGTGTTGGCTTCCGACCACGATATACCCCAATACTTGATAGCCGCGCCGATAACCATGAGGCTGGCGGACAAAAGGCCGGTAAAGCGGACACCCATCTTATCGAGGATGATACCGGCGAGCAGCAGGAAACCGAATACGTTGAGGAGGTATTCGCCGGCAGCATAGGTGCCAAAGTCACCCTGGTCCCAATTGAGCGTTTCGTTCAGCAGGGATGCCAGCGGCGAGAGGATATCAACGAACATGTAGGCAAAGAACATCATCGATGCCACCAGGATGAGGACTGCCCAGCGTGCAATCGGATTGTCACGAAGGGTCTGTTGTAATTTTTCTACCATGATATGGATTTAAAAATAAAATTAAAAATTAAAAATTAAAAATTAAAAATTAAAAATTCAAAATTAAGGATTCGAACCGGTGCTCTTGTTGTTAGAGGTGTTATTGGACCATTTCTTTTTCTTCTTGAGCCACTCCGCCTTGCGTTTCTCATACTCGGCGTAGTGGCTCTCCAGATAGCCATCAGCCATATTGACGATTTGACAATTATTTGATGCCGAGTTCTTTTTTGACATCGTCCATGACGTTGATGGCATCGTTGCCTACATAGACGGTAGAGGTGGCAGAGTTGAAGATATAGGTGAAGCCTTTATCTTCGCCAACCTTCTTGATGGCATTGATCATGCGTTCCTGAATGGGAACCAGGAACTCTTCCTGTTTCTTCTGCACGTCTTGTTGGGCAGTCTGGTAGGTGGACTGGATACGCTGCTGCAGGGTATAGAGCTCCTCCTCTGAGATCTGGCGGATAGCATCCGTCATCGTGGCACTCTTAGCCTGGTAGTCTTGCGCTTTCTTTTGATACTCTTCCTGCATGGCGGTGAGCAGCGACTCGTACTGGCTGTTGAGGCTGTCGAGGCGGGCTTCTACGCTCTTGAGTTCAGGCATGAGTGCAAACAGTTCTTGCGTGTTGATGTAGCCGAATTTCTGTGCAAAGCCTGCCATAGGCAGCAGCATTGCAAGGATAACAAAAATTTTTTTCATTTTAAATATAAATTTTAATTATAAATATCAATTATCAATTATCAATTTATTTTGCTCCGAGCTTGCGGAGGACTTGGTCGGATATGTCGAGTTTGTTAGACATATAGAGCAGGCCGGGGTCCGCGCTGCGGTCTTTGACGATGTCGTAGCGGTTCTCGTCCGCCAGTTCCTGGATGGCATTGTAGATGTCGTCCTGGATGGGTTTGAGCAGCGCTTCGCGTTTCTTGTACAGCTCGCCATCAGCGCCAAAATACTTGCGCTTGAGTTCCAGTACCTCGTTTTCTTTGCGAAGGATTTCCTCCTCGCGTTGGGCTCGCATAGCCTCGGAGAGGAATATCTGCTCGGTCTGGTAGTTGGTGGTCAGCACGCGAACCTCCTCCTGCAGGGCATCAATCTCTTTCTGCCAGCGTTTGGAGATAAGGGTCAATTGGTCGTTGGCCGACTCGTATTGCGGCAGGTTGTGCAGGATATACTGCAGGTCTACATAAGCTATCGATTGGTCTTTGGCAAAAACCGTGCCACACAGCAGCAAGGCTGCAATGAGCAATGAATAATGAATAATGATTATCTTTTTCATAATTGTCAATTTTCCATTTACTACAGTTCCTGTCCCAGCACGAAGTGGAACTGTGATCCACCGTAGTCGGACGATCCGTTAATCTTATCGAAGCCCCAAGCCCAGTCGATACCTAACAGGCCGAACATCGGCAGGAAGATACGTACGCCGACGCCGGCGGAGCGCTTGAGGTTAAAGGGATTGTAGTCCTTGATATCCGCGAAGCAGTTACCCGCCTCGAGGAAACCGAGTGCCCAGATGGTAGCCGACTGTTCGAGGGTGATGGGGTAGCGGAGCTCAAGGGTGAACTTGTTATAGACATAACCGAGGTTACGCGATGTGTTGTAATCGTACGGCGTGAGTGAACCGGATGTGTAACCGCGCATGGCGATGTACTCGGTGGAGTAACTGGTGTAGGATGTCATGCCATCACCACCCATATAGAAACTCTCGAAGGGTGACTTGGTATATTGGCTGTAGCTGCCTAAGTATCCGAACTCGGCACGCGCCATGAGTACGAGTTTGCTGTCGGGTGTGAGGGGAGTGAAGACCTTGCCGGAGAACTTGAGCTTGTAGTACTCGATGAGTTTGTATCGTTCGGAGAGGGTCATGGTGGCAAACTGCTCTTCCTTCGTACCCATGATGGCCGACCAGGGTGGCGTTATCTTGAGTCCGAGCGTGAACTGCGAGCCGCGGCGGGTGTAGATGGGGTTGTCGATACTGGAGCGGGATAGCTGCAGGTTGAGAGCGAGGTTGTGGCAGTCGCCGTCGGACACGAGCAGGTAGGGCCAGCTCTTCATCATGTACAGCTGGTAGCTAAGCTCGGTGTAGAACGAGAAATAGTCATCCGGCCAGTGCAGACGCTTACCGTAACCGATGCTTACGCCAAAGGTGCGCAGGTACTTGTCGGGGTCGGCTTCTGACTCCTGCAGTTGCTGGTAGTAGTCGCTGTTGCCGCTGTAGTAATAGTTGTAGGCGTAGGAGTTGTAGAGATTGCGGTAGGCAGTATAGTAGCGGTCTGAATAACCTGTCTGGGAGGCGAAGAAGACGCTGGCAGAGAGGGAGTTAGGCCGTTTGCCACCAATCCACGGCTCGAGGAAGGAAATCGATGCCGATGTATAATAGACACCATTGGTACGGGCGTTGATGGAGAAGGTCTGACCTTCACCTTGCGGCACAATGCGGTAGGCTTTCTTGTTGAAGAGGTTCTGGATGGCGAAATTGGTGAACTTCAGACCGAGCGAACCCACCAGACCGGTAGCACCCCAGCCGAGCGAGAACTCAATCTGGTCGCTGGATTTGGTCTCCAGGTTGTAGGTGATATCTACAGTTCCGTCTTCGGGATTGGGTTGGATATCGGGCACGAGTTTCTCCTGGTCAAAGTGTCCCATCTGCGCCAGTTCGCGCAGGGAGCGCATGATGTCAGACTGCGAGTAGAGCTGACCGGGCTTGGTGTAGAGTTCGCGACGCACGACGTGCTCATAGACGCGGGTGTTACCGACGATGTTGATCTCGTTGATGGTAGCCGGTTTGCCCTCGTAGATACGCATCTCGAAGTCTATGGAGTCCTTATCGACATTGACCTCTACGGGGTCCACATTGAAGAATAGGTATCCTTGGTCGGTATAGAGTTTGGCGACGGCATCGTCGTCTTCGTTGAGGCGTTTATTCAGTTCCTTGAGGTTATAGATATCACCGCGTTTGACATTGAGGACTTGGTTGAGATACTCGTACGGATAGACGGTGTTACCCACCCAGCGGATGTCGCGGAAGTAGTATTTGTCACCCTCGTAGATGGTCATATATACATCCACGCGTGTGGGGTCATCGGGTGTGGGGCGCACGCTATCGGCTACGATATAGGCGTCGCGGTAACCGATCTCGTTGTATTTCTCAATGACAGCTTTCTTATCCTTCTCATACTCCTCGGTCACGAATTTCTTGGTGCGGAAGAGGTTGATGATGTTGTTGTCATTGGTTTTCTTCATCGCCTTGTTAATCTGGTTGTGCGTCAGGGCTTGGTTGCCGGTGATGTAGATGTGTCCGACCTTGGTTTTGACCTGTTTATCCACATTGACATAAACCTTCACGTAGCCCGGATGGTCTCTATCGTCGTATTGCAGCACGTCAACCTTGGCGTTGTGGAAGCCTTTTTCGGAGAAATACTTCTTGATGACCGTTTTGGCGCGGTCGGCGATGTTAGGGGTCATCTGGCTGCCCTTGTTGATACCGACCTTCACTTCAATATCCTCTTTCTCGCTTTTCTTGAGGCCGTTATAGACTACATCCGAGATGCGTGGACGCTGTTTGAGGCGGATCTCGAGCCATATTTTGCCGCCCTCTATCTTGGTAGCGGCAATCTTCACGTCGGAGAAGAGTCCCTGTTTCCAGAACCGACGGATCGCTTTGGTGATCTTGTCTCCGGGTATTTCAATCTTGTCGCCTACATCCAGGCCGGAGAAACCGATGATGACGAAGTCCTCATAGCTGTCGGCACCGCTGACGGAGATACCGGCTATTTCGTACGTCTTGCGCGTGAAGGAATACTCGATATCGGGTGTATTCCCTACGGCTACGCTGTCCTGCGCCTGCAGGGTCAGACACATCAGCGTGAACAGGGTGATATATAGAAACTTATTTTTCAAGGTTGTTTGTCGTTTCAATTTCAATTACTTGGTTACTTGTTCGCTGGTCTTGCCGAATCGGCGTTCGCGGTGCTGGTAGTCGATGATGGCTCGGTCGAATTCCTCCACGGTGAAGTCGGGCCATAGGCAGGGGGTGAAGTATAGTTCAGCGTAAGCCAGTTGCCATAGCAGGAAGTTGCTGATGCGCAACTCGCCGCTGGTGCGTATGAGCAGGTCGGGGTCGGGAATGCCGGCGGTGGTCAGCGAGTCGCTGATGGTTTCCTCGGTGATGTCTTGTACCCGCAACTCGCCGTTCTTAACGCGTTCGGCCAGTATCTGCGTCATGCGGGTCAGTTCCCAGCGTGAGGAGTAACTGAGAGCCAGCACGAGGTTAAGCCCCGTGTTGCCGGCTGTCTCGTTGACACATTGCTCCATTCGCAGTCGGGTCTTCTCGGGCAGACGTTCCAGGCCACCGATTGTCATCAGGCGGACATTGTTCTTCATCAGCGTGGGGGTCTCCTTGCCGATGGTGTCCACCAGTAGAGACATCAGGGCATCTACTTCCTCCTTCGGGCGGTTCCAGTTCTCGGTAGAGAAGGCGTAAAGCGTCAGGTATTCGATACCGAGGCGCGTGGCATGCTCGGTGATGGTGTGCACTGTCTCTACGCCGCTCTTATGGCCGAACATACGTGCCATGCCGTGCTGCTTGGCCCAGCGTCCGTTGCCGTCCATGATGATTGCTACATGGCGAGGCATCCGTTCCTTATTGATTATCTCGTTCATTACTATCAACTATCAATTGTCAACTATCAACTATCAATTATCAACTATTCTTCGCATCTGCGGCATACCTTTTTGCCGGTGGCAAAAGCGACGCTCAGCCCCACCATGAGAGTGCCGGTGACATCGCAGTTAAGGATGTTGCTGCCGTTGAGGTCATGCAGGTTGTTGTAGGCATCAACGTGCTCCAGGTTGTCGGAGAAATACACGTTGTGCTGCCATACAAGCTGCAGGTTGCAGCGGGGGTGGAACTTCCACTTGAAGCCTATTACAAAAGGCAGATACCCCGAGACGCGGGTAAAACCGCTATGTATTGACATGCCGATGCCCAAACCGATATAGGGGGTATAGGTCTTCACGCGGCTGTCGTACTCGGCTACATCAAAGCGGAAGAAGTTATACTCTGCCACTACGTCGATGTTCACCAATTGGTTGGTCCACATGCCGTTATTTTTGACTGCAAAACCCGTGCCATCCGGATTCAGGCCGGTGATACGTTGCGTGATTCCCTGTACCTGAAGCGCCCAGCGCTGGGTAAAACGGTAGCGGAAGAAGCCGCCGTAGGCCTCACGAGGGTGGACAAAGATATGCGGGTTGGCATCACCTACATAGTATCCGATGCCTCCCTGAAAACCGAAGTCGCAGAGGTACATATCCCCCCTGCCGGCTGCGAATGACCCGATGCTGAGGGCCGTCAGTATGCAAAGAATGCTATATCGTTTGATTCTGTTTCTCACTATTTTACTATAAATTCTCGCGCGTGTACGCTCGTGCGCCTGTGCACACGAACAAATCAGCCTGCAAAATTACGAAAAAAAGCTGACATACACAAATTTTTTGGAGGAAAAATGAAAAACGAGCCCGAAAGCTCGCTTTTTTTAACTGATTTCTTCCCAATTGACGGGTGTCTGCCCTGCAAAACGGAGCACATCAAGTCGTCGTTTGTAGAGTCGGTTCCAATCGCTTTCCAGGAGCGGGTCGTTGCAGAGGACTTCTTCTGCCGCCTGGCGTGCGCGCTCCAGGATTTGACCATCGGTGGATAGGTTTGCAATATGCAGGTCAAAGGCTTGCCCGCTCTGCAGCGTTCCTTTCATGTCGCCGGGTCCGCGTAGCTGTAGGTCCATCTCGGCGATTTTGAAGCCATCGTTGGTAGCTACCATGACCTCCATGCGTTTGCGGGTCTCGGATGATATCTCCAGGTTTGTGAGCAGGATGCAGTAACTCTGTTCCGCACCGCGTCCGACCCGTCCGCGCAGTTGATGGAGCTGGCTGAGGCCGAAGCGTTCGGCATTCTCGATAATCATAACGCTGGCGTTGGGAACATTGACGCCGACCTCGATGACGGTGGTGGCCACCAGAATCTGCGTCTCGCCTGCCTGGAAGCGGCGCATCTGCTCGTCTTTATCCGCGGGGCGCATCTGCCCGTGTACCATAGAGATGCGGTACTCGGGGAAGGTCTCGATGAGTTCGTTGTAGCCGTTCTGCAGGTCGCGCAGATCGAGTTTCTCATTCTCCTTGATGAGGGGATAGACTACGTATATCTGTCGTCCCTTGTCCACCTGTTCGCGGATGAAACGGTTGATGCTGGCGCGGCGAGTGATGGTGTAGTGGAGGGTATGTACGGGTTTGCGTCCGGGTGGCAGTTCGTCGATGATGCTGATGCGCAGATCGCCATATACGGTCATCGCCAGGGTGCGGGGAATGGGGGTGGCTGTCATCACCAGTACGTGCGGAGCCCGGATATTCTTGTTCCAGAGCTTGGCCCGCTGTGCCACGCCGAATCGGTGCTGTTCGTCCACGATGCAGAGTCCGAGGTTGGCAAACTGCACATTATCTTCCAGTAGTGCGTGTGTGCCGATGAGCAAGTCTATCGCGCCGTCCTCAAGGTGTCGGTGCAGTTCTTCGCGTCGTTTTTTGGTAGTGCTGCCGGTGAGTAGTGCAATGCGCATGAGGGGGGGCTTGCCGCTGTCCCAGAGAGTGCCTTCTTCGTCGGCTGTGCCGGCGCGGAGTAACTGACGCAATGTCTCATAATGCTGCTGCGCAAGGATCTCGGTGGGTGCCATGATGCAGGTCTGGTATCCATTGTCGGCAGCGAGCAGGGCGCACATGAGTGCGACCAGGGTCTTGCCGCTGCCAACATCGCCTTGCAGCAGGCGGTTCATCTGTTTGCCGGATTGCATGTCGGCGTGTATCTCGCGGATGACGCGTTTCTGGGCGTTGGTGAGGGGGAAGGGTAGGTACTCGCGGTAGAAGGTGTGGAAGCGATGTCCTACCTTGGGCATGGGGTAACCGGCTTTTTGCTCGCGGCGTTTCATCTGCCGCAAGAGGTCGAGCTGGATATAGAAGAGCTCCTCGAACTTCAGTCGCTCGCGTGCCGCCTGCATGTGGCGGGTGTCGGGCGGGAAATGTACGTTGAGCAACGCATCCGTCAGGTTCATCAGGTGGTAACGCTTGAGCACATCGCCGCCGAGGGTGTCCTGTACGCCCTGTTTGAGGTCGGGCATAAGGGCGGCGGTGATGGCGCGGAAGGCTCGTGAGTTAAGACCGGATTGCTTCATGCGTTCCGTGGTCGGGTACTCGGGTTCGAGACCCTCGGTCATCTCCTTGGTGACTTTTTCCCAAGGTGTCAGTTCGGGATGTACGAAGTTCCAGGTGTGATTGAATCGGCTGGGTTTGCCAAAGAGGAGGTATTCCCTGTTCTTATCGAGTTTCAGATAACTGATGCCGCGGAACCAGACCAGTTCCACCACATGATAGCCGTCGCTAAATTGTGCGCTGAGGCGTTGCCCTTTGCCTACGCCGATGGTATGCCATTCGAGCAGGCGCCCGCGGATTTGTACCGCTGTGTCCTCGTCAGCGATATCCGCTATGTGATACATGCGGCTGCGGTCGGTATAGCGGAAGGGGTAGTGGCGGAGCAAATCCATGGCAGTCTCGGCATGGAGCTCATGACGAAGAATGTCGGCACGTTTCGCACCGACATTCTTGCAATAGGTTATGTCTCGTATATTCAGGTCGGTCATAGGCGGCCCGGCTGAATTATTGCAGACGGAACTTCACGGGCAGTGTGTACTTCACGCGCACGGCTTGACCACGCTGCTTACCCGCGTTCCACTTCGGCATTGACTTCACGACGCGGATGGCTTCCTTCTCCAGACTGGGATCACCGCTCGAGTTACGAACAGCCACTACATCGACGATACTACCGTCTTTATTGACCGTGAATTGGCAGGTCACAGTGCCCTGAATACCATTCTCTTGTGCAATGACGGGGTATTTGAGGTTGTCACTCAGGTACTTGAAGAGGGCTTGTTGTCCGCCCGGGAATTCGGGCATGGTCTCAACGACAACGAAGATGACGTCTTCAACCTCTTCTTCTACGATTTCCTCGACCGGAGCTTGGATGATAATCTCTTCCTCGTTATCCTCGGTCTGAATCTCAACAGACTCAACCTCCTTCTCGTCTTCTACCACGATCAGTTCCTCTACGTTCTTGACTTCTGGTGGTGGGGGTGGGGGAGGAGTCTCTTGCGAGGTTTGCTGAATCTCAATCTCTTCCTCAATCATGAACTCGGTGTCAGCTACTTCGTACACGGTAACATCCCTTTCAGTCCATTCGAGGGCGACAAAGCAAATGCTTAGCACGAAGACAAAGCCTATGAGTACATAGGTAAACTTCTTGTCTTCCAGACTGGCTTTTTTCGATTTCTTAATCTGCATATCGGTTGTTTTTTTAGTATCGGATACAGGCTGATTTGGACACTTTATCCAAAATCGGCTGCAAAGATACAACTTTTTTTTGATATGTGCAAGAAAAATCGAATAAAATTTGCGTATGTGTAAAAAAAGTAGTACTTTTGCAACCGAAATGCAAGCGTGAGTGCATATATTTGTCAGTATAGTCGGTGTCTTGTTTTTACGAATTATGCTGAACAATCCATCGGATATATAACTGATAGCAATAGGTCAATATCCATAAGTGATGCTTGGTAAACCAATACATGAGAGCGATGCCGCGCGTTAGTTTCGGGGTGTAGGTTTGCTCTTCTTTTGCATACAAATTCACGTATTGTTTTCTGGTGCGGTTGTCGCAATACATTAGCAAACCGGCTTTGTCTTCGATTTTTGCTGTTCCGATATACTGTTGGAATTTTTCGGTCAGTCCCAATTCGTCCAGCAACTTGTCTGTTTCTTCCCAAAATCGAATCAGACATTGAAAATGTTTTTTGCTCTTCCGTTGTGATACCGAATCGTTCCGATAAACATAATGGTACAGCGGTTGGTCAATCGTAGCCACGCGTTGGAGTTTGGTGCCTAACAATACAAGCATCATTCTGTCTTCCAGATAGTCCATACCTTCCGGCGCATAACAACAACGTCCGACAGTATATAAAGAACGGCGAAAGAGTTTGCTGCAGATATGATGAATCATACCGGTTAAGGTCACACGAAATAAATCCGTTTCCTTATCGCAGGGCTCGGGGAGGAAGATTTGTGAGGCGGTCTTGGATTCATAGAAATATCCGGCAGCAACAATATCGGCGTTGGTCTCAATGGCTTTTGTGACAAGGCATTGTATCATATCATGTTCTATATAGTCATCCGAATCGACACAAACGATGTATTCGCCGTGTGCATTTTCGATGGATATCCTGCGGGTATATGCTAATCCGTGATTGCAATCATTTCGGATAATGATTGCGTGTTGTTTGCGTTCCGGATACCTCTCTAACCACTCTTCAAGCAGGCTAATGCTGTTATCGGTAGAGCAATCGTCCACAAAGATATATTCCAATCTCTGATATGTTTGTTGCATCAGCGAGTGTACACATCGTTCAAGGTATGGAGCAACGTTGTAGATAGGGACGCAAATGGAAATAAGAGGATTCATCCGATAAGACTTTATAGGAGTTTATAATGTTTGGATATATATCTGCAGAATATCATTTCTATAAATCCCGAAATCATAACACCGGCCGTGACAACGGAGATATCTTGCCATAGGAATAAGCCGCAATATGCCAACAGAACGCAAGATAAAAAGGCAATGAGTTGGTTCAAGGTGATGATATAGTATTTACCGGCTGGAATAAAGACAAAATTGATGTAAGCCCCTACTACAAGCCAAGTGTATATGGTTGTACTCAGCATGATAGTAACCCAGACTGCATCCATCATCTGTTCTCCTCCGAGAATAAGAACCATGGGATAACTCAATAATGCAATGATGATGGTGAATGCGATACCAATGAGGTGTTCGTATTTGAAAATACGTTTTACCCTTTCCGGGGTTGCGTTATTCACTACCTCCGGAAATAAAGCACCGTTGATGTTCTGGGTAAAGAAGCGCGGAATGGTGATAATCTTCTCAGCCAGATCATATACCGCCACATCGCCTACGCCGAAATGAATTTTAATAAGGGTCTTTACGGAGAGTGATTTAAGATTCCCGGTTACAGCTGTGGCAAAAAAAGGTGTGGCATCCGATAGGAGAGTTTTCAGGCGATGGGAAGAAATAGAGGCGAATCGGATGCCGTCTTTTGCAAGAAATATATATGCGATACCGGTACCCAGTACAATGGATATCATGACGATAAATGCATAACTGTTGATGTCTTGTGCAGAATGAATAAAAAGCAAGATGAGAGGGATGGTGCAGAGACGAAGGGATAAGTTGATATAAGTAACCCACTTCATCTTTTTCATCCCCTGAAAATACCAAACTGGGAACAAACTGCCTATAGCTAATTGAGTGAAAGTAATAAGACAGAGCAGGCGGTTGGCGTGCATAAACGGAATAAAATGTAAACACAACGAGAACAGTATTCCGCTAATCACGATTAACCCCGTCTTCAGTAATAGTACGCTCGTTACTATCCGGCTGCGTTCCATGACATCCTCGTTTGCTTGAACGATAGCTTTAGCACCCGGAGAATCAAATCCGTAGTCTATCAGTACCTGAAAGAATGAGGCGATGGTAAAGGCATAGACATAGGTTCCGAAAGCATCTTTGCCGGTCGCACGGATGACGTAAGGATAGATGATCAACCCGATGAGTGCACTGAGGATATTGAGTGCAGTCATATAGGAGTAATTCTCCAACACGCGCGTCTCACGCAACCGATGTAGGATGTCCGACCTCATTTTCGTACGGATTGGTAAATTGTAACGAGTAACTTGCCGACCGCCTCGTAGGAGTAGGGCAGACCTTCTTGACGGATTGTATCATGTTGATATTCATCAGGATGGTCCAGCATGTAGGTCCAGGCTTGATACAGCGCCTCTTCGTTGCCTGCGGGTACGAGCCGTCCGCATGAAGTCGGTATCATTTCGCGGATGCCGCCTACATCGGATGAGAGGACGGGACACCCGACGGCCAGACTCTCGCTGATGACAACGGGGGCATTCTCGGTATTGGAGAAGAGCACAAAGAGATCGCTCTGCCGGAAAACCTCGTTGACATGTTTGGGCATAAGCATGCCGGTGTAAGTAACGCCTTCATCCAAACCCTCACGACGGGCATAGGCAACGACCTCATCGTAGTCCGGACCCGTGCCGACGATGGTCAGACAGATATTGCGTCCCGCTCTACGCAGGCGATGAAAGACGCGTAGAATGCCTTTGACATTCTTATGAGGCTCATCAAAACAACTGATATGCAGGATATGACGTATCTGCTCGGGTTGCGGCGGGAAGGGCGGGGTGTAGAAGAAGTCATCCACTACATTATTTACAACGTCGTACTTACCCTGCATGCCCAATTCTTGCATGGCGCGCGCAAGGTTGTGACTGACCGGCATGACGCGCGCTGCATGGCGGGTGCAGAGACGATACAAACAGCGTTTGATTCGGCTTTGGAGCTGAAAACTGATGGGTAAATAACCAGTCCAATGTTCGATAAGGATGTACGGTATGCCGTAGCGCAACTTCAGCCACAGGGCTACAAGAGCGTTCTTGCCGTTGACATTGACCTGCGTCACATCGGGGCGCCAGCCCTCGCGCAGAAGGGTACGGAGTTCCCGCCGCATCCTGAGCCACCAGGCGAGCCCCCGCTTCTCATTATATATTACGCGCACGTCTGCGCCCAGGCGTATAACCGCTTCGGCGTGTTTTTGAACAAAGAGCCCGAACATGGGGTCTCGTTCGGTCGGATACCAGGCGCTGAGGAAGAGTACACGCATAGAGACTATATTCCGTATTTGAGGTTGCGAATCTTGTTCCATAACAGGGCAAACCAGAACCACCACTTGTAGAGCTTCTCTACGCTGTAGTACGTCTCGGCAGTGCTGCCAAGTTGTTTGTAGTGGTTGGCAATACCGCTATTCATGCTGCCCTCAAAATCGAATTTCACATGCTGCTCGCGTGCCACTTTCATGGCTTCCAGTGCCAGTAGCGCACCGGCTCCGGAGTCCTTGAAACGCTCGCTATAGCAGGGAATGAGGTAGTAAAGGTATTGTTTGTCCCACACCAGAAAAGCGGCGGCGCAGAGTTCGTCATCGAGGGTCCGGATGCTGATGATCTCACACTGCTTGGCGCGTGCTGCCTTGCGTTGTAAGACCAGCAGAAACTCGCGCGTGTACGCAATCTCGCGTTTGCGTTCCGCCATACAGTTCTTGTGGAAGGTGTAGAATGTTTCGACATTGAGTCCGCGCTCTACCTTCAGTGCCATGGCTTTCTGCAGTTGGCGTTTCTTGTTCTTGGAGAAACTATCCACCACCTTGTTCATATCGCGTAAGTCGTTGACGCGGTAGGTGACGCGTTCCTTAACCTTCATTCCCAGCCCTTGCATTATTCCGGGACAACTATTACTGGGGATATACTGCTGGTAGTAGTAGCAGAGCCCCATGGCATCCAGTTGCTGCTTGATGTCCTGGCAGACGGCTGTCGCAATGCGGGTGTCGCCCAGCATCAGGTCACCCTGTTGGCGGTCATCAAAGACTACGATACCTCCCAGCTGTGTCTGCTGTGGCATCACAATATAGCGCATACCCCATTTCTTGCGCAATAGATACGGCATGGCGCCTAATATCTTAGCAGATTCCGGATTGCTGCTATCTTCCCGGGATAGCAATACGTCCCATTCTTTACCGGCGCATACGGCATCCAGCCACCAGGGCTGCATGAAAACGGGTATGTCGTCGTTTTCGGCGCAGAGCCGAATGTATTCCTCTTTATTGGTCATGATGAGTGGTATTAGTCATGGATAGGATGTCTTGTAGCACGAGTGCTGTCATGGCTCGCACTACGGGTACGGCTCGTACGGCGATGCAGGCATCGTGTCGCCCGCCATAGAGCTGTGTGAGGGTTGCCGCAGGCTTGAAAGCGCAGCAGAATGTGAGAGGCAGACCATTGGTCAGTCCGCCTTCTATTCCGCCGGAAGCAGGACAAGGTACTTCGCCCGCGTGGTATAACTCGCTGCCTCGGGGGCGCATATCGAAGCCGGTGCCGTAAGCAAAACCCTTGCAACCGTTGATGGATAGCATCGCGGCAGCCAGGCGGCATTGTATTTTATCAAACAGCGGTTCGCCGATACCGGCAGGCAGCCCGGTGATAGTACAGCTGACGATGCCGCCGATGCTGTCACCTGCCGCTTGTATTTCGCGTAACAGTGGGTCAAAGCGCTCGGGGTCTGTCTCCAGCCCGACTTGCGTGAGGCGAGCCTCGATGCTAATGTGCTGCTGAAGCAAAAGACCGGCCGCCAACTCGCCTGCTACGACACGTGCAGCTGTCTCGCGCGCTGAGGCCCGACCGCCGCCACGGTAGTCGTAGTAGCGACCGTATTTGGTGCGGTACGTATAGTCGGCATGACCAGGACGGTTGGTGTCACGCAGCCAGTCGTAGTCTTCCGGCCGCTGGTGGTGGTTGCGAATCAGAAATGCCAGCGGTGTACCCGTTGCCACCAGTGAGCCGTCTTCGGCCTGAATCACACCGCTCAGCCACTCCACCTCGTCATCCTCTACTCTGGCACGCGGCGAGGTACCGGCGGCTTGCCGGCGGCCGCTACGTTCCTCCAGAGCCGTTCGTATAGAGACTATATCCACAGGCGTACCGGCGGGCATTCCGTCCACCACACCTCCGACACCGATACCGTGACTTTCACCGAACGAAGTGAAGCAAAAATGCGTACCAAATCGGTTTGGAGAAGTACTTTCTGTCGTTTTTTTGCATTTCACGCTGCAAAATTACAAAAATATTTGCATATTTGCAAAAAAAATTGTAACTTTGCGCCCAAATTTACATAAAATGCTAAAAATACTTAAGAATATGAAAAAATATTTACTGTCGGCTTTGTCCGTTTTCGTTTTTGCTACGCTGTTGTCTGCAGCTTCGTATCCTACTGTTTGGTTGGCCGGTGACGGCTGGCTGGCTGAGCGTGACAGCACCCTGACCATGGCTCGCGGTTGGGGGCAGATGCTGCCGCTCTATCTCGACCAGAATGTCACCGTTCAGAACATGGCTAAGGCCGGCCGCAGCACCCGTTCCTACCGTCAAGATGGCCGTTGGAATGAGTTATTGTCGCGCGTTGGCAAGAAAGATGTGCTCTTCATTCAGTTCGGTGCCGAAGACTTGCACCAGGCTGATACAGCCTCGTATGCTTCGATAGCCCTGTTTGAGGAGAACCTGATGCAGATGATTCAGGAGGCTGAGAAGAAGAAACTGACCGTGATACTCTGCACTCCCGTAGCGCAGTTCTATTTCCACGATGGTATCTTTTGCCCGCGTTATGGTGCCTATCCGGAGGCTGTCCGCCGTGTGGCGAAGCGGATGAAAGTGGCGCTCATAGACCTGGAGCTTGAGACCTCGAGTTGGTTGACCCGTTTGGGTGAGACCGAGGCACAGAACTACTTCACCGATGGCTATCTTAATGCTGACGGTGCTCGTGAGGTGGCCCGTATAGCCGCCCGCTGCATCCAAGACCATAAGGTGAAACCCCTCAATAAGATGGTTCGTCTCTAATCGTTGGTAATGAAGAAAATAGTACTATTCATCGTATTGGCCTTAGGCTGTGCTTCCGCTGTAATGGCTGAGGATACCGTTGAGTTGTTGCCATTTGGCGATTTCGAGCAGTGGGCGGTGCGTTATATCAAGGAGTCTCGGCTCTTAGGCGGGCGTACGAAAACGCTGTATGCCGTTGCCCCCTGCGATACGATCCGTGGCAATATACCCTTTACGTATGGCCTGGGTGGCAATCCCTGGTCGGTGAGCAACGCCTATGCACGCGTGGCGGGAATTGATAAAGCCAGCGGAACGACCCGACCGGAACGCCGTGGCGACGGATGGTGTGCCCGCCTGGATTGTAAGTTAGATAGCGTCGTGGTGGCCCGAATTATCGATCTGAAGGTGCTTGTTGCCGGCACGCTCTTTACGGGGCGTACACTGGAACCCATCTCCATGCGAGCTACCAGTGAGCCCTACAACGCAATAGATATGGGTGTTCCCTTCACGCGACACCCGAAGGCGATGATGCTGGATATAAAGGCATATATTGAGGAGTCAGATGAGATAACGTACGCCAAGGCGGTCGCCAATCCCAAGATTCGTAAGGGTCGCGACTGCGCAGAGGTGTATGTGCTCTTGCAACACCGCTGGGAAGATGCCGACGGCAAACTACATGCTCGCCGTGTGGCTACAGCCTATGAGCGATTCTATCACTCCATTCCCGAATGGGATAATGACCATGTTATCCCCTTCCGTTGGGGCGATATTACGCAGCAAGCCGACTTCCGGAACTACGAGCGACTCAACGCCATCGGTTTTCAGGCTATGAATTCCCAGGGCGATATGGTGCGCGTGGTAGAAGAAGGATTCGGTCTGGAGAACCCTACGCACATGATTATCATGATTACCTCCGGTTCCTATGAGGCTTTCGTAGGCCATAATGGTAATACCCTGTGGGTAGATAATGTGCGTTTTGTATATGACGAAAACAACCGCTAATGATGACTATCTGGGAAAGTATATCGATGCTTGATTACCTGCTGATGGGTGGTGTTGTCGGGTTGCTCATCTGCCAGTTATGCTACTGGCTGATACTCATGTCGGCTCCGCTGCGTGCGTTTCATAAGAATCCGTCTTGGCGCAAGCTCACCACGCGCGAGGAGTCAGCATCACAAAGTGATACCAATCAGGAGGGTGTCAGCGTCATCATCTGTGCCCGCAACGAGGCAGTCAATCTGCGTCCGTATCTGCAGGCGCTCTTGGAGCAGGACTATCCCCTCTATGAGGTCATCGTGGTCAACGATGGTAGCCAGGATGCTACGCAGGAGGTGTTGGACGAATACCTCTGCCGTTATCCCAATCTGCGTCTGACGTTCGTACCGGTAGAGGCACGTATCATCAGTTCCAAGAAGCTGGCGCTGACCCTTGCTGTCAAGGCCGCCCGCTACGACATACTGCTGCTGACCGATGCTGATTGCCGTCCCGAGTCGGTGCATTGGATTCAGCATATGGTGGCACCTTTCCGTAACAAGGATATTGAGGTAGTCTTAGGTTATAGCCCCTATTTTACCGAGCATTGGTGGATCAATGATATTATCCGCTACGATACGCTCTTCAACGGTCTGCATTATTTAGGTCGAGCCCTGATGCACCACCCGTATATGGGTGTGGGGCGTAACCTGGCATACCGCAAGTCCGCTTTCCTGCAGGCCCACGGCTTTGCCGGACAACTCAGTCACAGCGCAGGCGATGACGATCTGCTGGTTAACCGTATGGCTACGGGGCGCAATACCGCCGTTGTGCTGTCGCGTGACAGCCTCATATGGTCGGTGCCCGAGACGACGCTGAAGAACTGGCTGCACCAGAAGCGTCGTCATCTGTCGGTGGCACCTTCGTACCGTCCGGGTACGCGTCTGTCGCTTGCCTTTGAACCCGTTACACGCGGTTTGTTCTATGTGGCACTCATCCTTGCCTTTGTCTTGGGGTCGGCTTTCGTAGCTGCGGTGGCACTAACCGCATTGGTGTTGCGCCTCATCGTGCAGCTGGTCGTTATCAATCGTTCGGCCAAGGCGTTTGGCGAACAGCCTTTTACCCTTGAGATACTCTGGATGGATATGATTCTGCCATTGATCAGCCTGTTCTTCCTCTCTACCGTGTCGAAGAAGCAGCGCACACGATGGTAATTGATAATTGATAATTGATAATTTATAATTGATAATTGATATTTAATTGATAGTTTTATGGAAGAAAAGAAAATTAATATCCGCCTGACTCCCGAGGTGACCGATGGCGTATATGCCAACCTTGCTATTATTGCACACTCACCCTCGGAGTTCATTATCGACTTTGCAAGTCTGATGCCCGGTTCGAAAGACGCCAACGTCAAGTCGCGCGTTGTACTGACGCCGGAGAACGCCAAGAAACTGCTCTTTGCCCTGCAGGATAACTTTGCTAAGTACGAGCAGCAGTTTGGCACAGTTAAAATCAACGGAGCTCCTGCACCGGGTTCCACCTATCCTGTATCCTTTGGAGGAGGAGAAGCATGAAAACATTCCCTGCAAGCCAACTAATCATCAATCAGGATGGCAGCGTGTTTCACCTGCATGTGCGTCCGGAATTTCTGGCCGACAAGATTATCCTGGTCGGGGATCAGGATCGTGTCAACATCGTAGCCTCGTACTTTGACGAAGGCTCTATTGAGTGCAACATCCAGTCGCGCGAATTCCATACCATCACCGGTCGCTACAAGGGTAAGCGCATCACCTGTATCTCGACGGGTATCGGGACCGATAACTGCGATATCGTCATGAATGAGATAGATGCCTTGGCCAATATCGACTTCCAGACCCGCACCGAGCGTCCGGAGCCTCGTCAGCTGGAGATCATACGTATCGGTACCTGCGGCGGTATGCAGGAGGATATACCTATCGGAACATTCTTGGTAAGCCGTAAGTCTATCGGTTTCGATGGCGTGTTGGCGTTCTACAAAGACCGCAATAAGATTTGCGACCTGGGCTTTGAGAAAGCGCTGGTGGACTATATCCATTATCCCGCTGAGGCAGCCCGACCGTATGTAGTGAGTGCCGACCCCGAACTGGTCAGCCGCATAGCCGGCGATGACATGATGCAGGGTTGCACCATTGCAGCCAACGGTTTCTACGGGCCGCAAGGCCGAGTGCTGCGGGTGGACTTGGCAGTGCCCGATATCAACGAGCGTATCAGCGCCTTCCGCTACGAAGGCCAGCGTATCACCAACTACGAGATGGAAGGCAGCTGCATAGCCGGCCTGAGTCTGCATATGGGACACAAAGCCATGACCGTATGTTGCGTCATAGCTCAGCGCAAGGCAGAAGCTGCCAATACCGATTACAAACCCTACATCCGCCAACTGATTCAGACCGTGCTCGAGCGTTTCTGAAAAACCGGAAAAAAACTCCCGTGTCTCTCTTAACCCCGTTAATTAACTAAAACACATTAGCAATATGAAGAAAACTTTACTCATTATCTCCGTTGCGTTACTGGCGCTGACATCCTGCCAAAAGGAAGCTGAACAGACCTTCCAGTACAATGTAGACAGGTTCTACGATGTTGAAGTGCTGCGCTATCAAGTGCCGGGCTTCGATCAGCTCACCCTCAAGCAGAAGCAACTCGTCTGGTATCTGAGTGAAGCGGCTCTTCAGGGTCGCGACATCTTCTACGACCAGAATGGTGCTTACAACCTCCGCATCCGCCGCACCCTGGAAGAACTGTACGTCAACTACAAAGGTGACCGTAGCCAGAATGACTTCCAGAAGTTCGAACGCTACCTCAAGCGCGTTTGGTTCTCGAATGGTATCTATCACCACCGTTCGGGTGACAAGTTCCGCCCGGAGTTCCCCCGCGAGTGGTTTGTGCGAGCATTAGCCGAGACGTCTATCCAATACGATGAAGACATCCTGCCCATTATGTTCGACCCCATGGTGGCACCCAAGCGCAAAGCGCGTGATGGTCGCGACATCGTATTGCATTCGTATGGTAACTACTACTCGCCCGATGTGACCTATAAGGAGGCTCACGACTGGTACCTGGCTCACCGTGACACATCGGCTACACCGCTGCCCGTTGGCCTGAATACCAAGCTCTGCAAAGACGAGAATGGCAAACTGTACGAACGTACTTATTGTATCGGTTCGCTCTATAGCCCTGCTATTGAGAAGATTGTTTATTGGTTGGAGAAAGCCCAGACTGTGGCAGAGAATGAGCAACAGGAGAAAGCCTTGGAGTTGCTCATCGATTTCTATCGCTCGGGTAACCTGGCTACCTTCAACGACTATAACATCGCCTGGGTTAATGACCTCAACAGCCGTGTGGACCATATCAATGGTTTCATCGAGGCTACCGATGACCCGCTGGGTCTGACCGGTGCCTGGGAGGGGTTGGTGCATTTCCGCGACATGGAGGCCTCCAAGCGTATGGAGGTTATCGCTGCCAATGCGCAGTGGTTTGAGGACAACCTGCCTGTTGATCCCCGTTTCCGCAACCCCCATGTGCGCGCTGCCAGTGCTACCGTGGTAACGGCCGCAATGCTCGGCGGACAACTGTATCCTGCTTCTTACAATGCCATCACGCTGCCTAACGCCGATTGGATTCGCGCCAACTACGGCACGAAGGCGGTGACCCTGGATAACATCCTCAACGCCAAGGGCGAAGCCCGCCGCGGTAATGGTTTCAACCACGAGTTCATGTTTGACCAGGTGATTTATGACCACTACAGCCGTTACGCTTCGGTCTGCTCGAATGTAGACTGGGACTTGCGCGAGTGCTTGGGTAATACAGGCGGCCAGCGTCTTCCCGGCGTGGATGAAGATGCCCTGCACGAGTACGAGCAACTGCTGCTACTGGTGCGCGGACGACTCTTCTCACTCTATTTCATGGCCAATCCGAAACTTGTGGAATTGGGACTTCTGCCCGATGCCGAAGCTTACAAGGCGCTCTACTACCAGGTGTTCATGGAAGGACTGCTAACCCAGTTAGGCACCATTCGCCCGGGTAAGGAGATTGAGGAACAGACCGACCAAGTGCTGCACCTCATCGCTTCGTGGGTATATGAAAACCGTCAGGCTAAGGAACTGGAGGTCATCAACCGTAGCGGTAAGTGGTATCTGCGTATCACCGACTACGAAGGACTGCATACCCTCATCGGCGAGTTGCTGCACGAGGTACAGCGTATTATCTCCGAGGGTGACTATGACGCAGCTGCCCACCTGGTGGCCGACTATGCGGTCAAGGTTAAATATGCCCAGTGGCACGAGAATATCTATCAGCGCTACGAGATGCTCGATTTCACACCTCACCAGGGATTTGTTAACCCCGTTTACAAACCCAAATACGACGAGAACGGCAATCTCATCGATGTAGTGGTGGAACTGACCGAAAGCTTTGTAGAGCAGAATCTGCGTTATAGCAGCGATTACTCGAACCTGCCGGATATCAACAACTAATCTTGCAGAGCCTATCACTTCCGCTATCGAAGAGTCTGGTTGCGCGGCTGCTTATTCTGGAGGCTGTACATGGCGACCGACTGATAGCGGAGGACATAAATGATTGCAACGATGTGCGTGTCTTACGACGCGCACTCGTTGCCATTAGGGATTTCATTAGAGACGGCAAGGAATGCCGTCTCTACGGAGAACCGATAACCCTTCATCTCAGCGACAGCGGAACGGCGCTCCGTTTCCTATCGGCCTATGTGGCTTCCCTTGAGGGCTGCCGGTGTATATTGACGGGTTCGGCTCGCTTGTGCCAAAGACCCGTAAAACCGCTCTTAGATGTGCTGGTCTCGCTGGGAGCAAAGGTAAACTATATGGGCGAGGAAGGCTTTGCACCGTTTTGTATCGAGGGAGCTAAACTGGCTGAAAGGGCCGAACCCATCGTGATGCCGACAACGCTATCCACCCAGTTCGCGTCGGCGCTGTTGCTTATCGGCCAACAGGTGGTGCTCACCGAAGAGTCACCTTATATACGTATGACGCGCGTGCTCGTGCGCACGTACGCACAAGAGGGGCACGAAGCCTGCCTCATGCGTTGCCGCGAGGCAGACTGGTCGGCAGCGGCGTTCTGGCTGGAATATGCTGCGCTGCACGAGGGCGAGTTCTTGCTACGCGGACTTACTGAAGATAGTTTGCAGGGCGATGCGGTAGCCCGTGACTTGTTCGCCCATCTGGGCGTAGTGTCTGAGATGACGGCGGATGGCCTGCTACTGCGGCATAGGGTGGGGATGTTGCCGGAGCGCCTTAGCTGGGATTTTCACCTCTGCCCCGACCTATATCCCGCCGCGGCGGTTACTTGTCATCAACTCGGTGTACGGCTCGAAGCTACGGGTATCGAGGCGCTCCGCTATAAGGAAAGTGACCGTCAGACAGCCGTCAGCGAGATGCTGCGCACGGGTGGTCTGTACCGCGTTAGAACCTGCAACGACCACCGTATCGCCATGGCAGCCATCGTTGCCGGTTGGCAGGTAGATACGATTGATTGTATCGCCAAGTCGTATCCCGATTTTCCGGAACACTACCGTCTTCTTACGGGGCGAGACATCACTGCCGATGAGTACCAACAGATAGGCGTTCCCTTGCCGCTATATGCCGAAGGGCAACCGCAGCCTGCGCTTATTATCGCGCGGCGGGGTGTTAATGATGAGGGAATGGGTAAGAAACATGCCTTGCACCGCCTTGTTGCCGGTGCGGATACAGAGTATGTTCTCTTCCGCGACGATGATATAATCCCCTCGCCTGCCGTGCCCGTTACGGATGCCGATATGCTCATTCTGCCCCTTATGATGAAGGGCGGTAACAGCCTTATCGAACGCCTGCAGCGAGCTGAGTATGCTGCTATTCAGGAGCTTACGTACCGTACTGCCCTTCGTGGCAAAGCGGTGATGTGCAGCGGGGCGAACCTGCTTGTCAGGCGTGCGCGCTGGCTGGAGTCGTGGTGCGATTTGCAGCCGGATATTCCATCGGGCGATGATATGTTTCTATTGGAGTCATTCCGTCGCCGCGGGCTGAAGATAGCCGTTACCGACGACCCCCGCTATACCGCCGAGGTGCAGCCGCTACAGTCGTGGCGCGCTCTCATGCGCCAACGAATGCGCTGGGCTGGTAAGGCGCCGCGCTATACCGACCGGTATATCCTTCGCTATGGTGCGTTGGTGTTGACGGCCAATATCCTTCAGCTCTTCTGCCCGCTGATTCTACTCATCAAGTTCCCCTTTGAATATGCACTCATCAAAAAGAGAGACCCTCGGGTCCCTCTCCTTGATGCGTTGCTATTAGAGCTTATCTATCCGCTCTACGTTGTGGCCGTTGTCATTGGCGGCCTCTTTCGCCGAAATTGGTAATAAACTTTCGCCCGCGAAAACTGTCAATTGTCAACTATCAACTGTCAACTGTCAATTATTCTTCGGTCGTGGTTGTGGGCACTTGCAAGCCGGCAGCAGCCTCTTGTACCTGCTCGGTAATAGCGCTACCGCTGTTGCTCTGCTGACGCTGTTGGCCAATGTGCACGCCTACGGCGATGATGCTCAGCGCTACGATAAATCCTGCCAACGCCCAAGTGGTGCGCTCCAGGAAATCAGCGGTACGCGGGGCACCCATTACTTGGTTTCCGCTCGAGAAACCGGCTGCCAAACCGCCGCCCTTACTGTTTTGTACCAATACGGCAAGAATCAAAATGATAGCCGCAATTACAATCAGAATAGTAAATAAAATATACATAGTTCTTTGTTTTAATTAGTTTTCTGCATAATTAGCCTGCAAAGGTACTACTTTTTTTTGATATATGCAAGAAAAATCGAAAAAAAATAGATTTTTACTGCATTTGAGCCATATTATGACGTCATGACGTTATGTCGTTATGACGAAAAATATCAATTATCGTACGGCTTTAGCCGATCGTTCGAGGCTTTAGCCGAGATAAGAACTATCAATTGTCAACTATATATCTTACCATTTCGCTACGGTATCGTTGTAGATGCTCTCGGCTATCTCCTGCGTCATGGTGGTGCAGAGCTCTTCCTGCACGTCGGTCAGCAGTCGATTGGAGTCGAAGGTTTGGTAGGCGGTGTATGTCTTCTCGAAGTTCTCTTCGGGTGCATTGTTGTTGGTAAACCGTACGCGTACGGTGATGGTCAGTTTGGTTTCTGCGGCGTAGCTATCGGCAGCGATGGCCATGGCAGTCAGGGAATAACCGGTGATCTCGCCCTCCAGCTCCAAGTCGCCGTTGCGGCGTGTCACTTCCAGACGGGTCTGGCGGCTGTAGATGTCGCGTATGGTTTCGCTGAGCATGCTGCTGAGTTGCGGATAGACCAGTGCTGCCTGGTTCGGGAACTCAGCGATGGCAATGCTCTTGGTGTTGCTGTAGTCGATGCTGGCACCATTGAACTTATAGCTAATGGCACAAGCTTGCAGCATAAGTGCAACCGCAATCAATACTATGAATCGTATACGTCCCACGGTATAATGAATAATGATTAATGAATAATGAATATCTTTTTAATGAATAATGATTAATGAATAATGAATATCTTTTTAATGAATAATGAATATCTTTGCTTGTCACCTCCCCTCTGGGGAGGCAGGAGGGGGAATCTTAAATTTTAAATTTTTAATTTTTAATTTGAATTTTATTCTTAAAATTCATCAGAGTCCATAGTCTTTGATCTTGCGGTATAGCGTTCGCTCGGATAGTCCTAATTCCTCTGCGGCGCGTTTGCGGTTACCGGCGTTGTGCTGCAGGGCTTTCATGATGGCTTGTCGTTCGGTCTCTGCCAAGGTGTTGTTGCTGTCTTCCTTGACTTCTTCTGCCATCTGGTAGTCGCTGTAGTCGTCCCGCATCTTGATAGGTGTGTCGTTTGTTGGCATGGGTGCAGCGTGGCTTACGTTGAAGTTCTGCCCCTGAACCTGTTGCTTGAGTTCAGCAATATCGCGTTTCATATCGAAGAGCACCTTGTACAGCATCTCGCGTTCGTTCATGAAGGGGTCTCCCGTTGGCCTGTCGCCGGCTAACATCAGCGCGTTCTCAGACTGGTTCTTGGGTAGGTATTTGCTCAGTATCTCGGCTGTGATGTCGTGGTTGGTCTCGATGACGGAGATCTGCTCGGCTACGTTTTTGAGCTGACGGATATTCCCGTTCCAGTAGTAGTTGCGCAGCATGGCGGTAGCTTCGTCGTTGAGGCGGATGGGCGGCATGCGGTATTTCTGGCTGCTGTCCACAGCGAATTTGCGGAAGAGCAACGGTATATCTTCCTTGCGCTCGCGTAGCGCGGGAACTTTTATCTCTACGGTGTTGAGGCGGTAGTAGAGGTCTTCGCGGAAACGTCCGTTGCGGATGGCACGCGGCAGGTCTTTGTTGGTGGCAGCCACCACGCGTACCTCGGTCTTCTGTACCTGCGAGGCTCCCATGCGGATGAACTCGCCGGTCTCCAGCACGCGCAGCAGTTTGGCCTGCGTAGACAGGGGTAACTCGCCGACCTCATCCAGGAACAGCGTGCCACCGTTGGCTATCTCAAAGTAACCTTTGCGTTCGGTCTTGGCGTCGGTAAATGCTCCCTTCTCGTGCCCGAACAGCTCGCTATCGATTGTTCCTTCGGGTATAGCGCCGCAGTTGACGGCAAAATACGGCCCGTGTTTGCGCGATGAGTAGGCATGGATGATCTTGGGGAAGAACTCCTTGCCCACGCCGTTCTCACCGGTCACCAGCACGCTCAGATCCGTCGGTGCCACCTGCACGGCTATCTCGATAGCACGGTTCAACTGGGGGTTGTTACCGATAATCGAAAACCGCTGTTTGATATTTTGCAATTCGTCTTGACTCATATTAGGTATAGGATTGTGTCATAGTTTGGTACAGAGCTACAGGGCCTTCGTGCCAGCGTTTGCTGCTCTCTCGTTCCAATTCTTTGTACATGTCGGAGGCATAGACGCGTCGGATAGCTTCTATCGTACTGATATGTTCGTCTGCGCTTAGCATATCTGCCACCCAACTAACCTTGAATGGTAGAATCAGATACAAGTTATCTTGAGTTATCTCGCTCATGGTAATATCTCCTTTGCTTTTACAAACTTCAATGCTTTTAGTGCCTGTTCGGTATGGAACAGATATTGGTCCACCAACTCATAGGTGCGTAGCTCTGCCAACAGGTTCTGCTTACTCATCACGCCGCCTTCGTACAGCGTGAAACAAGTATAGACGCGGTCATTCGCCACGGGTCCGTACACGACATCGTAGTTATGAACGAAATTTTTGTTTAGACGGTTGTTCATGACAAAATCAATCCACTCATCGGTTGGCGAATCAAAGAACACGCAATGGAGTGTTTCGAGGGAATCCGTGTCTAACTCGTATTCGTTGACATAGCCTTTGCTGCTTCCAATATCTTGCATGCGCTTTCGTACCCAGTCTTCTGCCTGTTGATAGGAAGTAGTGGTATAGAAACCTATCCCGTAGTCCAGCGTACGGGTGGCCTGCCGTATTTCCGGTGCAGGTACGCGTTCCAAACTGCCGTGATAGACTCTCATTGCTTTCTAAGATTGATAAATTCGTCAATATCTTCCATGATCCATTGTGCGTTTTGTGTGTGCAGCGGTTCATAGTTTGTCTGCAGATAATCCAGTACGTTATATTGATCCATTAAGCGCATGGATTGCTCTCCCGTAAGGTGGTGCCGTTGCTTGTATTGCTCAATGCAAAAAGCCAGGAATAGTGATATTTCGTTACTACGCGTAGGCATAAAAATCAATTCAACCTGCAAAGATACTGCTTTTTTTTGATATATGCAAGTTTTTTCGCAAAAAAAAATCGCGTTCGGCACTCGCGTTCGGCAATCGGGTCGCAATGGTCGATACCGCTAGAGCACTAGAGCACTAGAATGCCAACAGCCAACGCCAATAGACAACAGCAAATTGGTTCGGAAATGCATCGAGGTTTTCTCGGGAATGGCTCGGTGAAGTCGGAGAAAGAAATCGAAATTTCTGCGAGAGTGAACCGAACCATTCCCGAGGCAATCCCGAGGCAATCCCGAGACAATCCCGATGCAATTTCCGAAAAAAATACAGATATTCATTATTAATTATTAATTATTCATTAAAAAAGTTTGCGTATGTGCAATTTTTGTTGTACCTTTGCATGATAATTGTAAATGGTCCAATCGTAAACAGCATGCTTGCTCCTGACGACATACTCAACCAACTGCGTTCCGGTAACTATCCGTCGGTATGCCTCCTCGCCGGCGAAGAGCCATACTATATAGACCTGGTGTCGGACTATATCGAGCACCGGATACTGGACGAAGCCGCGCAGGCATTCGACCTGACGGTGCTCTACGGTCGGGATCTTCCCGGGCAGGATATATCGCCTGCTGTCTCGGCAGCCCGCGGCTTTGCGATGATGGGCGGTGTGAAAATCGTATTGGTGAAGGAAGCACAGGTCATCAAGAAGTGGGATGCCTTAGCTCTCTACATGGATAATCCGCAGCCGGGAACACTGTTCGCCATCTGTTACAAATACGGTGCGCCCGACAAGAGGCTGAACCTCTGGAAGAGTTTTGAGAAGAAAGGCGGCGTCATCATGGCGTCGGAAAAGTTGCGCGACTATAAGGTGACGGCGTGGATACGCGACTACCTGCAGCAACGCATTCGTCAGGAGGGTCTCGACCTGCGTTTTCAGGACCGCGTGCCCGACCAGTTAGCCTCGTACATAGGCAGCGACCTATCTGCGATTGTCTCGGCGGTGGATAAACTGCTGTTAGGTCGACCTGCCGACTGCAAGGTGATAGACATGAACCTGGTGGAACGCAATGTGGGTATCAGCAAAGACTTCAACGTGTTTGAACTGCAGGACGCTTTGGTCAAGGGCGATGTGGTCAAGGCAAACCGTATCACGCAGTATTTTGCTACCGGCAAAGACCACCCGATGATTAAGGAGTTGGGCATATTATTCTCCTTCTTCCAGAACTTGATGTTGTACCATTATCTGCCGGATAAGAACGAGCGGGCGGTGGCCTCGGCGCTGAAGATAAGTCCGTATTTTGTCAAAGACTATGCTACCGCAGCCAGACGTTACTCCGCCTATAAGACGCTACGCATCATCGGCTATTTTCGCGATACCGATGCCCGCCTCAAAGGACTGAATAACCCTTCGGCAAAAGACGAAGACCTGTGGAAAGAATTAATTTATAAAATTTTGCATTAGTCCACTAGAGCACTATAATAAAGCTATGGAGCAAGAATACCAATATTACGCGTTTGTCAGCTACCGTAGTAGCGACGAGAAATGGGCCAAGTGGGTCCAACAGCAAATTGAGGCATACAAACTGCCCGCCGTATTGCAGAAGAAGAACCCGCAGGCACCTAAGACCCGCATCCGGCCGCTCTTCCGCTACCATACCGATATTCAGCCCAACGAGCTGAAGGAAGAGCTGCGCTCAAAACTGGAGCAGAGTAAATACCTGTTGGTGATCTGCTCGCCGCGCAGCGCCCAGTCGCAATGGGTGGGGCAGGAGATCGAGAACTTCGTGCTCATGGGTCGCCGTGATCGTATCATCCCTATCATCGTGGACGGTAGACCCTATAGCGGCGACCCCGCTACGGAGTGCTTCCACCCCGTCATCCACAAGTATTTCCCGCACTCCGATAATATCGAGGAAGACCACGAGATATTAGGCGTGAACCTCAACGAGGAGGGTAGCGGTTCCAAACGCATGAAACGTCAGCGCGCCATCATGCAGGTGGTAAGCCGCATGCTGGATGTGAACTACGACCAGTTGTGGAATCGTCGTCGCCGTCAGATCATCCGTCAGACGGTTTTCTCCATTCTGAGCGTGATATTGGTCATCGGTCTCATCATCGCCACGTGGCTGCTGAACCGTCCGCAGGATATCCAGGTGGCCCTGGTACCGGCGGGCGTACAGAACGCCAACCTGCCTGAGGCGTACGAGGCGGAGGTCATCCTGCACCTGGAGCAAGAAGATGTGCCCATCGTGCTGACCAACGACAATCCCGCGGGCACGTTCTACGATATACCCGCGCGCCTGATGGGTAAGTCGGCACGTGTGACCATGACCTGCCGCGACTACCTGGCGCTGGATACCATGCTGACGCTTACGCGCGAGATACAACTGCCGCTCGAGCGCGATGCCGAGGTCTATGGACATATAGACGCTACGGTATTCAGTATCACCCGAGAAATGCCATTGGCGGGTGTGAAACTGACCATCGGCGGCTATACGGTCACGACCGACCCCGATGGACATTTTGAACTCTTCATCCCCCTCGCAGAGCAACTGAGGGCATACCATGTGACCTCGTCGGTGGCATTAGAGGTGGATACCATCTATACGCCCTGCGGCAAGAATAATGTGCTTTTAGCTAATTGATAATTCTTATCTCGGCAAAGCCTCGAACGATCGGCTAAAGCCGTACGATAGTTGATAATTGATAGTTGATAATTATTTAACCCTTATGAAACGTATATTGCTAACCCTGACCATCCTAACCGTAGTATGTGCCGCGTGGGCGGACCAAGCCGGCTATGTCAGAACAATCAAACGCCCGAACCGCGAACCGCAACGCCTGAGCGATGTGATGCTAAAAGCACAAGGCGAAGGCCAGAATATGGTCAAGACCGATGCCGAAGGCAAGTTCCAGTTACTCTTTCCGGGACTGAAACCCGGTGACGGTTTTGCGCTCTCGATGATCATCAAGAAGGATTATGAGCTATGCGAAACCGAACTGAAAGGACGCATGTTGGCATATTCCGAGACTATTCCATTGGAGATCCTGATGGTTAGCAAGGCTGACCTGCAGGCCGACAAAGCAGCTATTGAGGCAAAGGCGCGTGAGAATATCCAGCGCACCTACGATGAGAAAATGGCGGACCTCATGGCTCAATTAGAAGAGGCGAAACTCTCCGAAGAGGAGTTCGAGGCCAAAATATCCGAACTGGAGAACAGCATGGCGAGCTTTGACAAACTGCTGTCGGAAATGGCCCGCCGGTACGCGGTGACCGATTACAGCAAACTGTCGGACGAAGATATCAAGATCAACGAGGCTATCGAATCCGGCAACCTGGATGCCGCCGAAGAGATGATTAAGGCGAAGGGCTCGATCGAAGACCGTGAGGCAGAAGCGCGCAGGGCGCAGGAGTTAGCCCAGCAGAAAAAAGAAGAAGCCAAACGTATGCTGGAGGAAGCTGCACGTTCGGAAGCCGAAGCCGCGCAGAAGACACGCGCCTTGGCCGATGACCTCTACTCGCTATTTACCATCGCCGTGGAGCGTTTTAAGACCAACGAAGCCGCTGATCATATCACCCGCCGCGCCGAACTGGACACACTCAACTCCGAATACCAACTGCAGGCAGGGCAGTATCTGATGATTTTCATGGCTGACTACGACCGTGCCTTGACCTATTTCTACCGTGCTCGTCGCGTTGCCGAACAGCAGAATGGACCCGAATACGGCGATGTAGCTACCGCGCTGAGCGAGATAGGCGAGGCGCATAAGTACAAAGGCGACTACACCACCGCACTGACCTACTGCCAGGAGGCGATGAAGCTGCGCGAGAAAATTGCCGGCAAGGAGAGCCAACCTATGGCAGAGAGCTATACCAATCTGGCGGCACTCTATTTCCACCAGAAGCGTTACGACGAGGCTATACCCCTGATGCAGGATGCTCTACGGCTGTATGAACAGCTCTGCGAGGAAGGTGACCCCAAGATTGCCAATGCCTGCAATAACTTAGGTTCTAACCTGCTCAGCCTGCGCCGCTACGCCGATGCTGCACCCTATATCAAACGCAGCTACAAACTATTCCGTTCCTGCTACGGCGAGAATGACTACCACGTAGGTATCGCCCTCTCGAACCTCGGTTCACTCGCCTTTGTGGGGGGGAACCTGGATAAGGCAGAGGAGTTCTACCGCCGTTCCGTAGAGATACTGACCCGCGTGTTGGGTGAGCGTCATCCGCGCACGCAGCAGTCGCAGGCCAACCTGGACTACGTACTCAAATACCGCCAGGAACACCCATGATATTTACGTAAATAAAAATGTCTTACGCTGAAACATTAGAATATCTCTATCGTTCGCAGCCGGCTTTTCATCTCGTGGGAGCGGCTGCCTACAAACCCGGGTTGGATAACACCATTGCACTGATGGACCATCTGGGTCACCCGTATCGTAGCTTCCGGTCGGTACATATCGCCGGCACCAACGGCAAGGGCTCTACCTCGCACCTCATCGCCGCTACGCTACAGGCGGCTGGACTCAAGACCGGACTCTATACCTCGCCGCATCTCATCGACTTCCGCGAACGCATCCGAATCAACGGAGCGATGATTCCCGAGAGTAGGGTGGTGGAGTTTGTGGAAACGAACCGCGACTTCCTGGATGCCGTGAAACCCTCCTTCTTCGAGACAACGATGGCCCTCGCTTTTCAGTACTTTGCCGAAGAAAAAGTGGATATTGCCGTCGTAGAGGTGGGCTTGGGCGGACGCTTGGACTCCACAAATATCCTGACGCCTATTCTCTCCGTCATCACGAACATCGGTATGGACCATACGGAGTTCTTGGGCGACACGCTCGCCAAGATAGCTTCGGAGAAAGCGGGTATCATCAAACCCGGAGTGCCATGCGTCATCGGCGAGACGGATCCGGAGACGATGCCGGTCTTTCTGGAGAAGGCGCGCGCATGCGGCATCTTGGGCGGGGGACTTGAGACGACGGATTGTCGTATCTTCTTTGCCGACCAATGTGGCTTCTTGCGCCAGTGTCGCCTGCGCGATGTGACGGAATGTCAGCTGCATGGTAGCTACCAGGAAAAGAATATGCAGACGGCTTACGTGGCGCTGCGCCAACTGCAGGCTCAGGGATTGCCCCTTAGCAGGCAGTCTATCGCCGAGGGTTTTGCCCGTGTGTGCACCATGACCGGTCTTCGTGGCCGATGGGAGATACTCCGCCGGCAACCCCTCACTATCTGCGACACCGGCCATAACAGCCACGGGCTGAAATATGTGGCGGAGCAGTTGAAAAGACTGCAGGAAGAAAAACGTCAATCATCGAATGCCAATTGTCAACTGAGAATTGTTTTCGGCATGGTGGATGACAAAGACGTGGATGTCGTGATGCGTCTGCTGCCTCGTGATGCCGTATATTACTTCACACAAGCCAAGACGCATCGTGCCATTCCGGCCGCAAGGATGTTGGAATTATGGCAGAAGGAGTTGGCGAAAGAAGAATTATCAACTGTTAACTATCAATTTTCAACTGTCAAAGAGGCTCTTCTTGCCGCCCAAAAAGAAGCCACCGACGAAGATATCATCTTCATCGGCGGCAGCAATTACGTTGTAGGCGAAGCCCTTACGTATTTTTAGAATTTGTAGCGTACACCCAGGGTGATACCTTCGTACAAACCACCGGTGTTGAATGTTGCGTTACCACCGCCCAGGGCAACACCGATTACCGGACGCCAATCCAACGAGAGTTGGAACGGGAACCAGAAGTCGTACTCGATGCCAAAGTGACCGGCTGCACCTACATAACCAATCGAGGGGCTGGAGAAGAATACACCACCTGCACCACCGACACCCATATACCAGTGCCATTCACCTTTTTCATTCCAAGGAACAGTTGCACCGAACGGATCAATCCAGTCGTACGTTACGATACCGCTGAGACCCCAGAGCTGGCCACGACCAACCGAGATAGGCGTATAAACAGATACATCCAACATATTGGCTTCACCAAAACCGTGTTGATAGCTGAAACCAATGCTACCACCCAAGTTCGCACCAATGGCGCGGGGTTGTGCTGCGGCGTATGCTACGCCGGCAACTGTCATAACGGCAATAAGTAAAAATTTCTTCATACTACTTGTTTTTTATTAAAAATTCATCTGTTATTTCAAAAGCGGCTGCAAAATTAGCCTTTTTTTTCGATATGACCAAATAAAAATGCAAAAAAGCGTATTTTTTATATTCTATTGTTCATTTTTGCCTATTTAGTTTGACAATTTTAGCGCAAATCTCAGTTCGCGGTTAGGCATTTGCTCGGGGTAGAGCAGTTGGCGTAGGTCCATGAGTATTTCCTCGGGGTGCACCACGCCGCTCTCCCAGAAATCGTTACCGCCGGAGGGTGTAGATCGGCGGTAGAAGTTATAGACCTCGCCGGTTCGGAATGCCTTGAGCCAGCTGTGCCGTTCGTCGATGAGTAGCAGCGCCTCTTTGCTGGGTGCGGTGCAGCCGACCCATACATCGGCTTCGCTGAAGTCCAGTAGTGCCTGCTCCAGCGTCAGCGGGATACTCTGTCCGCGCAGGTCATCCTCGTATTTATAGCGTGCGCCCGCGTCGCGGAAGAGTTGTCCCATATAGGTGTCGCCGGATGGCACATACCACGTTCCGCGGAAGTCCTGACCGGAAAAGATAGTTCGTTTCTCGCCCGCAATAGGCTGGTTGGCGAGAGCCTCATAGGCAGCGCATACCTGCCGGAAGATGCTGTCAGCCTGCTGCTCGCAGCCGGTCAGTATCCCCACCAGACGTATCCACTCTGCGCGACCTAAGGGGTGCTGTTCCATCCACTCGTTGATATAGACATAGGGTATGCCCAGTCGCTCTAACTGCCGCGCCATGGCATTATCCTCGGCGTAAGATACCATGAGCACGATGTCGGGTTTGACATCCACGATCTGTTCGTACTTGGGTGACATATCGGCGCCGAGGTCGGGAACATCATCGCTGAGGGGGGTATAGACCAACTCGCGCGTACCGGCACCGACGATGCAGCCCGCCATACCGACGGCATCCAGCATGCCGACCTGTGTACAGCTGGTGGTGGCAAGGCGCAGGTCTGCGCCGCGCTTGCGGTCGGGCGTGAACACAACATGCTGCATGATCAGCTCTTTGTTCCAGGGCGAGTAGATATCCGCGATGCGGCAGTCAGCCGAGTCGCGCAGCACGAAACCGCGTGCATAACGGTTGCCTTCGGGTACAGACTGGTTATTCTGTTCGCGTACGTGCGTGCATGCGCATATCGCGCAGGCGATAATTATAAGGAGTGTTTGTCTCATCAATAAATATCAAATATCAACTGTCAATTATCAATTATCAACTATCAACTATCAACTGTCAATTCTCAACTGGAACGTGTCTGTCTTTGACTGCACCCAGTGGTACAACTCGGGGTCCATCTGAATGCCGCTACCCTGTACGCGTAGCGTGACCTGATGGCGACGACCTTCGTCATAGACCTGAATGCGTAGAGGCTTCTGCCCCTTGTGTTGTTGACACATATCGTTGATCTCGTCGGTCAGTTCGCGGTTGATGTTCTCGATGGGAATCTCAAAAACGACAGACCCTAAGCGTTTCTGCTGTATATCCTTGAGCAGATCGACTTGCGTCACCATGAACTCGTATTCGGCTTCCTCCATCTTCTTCTCCTTGAACCACTGTGAGTTGGCGCCGCGTTGCTGTATCTGACCGCTGATGCAGACGTAGGCATTCTGGCGCAGCATGGGTGCCAGTTTGCGGTAGTTATCGCCGAAAAGCATCATCTTGTAGCTGCCGGAGTAATCCTCGATAACGTAGCTGCCGAAAACGGTGCCTTTATGGCTGGTTCTCTCCTCCGCCTGCGTCACGATACCGCCCAGGTAGAGAGGGCGATTCCGAAGCCGGTTGATGAGCTCAGTGGGATTCTCCTGCACCTCGCCATCCTCGCTCGGGGTGGGATGGGCTTGACGCGCTTCGGGACGACGTATGCCGTCGAAACGCGACAACGCTTCGGCGGTGATGTTACACAGTTGCTCTACTTCAAACTTGTACTCATCCAGCGGGTGAGCGCTCAGGAAGATACCGATGAGGTTTTTCTCAATATTCAGACGCTCTATGGAGGACATCGGTTCGGGCTTGGGCAACTCGGGCTTGGTGATGGCAAGCCCCATGCCGAGATCGCCGAAGAGGGAGTTCTGCTGCTGCGCTTTGTCGGCTTGGTACATGTTGCCGTAGCGCATCAGTACATCCAGCATGTTCTCGCCTCGGTCGTTGATGCTGATGAGTTGCTCGCGGTAGAGTCCGTCAAAGCAGTCAAAGGCACCACTCATGGCGAGGTTCTCTACGGTCTTGCGGTTGCAGGCCTGCAGGTTGACGCGCTCGAGGAAATCGTATATGTCCTTGTACTTGCCGTTCTTCTCCCGCTCCTGCAGGATATGCTCCACGGCGCTTTCGCCCACACCCTTGATGCCGCCCAGGCCGAAACGGATGTCGCCGTTCTGGTTGACGGTGAAGTTCAGCTCCGACTCGTTGACATCGGGTTCGAGCACGCTGATCTTCATCGATCGGCATTCGTCCATGAACTTGGTGACCTCCTTGATGTCATCCTTGACGGTAGTGAGGTTGGCAGCCATGAACTCGGCGGGGTAGTGCGCCTTCAGATAAGCTGTCTGGTAGGCAACCCAGGCGTAGCAGGCGGCGTGTGACTTGTTGAAGGCGTACGATGCAAAAGCCTCCCAGTCCTTCCAGATCTTCTCCAGTATCTTCTCGTCGTGCCCGTTCTTGCGACCGCCCTCCATGAATTTGCCGCGTAGGTCTTGCAGTACGTTCATCAGTTTCTTACCCATCGCCTTACGCAGCTGGTCACTCTGCCCGCGGGTGAAGTCCGCCAACAGACGGCTCAGCAGCATGACTTGCTCCTGATAGACGGTGACGCCGTAGGTATCCTTCAGGTACTTCTCCATACACGGTATGTCGTAGGTGATGGGCTCCACGCCGTGTTTGCGGCGTATGAACGAGGGGATATACTCCATTGGTCCTGGCCGATAGAGGGCGTTCATGGCGATGAGGTCGCCTATGACGGTCGGCTTGAGCTCCTTCAGGTACTTCTGCATACCCGGACTCTCAAACTGGAACACCGCTACGGTGCGACCGTCCTGGAATAGCTTGTAGGTCTCGGGGTCTTCTTTGGAGATATGGTCGATATCAACATCCTCGCCGCGGGCCTTCTTGATATTACGGAGGCATTCCTTGATGATGGTTAGGGTCTTCAGTCCGAGAAAGTCCATCTTGATGAGCCCGACGGACTCAACCACGTGCCCGTCGTATTCCGTCACCAGCACGCGTTGGCCGCTGTCTTTATCCTCCACGCTGCTCAGCGGTGCGAACTTCGTCAGGTCGTCGGCACCGATGATGACGCCACAGGCATGGATGCCGACTTGGCGGATAGTGCCCTCAAGCTCTGCTGCGTAATTGAGCATCGAACGCAGTTCGCGGTCCGGACCTTCTAACTTCTCCTTGAGCTCCGGCACGTATTTGTAGCAGTTCTTGAGGTTGACCTTGGGGCTTTTGCCCTTCTCGTCTTTGATGTTATCGGGGAAACTGCGGTCGGGGATATAGGTCTTGAGTTGGTTGACGGTCTCCAGTGGCACGCGTTGCACCCTCCCGACATCAGCGATGGCCGATTTGGCAGCCATGGCACCATAGGTGATGATATGCGCTACGTGGGTGCGCCCGTATTTCTCGCTGACCCAATCCAGTACCCGACCTCGCCCTTCGTCATCGAAGTCGGTATCGATATCGGGCAGGGATATACGGTCGGGGTTCAGGAATCGCTCGAACAGCAGGTCGTACTCCAATGGGTCCAGATCCGTTATCTTCAGGCAGTATGCCACCACGCTACCGGCGGCACTACCTCGCCCGGGTCCTACGCTGACGCCCAGCTCCTCGCGCGCAGCGCGGATGAAGTCCATGACGATCAAGAAGTAACCCGGGAAACCCATCGTGTTGATCGTGTTGAGCTCGAACTCAATGCGTTCCTTGAGCACCTCATCGGTATCGAGCCGCTCCTGTCCGTAGCGCTGTAGTGCGCCTTGCATGGTTAGGTGACGCAGGTAGGCGGCTTCCAGCTCCAATCGACTGCCGTAGTCTTCCTCGCTACCGAAGGACTCGGGGATGGGGAACTTAGGCATGATAGGCGGCGAGTCGATGTCGTAGGCCTCTACCTTATCGGCCACCTCCTGCGTGTTGGCGAGCGCCTCGGGTAGGTCGCTGAATATCTCAGCCATCTCTTCCGGCGTCTTCAGCCATTCCTGCTTGGTGTAGTGCATGCGGTCGGTGTCGTCGATATAATGGTTGGTGCTCAGGCAGATGAGCCTGTCGTGCGCCTCGGCATGTTCTTCTTCTACGAAATGCACATCGTTGGTGCAGATGATCTTGACGTCGTATTTCCGTGCCAGCTCGATGAGGGTAGGTATGATCTCTCGCTGCTTCTGATAGACCACCTGGTCGCCGCCGGGTTTCTGCGTCTCATGACGCTGCAGCTCGATGTAGTAGTCCTCGCCAAAGATACCCTTGAACCACTGTACGGTCTCTTCCGCCTCGGCTAATTTGCCGGACATAATCTTCTGCGGCAGTTCGCCACCCAGGCAGGCGGAACAGCAGATGAGCCCCTCGTGGTATTGCTCCAGCAACTCCTTGTCGATACGAGGTGTGCGGTAGAAGGCATCGTCCATAAACCCTTCGGATACCAGTTTGCACAGGGTGTGGTAGCCTGTCTTGTTCTTGGCGAGCAGGATGAGGTGCCAGCCGGACATATCGGTGACGAACTGTCGCCCCTCGCCGCTGATGGACTTATGGTCTTTGTCCTTCATGAGTCGTCCGCGGCGCGCACAGTAGGCCTCTACGCCCACGATGGGTTTGAACGGCACGAAGGGCTCGTCGGGGTGTTGCTCCGCCCAGGCTTCTTTGTTCTTCTTGTTGATCTTCTTGCAGTAATCCAGCAACTCCTTGATGCCGTACATGTTACCATGGTCGGTCAGGGCGATGCTGTTCATGCCGGTGCGGAGGCATTTATCCACCAAATCGGGCACCTTAGACATACCATCCAGTATGCTGTAGTGCGAGTGTACGTGTAAGTGCGTAAATTTCATGGCGCAAATTTACAACAAATATCTGACATAGACAAATTATTTGTCTAAAAAAAACAATCTCCGTTTAATTTTGAAAAAAAATTTGCGTATGTCAGAAAAATGTAGTAACTTTGCCCGCTAAATTGTATAATTAGACTAAATAGGCACGATATGAAGAAAATTATCTCAATAGTTGTAGGGATGCTGCTCTTAGGTACAATGACCTTGTCAGCACAGTTAAACTATGGTGTGACGCTGACACAGGCGATGTTTAACAACAATTCAATAGTTGTCGCCAAGACTAGTGCTTCGTGGGATAATGGTATCAATATGTCGAAGGGAGGTTTCAACTGGGATGAATATTCTGCTGTAATAGCCCTTTCAAACGAAGGTGTGCCCGATTCGCTATTTTTTGCCTGCAAACAGAGTTCCGCGATATCTACCGGTACCGGATTTGTTGTATATCAGAGTGCCACAAATGGTAATTGGTCAACTGTAAGTACGCCCGGTCGTTCGGGTACTACCTTAAAATCCTATAAAGTCAAATTAAATCCAACGACCCGTTACCTGAAATTCGCTTGGTCGGGCAATTTTGATGGCACGTATTCGAATATCAAGGTTTCAGAACTTAAGGAATTGGCATTATCTGCAAGTAATGTTGAATTCGGAACAGTACATGTGGATGATGAGGTAGCTCCGCGGACATTAACGGCAACGTGGACTAATATCGTAGCTTCAGTCACTTCAAATAATGAAGTGTTCAGTCCATCACCAACTGCATTTGGCGTAAAAGGACAATATCAGCAGAGTCAGGTGGTTTCCATATCGTTGCAGACCCAAACAGCAGGTGATTTTAATGGCACATTGACTGTATCGGGTGGAGGACTGACGCGTACGGCAACCGTGCATGCCAAGGTGGATAAATTCGACCAAACGATTTCGTGGACGCAATCAGAGAATATAGAGACGGATGCCATCATCGCCCTGCCAACCTCAACCAGCGGTCTGACGGACTTTACGTTTGATATTACTGACCCATCGGTGCTGACATTCGAGAATGGTGCTTTTGTGATTCATAAGGCGGGTGTTGTGACGGTGACACCGCATCAAGCCGGCAACTACAAATACAATGCCGCAACGGGTAATGCCAAAACGCTGACGATAAATAAGGTAGATCCGTCTATCATCACACCTCCGCAGGCTTCAATCATCGTCAATCCGCAACCGATATCCGAATCGATTCTGAGTGGCGGCGCGGCTTCTGTTGCCGGAACTTTTGCTTGGGTAGCTTTGCCCTCTACGATAAAGGATGCCGGAACGTATAATACGGAACCTGTCATCTTTACGCCCGATGATCAGGATAACTACAATACGGTTACGCTTTCGACCAAACTGGTCGTTCTGGCACAGCCTACTATTACTGTTACGGCATCCGACATTACCTATCCTGCCACAACGCATACCTCGCGTCTAACCGTCAGCGGTACACCCGGTACCGCTATCTGGAACGAACCCGACAATACGCTTATGCCCGGTACCCATGCTGACCTGTCGGTTCATTTTATCCCGAGCGATGCTACTGCCTATGCTGAGGCAGATGTTACCACCACCCTGACTGTCCTGCCGCCGACTACCTATGGCGAGGCAACAGGCGGTTGCTGCCCGGGCTCGAGTTATTACTATCATGGTCAGTTCTATGCCGTCGGTACGCATACCGTTACGTTGCGCAACTACCTCGGCGGTGACTCTATCGTGACCCTGCATGTGACGGAATACCCCACCTACGATGAGACCTACGATGTGACGATATACAGCGACCAGACCTTCCTCTGGAACTGCGACACCTATACCCAAGCGGGTACCTATACGCATACCTACATGACGCGGCGCGGCTGCGACTCTACGGTGACCATCAACCTGACCGTCCTGCCGCAGAAGACCTACGGCGAGGTCTTGGGTGATATCTGCACCGGCGAGCTCTTCCCATTCGGCGACCATTATTATCCTGCCGGTACGTACACAGAAACACTGGTCAACCACCTCGGCGGCGACTCCATCGTCACCATCACGGTAACGGAACATCCTACCTTTGAGGCGTCGTTCTATGATACCATCTGTAGCGGCGATTCGCTCCTGTGGGATGGTATCTATTACAAAGAGGCCGGATCGTTTACCCGCCACTACCGGACGATCTACGGTTGCGACTCCGCGGTGACTCTCAACCTCGCCCTGCGCCCCAGTTACAGCATACCGGAGTCAATGACCATCGCCTCCGGCTGGCAGGAGAGCTGGCGCGGCAAAGACCTCAGTGGCTACGCGTCTGGCGTGTACGAGGTCTATGACAGCCTGACGACCGTCTTAGATTGCGACTCCGTCTTTGTGCTCAACCTCACCGTCATCGCCTACGGACCGACAACCTACGGCTTCGACTCCGCCTATGTCTGCCCGGGTGATAACTACACCTATCTGGACTCGCTCATGACCGATTCCGGAACCTATGTCTTCCGCCTGCGTAACTCGCTCTATGGCGATTCTATCATCACCTTCAACCTGCGCTATTGGCCTACCTATAAGAAGAAATCCAACCGCGTCATCCATCAGGGAATCAACTACAAATGGCGCGGACAACAGCTATCCGGCTACGACGAGGGCAGTTATGTGCTCTGGGATAGCCTCCAATCCGTACACGGTTGCGACTCGCTCTTCTACTGCACGCTGACCATCCTGCCGCCCGAGACGCAGTATAACGAGGTCTATGCCACCATCTGCCCGGGCGATACCTTCTACTACGAGAACCGGCAGTTCACGGATTCGGGCACCTACGAGTTACCCGTGCCCGAGCAGAGTCGCTTCCGCGGCGACTCCGTCAATCGTATCCACCTGGCGTGGTACCCGCATTATGTCTTGGATAACCGTCGTATCATGTACGAAGGCCAGCCGGAGCGTTGGCGCGGTCGGGACCTCAGCGGCTTCCCCGTATGCGATACGCTGCTCTACGACTCGCTCTTGACCGCCATGGGCTGCGACTCCGTCTTCCGCCTACAGCTGACCGTACAGATGGTGCCCACCACGTTCTTCTATGACACCATGCTGATCTGTGACTCCGAACCCTTCCGTTACTGCCACGATACGCTCATCAACTCCGCCGGCGATTATGTCTTCCATCTTGTCAACGCCCTGGGCGGCGATTCGGTGGTGTCGCTGCATGTCGAGGACCATCCCTCGTATTTCATCGCGCAGTATGACACCATCCTGCAGGGCGAAGAATACCATTGGCGCAACCGAACCTACGTCCTCCGCCCCTACGACCATGTGTTCATGGATTCGCTCCGGAGCATCTATGGCTGCGACTCGGTCTATTGCCTCTACCTGCATGTCAATGCGCGCGAGTACCTGCTTGTCGAAGAGATGTCGGTTTGCCAGAACTCCGTGCAGACCTGGCACGGCAAGTCGCTGCGCACCGATTCGGCGGGCTATTTCCCGGCGGTACAGCGCGACGCGTACTACACCGGTTTTGACGCCGACTCGGTCTATGTCTTGAACCTGACGGTGAATGCCTCGCCGGTGATCGATTATTACCTTACGTGGAAGCAGGGGCACCAGAAGACCTGGTACCTGGAGCATTTCTCTACGCTCTCACCGGGCTACTATACCTTCACCAGCGGCCGATTCCTGCATACCCGACAGGGTTGCGACAGCCTTGAGGTCATGCACCTGCAAGTGCTGCCCACAACCTATGGCGCTATTGAGGTGAACCTCTGTCCGGATTCGGTGTATAACTATAATGGCAAGACCTACAGCCAGGCGGGTGTCTATACCGTGATTATCGATAACCACTACTGTGGCACCGACTCGTTGGGCTTTGACTCAGGGGTACACGGCGACTCAATCATCACGCTGACGGTTCACCAACGTAAGAAATACGACCTCCATCCCGAGCTGCACGCCGCCTATGGCGATACGCTCTTCTGGCGCGGCGTACCACATCGGCTTGAAGTAGGCACTTTCGTCTTCCGCGATACTACGCAGTCTGTCTATGGCTGTGACTCGCTGACGACGCTGACGGTCTTTGTGGACCGTGCGCAGCAGCGCATCGCCTGGAACCCCGATACGCTCTCGGTGCATGTGGCGGACTCGATCCTGCTGCGCGCCAAGGCCTCCAGCGGACTGCCCGTGACGTTTGTGCCCTCGAGCCTGTTCTATGCCTATGTGACGGAGCAGAACTGGCTGGTAGGCCGTAACTTGGGTCAGGTTACTATCACGGCGGTTCAGAATGGTGACCTGAACTACTATGCTGCTTCGCCCGTAGAGTATGTCTTCGAGGTGTTAGAACCGCTGCCCTTGGATGGTCTTGAGACGGTTCGTCCCGATGACCTTGATGCACTGCCCGAAGGCACCGAACCGGAGAAGTTCATCCATAACGGTCATCTCTATATCCGCACCTCGGATGGTCTCTTTGATGCCGCCGGCCGAAAAATCACCGCCTCGCCCTCTCGAAAACAATAACGCCTCGAGACCTCGGCGCCTCGCCCTCTCGAAAAAAAACATAAACCCAAAAGAAAAGTAATGGCAAACAAAGCAGAAATAGGAAATACGGAACTTGTGGTAGTGAGTTCTTCGCAAGTGCAGCAGATGATTCACGTCATCCGCGGCGAGCGCGTGATATTAGATCGTGACTTGGCGCAATTGTATAGAGTAGAGGTGGCTCAACTCAATAGGCAAGTGAGACGAAACATAGAAAGATTCCCTGATGACTTTATGTTTCAGCTTACAAATCAAGAATTTACAAACTTGAAATGCCAAAATGGCACCTCAAGTTGGGGCGGTGATAGACATCTGCCACATGCATTTACGGAGGAGGGTGTAGCTATGCTATCGGGTCTGTTGCGCAGTCCTGTTGCTATACAGGTAAATATACAAATCATGCGCGCTTTTGTGTATATGAAAAATACATTATCCTTAATTGCAGAAACCACCATTCGTCAAGATCATTTGGAATTGGAGGTTGAGAAGTTAAAGCATTATGTAGAGGATATATTGCGTGACCAAAATGACACGAATGAGATTGTAGGCGCGCAGATGGCAGCGATTAATGAATCACTCATAGAGTTGGCAGTTAAGGTTGATTCTTTAACACAAAAGAAACAAGAACCGCTACCGGCAGTAGGTTATGCAGCTACTGCAATAAGGTACGATGAAGAGGCGAAAAAGAAAGATTCGTGTAATTCGTGATCAGCAAATTGGCCGCTTGTAGAGACGGCATTCCTTGCCGTCTCTCATTGTATATCCTATCGTTTTATAATCAAAAACGCTCAAAGTCGTTCGATGAGCAAGACTCCTCGCCCGCCTTCGTGCGCTTATCCATCGTCCGGCTTGATAGCCGTCCGCCCGCCTTACAAAAACACGCTTTGCTCACAAAAAAACGTTCCGTTGCACTCCACTCTCAAAAACTCAAAAAAAGCTATGCAGCGCGTAGCATGGCATACATCCGATTGATAGTAATTTTGTTTTTGAAAGCGAAGCGCTTTTTTGTGAGGGATGAAATCCCGTTTTTTCGGAAGCAACCGGCTGTTAGTCTTTGACTAAGTGCCGCATCGGAATAGGTCATTAGATGTCTGGAAGCTTGCTTACAAGCGGCTAATGGACGATTTCGATCCAGTACGCAAGTCTCACGAAGCGTACGCAGGTTGCGCGTTTTTGGTTACTTCCCACGCGGCCCCCTCCCCCATAACCGATAACTTTGGCTTTGTTTGATGACGACAGAGTCGTCAGCCGGTGCAATCCGAGCACCGAACGCGACTGCGACCCGATTGCCGAACGCGCACGATCCCCCGAATTACCGATTTTTAAGAATAATCCCAATAAATGCCAACTTTAGCTGGCAATTGGATATACTTTTTTTAATATTTTCTTCTAATTCGTTGGGAAAAAGCCGCGAATATTTGCACAGTTGCAAAAAAAGCAGTAATTTTGCAGCGTGATTACTATGCGTCATTGCATATCGAATCACGCTTACTTACTATGTAAGTAGAGACGGCATTCCTTGCCGTCTCTCCCAAAAAACGAAAAATACAATGCCGCAACAGGAAGCTATAAAATTATTTGAGCAAGCGAAGATTCGTACCGCTTGGGACGAGGACCAAGAGAAATGGTTCTTCTCGGTTGTTGATGTAATAGCCGTACTGACAGAGAGCGCAAATCCTCGTACTTATTGGAAAGTACTGAAAAATAGACTTGCGAAAGAGGGAAATGAAACGGTTACAAATTGTAACCAGTTGAAACTGACAGCTGCAGATGGTAAACAACGACTGACCGATGTCGCAGATGCGGAGCAGATTTTCCGACTCGTACAATCGATACCCTCTAAGAAGGCAGAACCGTTTAAGTTGTGGCTGGCACGCATAGCAAAAGAGCGTTTGGATCAATTGCAAGATCCGGAATTGAGTATTCAGCAAGCTTTGCGAGATTATAAGCGCCTCGGGTATTCGGACAATTGGATTAACCAACGCCTCAAGAGTATTGAGATTCGCAAGGATCTGACAGATCAATGGGATCAGCACGGAGTGCAAGAGGGGCAAGAATATGCAACGCTGACAGATATCATCTATCAGACATGGTCTGGAAAGACAGCACGGCAGTATAAGAAGTTTAAGGGGCTGAAGAAAGAGAATCTGCGAGACAATATGACCAACGAGGAATTAGTGCTGAATATGTTGGCTGAGTTGTCAGCGACGAGTATCACTAAAGCGCGTGACCCGAAGACGTTGGATGAGAACAAACAATGTGCGGCTGAGGGTGGAGAAGTGGCGAGAGTCGCACGCCAAGAATTGGAAGCCAAAACAGGCAGAGAAGTGGTGAGTCCGCTGAGCGCAAAACGTTTCTTCGAAGGACAACAACCGAAATCGGAATTAGAAAACAAAGAATAATTAAAATTGAAACGAAATAATTGGCATAGGCAAGACAATAACCGCTCACCTATCACCAATAACCTTTATAAAAACGCAAGATATGAAACAAATGTACTTAAACAGGATAAACGCACAAGAACGGTTCGAGAATGGACCGAAAACGGTTCGAGTAAAGTCTAGGATCGGTTCGAGATTGGTTCGAAAGAGTCTCGATTCGTTCCTCACTCGCTTCTGTCTCATTAGCCTGTTCCTGATTCTTATGGGCGGCTTCACCACAGAGGTGTGGGCGCAACTGCCGTATAATAAGACCATGACGCAGACGCATTATAACAATTCGAGTATTGTGGTTGGGAAAGATGATGCAAGATACTCTCACAATGGATGGGATGGTGGAATTAAGCTTGAAGCAGGTGGAGTAGGAAGCGTTTTTGGAAAAAAGTTCGAAAGTGGCTCAGAATGGAACTGGGATGATAAATATGTTATCATAGCTCTTAAAACGAATAGTATTCCTTATCAGTTGAAATTCAAATACAAATGTAGTAGCTCTATCGCAACGGAACCGAATTGGTATGTGGCAGAGAGTACTTCTAAAAACGGTCCTTGGACAAATGTGTGGTCTACATCATCGAACAATACTAGTTGGAGTAGTGAACAAACTGTAAACTTATCTAAATCAACTAAATATATAAAACTATGCTATAGCGGTAACTACGGTGGAACGTATGGAAGTATTAAAGTAACAGACCAAGCATATGTTCACAATCCGAAAGTTGGAGATGACGAAATAAGTTCATTGGATTTCGGAAGTGGAACTATCAGTTCCGGTAAAGCGGAATTGAGTTTTGATGTAGAGTGGTGTAACGTGAGCGCATTAAGTGTAACGAGCAGTAACTCTACTTATTTCACCGTTTCTCCATCATCTTTCGGTAATACTGCTCAATATAGCACTCAGACGGTGACTGTATATTACGATAGAGATGTAGCCGTAGGCAATAATCATAGCGGAACCATTACTATCAGTAATAACAATGCAAACTACACGAAAACTGTAACTGTTTCCGGCTCTACCACTAAACGTCCGCAAGCCATCCATTGGAATGCAAGTTTGGCGGCGGTTAATTACACGCTTAATGCAGAGGAGAGTTTAACGGGAAGTGCGATTGCTACAGCCGATAAAGAAGATGCCGTTATAACCTATTCCTCTGATAATGTGAGTGCCATCGCAGTCTCCCCTGACGGAAAGACATTGATGGCAATTGCTACGGGTACAGCAAATATTACTGCAACCGCAACAGGTGATGATATTTATGCGGATGGTACTGACTCAAAAACTTTCACGGTTACTGCTAAGAAAAAACAGACCATTACCTGGAATCAGAACTTAATGGGGTTGAAGACGAACGCTTCTCCGAATACGGTTCATTTGACTGCTACTGCAACGAGTAATGGAACAATAACCTATGCAATAGAAGCAGGATCAGACGCTTGTATTACTTTAAGCGGAGCAAATAACTCCGTAATGACAATTACCGGCACGCCGGGCGAGGCATATATTATTGCTACGCAAGCCGGTGGTATTATAGGAGGTGAAGAGTGGATTAGTGCTACAGCACGCAAGCAAGTGAAAGTACGTGACCCGAACTCCGCCTGTGACGAATATGCATTGGCAGACCAGAGTTTTACTTTCAACAAGGGCGATAAATCCAGTATGTACGAAAAGGCGTTCAACCTGACGGGCAAACCGACTACTCTGACGTTCTATGCAAAACGCGGTGGATTGAAATATATTTGGTCAGAGCAGCAAGACATGTATGTGGAGCAGTATGCCAATTTTGGATCTGGTTTGGAATGGCAGCAAGTCGCTGCCATTAAACCAGGCGATAAAGGTGGAAATTTTGGTCCCTATACATTGAATGAAACAGCCACGAAAATTCGTTTTCGTTCAGGCGAATACGCTGAGCAGAATGTGTCCAATATCTCTATCCCACGTGCAACGATTTTGAATGTCAGCGAGACGAGTATAACAGACGATGCAGAACGTAATGTAAAATGGTCGAAGACTATTTCGGTAACTCGCTCCAATATTGATGTATTGGATATTTCTGTTACAAGTAGCGATGCTTCCTGTCCGTTCCAATTGAGCAAGACATCTATCGGTACAGACTGTGCAGATATGAATACTGAGACGTTCGAAGTGTTCTTTACTCCAACGACTAAAAACAAAACCTATACAGGAACGATAACTATTACTGATGGTAAGGCATCTAATACTCATACAGCGACGATTCCGTTGAGTATAACGACCGTTGCTTTCAATCAGGCCATTACGTGGAACTTTGAGGATAATCAAGAGTTCCCGACCACAAATGTGCCGCTGGAATTGTCGGCATCAACGGATGCAACAGGATTATCTGTTAGTTTCAAAATAAAAGAAGGTGACGAAGGATTAGCTTTATTAGCAGGGAATACCCTTACCTTTACGGCTGCCGGTACACTGCATGTTATTGCTTATCAAGAAGGTAATGATAGATATAATCCGGCTCCTGAAATAGAGAAAACTATTATCATCACTCGTGTGACACCGGATATTGCAACCGATCCGACTGTTTCGGAAATCAAGTATCTGGATAATTTGACAAACGGAGAAGGATGCCAGTTGAGCGAAGGTCTGGCAACGGTGACACTGCGCGGTGTGGAGAATACACCGGTTGATGGTAAGTTTACATGGACTACCACCAAACAAGTTACCGACGCTCCGGGCAATCACACATATTCCGTAACATTCACTCCGACAGACGGCGGAATGTACAATCCGGTAACCTTTACACAGACTGTGAATGTCGTTCAGGCTAATGGTGGCATTAGCATGAAAGATGGGTCTGTAAAAGTGAAGGTAGCCGGTATCAACGATAACCTGAATGAGTGCAAGATTGATTTGAATAGTTTGATTCAGTCGAAGAAAGTAGATGCAGGTCGTGCCGGTGCAGTTAGCTATGTGTTTAAAAATACTCAAAATAAGAGCATTACTGGCGCAGAGATAGATGATAATAATGTATTCTCTGCTACTGCTGTTGGTTCGTATACGATTGTAGCTACGCAGGCCCAAACCGAATATTATGAAGCAGCTTCGGACGAATTTACGGTAACAGTGAATAAACTGACTCCGACTATTGTATTCGACAATACGGACAATCCTGAGATTATCTATTCGGGAGATGTGATCGAAACGCCGGCATATAGAATGTATAACGGTCATGAGATCGACCGTGCAGTAAGTTATGTATCCAGCGATCCGAGTATTACAGGTGCTATTCACGTAGACGGTACTACGCTGACCGCTCGTGACGTAACCGCTCCGGAAGGTAGTGCAGTTCAGGTGACTATTACCGCTTCTACTTCAGATGATGCATTATACAATGCTGCTTCTGAGACCGCTACTCACAACTATTCCGTGCGTGCAAAACGTTCGCCCGTATTTACGATGGAAGGCGTGAATAATGCACCTGTTTCCAAGACGCTGAATATTGGTGAGACGGCAGTTATTACCTATAACGAGAACGTAGATGCGAATTTCACCGTAGGTACGGCTGCTGAGTTGTCGTATATTACGTTTGTGCACGACTCCGAGCATAGAACCATTACTGTTACTGCCCAAAAGGGTACGTTAATCGGAGATGGAGAACAAACAGTGACTCTTAACCAACCGGGTAATGCACGTCTATTTGAAAGAAAAATCACTTATCCCTTTACCGTTAAGAAGAACGTATCTGCCCTTTCGTTGGCTGGTCTGACTACTTCGATGCAGGTTGAAGACATGGTCGCTACGCCGTACACCGGTTTGGCAAATACCGAAGCGGCTGTGCAGTTCACTTGCTCGCCGGAGGGAAGCATGAAGATGGAGAACGGAAAACTCATCGCCCTCCAGGCCGGAACGAATACCGTGACATTCTCGCAACCGGCAACAGAATACTGGACAGGCGTTTCTGAGAGCAAGACGATTACGGTTAGCAGAAAGAATCCGAATGTGACGACTGAGTTGAGCGATCGTCACGCGTGGTACTCAATTATCGAGCATCCGTTCAAGTCGCTGAATACAGAGAAGGAGTTGCAGATTACTTCGAGCAACGACAACTTGGCAAAATACGTGGATGCAGAGGATAAGATATACGTGTATGGTACATCGGGTAGTGTGACGTTTACCGTCAATCAGGAGGCTAACTATAAGTACAATGCCGTGGTAAACTACCAGAAGACGTTTGAGATCTTCCAGCCGAATAACCGACTGCCGATGACGCTGACGAGTAGCAACTTGTCGGATTATAATGGCGGTAGTGCCGGAAGTGTTTCGTGGAACGATGGTGGTGTAGTTGTAGGAAAAACAAGAACGTGGGATGGCCCTGGTGGATGGGATGCTAAATATATAACCTTGAAGTTTGTCGGAGTTCCGGATAAGTTGAGTTTTGATTTCGAAAATACATCATCTATCGCTACTCAATACGGTTGGCATTTCTATCAGAGCAGTAATGGTAAGGATTGGTCGTTGATCAAAGAGTATGCTGATGCTTTGACGAACGCAAGCGGTGGTACCTCTTCGGGAAGCGAGAGAAATCTACAGTTGGAGCCGGCTACGCAGTATGTCAAATTAGAGTATCATGGTAACTACGGCGGCCGATTCAAGAATGTGAATATTACCGAGCGCAAGGAGATTGTTCCCCAGTCGGCTTCTACGGACTTTGGTCTGGGTTATAATGGTAATGACCCGACCGCTCGTACTATCAAGGTCGATTGGTACAATGTACAGCCGTGTACGGTAACTATCATCAATGATGCTGACGGCCGTTTTGAGTTAGCAGAAGGATCGAATGTGATTAACTCACTCTTAGATAACTACGGTACAGCTGAACTTGTTGTTCGCTACAAGCATGACGTCAATACCGCTACCCAACACACAGCTACCTTGCGTATCCAGAGTCAGGACGGCAAGACGGCTGATGTCGCTTTGACCGGTCAGACCACTCCGGCTCCGCAGACGATCATTTGGCGTAGTGATCTGACGCCGATGCCGATAGAAGGTTCGTTCCAGAATGCAGCGATGGTTGCCACGGGTCAGAGTGTGACGCTGGTATCGGATCATCCGGAGATTGTACGCGTAGTGAACAATACTACTTTGGAACCGGTATCTGCAGGTACTGCACGTGTGACAGCGACTGCGGCAGGTAGTACCAAATGGGCAGAGACAACGGACGACATGGATATAGAGGTAACGACATTGAAAGTACAATATATCACTTGGACGGATAACTTATCCAATAGAAAACGCGAAGAAGGTCAGACGGTAAATATCACTCTAACGGCTACTTCGTCGGCAGGTCTGCCAATTACGTATGAGTTGGATGGAGACGCACAAGCGTTTGCTTCCATCAGCGGCAATGTGCTGTCGTTGACAGGTTGGGGTAACGGTCAGGTGATTGCCAAGCAAGTAGGTAACGAGGAATATGTGGCAGTTCAGGCATCGAAGAGTTTGGTATCGAGAAACCCGAATGCGAAATGCCGTCCGTTAGTGGGTGAATACAAAGATGAGTACACTTTGCATACCCTTGCTGTAAAGGAAATACCTATTTATGGCGAACCGGATTCTGTAACGTTCTGGGCTAAGTGTGATTGGAGTGCTTTATGGGGCATGTGGGTTGCTGAAGAATACAATGGGTCTTACCACGATATTCAAGAGATCTCGCGTACAGGCAATCCAAATATCACATCGGACTATCAGCACTATAGTTTCCCGTTGCATCGTAATGCTACTGCTGTGAAACTCTATACCAAGACGGGTGCCACGATGACTCGTACGTTCAAGAATGTGGAGATCCCGCTGGCTAAGTATCTGGAGTTGGCAGAGAATACGATGAATTTCTCGCAGGTGGATAAGGGATCGACCAAGACGCAGAGTTTCTATATCAACTACTCAAACCTGACCGGTGTGCTGGATGTGGAGATGCAGAATAAGACGAATACGCAATTTACAGTATTGACACCTACGGTAGGTGAGGACTGCGGCGATGCTGCTAAGAATGCGCGTATCAATATCCAATTCACCGGTAGTACGCTTGGTACGGAGAACAATACGATTATCGTTTCCAATAAAGATCAACGTCTTGAAATACCGGTAAGTGCTACCGTCGTTCTGCCGACACAGGCGATTACTTGGAACCCCGCACTCAATATCTTTACCACCGATCAAGTACAACTGGAGGCTACCGCAACCAGCGAATTGGAGGTGACCTTTACGTCGAACAATTCTGATATTGCTGAACCTTATCGCCGAAACGATGGAACATGGTGGCTCAATATCCACTCCTATGGTAATGCCGAAATCGTAGCCCATCAGCCCGGTGATAATGAATCATGGGGCGCAGCTACCGATAAGCCGCTTACGTTCCATATCTCGCGCGTTGTGCCGGAGGTAGACACATGGCCTACAGCCCAAATCACGCTGCCGAATACACTTGCTGCTGCGACTTTGACCGGTGGCGAGGCTCCGGACGGAATCCTCGGTTCGTTCAGTTGGGAAGATGAGTCTCAGACCGTAACACGTCAGGCACACACCTTCAATGTCGTATTTGAGCCAACTAATACAGATTATTATGAGCCGGTATCGCATCCGTTAGAGATTGAGATCCTCAAGACCCCGCAGACCATTACGTGGAACCGTGCGGCTGAGAGTGAGGAAAGTTGCGCAGCTACGATTATCCTGGATGCTACTGCATCGAGCGGCCTGCCTATTACCTACACATCCTCCGATGAAACGAAAGCATACATCGTAGATGCTGTAATAAATGAGGTGCCCGTGAAGAAGTTGTATGTCCTCAAGGGTGGTGATGTGACCATTACGGCATCCCAGTCGGGTGATGATACATATGATGTGGCTCCTTCCGTAGCGAAGAAGATTACCCTTATTCGCGTTATTCCGACTATCGAGACATTGCCGACAGCTACGGATATGTACGTGCACCATTTCCTGAGCAACTCGACTCCTGAAGGTGGTGATGTGAAAGCCGGTGAGAATACCGTTACCGGTGTATTCAACTGGCAAGATGGCTCGGAAGTTATGGACGTACCGGGTACCAATCAGCGTACCGTGGTATTCCAACCGTACAATTCGGATTACTATCAGACGGCAAGTGCTGTCATCGATGTAGAAGTGAAGCGCTTTGCGCCGACGATTACATCGACTACTATTACTACCGAACCTGCCGTTTACGGCACGCCTATGTCCGATATCGTTTATCGCGGTTCGGTAACAGCAATTGATGGTACCGATCCCGCACGTCCTGAAATCACCGGAACATGGACTTGGAAATTGGATCCTACCGTTCGGCTTGGCGTAGACGATACTGTTACACAAATGATTTTCCATCCGGATCATACAGAGTGGTACGATGATAAGGAATTTGATGTGAATATTACAATCACAGAGTATACCGACTTTACACCTACCGCAACCGCCACGATTATCTATGGCCAAACGTTGAGCGAAGCTGTATTCGTAAGTACAACCAAGAATCCGCTGAATCAGTCGCTGATTCTGGACGGAGAGATCCGGTTAGGAAATACGATGGATCCGGACGCTTGTTATGGAGAGGGTGAACATACCATAACCATCGCGATGCAGGTTACCTCTGATGCTAACTTCTCGCACGATTGGAAAGAAGGTACGGCTACCCTGACCGTTCTGCCCGGACTCATTTACAATGGTACGGATGGCGTTTGGAATGACGGAAACAACTGGATTGGTGGTGTGCCTGACGGAGATGACCGTGTAACAATTGATGCTAATGTGGATGTCGTAGGCAATGTGACTGTTACAGCCCTTACTATCAACGCCGGCAAGACCGTTACCATCAAGAATGGCGCTACGCTGACCGTAGGTGCGAATAACTCCTTCCAACGTGACACCTATGGCGATATACACGTAGAGGAAGGCGGCAAACTGGTACTGACTACCGGTACGGTCGATGTCAATAACCTCTATCTCGACGCCTCGCTCGGCAACAATTCAATCCCTGCCAACTCGGGTCAGATACGCAATCCTCAGCAAATTGATGTGAACGGAGATGCCTACTTTGATTTGAGACTTGATCCTGTTAAGTGTTCTTATGGATGGTATGACTTTACCGTTCCGTTCCCGGTTGATAATCGTACAGGCATAAGCCGCTTCCAAAACGGAGCATGGAATACCGCGCTTAAGACCGAGCAACACTATGCGATAATGACTTACTACGAGGACATTCGAGCTAATGGACAATATGGTTGGAAGAAGTATTATGGCATCATGCAACCGGGTAAGTGTTATACAATTACTGTGGATAATACTGCTCCTCTGTATCGTTTCCGTAAGGTGAATGGAGCTGACTTTAACACCAGTAATACGGTTGCTCTGACTGCTACAGACGGAACTGGTGGCGTTGTGAACAAGGGTTGGAATTGTATCGGTAATGGTACGCTGACGCATACTCTTATCTCGTCTGCAGAAAATTATAAAGTGCAGATTTATGACCACGCAAACAATTCGTATGGAGTCCTAGATGATCACGCCAACTATGAGTTCCCAGTAGGAACAGCAGTCTTCGTGCAAACGAATGTATCTACCAATTTGGTATTTACGGATGTGAATACGATCGTGGCTGAGGCTCCGATGCGTACGCAAGGCCGCTCCTTGGATGAGTACCTGCTTTCCTTTAGCCTCGAGAATGATGCTACGAATGTAGATCGTCTCTACCTCTCCGCTTCGGAGGATGCCGAGAACGTCTATGAGATTGGTCACGACCTCGCTAAGTTCGGTACGTCCACTACCGTTGCGCAGATTTGGGCGGATGCCTATGGTCAGAAACTCTGCGATGTAGAAGCACCGCTGGTTGACGATCAAGCCATCATTCCGATTTCGCTCTATGCGGCTCAGACCGGCACGTATACTTTGGAAACGGTTCGCGGACCGCAAGATGCTTCGCTCTACCTGATGTACAACGGAGCTGTTATCTGGAACCTGTCGCAGAGTGCCTATACACTCGATCTGACGCGTGGTACGACTACAGGCTATTCGTTGCTCCTGACCGCTGAGGCACCGTCAGTCACAACGGGCGTCGATGCGCTGCAGCATGACAATAACCAAGCCGAGAAGATTATCCTCAACGGCAAACTCTATATCCTACGCGACGGACAAATGTACGATGCTACGGGTAAAAAAGTGAAATAAATTTGCGTAGTTCAAAAAAATGTAGTATCTTTGCATGCTTTTTTGAGCGACGAATGATTATATAGCAAATGATGACGAATAAACTGACATATATAAGTCCTGAGACTATTCTCATAACCCTTATGGGTATACATGGTGTGATGGATGATGAAGGGTCTATAGGTCAAGGATTAGCGACATCTTCTTCGAAGGCAGAAGCTGGTTTTCCTTCAGGCATCCCCTCGCGCAAACTATATCTATAATGTACCCGCCTGTGCGCGTATGCGCATACGCGTCTGCACACGCATATAATAACCGCATCCTCGGCTGCTGCTCAGCACCCGAGGATGTCGTTTTTCGTATGTCCTGAATAAGTGGTATTTAGTCTACATCCTTAAATAGGTCTTCCATCGTCACTTGTTGCTGAATGCCTCCGGAATACATGTTGCTTTTTAGCCCGTAGGTACTGATCAGCACAGGCATTACACCGTAGTTGGTTCCCGTTTCCTGAATGAAATCTGTCATTCGGGTTCGCATATTCAGATCCTCATCCTTATCCAGCGAATATAAACCCTTGCTATATTTCATCTCGCAGAGGTTGATGATTCGATCTGCACGTTCCAGCAGTAGATCTATTTGAGCACCTTCGGTACTATCCTTACTTCTCCAGGAATAGTATTCTACTCCTATTCGGTCAATGCCGAGTGCATGCTTAATCTGTGGTATATGCGCCATGCAAACCCTCTCGAACGACAAGCCATACCAGTTGTTGAGTTTGGGAGTGTGATTATGATTACTCCAGTAGTGGTTATCGGTAATAGCCTTGGTTAGATAGGTGTTGTGGAATATGACAAACAGGTCTGTTAGTTGATACAGGCCTTCCGTCTTCTTGATTTTCTTATTTTTACTGTAGTAATAGCGTACGAAATCGCATTTCTCCAGGTTCTTCAGATACTCGGTCAAATGTCCGTTCTCGTGTGTATCAATGGCTTTGGCTATCTCCTCGCGCGTCACGCCTATTCGTTGCTGCGACAGGATACGCAGAATCTCCAAATACGGTTCGGGTCGGCGGAAAAGAGAGGCAAATAACCGGTCGTATTCCCGCTGCAGTGGAGCTTTGTCCGCAAAGAATAGCCGGTCTATCGTTTGGTCAACGCTCTCGCCTTTCTCTACCAGACTCAGGTAATATGGCACTCCGCCAACCACCATATAATACTGCATGATTGCCAGTCTGTCCCATACGATGTTCATCGCCCTGAGCATCTCTTCCGTTTCGTGCAAGTTAAACGGATGAAGATGTATCTCATGCGTGATTCGATCGTGCAGACCTCCATGACTATCTATGAGGTTCTCTATCATCCATGTGGTCGCACTACCGCACACGATGAGCATCACTTCCTTGTGCTTCTGACACCAACTGTTCCAGAAGTGCCCAAAAGCATGCACAAAACCCGATTTGGGAGTGTCGAAGCAGGGCAATTCGTCGATGAACAGCACGCAACGCTTCTGTTTCTTCATCTGTAATTCCAATAACTTTGATAACTCGTAGAAAGCATCCATCCAGTTTTTTGGCATTTCTCCCGTATAGCCGATGTCACGCAGACCTTGCCTAAAAGCTGCCATCTGTTCTGCGCGTTTGCCATCGATTACACCGGTAGCAGTAAAGGCATATTCGTGCTTGAAGTATTCCTCTACCAGAAATGTCTTACCGACACGTCTGCGACCATATAGCGCCACAAACTCTGCTCTCCCGGAGTGATAGTACTCCTCCAATTGTTGCCGCTCTTTCTTTCGGCCATATAAGCTGTTCATGTGTTTGGAAGTTTAATTCGGCTGCAAAATTACAACTTTTTTTTGATATACGCAAGTATTACCGGGCTTTTTTCGATGTTTTTTGTCGAATTTAGCCCACTTATCGCGTATTACCGGGCTTTTTTCGACATTTTTTGTCGAATTTAGCCCACTTATCGCGTATTACCGGGCTTTATCAACTCATTACCCTACATCATACCATACACTGTACACCATACACCATACACTGTACACCATACACTGTACACCATACACTATACACTATTTCCCCGTCATTTACGTTCGCATCTCGTTCGCATTACATTCCCATCGTGGACATCCCTGTCCCATATTTCTTTTTTCGGGGTTTGTAAAGAGGCGGGAAAAAACACAGACTTAAGACGTCCACGATGGTCGCGAGATGGTTGCGGGGTTGACGGGGAAGGGTCTTGTAGTTGATACGTTTCGATGTTGATAGGTTTATGGGTGGTTTAAATAGTTTAGATGGTTTATGGGTTGATTGGATTTTCGGAGGTTGTTTGGCGGACGGCGGACAGGCGGACACCCTCATTTATAAACTCACACACGTACGCGTATGTGTATGTATTTTAGCGAAAGGGTGTCCGCCCGTC
>ONBH01000039.1 GCA_900316005.1 uncultured Bacteroidales bacterium | reverse complement strand
TTGCGTCCTTTGATGTCATAACGTACAGCTTTTTCTATTAAGAAAGCGTCTTGCATATATTCCAGATATTTCTTGATAGTATCTTGAGATATACTGCTTTGTTTGACAGACTTGAAAGTGTTCTGAATTTTTAGGGGATTAGTTAGGCATCCAATACTGCTTGCTATTACATCTATCAATTCTTCTAAATCAGCATCCAACTGAATCGCATTACGTTCTTTGATGTCGCGGAGATATGTATGAAGGAATAAATCTTGAAGATACGTTTTCTTTTCGTTCTCATTTTGCATAAGCGCCACTTTAGGTAGACCGCCATATTGCATAAACTCCAATAATGCCTGTGACCTATCATTAGGTGCAGGACGTGTTGACATAAATTCTGCGAAATTCAATGGATGGACATGAACACCCCAACCACGACCACGAAACTCCGTGATAATATCTTTCGACAAAAATTTTGCATTGGAACCGGTAACATAAACATCCGCATTTCTAACAGACAAATAACTATTGAGCACATCTTCAAACTCATTCACCATTTGTACTTCATCCAATAAGATGTAGTACATTTGTTCATCAACTAACTTCGAATCAATATGATGTAAGAGTTTGTCAGGATCTCGCAGTTCACTATTACGTCTGTCCTCCAAGTTAATTTTGATGATGTGGTTATCTGCAATCCCTTCTTTGATCAAAGCATCGGCAAAAAGATTGAATAACAGATAGGACTTGCCTGAACGACGTAGTCCGGTTATCACTTTTATCATGCCGTTATGTCGGCTTTGTAGCAGTTCTTGAAGGTAAAAATCTCTCTTTATTTCCATATCCATTCGATATTTTTGCGTATATACGCATTTTTTACGAGTGCAAAGGTACTGCTTTTTTTTGATATGTGCAAGAGCTTCGTCGATTTTTTTTGTGTATGTACACACTTTTCCCGACTAAAAATACAAAAATCAAACGATTATTTGTAAATTTTGTGCATCTCTGCTATTTCTTCCTTGATTTGGGTGCGGAGGGTCTCGGGATAAATGACCTCGACATTGGCTCCGTGCGAGAGGATTTCCCGACCGAATATGTGAAAATCGGCATGCTATTCCGGAGAAATGAACAAAGCTAATTTTCTATATTTTCGGCGCGAATTATGGAGACAAAGGGGAACAGGAATGCGGCATTTTCTCACCGCTAAACTTGGCGGGTAAAAAGAGAAAATGCAGTGTATAAATGTCAAAATTGTCTAAATTCCAAATCATTGTATATCCCAATAAAACAAAGATGATACAGCGGAAATAGTCAATTTAGACACAGCAAATAAAATAGGAGCGTGCCCATGGACACACCCCCATTTCGGATTTGATTTGCCAAGTGCGGATTTATTTTACCGCGGGCGGTATCATTCCACCTCTTGGCCGGTGGTGGTGTAAACCTTGCCGTCGCGGAGGATATACAACTGACCGTCACGGAACATTTTTTGCGGTAGTTGGTCGTTATCAGTTGTTATTTCGTCTATTGCGGCACCATCCATTTCGCGGATACGGTAAAAGTTTTGCCAAACGGGGGCATTTTCATATTTGGCTTTGCTACCTTTCGGCACGTACAGAATGCATGTGGAAGGTACATTTTCAAATGTATTCTCTGTTATTACAATGGGTTCGGGATTGTAGTTGTATACATTTTCCAGATACGGCATAACGCTACAGATGCCTGTCGGAAGATATTCCACATCTTTGCCAAAAGAAATCTTCGTTACATAGGATTTTCCATAGTAGTGGTCGGCACTATATCTGTAACCGCAGAATGGATTGTAGATAACAAGGCTGTCTGTTTCTCCATAAGGGTATTTGTCCACAAGAACGGATGCCTCAAAGTCATGGCAATGTTTCGCATTCCAAACGACTTCTTGCAACATCGGGAGACACAAGCCGTTGGGATTGATAAATTCCATGGTGCTCGGAATCGTGATTTTTGTGATATAAAGGCGGTGATTTTGCAGCGTACTTGCAGCATCTGTAGCAATCAAACGAGTACCCTCTTTGATAACGTAAATAGAATCCTCTTCCGTTGACCGAGAGCGTATAGAAGCAGGTTCCGGGTCATTGGGTTCCGGATTAAGCCCATAATAGTTGTTTATCTCTATCAGGTTATTACCTAAGTACAACATATCATTATCCCATTCCCTGCTATCGTCATAGAGAGCGGTTCCATGGACGGCATTATAACCGATAAAATTCAGATTCTCCGATAACGTTAATGCAATTAAATTTTTGCAATACGCGAAGGCAGACACGCCTACAGACTGTACGTTATTATCCATCAAAACGGAAATAAGGTTTGTATTTCCGCAAAATGCCGTGTGATAAATACACTCAACACTATTGGGAATATGATACGTATCTCCTTCCTTGTTACGCGGATACATGTATAAGGTCTTTTTTCTTTTGTCGAACAATATACCATCTTCCGAGCAATATGTATTGTTTAGATTCGACACGTTAATTTCCGTCAGCGGGCAGCCCCAAAAAGCCGTTCTCGCAATGTAGGATACATTTTCGGGAATTTCAACAGACATTATCGAACAGTTTTGGAAAGCCATATCTCCTATCCTTTGTAAACTGCCAGGTAGTATTATCGTCTGAATATCGTCGCCGCTAAAAGCGTATTGCGCAATCGATGTGACCCCTTCATCTACAATGACTGTATGAATCGGGGTAGAGATACTACACGTTTCGTGAATAATAGAACCGTAGAATGTATCCCACATATCACCCTTACCATAAATAGTTATCGTCTCTGTATCAAAATCCACTGTCCAATATACGCTATCTCCTATTTGACACTCAAATTGCGGTGCGATGTATTTAGTACGACTGATAAAGACTGCGTTTTCTACGTTACCATGAAGGGCACTATAAACTGCATTGATAGTGATTGTGTCATCCGGAGCAACATCAAGCGTACTAAATGCATTAGCTACACTATCCGCTGTAAGAACACCATCGATTTCTATCTGATTGGTGGAGTCAGCAATCAATAGTACGCCTTTTTCATAATCGTATATGGAATATACTGTGCCCGTCAGTTGGTATATGTTCAAGGGATCTGCTATTTGTAGAAATTCAGCAATCGTCACCGGTCCCATAAATTCCGGTTGAGGTAGTAGTTTTTTTCGGTGGCTTACTAAGATTGCATCTTTGATTTCGGGTGTATTTTGGTAGGTATTATACACGCCTTGTAATGTCAGCGTGTCGCCGGCCTCGATGTTTCTGTTTGCAAAAGCGCGGCTGATACTATCCGTGTCAAGCAAGCCATAAATATAGATTGTACCTGTCGCGTCCGTCAAATCGAAATGGCCGAATGTACTGTCCGTAATATTGGACACAACACCTTTCAGCTCGTAGATGTTTTTCATATCTTGCTGTGCAAGGAAATTCGCAATCGTCGTTGTTCCCATAAATTGCGCAGGCGTTGCATCGGCAACGATAGTAAAAGAACCGTTTTTCAATTCTGCCCGACCATAATAATTCATCAATTGGGCATTTTGTACTTCAACGTAATCGCCTACCATCAAAGTCCGTTGGTCGGATTGAGTGGAACCTATAAGACGGAAACATTGCAGCAACGTTACAGAGCCATTTGCGTTGTCGTCAATATAAAACGATGCATTTTGGTAAGTAGGATATCCGTTTTCCCATTTGGTTACATATCCGCGTACGGTGTAAGTACCGATAGCCGTTTGTCCTTGACTGAGACCAAGATTGTTGAACTCGGTCATCAGTTCCGAAACGGTCAAATAATTGTTTTGCGCAAAGAGCTTGGCGCAACTTGCAATGATAAGCATTGCAACGAAAAAAGATTTCAGTTTCATATTATAAGTTTTTTCATTGTTCGTATGGTACAAAACAAAAGCGTGGGCTTTCGCTCGCTTCATTTGATTACTTGAGGTCCTAGACTTACCTTACTTATTCAAACTAACGCACGGAAAACTCACGCTATCAACGTGAGCGTGCATAAACCGTACTTGAATAAGTAATGATTTCTTGTAAACTTGTCTAGGGTTTCAAGTAATCAAGTTTGGCTTAGACGCTATATTTGGCGCATCGCTTTGCGCCTATGTTATATTTTTCTCCCCATTCGAGCAAAGCTCTTTGGGGACCCTATTTTTTTTGTTCATCCCATTCGAGCAGAGCTCTTTTGGGGACCCTATATAATCCTCCGGTTTTACGTCAGGGAGTGACGAAAGATTATTTCATCTGAACATTGCGCGAATACGTGGCTCCAAAAAGGCAATCGCCTCCTCGGCGGTAAAATACTTTTGCTGAGGTATACCGCCTCCTGTTGCCTCTGTTACGATAGGTGCTTGTTGTGTTTGTTTGGTGTTCATAGTGTATCTCGATTTCAATTTTGCGCTGCAAAATTACAAAATAATTCTCATATATGCAAAAAAAATCGCATAAAAAGCCAATTTTCCAGACAGAGTTTGGATTATTTAGTTTTTTAGCATATGATTTAATTGCTCTTGGATTTCGTCCTTGTTTGGCAGGTACAACTGATAGCGTGCTGCAAAAAGGTTGTTATCAATCCCAGCAAGAGCATATTCCATCAAGAGTTCGTCTTTCTTAGCACCAAGGACTATACCGATAGGCGGGTTGTCATCCGGCTGGCATATCTCGGCCTTGAAATAGTTGATGTACAGATTCATCTGTCCGATATCTTGGTGCTTAATCTCATTACGTTTGAGGTCAATGAGCACATAACACTTGAGGATAGTATGATAGAAGACGAGGTCGATCTTGAAGCGACGACTTCCAATAGGGATGATATACTGACGACCGATGAATGCAAAGCCTCGACCAAGTTCAAGGAGGAAAGTCTCCATATGCTTTTTTAAAGCCACCTCCAGTTCGGTCTCTTTATATCGTTTTTGTTTAGGAAGACCGGTAAACTCCAATACGTACGGATCGCGGATAACATCACCGGGTGTCATTACTTGGTGTCCTTCGTTAGCCAAAGCGAGTACGCCTTCCTTGTCAGTACTGAGCGCAAGGCGTTGGAAAAGTGCACTTTTCATTTGGCGTCGCAAATCACGTACTCGCCAACCCTCTTTGATTGCCTCATTAAAATAGAACTGCATTTCCAATGGCTCGTCACACTTGAGAAGCTCCAAATAATGACTCCACGTCAATTTGTGTGACACTGTCGCACATTTTGGAAAAGCGAGATAGAACTTGCGCATATACGTTAATACTGAGCGACTGAAACCGCGTCCACGCAAACGCGTTAAGTCCTTAGACAAATTCACCAAGAGAGCGTCACCATATTTGGCACGTACTTCTCCATTTTGCTCAAACTCCACGATGTACTCACCTGTTTTCCAGTTAGCCATCAAGAGGGATGTATTGACAGCATTGAAAGCTTGTTCTCTTGCGCCATCCCACACATCAGCAATTTGTGTGACAAGTCTCACATATTCGGGATCAGTGGTTGCCAATGCCATTTGCGGCTCTAATTTCTGTATGTTTGCCATAGTTGAACTTATTATCCTTTGTAAATTTTGTGCATCTCTGCTATTTCTTCCTTCAATCCTCAATATAATAGCCTTTCCATTTGTCATACTCGATAGAAATCTGGAAGAGTTCTTCGATGGCAATGCGCCAGCGGTGGAACGTGCGCGGCGGGATACTCATCTCGTCTTCGCTTAGCAGCGAACGACACCAACGACGGTCAATCTCTTCGCGCGAGATGTGTCCCGCGGAATAAATAGTGTCTATCAGCCAAATATACTTATTGAGCAATATGGCAGAGTTTTGCTTTGGCATAGATTATAGTTTAGCTCACATTTTGCGCCGCAAAATTACAAAATAATTCTCATATATGCAAAAAAAATCGCATAAAAAACCAATTTTCGTTGAGAGGGGTGGAGGATTTTGAGAGACGGCATGGAATGCACGTCTCTACGGGCGAGATGAAAAAATCCCCTATTTAGGGGATTGTGGGGGTGTGAAAAAAGCAGTACCTTTGTAAGTGAATTTAGAAAGGGAAAAATTCAATAATAGAAAGAAATAATTCATTATTAGAAAGGAATACTGACAACAATGGACCATACTCGTTTCTACGAAGAAAACGGCATACTAATCCAAGAAGTGGACTCCCGACACCTTGAGAAGGGGCTTTTGAAGACTGCGGAGTATATCGCGCGCCGCAAGTCGGTGGTGGTGCTGCTGACGCATTACGACGATTTGCTGCGTACCAACCATAGTCTCGACTACGAGCTGCTATCCCAACTTTTGGGGGTGCGCGTTGGACTTATCGAAAACAAAGAGGCCGTCTTGGCGCAGCCGGACCCCAGCCGTCCGCAGCAGATTGACTCGTATGCTGGTTTTGTGCATGGTGCTCTGGCCGAGACCTTGCACCACGCGCCGCACGACACCGGTCATGAACTGTGGGAGAAAGTCGATAAGGTGCTGACGAACCGCTGGGTGGGATTTCCCATTCTGTTGGTGGTGCTGTACCTGGTGTTCGAATGCACCTTCACCATTGGCGCTTATCCGCAGGAATGGATCGCCGGCGGTGTGGAAAGCCTGTGTGACTATCTGACTCGGACCCTCCCCGCCGGGTGGCTGAGCAGCCTGCTTATCGACGGGTTGGTGAAGGGAATAGGCGCGGTATTGTCGTTTGTGCCCAATATATTGATTCTGTTTATCCTGCTGGCGCTGATGGAGGACACCGGTTATATGGCGCGTGCGGCATTCCTGATGGACAAGGTGATGCACGCCGTGGGACTGCACGGACGTAGTTTTATACCGATGCTGGTGGGCTTTGGTTGCAACGTGCCCGCTATCATGGCGGCGCGCAACATTGAGAATCCGAAAGACCGGACGCTGACGATGCTGATGATTCCGTTTATGTCTTGCTCGGCGCGTATACCGGTTTATATGCTGTTTGTGGCGGCGTTCTTCCCCGGGCATAAAGCCCTGATGATGATGAGTATGTACGCCATCGGCATCGTGCTGTCGATTCTGTTTGCCATGGTGATGAAGCGCACCAAGTATTTCCGCCAGCCCAAATCGGACTACGTCAGCGAGCTGCCGCAGTACCGTAAGCCAAGCCTGAAGGAGATAAGCCTGCACGTTTGGGAGCGCCTGTGGGACTACCTGCAGAAAATCGGAACCGTCATCTTGTGGGCGTCGGTTATCATTTGGGCGCTGACCTATTTCCCTTCTGGTTCGATGGATCTGGAGCATTCGTATCTGGCTGCAATCGGTCAGTGGACCGAGCCGGTGATGCGTCCGTTGGGTTTTGACTGGAAGATGTCCGTCTGCCTGCTGACGGGTCTGCCCGCCAAGGAAGCCATCATCTCCACGATGGGCATTTTGTACGGCGGCGATGCGGCATTATCGGCCTTTACGCCCCTGACTGCCTTCGGATTCATGCTCTTTGTGTTGCTCTATTTCCCCTGCATCGCCACCATCGCTACGCTTCGCCGCGAGGCGGGAAACGGTTGGGCAATCTTCACCGTCGTACACAGCCTGCTGCTGGCGTGGGTGCTGTCATTTGTGGTTTATCAAATAGGAATATTGTTTGTATGAAAAGAATACTTGTTTTAGGAATGTTGATGGCCGGTCTGTCTCTAACGGCTGAGGCGCATGTGACCGGAACTGTACTGGATGACCAGGGTGAGATCCTGGTAGGTGCCAATGTTTTTTGGGCGGGTACGACCATCGGTGTGGCTACCGATGCGGATGGCCGTTTTGAGATAGAACCCGTCAAGGGTGTAACCGCGTTGGTGACGTCGTATATGGGTTATCGCTCCGATACAACCGTTGTGAACGGTGGTCACGCGGCAGTAACCATCGTGCTGATGAGCGATTTGACGCTGAATGAAGTAGAGGTGACCGAACGGCGCATGGCTGTATTGCGTTCGCGCTATTCGGCGCTGGATGTACAGACGCTGACGGGTGAGGAACTCTGCAAGGCCGCCTGTTGCAACCTCTCGGAGTCGTTTGAGACATCGGCCTCGGTGGATGTGGCGTATGCCGATGCTGCCACCGGCGCGAAACAGATTCGTCTGCTCGGCTTGAGCGGTACCTATGTACAGATGATGTCGGAGAATATCCCGTCGGTTCGCGGCTTGGCGCAGGCTTTTGGAATGGAGTATATCCCGGGCCCCTGGATGCAGGCTATTCAGGTGTCGAAAGGTACATCGTCGGTCGTCAACGGCTACGAAGCCCTCACGGGGCAAATCAATGTGGATTATCTCCATCCCGACCAGGCTGACCCCTTGGCTATCAACGCTTTGATATCCAAAGACCTCAAGGCCGAACTGAATATCACGGGCGGTTGGGTTGTCAACGAGCATGCGCAGACTGCCCTCTTGCTGCATGCGCAGGGTTCGTTTATGGGGCACGACGAGAATGGCGACGGGTTTATGAATATGCCCACCGGCTATCATGTGAATATGCTGAACCGCTGGAATATCAAAACAGACGGTATTTGGAACAGCAAGGTGCTGGTTCGCGCTCTCTACGACCGGCGTAACGGCGGTCAGACGCCAGCGGCGCAGGCTACCGTGGCAGACCCCTACCGCATCGACCTCAGGACACGCCGTATCGACGGATTCTGGAAGAATGGTCTGATTTTCGATAAGGATCTCGGCACGTCACTCGGACTGATTGCTGCGGCTTCGTACCACGACCAAACCAATATCTATGGACCCAAACGCTGGGATGCCAAACAGGCCAACGCGTATTTCAACGCCATCTTCCAGAGTAATTTTGAGAATCCCGAGCTGGACCCCGAGGATAAGCACGAGCACAAACTGACCGCCGGTGTGTCCTTTAACTACGACCAATATTGGGAGACGCTGTCCACAGCCCTGATTCCTTCGCCATATGCTTTTAGCGCCGACCGCAAAGAGTTCACACCCGGTATTTTTGCAGAATACACCTATAATTATATGGAAAAGGTGACGCTGCTGGTGGGTGTACGTGAGGACTGGTCATCGAGATATGGCTTCTTCACCACACCGCGTATGAATATCCGCTACGCGCCGTTTGAGTGGTGGACGCTGCGCGCGAGTGTGGGTCTGGGGTATCGTTCGCCGAACCTGCTATCCGACAACTCCGCCTACCTGTCGTCCAACCGCGTGTGGTATAACCTATCCGGCGAACAGGAGAAAGCACTCAATACCGGTGCGACGATGAGTTTTGAGATACCGATGGGCAAACGCACGCTGACCCTTTCGGGTGAGTATTACTACACGCAGTTCCTGGCAGGTGTCATCACGGATATTGACCGCGACGCCCATGCCGTCTATTTCTACAACCTGGCGGCTACGCCCGGTCTCAAGTCGTTCTCGCACAACTGGCAGGTGGAGGCGAATATGGAAGTGCTGCGCGGCTGGACGTGGACGCTGGCTTTCCGTTATACCGATGTGCGCCAGTCGTCCTTCAATACGGCGACGGGCGATTTCCAACTGCGTGAACGCCCCCTGCAGAACCGCTTTAAGGGACTGATAACCACCTCGTACCAGACGCCGCTGAAGAAGTGGCAGTTTGACCTAACCGCCCAGTTTAACGGCCCCGGACGTATGCCCGATGGCTATAAGCCCGTGGCAGGTGACACCCAATACTACGTGGGTAAGGACGGCGCAACGTATCACACCTGGTACCCCCAACTGCTGGCTCAAGTCACCAAGTATTTCCGTACAGCCAGTATCTACCTCGGGGCGGAGAATATGACCAATTTTACCCAACGCAACCCCATCTTAGGCGCACGTAACGAAAAAGGTTATATTGACCCCGCTTCGGCGGATTTTGATGCCACACAGGTATGGGCGCCGATACACGGATGGAAGCTGTATCTCGGCTTCCGCTGGAACCTTGAAAAAGAGGATAATTGATAGTTGATAATTTATAAAACCATGAAGAAAATTTTTGCAATCCTGCTTATGGCACTAATGTGCCCGCTACTGCTGCAGGCTAAGACCAACAAACAAACCGTCGTGTTCTATGTATCGCTACATTGCGACGGTTGCGTCAACAAGGTTATGAAAAACATCGCCTTCGAGAAGGGCGTGAAGGACATCGTTTGCTCGCGCGAGAACCAGACTGTGACGGTCACCTACGATGCCGACAAGACTGATGTACCCACGCTGCAAAAGGCATTTGAGAAGATCGGCAAACCCGCCACCACGACGCCGCCCGACCCGAAGCAGCAAAAAGAAGATGCTCACGACCATGATCATCATGGCCATGAGCACCATCAGCACTGATCCCTTCTCCCTCCTCATATGGGGAGGGCGGGGTGGGGTTATCTAACTCGCTCGCAGTAGCTACCGTCGCGGGTGTCCACGCGGATAATCTCGCCCTCGTTGATGAACAGAGGAACGCGAATCTCAGCGCCGGTTTCCAGCTTGGCGGGTTTCAGCGTGTTGGTAGCGGTATCGCCCTTCAGACCCGGCTCGGTGTATGCGACGGCCAGTTCCACCTTGGTGGGCAGCTCGGCGAACAGCACCGTGTCGGTCGAAGCGTCCGAAACAACATCGCAGATGAAACCTTCCTTCAGGAAGTCCACACCTGTAATGAGGTCGTGAGCGATAGGAATTTGTTCATAGGTCTCTTGGTTCATGAAGATGTAATCTTCACCTTCCTTGTACAGGAACTGATAAGGACGACGCTCTACGCGCACGTCTTCCAGTTTCTCACCGATGTTGAAGCGGCGCTCCAAAACGCGACCGTCAACTACATCTTTGAATTTAACACGCATAATCGTGTTGCCTTTACCGGGCTTCACGTGCAGGAACTCAATCACGAAATACAAACGACCGTCCATGCGGATGCAAACGCCGTTTTTGATGTCTTGGGAGTTAATCATAACGAGTAATTTTAGTATTTTTTACAATTATTCTTCGCTGTTTTAACAAATTAGCGTGCAAAATTAGCAAATTTTTTGCACATATGCAAATTTTTTTGTATCTTTGCAGCCGAAATAATACCAAAAACACATAAAAATGGAATTTATACGCAATTTTATAGGCACTTTGTCCCTTGCGGACGCCTTTGCAGCCTTCTTTTTGCTCATCGCCATCATCGACCCGATTGGCAACATGCCAATGGTTATCAGTCTGCGCGACAAGGGCGCTAAGATGCACCCCTGGAGGGTATGTCTTTTCTCGTTTTTGATTTTTATTACCTTCTTGGTGTTGGGCGACCTGCTCATGGCGGTCTTCCAGTTGCAAATTGAGTATTTCGCCATTGCCGGCGGCTTCGTCATCATGCTTCTTGCCCTGGAGATGCTGCTGGATATCACTATTTTTCAGACTACCGACCTCGGTAACGAGAGTAGCGATATGATTCCGCTGGCATTCCCGATGTTTGCCGGTCCGGGTTCATTTACCGCGATGCTTTCCATGCACGCTAAGTTCAGCATATTCTCCCTGTTTGTGTCTGTGCTGATGTGCGTGGCTGTACTTTATATTTTCCTGCGCGGAACCGATTGGCTGACCAAGCACCTGGGCCCTGTGTCGATGTATATCGTGCGTAAGTTCTTCGGCATTATCGCTTTCGCCATCTCCATCCAGCTCGTGGTGGGTAACCTCGTTCTGGTGTTCAAGTAAATGCTGCCCGACGCTGCTGCCATACGCGAAATGGCTTTGGCGGCCGGCTTTGATGATGCCGGCTGTGCTGTCGCGCGCCGTTTGGATGCAGAGGCTCGATTTATGGACGAATGGGTTGATGCCGGTTTGGCGGGCGAGATGACCTATCTGGAGCGTAATCGTGACCTGCGCTATGATATCCGGCTCTTGGTTCCCGAGGCGCAGACTGTGGTCGTCTGCCTCTTGTCGTACGCCCATTCCGGACGCGACTACCATCGTGCCGTCAAGTCGCGGCTGTACGAGCTGAAAGCCGCTTTGCTTGCCAAGTATGGCGAGCAGCTCTTTCATCCCGAGAAACAGCATATCTTCTGCGACTCGGCGCCGGTACTCGAGCGCCGTTGGGCGGTGGAGGCTGGGCTGGGTTTCATAGGCCTGAACCACCAGTTTATCCATCCCACGTTAGGCAGCCTGGTTCATCCGGGCGAACTGGTTCTGCAGGTGTCGGTAGCGGGCGCGTTGACGGCCGTACAGACAGCAAACCAATGTGGCGAATGCCGTCGTTGTATCGACGCCTGCCCTCGTAACGCACTCGGGCACCCCGTTTGGGATGCCCGACGCTGTATCGCTTACGAGACGCACAAGTGCTTGGTCTGCCAGCAAAACTGCCCCTATAATGCAGGCCTACTCTAAACTCTCAACTTAAAAACTTCTATCAACTCTCGTACGGCTTTAGCCGATCGTTCGAGGCTTCGCCGAGATAAGAATTATCAACTATCAACTATCAATTATCAACTATCAACTATCGTCCACGATACATGTCGTCGTAGTACTTCTCGTAGTCGCCGCTGGTGATGTTGTCCATCCATTCCTGGTTGTCCAGGTACCAACGGACGGTTTTCTCGATGCCCTCCTCAAATTGTAGGGTCGGCTCCCAGCCTAATTCTGTTTGCAGCTTGCGGCTGTCGATAGCGTAGCGCATATCGTGTCCGGCGCGGTCGGTCACGTAGGTGATGAGGTTCATATCCTCGTCCTCCTTGCGTCCCAACAGGCGGTCGGTCGTGCGGATGAGTACCTTCACGATATCGATGTTCTTCCACTCGTTGAAACCGCCGATGTTGTAGGTCTCGGCTACTGTGCCGCGGTGGAAAATCAGGTCTATCGCCCGCGCGTGATCCTCTACATACAGCCAGTCGCGCACATTCAGTCCCTGACCATAGACGGGCAGCGGACGGCGATGGCGGATATTATTGATGAAGAGCGGAATCAGTTTCTCGGGGAACTGGTAGGGGCCGTAGTTGTTGGAGCAGTTGGTGACAATCGTCGGCAGTCCGTAGGTGTCGTGGAAGGCGCGTACGAAATGGTCGCTTGAGGCCTTGGAGGCAGAGTAGGGGCTGTGCGGCTGGTATTTCAGGTCCTCCGTGAAGAACTTGTCGCCATAGGCGAGGTGCTGAGTGCCCGACGAGGCTTTCGTCGTGAAGGGCGGTTCGATACCATCGGGGTGCGTGAGCTCGAGCGCGCCATAGACCTCATCGGTTGAGATGTGGTAGAAACGTTTGCCCTCAAACTTCTCCGGCAGGGTCTCCCAATAGAGTTTCGCAGCCTGCAGCATGCTCAGCGTACCCATCACGTTGGTGCGGGCGAAGGTGAACGGGTCTTTGATAGAACGGTCCACGTGACTCTCGGCTGCCAGATGGATGATGCCGGTCACCTGTTCCTCCTGCATGAGGCGGTAGATGGTGTCGAAGTCGCAGATATCCGCTTTGACGAAGCGGTAGTTTGGCCTGTCTTCAATATCCTTGAGGTTAGCCAGATTGCCGGCATAGGTCAATTTGTCCACATTGATGATGCGGTACTCCGGATATTTGTTGACGAACAGGCGCACTACGTGACTCCCGATAAATCCGGCTCCGCCGGTAATGATGATACTACGCATAGTTTTATTTTTTCTCAATTTGGGTGCAAAGGTACTACAAAAAACTGACATATACAAATTATTTGGTTCAAAAATGGAATTTGTATCGGTATAAGCCGATTTTTACGAGTCAAATCCGCCACCATGCCGCGACCACACCGCGACCACACCGCGACAATCGTGATGATGAGAGGTC
>ONBH01000002.1 GCA_900316005.1 uncultured Bacteroidales bacterium | reverse complement strand
GGTATGCACGTCATCCCCGTAGAGAAAGCCATCTCCATGGAGAACCAATCGATTGATATCGAGCATATCTCGTACTGGCTCAAGAAATACGAAGGCCATATTGGCGTTGGTATCTGCTCGTGCCGCTACGGGCGCAAGAAACTCGATGAGGGTTGTGCTGACGATTACCGCGATTGGTGTATCGGTGTAGGGGATATGGCAGACTACCTGCGCGAGACCGGTCGTGGTCACGACATCACTTATGATGAGGCGATGGCCATCCTTAAGAAAGCCGAAGATCATGGTTTTGTTCACCAGGTAACCAACATTGACGGCGAAGGCAAGATCTTTGCCATCTGTAACTGCAACGTCAAGATCTGCAACGCCCTGCGTACATCCCAACTCTTCAACACGCCGAATATGAGCCGCAGCGCCTATGTGGCAGAAGTTGATCCCAAGAACTGCGTAGCATGTGGAAGGTGCGTAGAATATTGCCCTGCCGGTGCAGTCAAACTCGGTCAGAAGCTCTGCACTAAACATGGTCCGCAGACCTATCCGAAGCAAGAACTACCCGATGCCACCAAATGGGGCGAAGATAAATGGAACGAGAATTACCGCGACGATAATCGTATCAACTGTTATCCAACGGGGACAGCTCCATGCAAGACCGCGTGCCCCGCGCACATTGCGGTGCAAGGATATCTAAAGAAAGCTGCGGAAGGCAAATATACCGAAGCGCTCGAACTCATCAAACGCGAGAACCCCTTCCCCGCAGTCTGCGGTCGCATATGCAACCGTCGTTGCGAGGACGCCTGCACGCGCGGTACAATCGACCGTGCTGTAGCTATCGATGCGGTCAAGAAATTCCTGGCCGAACGCGACTTACACGCAGAGACTCGTTTCATTCCGGAAGTCAACATCTGCTCGAATGTGCAAGAACGATGGGAAGAGAAGATTGCCATCATCGGTGGCGGTCCCAGTGGCCTGAGTTGCGCGTATTATTTGGCAACGATGGGTTATAAACCTACTGTGTTCGAGCGCAACGAGAAGCCCGGTGGAATGTTACGATATGGTATCCCGTCGTACAAACTCGACAAAGCGGTCATAGATGCCGAGATTGATATCATGCGTGAGATAGGCGTGGATATTCGCTGCGGTGTGGAAGTCGGCAAAGACATCACGATTGCTCAACTACGCGAACAAGGATACAAAGGATTCTATGTAGCCATTGGTTGCCAAGGCGGTCGCCTACCGGGTATTGAAGGCCAAGAGCTGGAGGGTTGCACTACCGCTATTGACTTCCTCCATGACGCCAACTGCGGAATATCAACTGTTAACTCTCAACTATCAACTAAACGAGTAGTCGTAGTTGGCGGCGGAAACGTAGCTATTGACGCGGCGCGCGTGGCAAAAAGAAGCGGGGCGACAGAAGTAACGATGCTCTCGCTGGAGACCGAAGATATCATGCCTGCTTCCCTTGAGGAACGCATGGAGGCACGCGAAGATGGCGTGGTACTGAATCCCGGTTGGGGACCAAAAGAAATTAAAAATTCAAAATTAAAAATTAACAATGTCGGTGGCATAACGTTCAAGAAGTGCGTGTCGGTGTTTGACAAGGACCATAAGTTTGCGCCGACCTTTGATGAGAACGAGACGATTACCCTGGAGGCCGATATGGTGATCTTCGCTATCGGTCAGACGGTCGTACTCAAGGACCTCCTGAAAGATACGAAGGTGGAGTTCTTCCGCGGCGTATATCCCGTAGCAGATAAACTAACCTTGCAGACCGCCGAAGCCGATATATTCGTTGGCGGAGATGTCTTTACAGGGCCGAAATTCGCTATTGACGCGATTGCAACGGGTAAAGAAGCTGCCGAGAGCCTGCATCGCTATGTGCAAGGCGGACATATGACCATCGGTCGCAACCGTCGTGATTTCATCGAACTCAACAAACAGGATATCCTCGTTGAGCAGTACGATAACGGCAGCCGTCAAGATCCGGGAGTCGTGCCGACCAAGTCTAACTTCGAGGAATACCATGGTACATTAACCGAAGAGCAGGTCAAGAAAGAGACTGCGCGCTGCCTCAGTTGCGGAGCATCAGTCGTGGATGAGAATCGCTGTATCGGTTGCGGTATTTGTACGACCAAATGTGCCTTTGACGCCATCCATCTGCACCGCGAGCACCCCGAAGCCAGTATCATGCGTACCTCGGAGAACAAGTTCGATGGTATTCTACCCTACATGCTCAAACGCACAGGAAAAATTCTGTTAAAAAAGAAATGATATTCATTATTCATTATTAATTATTCATTGGTATCGTGCACGAATTAGGTATCGTCTTTTATATCATCCGCGATGTTAAGAAAGCGGCAGAGGAGAACGGCGTGAAGCGGGTCTCAACGGTGGTAATGAACATCGGAGAAGTATCGACTATCGTGCCGGAATATCTGACCGACTGTTGGCGTTGGGCGGCAGATAAAGAGGAGATGTTGCGGGGTTGTGAACTTCGGATTGAACCCATTCCCGCCGTGACACATTGCGACGGTTGCGGCAGAGACTACTCCACCATCACGCACGGCAAAGTCTGCCCCTATTGCGGCTCAGAGCAAACATGGCTTCTACGCGGTAACGAGGTGGAGATAAAAGAGCTACGCTGTTGATAAGCCTTCGGCTGTTAATGATTACATGTTAACACGCAGTCACCAACACGCAGTAACTAACACGCAGTAACTAACATTTATAATATTATGTGTTTTTTAGTACCTTTAACGCAAGCGGTAGCAACAACTATCTATCGCGTTTGCACCAAACAAAACGACTCATTCGTCGGTCGTAACTTAAAGACCTTGGAACTGATGCTCTGGGGTGGCAGTATCATGTTGGTTGTAGATCACCTGATTAACGGTGAGCTCTTGGCATGGAATCCCGTGGAACTACTGACAGTAGGGCTGCCCATGTCCCTCGTTGTGACTGCCATTTGGGCTGTCTATTGCTTCGCCAAAGAACGCAAATTAGCACTTGCTTAAATCAATTCATCATTAAATCAATTCACCATTAAATCAATTCACCATTAAATCAATAAAATTATGTTTTTTCAAGTCTATGGAGAGCATGCTCTCATCCAATGGGCGATGTTGCTCGTTGTACTCATTGGTTTGATACTTTTCAATGAGTTTGCGCGTCGCACGAAAATCGGCGGCGCTATCACTTTCTTCGCCATTCCGCTGGCACTAACCGTGTATTTTGTAGCGATAGCTATCGGCGCACGTTTAGGCGCAGATTGGGCTGTAAACAATCAGACCCACGTTTACATGAACGGCTGGTTCCACTATGCTAAACTGTACGCGGCGCTGACCGGTTGTATCGGATTCATGATGATTAAGTATGAGTGGGGTATTGGTGCCAAACACTGGTTCAAGCCCTTCCCGTTCATCATCGTGGCCATTAACATCCTCATCGCAGTCTGCTCAGACTTTGAGTCGGCTATATGCGGTTGGAACAAATGGTGGTTGTCGAGCGAAGGTGTGTGGTTGTATGGCGGCTGGCACAACGTATTCAACGGCATAGCCGGTCTGTTCAACATCTTCTGTATGACCGCGTGGTGGAACGTATTTCCCAGCAAAGACCGCAAGGATATGATCTGGGCAGATATGACATGGGTCTTCATTGTAGTCTATGACATCTGGAACTTCGCGTACACCTACAACTGTCTGCCTACTCACAGTTGGTACTGCGGTATTGCTCTGCTGCTGGCTCCGACGATTGCAGCTATCTGCTGGAATCGTGGTGGCTGGATTCAGAACCGCGCTAATACGCTGGCTATCTGGTGCATGTTTGCACAGGTGTTCCCGCTCTTCCAGGAGACGTTCTTCAACGGTAAGCAGTTCTTCTCATGGGCTGTGCTGCCGGTTCAGTACGTCAATGGTATTGAGACCGTTAACGCTATCTATGCCGCTTCCGGTCTGGGTGAGGAAGTAGTGGCTCACACGACTGTTGCTGCTGAAGGAGCAACCGCTGCTAACCCGAACGCCATGCTCGTCATCAGTGCCCTCGCACTCATTACCAACGTCATTGCCTTCGGCTATATCATGTACCAGGCTAAGGTGCGCAAGATCAACCCCTATAAGGAAGACGTCTTCGTGAACCAGAAGTACTACAAAGACTCTATGGCTCGCGCCGTGGTGAACAGCTAATAACTGCTAAATCCCCCCGGCCCCCTTTTAAAGGGGGAGGGGTTCCCATAAAAAAAACGCTCTCCGGGGCGTTTTTTTTGATAAAAATTTGCGTATGTCAGAAAAAAGTTGTATCTTTGCGGGCTGAAATAGTTTTATATAAGAAAATAATAACTAAAACACATATTTTTATGACACGAAAGTATCTTTCTTATCTATTTGCAGCCCTGCTGGCAGTGAGCTTGCCGGGATGTAAAGCAGACCTGAACGAACTGGACACCACAGCCGGTTTGAACGTCGGTTTGTCTATGCCGGTAGGTACGTTCACGCTGGCGATGAACGACCTATTGGGCAAAGATGCCCCGAACCTTGTTGTGGACGAAAATGGTATGTATCACATTCTGGATACAACCATTGTTGCCCCGAAGAAGTTCCACCCCATTAACCTTGCTGACTACATCATTCTGACGGAAGGCGGCAAGCAATTCAAGGTGCTGGACCAGATTTCCGACAAAATTAACCCCGCATGGCTCTCGGCAGGTGTCATTGTTTCGCCGATTGATACCATTATTCCGCTGACTTTCGACATGAGTATGAAGTTGCAGGGATTCAACGAAGACATCAACAGCGAGCGTATTGACAGCATTCTGGTGGCGCTGGCTTCGTTTATGTCAACGGTGGATCACTCGTCGGACTTTACCATCAGTTGGGATAACATCTCTGCCATTACCCTGCGTCTGGGCAACCGCATCGTGCGTCATCAGGTTCCGAGCAACGATGTAGAGATTGGCCCACTCCCCTCGTACGACTTTGGGCAGCAGATACCAATCAACATCAGCGATTTCACCATCAACCTCATCGACCCTGCTGCTCCCATCGGGCTGGTGGACAGCGTGATGATCAGCATTCAGTTTGACCTGAAGCTCAGGCGTTTGCAGCCCGTCAACATCACAGCGGACAGCTATTTCTTCTACGACCTGCGCATCAACATCTTGGACTACGAGGCAATGTGGGGCTTCTTCAAGGAAGACCGCGAGATGGTTGACCAGAACGTCATCGTGATGGATAGTCTCTGGAACCAATGGTCGGAGGTAAAGAACATGAAGATGCGTTTCGCCCAGCCGTCACTGTGGTTCTTCATGACCCACCGTATCGGTGCGCCGCTGAAGACCCATATTGACTACATGTATTCCATCAATAACGAAGAGGCTGTTCGTCATTATGCCAAATGGAATGGTAATCAGGAGACGGATATCCAAATCAATCCGGTACTTGATCCGCTGGTGCAGCGCGACCTGAATGACTCCGTAGATATAGCATTGACCTTCTCGTACAAGGACAGCGAGGGTGACATTGAGAAACTGTTCTACACCATTCCGGATAGTTTTGCGTACAAGTATCACATCATGGTGGACGAGAGCCGCAAAGACCGCTACCCGCAGCACCGCATGACGCGTAACATGGATTTCCACCTGGCGCAGATACTTGACCTGCCGTTCTACTTTGAGAGCGGTACCAATTTCACCTGCACGCAGGAGATGGAAGGTCTGAAACTCAGTTCGCTGCAGTTGGATTCCATGCTCAAGCAGGCTAACTTCGAAGCCAAGACTACGCGCAACGACCTCACCCTGTATCTCGCAGCCGAGAACTACGTTCCCTTTGAGGTAGATATCACCATGGAGTGCCTGGATAAAGACGGTAAGCCGGTAGATGTATCGTTCTTTGAGGGCGATACGCTGCGTATCCTGCCCCCCGCTGCAGCAGATATGGTTGACGGCGTGGCTGTCAAGCCCGCACTATCCAGCAGTACACGCGTGCTGCACAAACAGGAATTCGATAAGATGGCCAAGGTGGAGAAAGTTCGGCTCGTAGCCAATATGGGCAAGAACGATTCGCCGGCTAAACTCACAAAAGACACCCATCTGACCATTAAGATTGGTGTGACAGCAGAAGTGGAAGGAACAATTAACTTAGAGAAACTCTTCAAGTAATGAGAACGCGTAAGTATATTTTAGCAGCAGCGCTCATAGCAGCGACCTGCCTTAGTGCCCAACAGGTAAACACGCTCTATTTCCTGGAGAGCGCTCCGATGCGACATATTATCAACCCCGCCTTCCAACCGGTTAGTCGCGTTTATTTCGGTATCACCCCGCTGAGTTATACCGGTATAAACGTCACCAACAACGTTGCTATGTCGGACCTTATCTTCAAGAACAACGAGGGTAAGACCGTCACTGCATTCTATCCCGGCGAGGCTGAGAGGCTCAAGAAGACCTTAGGCGATGCCGCATACATGAAGATCGACGCCCAGTTTGACCTCCTTAATATCGGTGTACGATACAAGGACTTCGGCTACTTCTATTTCAACATCAGCGAACGGCTCAACGGCACGGAAGCCGTTTCTACCGGTATTCAGGACATCTTGACGGGCGGTGGAACGTCAGCCGGTCAGGTCTTCGACCTCGCCACGACGCGTGTCAGCCTGGCTTCACACCTGGAACTGATGGCCGGTTACTCGCACAAGATCAACGAGCAATGGACAGTCGGCGGTAAGCTGAAATTCATCTATGCCAGCGCGCATGTGGCCATCAAGCCCGAGAAATTCACGGTAGAGACGTCAATGGATAAACTCAAAGCCCAAGTGGACGGTAACATGTATCTATCCGCCGGCTTTATGCCCGAGGTAACCCCCGGCCAGACACTCCGCGACGTATTCAATCAGATGCGTGACAACATCAGCAACGGCGATTGGACTAACTTCATCAAAGCCGGTGGTTATGGTGGTGCTATTGACCTGGGTGCTACCTACAAGCCTATTAAGCAACTGCAGATCTCGCTGGCCGTTACCGACTTAGGGTTCATCCATTGGATGGGTACCAAGAGCCATATTGGCGGCGAAAACGAGTATAAGGGTGCTACCATGAAGTTTGAGGATGTCAAGAACTTCAACGGTCAGCAGATCGTGGATTCCATCAGCGGTTTCTTCAACAACCTCTATGAGAACGTTATCCGCACCAGCGGTGAGAGTTCCAAAGGCTACAACACCATGCTCAACTGCAAACTCAATGCCGGCGTGGATGCCAACTTCTGGGACAATCGCGTAGGCGTAGGCGTGTACTCGCGTACCTCTTTCTACGAAGGTAGAGTCTTTGAGGAGGTCACCCTCGGTGCTGCATTCCGCCCCGTTAACTGGTTCAATATTGCAGCCAGCTATTCATTCATTGGCAGCAACTGGAACTGCATCGGTTTCGGTCTGAACCTCATGCCGTATGACGGTCTGAGCCTCACGCTCACCACGGACTATATTCCCTTTACCTATGCCAGCACCAAGAAGTTGGGCTTTGACAACATCAAACAGGATGTACCCGTACCCTATAAGGTTAAGAGCGTCAATTTTGCTTTCGGTCTGAATATCGTCATCGGCAGCAACAATAATAAGAAGAAAGACTCTGATAAGGACGGCGTCCCCGACTACCTGGATATGTGTCCGCTGACGCCCAAGGACGTAAGCGTTGATAAGTTAGGTTGCCCGCTGGATACCGACGGTGACGGTGTACCCGACTACGATGACCGCTGCCCCACCACTCCCGATGAGGCTTACGGCATGATTGACGAGAAGGGTTGCCCCACCGATGAGGACAAAGACGGCGTACCCGACTACAAGGACGAATGCCCCAATACGCCTGCAGAAGCAGCCGGCTACGTAGATGAGAAAGGCTGCGCTCAGGATAGCGATGGCGACGGTGTACCCGACTACAAGGATCACTGCCCCGCTACACCTGCAGAAGCTCGCGGAAAGGTTGACGAGAACGGTTGCCCGCTGGATACCGACCAAGACGGTGTGCCCGATTATCTGGACGAGTGCCCCGACACACCCAGAGCTGCATACGGTTTGGTGGACGAAAAGGGTTGCCCGCTGGATAGCGACGGTGACGGTGTGCCTGATTACCTGGACGAATGCCCCGACACACCTGCAGAGGCCAAGGGTTACGTCGATGCCAAGGGTTGTCTGTTGGATACCGACCAGGATGGTGTGCCCGATTATATGGATGAGTGCCCCACCGTGCCCGGCGTGAAGTACAACAAGGGTTGCCCCGAGCTGCAAAAGGAAGTGAAGACCCTGCTGCAGAAAGCCATGTCGGGTATCGAGTTCGAGACCGGCAAGGCTGTAATCAAGAAGCAGAGTTTTGCCATCCTGAACCAAATCGCTGTGACCTTCATCGCGAACCCGAGCTATAAAGTAGAGGTTCAGGGACACACCGACAACGTAGGTAAGCCCGAGATGAATAAAGAACTGAGTGAGAAACGCGCACAGGCTGTTCGTAAGTATCTGGTTGACGCCGGCGTTCCTGCTACCCAACTGACCGCTCATGGTTATGGCGACGAGAAACCGATTGCCGACAACAAGACCAAGGCCGGTCGCGCCAAGAACCGCCGCGTAGAGTTCAACATCAGCTTTGAGGAAATCAGCTACGAGACCGTTCTGGATCATGTGGACTCCACTCTGCTGCAGCAACACCTGGATTCCATCCAGCCCAAGCAACTGCCCGCAGACGCTGAGACTCAACCCGCAGACTCCGTGCTGAACCAACAGGCACAAGAAGTAAAACTCTAAAAAGAGTTACAGAAACAAGTAAACAAATAAACAAATAAACTTATAAACTAATAAACTAATAAACAATCACAAATATGGGACGCGCATTTGAATATCGCAAAGCCACCAAACTGAAACGCTGGGGTCATATGGCCCGTACATTTACCAAATTAGGCAAAGAAATCACGATCGCCGCACGCGAAGGCGGTGCTGACCCCGACGGCAACCCGCGTCTGCGTATGCTCATCCAGCAATGCAAACGCGAGAACATGCCTAAGGACAACATCGATCGCGCCATTAAGAAAGCCACCGATAAATCGTCGGAAGGCTACAAGGAAATCAACTACGAAGGATACGGTCCTCACGGCGTGGCTATCTTCATAGAGACCGCCACCGACAATCACATGCGTACCGTGGCCAACATCCGCTCGTACTTCACCAAGCACGGCGGTACATTGGGTACCCAGGGTTGTCTGCAGTTCCTCTTTGACCGCAAAGCCTGCTTCACCGTAACGATGAAGGACGGCATTGACCTGGAAGAGTTGGAGTTGGAACTCATCGACTTCGGCGTAGAGGAATTAGGCGTGGACGAAGAGGAAAACACCATAGTCATCTACTGCGATTTTGACCAGTACAGCGGCATGCAGAAGTACCTGGAGGAGCACGGATTTGAGATCCAGTCCTGCGAGTTTGTACGTATCCCCAACGACACCAAGACCCTGACCGACGAGGAACGCGAGTCTGTACAGAAACTCATCGACAAAATCGAGGAGGACGAGGATGTACAGAACGTGTTTACCAATCTGGCTGACTAAGGTGCAATAAGTTTAGAGTTTAGAGTTTAAAGTTTAGAGAAGTTCTAAAGTTTAAAGTTTAAAGTCTAAAGTTGAAGGTTGAAAGGATGATTATTGAAAACTATTTTCAACTAACCGAGCGTCAGGCTGAGCAGTTTGCTCAGCTTGACGTGCTCTATCCCGAGTGGAACGAGAAAATCAACCTCATCTCGCGTCGCGACATAGAGAATCTGGAGGAGCACCACCTGCTGCACTCGCTTGCGATAGCCAAGTTGCTGAGTTTCGAAGCCGGCACCACGCTGCTGGATGTAGGTACAGGTGGCGGCTTCCCGGGTATCCCGTTGGCTATACTGTTTCCCGAGTGTCAGTTTCTGCTCATCGATTCCATTGGCAAGAAGATTCGGGTGGCAGAAGACATCGCGCAGCGTATCGGCCTGAAGAATGTCGAATGCCTGCAGGAGCGGGTTGAGGATGAGAAACGGCAGTTCGACTTTGTCATCTCGCGTGCCGTAATGCCCCTACCCGACCTGGTTAAGCTGGTGCGTAAGAACATACACCACCGCCACCGCAACGCTATGCCCAACGGCCTCATCGTGCTCAAAGGCGGCAATTTGGAGGGAGAGATTCACCCCTTCCGCAATATAGCAGAGGTCACCGAAATCAGCCGCTTCTTCCCCACCGAGTGGTTCCGCGAGAAGCGGATTATCTACGTTCCTTTGTAAACAAAAAAAGCGATAACATGAACTTATTAGAAATTATCACGAAACTATTCGGCAATAAGTCGCAGAAAGATATGCGTGCGATTAAGCCCTATGTAGAAGAGATTAAACGTGTATATGAAGAGATAGACCGCCTCAGCAACGATGAGTTGCGTCAGCGTTCCGGCAGCTTAATGAAGCGTATCGAGGACGCTGTATCGGGCAAGAAGAACCGTATTCAGGAGCTCAAAGCCGGCATCGAGGATCTCGAAATCGAGAAGCGCGAGAAGGTCTATAACGAAGTGGATAAACTGGAGAAAGAAATCAAGGAAGACTACAAGACTATCCTGCAAGATATTTTGCCCGAGGCATTTGCCATCGTTAAATCCACCGCACGCCGTTTTGCCGAGAGCGAGACGGTAGTAGTCGAGGCCACCCGGATGGATCGTGACCTGGCAGCCGACCCGCGTTTTGACTTTGTGGAGATTGACGGCGACAAAGCCATCTACCACAACCACTGGACAGCCGGCGGCAACGAGATAACATGGGATATGATTCACTACGATGTACAACTCATCGGCGGTGTAGTACTACACCAAGGTAAGATTGCAGAGATGGCCACCGGTGAGGGTAAGACCTTAGTGGCTACCCTACCCGTGTTCCTCAACGCCCTGACGCACGAGGGAGTACACGTGGTGACGGTCAACGACTACCTGGCTAAGCGTGACTCGGAATGGATGGGGCCGCTGTATATGTTCCATGGCCTGACGGTAGATTGTATCGATAAGTACAAGCCCAATAGTGACGAACGTCGCCGCGCCTATGCCTGCGATATTACGTTCGGAACCAACAATGAGTTCGGCTTTGACTACCTGCGCGATAATATGGCTACCTCGCCGCTCGACTTGGTGCAGCGCGGCCATAACTTCGCCATTGTGGATGAGGTGGACTCCGTATTGATAGACGACGCCCGTACGCCGCTCATCATCAGCGGTCCGATACCCAAAGGCGAGGACCAGATGTACGATGAGTACAAGCACCGCGTGGAACTACTGGTTCGCACCCAGACGACGCTAACGACCAAACTGCTGGCAGAAGCCCGTCAGAAGATGGCATCGGAAGACCCGAAGGTAAAGGAAGAGGGCGAGTTGGCGCTATTCCGTTCGTTCAAAGGTATGCCCAAATCGAAGGCTCTCATCAAATTCCTAAGCGAACCGGGCATCAAGGTGCGTCTGCAAAAGACCGAGGAGTTCTACCTGCAGGAGAACGAACGCAACATGCATATCGCTACCGACGAGCTCTACTTCGTCATTGACGAGAAGAACAAATCCATCGAGCTGACCGACAAAGGTATCGATACGCTGACGGGCAATACAGATGACCCCAACTTCTTCGTGCTGCCCGATGTAGGCGGCGAGATAGCTGAGCTGGAGAAAGAGACCCTCAACCCCGAACAGAAACAACAGAAGAAAGACGAGATCCTCGCCAACTATGCCGTCAAGTCCGAGCGCGTACACACCGTTCACCAACTGCTGAAAGCCTATACGCTGTTTGAGAAAGATGTGGACTACATCATCGATAACAACGAGGTAAAGATTGTGGACGAACAGACCGGCCGTGTGATGGAAGGTCGCCGCTGGAGCGACGGACTGCACCAAGCCGTAGAGGCCAAGGAGAACGTGAAGGTAGAGGGCGCAACACAGACCTTTGCTACCATCACGCTGCAGAACTACTTCCGCATGTACAACAAGCTGAGCGGTATGACCGGTACTGCTGAGACCGAAGCCGGTGAGTTCTGGAACATCTACAAACTGGATGTAGTAGTTATCCCCACCAACAAACCTATCGCACGTGTCGATATGAACGACCGTATTTACCGCACCCAACGCGAGAAATACAATGCCGTCATCGAAGAGATACAGGCTCTTATCGCCGTAGGTCGCCCCGTATTGGTTGGTACGACCAGCGTGGATATAAGCGAACTGCTGAGCCGAATGCTGACTATGCGTCATATCCCGCACAACGTGCTGAATGCCAAGCTGCACCAACGCGAGGCAGAGATCGTAGCCGAGGCGGGTCGCAAAGGCGTAGTAACCATCGCTACGAACATGGCAGGTCGTGGTACCGATATCAAACTGACCCCCGAGGTCAAGGAAGCCGGAGGTCTAGCTATCATCGGTACGGAGCGCCATGAGAGCCGTCGTGTGGACCGCCAGTTGCGTGGGCGAGCAGGGCGTCAGGGTGACCCGGGTTCGTCGGTATTCTTTGTCAGCCTGGAGGATCCCCTCATGCGTATGTTCGGTAGCGACCGCATCGCCGCCATCATGGATCGTATGGGATTCCAGGAGGGCGAGATGATTGAGCACAGCATGATTTCGTCGAATATCGAGAAGGCACAGAAGAAGGTGGAGGAGAACAACTTCGGCATCCGCAAACGCCTCATCGAATACGACGATGTGATGAACCAGCAGCGTAATGTGATATACGCCAAGCGTCATCACGCCTTGATGGGTGAGCGTATCGGCGTGGATATCACGAATATGATATACGATACTGCCGAGAGCCTGGTAGCCGAAGCACGCGATGCGATGGACTACGAGGGTCTGAAGATGAGCACACTGCAGACCTTTGCTATCGAACTGCCCTTCGACGAAGATACCTTCCGCAGCACACGCGAGGAGAAACTAAGCGAACAACTGGCCGAGGCAGCATTGGATTCGTTCAAACGCCGCATGGATACACTGATGCAGACTGCCGATCCCGTCATTCAGCGCGTCTATGAAGACCGCGGACAGATGTACGAGAACATCCTCATCCCCATCACCGACGGCAAACGCGTGTATAACATCGCCGTGAACCTGCGTCGGGCAGCCGAGAGCCACTCGAAGGAAGTGGTCAAGGAGTTCGAGAAACGCATGCTTCTCTACGTCATTGACGACGAGTGGAAAGAGCACCTCCGCCAGTTGGATGACCTCAAACAGTCGGTTCAGAACGCTTCGTACGAGCAGAAAGACCCGTTGTTGATCTACAAGTTAGAGTCGTTCAATATCTTCCGCCAGATGCTTGACTCCTTCAACCGCCGTGCCATTGCCATCCTGCTGCGCGGACAGATTCATCAGGCTGAACCGCAAAATGTACGTCAGGCAGCAGCGCCGCAGCGCCAAGACATGAGCCGTTACCGCGCGCAGAAAGATGCCGTGCAACAGGCAGCACAGCGCAGCGGCATGGCACAAGCAGCCGGTCGCGACACGCGCGAGCAGCAACGTCCGGAGCCCATCCGCGTAGAGAAGAAACCTCGTCCCAACGATCCTTGTCCCTGCGGCAGCGGCAAGAAGTATAAGCAATGCCACGGGCTACTTAGTTGATAGTTGAGAGTTGAAAAGGTATTTCTTCATAGTATTATTCGTTGCGCTGTGCCTGAATGGCATGGCGCAACGTATCATTCAATACGAAGACACCTTTAAGCTTCAAGACCAGAAAGCCGCATCGGATATAGACGAACTACTCCTTAACTTGGTAGCCGAACAGAGTCGTCAGTTGGCGCTGGATAGTACTGTAGCCTTTGCCGCCGATACGACGCTGATGCAGGTCTTGGATAGCGACATAGTCATCCGCGAACAGATACCCGAACATATTCTGGCTGAAATGGATGCTATCCACCCCGAAGCACAAGGTGTGGAAGTAGAACATGCGCTGGTGCGCGACTTGGAGGAAGACCGCCTGGCGATGCTTCGCCTGCTACGCAAACCCTCGCCCTGGAAGAAGGAGGGACGCATCTTGATTCAACTGACGCAAAACTATACATCGCCTAACTGGTACCAGGGCGGTTCGTCGTCCTTTGCTATGTACGGGCTGATGAGCGGCAAGATAGGCTACTACGGGCAACGCCTCACCTGGGAGAATACCGGTGAGTGGAAAGAGGGATTCTCAACCATTAGCGGAGATACATTACACAAAATCAATACGACGGAAGACCAACTCAAACTCATGACCAAGCTCAACTTCCGCGCACACAAGTATATCTATTACAACTTCACCGGTGAGTTCCTCACTCATTTCTTCCCGACCTACCGCGAGAAGAGCAACGACTGGAAAACAGGGCCTTTTTCCCCGATACGTCTGAATCTGGCGCTGGGTCTGGATTTTCAGCCCGTCAAGGGGCTTTCGATTTCCGTCTCGCCGCTGGCGTACAAGTTGGTATATGCCATGAATACGACGCGTACCAAGCCTACCGAGTTCAGTATTCCGGAGGGCAAGAATATATTAAACGAAGTCGGTAGTTCTGTGCGTGTAGAGTGGTTGTGGCACCCGTTCCGCGAGTTGGATTTGCAGGCTAAGTTCTACTGCTACACCAACTATCGCCGCGTGGAGTTGGACTTGGAGGTAGCCTGCGACTTCATCATCAATCGCTTCCTCACTGCGCGTCTGGTGCTGCACCCGCGGTACGACAACACCGTCATCCTTACGGGTGACGAGAAAGCAAAGATGCAGTTCAAAGAATTACTATCGATCGGATTCGCCCATAAGTTCCACTAAGGCATCCCACCGCAGCACGGCGTCATGACCGTATCGCCAGATATTCTCGCGTATCTTGGCTATCGAGACCTCACGGTCCGGATGGCTCTTCGAGTAGAACTTATCGGCATAGCAAATGATTTTCTCCTCCAGGCTCTGCGGACAATAGTCCCGTTCGGGAATAGGTATCTCCTCGCGGATGACCTGCTCAAGCATGATACCCGTTCCGGTATGACGTTCTGCGACAAAGGCATGCTCGGGTAGTCCTTCGCTGCGCAGCAACTCTGCGCCCAGATAGCCATGCTCGATATAACGATGCGGTCCCAGGCAGTGGATGCGCGGTGCGTCGCAGTAGATGATACCTATATCGTGCAACATAGCAGCTTCAGCGATGAACTGACGTCGTGCAAGGCCACTCGCCTCCCATTCGGGATGCAAATCCAGTACCTTGAGGGCACGATCGCGTACCTGTTCGCTGTGCAGGATCAGCAGGTCTTTCAACTCAGGGTTGTCGTGGTAATATTTATCAATGATTCTGTAAACCATTCAGTAGGCTGCGGGCATCCATTCGTTTCTTGCCCGGTATTTGTAGTTCGTCAATAGATAGCGGTCCGTCGGCGCAGCGAAGCGTGATGAGTCCTTCGCCCAGGTGGGTACGGAAGACCTTCACATTCTCCAACATGCGACCGGATATCGTCATATTGCACCATGCGGCGGGATAGGGACTGAGTCCGCGCACGAAGTTACGCACCTCTTCAGCCGTGCGGGTGGTGTCTATTTGGCAGGTCTCTTTGAATATCTTGGGTGCAGGTCGTAAGTCCTGCAGTTCGGGCTGCGGCGTCGTGGGCAGCGGTTTGCCTTCGCGATCACATTCCTCTATGAGGCGGACGGTACGTAGCACCATTTCACCACTCATAGCCATGAGGCGATCATGCACGCTGCCTGCGTCTTCATCATCGCCGATAGCGAGGCGTTGCTGCAGAATCATGTTGCCGGTGTCTATCTCGTGCTTGAGCATGAAGGTGGTCAGTCCGGTCTCTTTGTCGCCGTTGATAACAGCCCAGTTGATGGGTGCCGCACCGCGGTATTGGGGTAGCAGCGAGCCGTGCACGTTGAATGTTCCCAGTCTCGGCATCGCCCAGACAACCTCGGGCAGCATGCGGAAGGCAGTCACGATTTGCAGGTCAGCCTTGTAGGAACGTAGTTCCGCCAGGAAGGCCTCGTCTTTGAGTTTCTCGGGCTGAAGAACAGGCAAGTTGTGTGTCAGGGCGTATTGTTTGACGGGTGAGAACTGCACTTGGTGGCCTCTGCCCGCGGGTTTATCGGGCATCGTCACGACGGCCACTACCTTGTAGCCATTCTCTACCAGTGCGCGGAGTCCCTCTACGGCAAACTCCGGCGTACCCATGTATATAATTGATAATTTAGACATCATTTTTTTAGTTGAGCGTTCTTTTTTAGAATTTTAGTTGATGGTTTATGGGCAAAGTCGTTTGACGATCTCATTGGCAGCCATCATACGATAACGGTCAGATGTAATTGGGTTCTTGCTGATTATCAACTATCAACTATCCGCGGTGTCCGGGTTCAGGGGGCGCTTATAGGCACGGATGATGAGGTAGGTGGCCCAGGCAACGAAGGGTAATGAGAGCCATTGACCCATATTGAGGATATGACCGCTCTCGAATGCCATCTGGTCCATCTTGATGAACTCCAAGGCAAAACGCGTGCCGAAGATGATCCACAGGAATACACCAATGAGCAGTCCTTCGCGGCGGTACGCCTTCATCTTCCAATACATCAGCCAGGTGACGATGAAGCCGAAGAGGCAATACAACATCTCGTATATCTGCGTGGGATGGCAGGGTTCAGTCTGCCCGTCGCGCACGAAGATAAAGCCCCACGGCAGCGTCGTGACCTCACCGTATATCTCGCTATTCATGAGGTTGCCAAAGCGAATAAGCAATCCTGTCAGGCAGACGCCCACGCAGAGGCGATCCAGCACCCACAGCATCGAAGTATGGAATTCGGGGCGCTTGGAGAAGTGCTTGCGATTGAGCAGCCATGCCGCCAGGAAGATACCCAAAGTACCACCATGGCTCGCCAGTCCGCCCTCCCAGACCTTCAGCATCCATAGGGGGTGCTCAATATAGGGGTTTCGATAACAGATCGTCCACCCGAACAGCTGCACGCCTTCGGGTCGAATATCCAGCGCACGGCATAGATTCTCCATGCCCGGCTGGCATACGTTATACCATTCGTAGAAGAGGCAATGCCCCAGCCGCGCGCCAACAATGGCACCAACAGTTATCCAGATGAAGAGCTTGTCTGCCCAATCCTCGGGGCAGCGTTCGTGCTTGTAGAACTTAAGCTGAACCAGGTAGCACAGATAGATACCTACCGCCCAGCAAATTCCGTACCACCGCACACCACCATCGCCTATCGGAATGGCAATCGGGTTTACATCCCATGTTATATAATCCAAAAGCATCATATCAACTATCAACTATCTCTGTCCCCACGATAACTTATTCTTCAGCGAGTTGATAAAACTATTCTCACCGACCTGTACCACCTTAATGGTATATGGGGCTTTCATCAGATGTAGCGTCACATCGCTGGTGAGGGTCTGACTCCGGCCGTCGATGGAAATCATATAGTTATCATTACGGCTATGAATACGCAGATCCAGTTGCCAGTCGTCGGGTATCACCAGTGGTCGCACACCGAGGCTGTGGCTGGCAATAGGCGATAGGATAACGCCGCGTGCCTGGGGCACCATAAGCGGTCCGCCTACCGATAAGTTATAGGCTGTACTGCCCGTCGGCGTAGCGATGATGAGTCCGTCAGCATGGTAGGTAGTAAGCGGTTCGCCGTTGACGAGCGTCTCAATGGAGATCATGCGGCTCATGCTCTGCTTGAGGATGGCTACCTCGTTGAGGGCATTGGGCGACGGGATAATGTCAGCGGCAGCGGAGGTACGCACGTTGATAAGCGTGCGCTGCTCAATAGTATATTGCCCCCGGATGAGTTTATCCAGAATGAGGTCCACATCCTTGGTCTGCACATCAGCCAGGAAGCCCAAGTTCCCGCAGTTGATACCGACGATGGGCACATTGTAACTGCCTACGAGTGAGGCGGTTGTCAGGAATGTACCATCACCGCCGACGGAGAGCGCGAAATCGATGGGTTCGTCGTCCGGCTGGGGTTGCGTGATATAGGCGTGGAACTCGCGGTAATCGCGCAGGTTTAGTTCCCGCCGCAATTCCTCGGAGAGCACCACGCTGACGCCCCGCAGCTCAAAGAACTCCAACAGATGCCTCACCTCTTCAGGCGTGGCACTCTTCATCGCATTTCCGAATATTGCGATTGTCATCTCTTATTTATCTTGCTTGGGGTTAGCCTTAATGGCCTCCATGATCTTGTTTTCTATTTCTTCCGCCAGATCGGGATTGTCGCGCAGGACGGTCTTGGCAGCATCTCGCCCTTGTGCCAGGCGGTTGCCGTCGTACGAGAACCACGAGCCGGACTTCTGGATAAAGCCTTTCTCCACACCCAGGTCGAGTATCTCACCCGAGCGCGAGATGCCCTCGTTGAACATCAGGTCGAACTCCGCTTTGCGGAACGGGGGAGCTACTTTATTCTTCACAACCTTGACGCGCACGAGATTACCGAGCACATCGTCGCCATCCTTAATCTGGCTCACGCGGCGAATATCCAGACGCACCGAGGCGTAGAACTTCAGCGCATTACCACCGGTCGTCGTCTCGGGGTTGCCGAACATAATGCCGATCTTCTCGCGCAGCTGGTTGATGAAGATACAGGTGGTCTGGGTCTTACTGATCGTGGAGGTCAGTTTGCGCAGCGCTTGCGACATCAGGCGTGCTTGCAGACCCACCTTATTGTCACCCATGTCACCCTCTATCTCCGATTTGGGCGTCAGCGCCGCTACGGAGTCGATCACTACGAGATCCACAGCAGCCGAACGAATCAGCTCGTCGGCTATATCCAGCGCCTGCTCGCCGCTGTCAGGCTGCGCCAGCAGCAGGTTGTCTACATCCACACCCAGCCGCTCGGCATAGAAGCGGTCAAAGGCGTGCTCGGCATCGATGATGGCTGCTATGCCCCCCTGACGCTGCACCTCTGCCATGGCATGGATAGCGAGGGTTGTCTTACCGCTGCTCTCCGGACCGTAAATCTCCACGATTCGCCCGCGGGGATACCCGCCAACGCCTAATGCGATATTCAGACCGATACTTCCGGTCGGGATGACGGCTACATCTTCTATTTTTTCTTCGCCCAGACGCATAATAGCGCCTTTACCGAAATCTTTGTCAATCTTCTGCATAGCCAGCTGTAGGGCCTTCAACTTCTCCTGCGAGGGAGTCTTCTTTTCTTCCATAATTCACGTAATTTAATAATTTGGCGCAAAGGTACAAAAAAAATTGCACATACGCAAACTTTTTTAATGAATAATGAATAATTAATAATGAATATTTGTATTTTTGGCAATCGGGGCTTTCAATTATGTCCTCGAAAATGCCTCGGGATTGCCTCGGGATTGTCTCGGGATTGTCTCGGGAACGGTTCGGTTCACTCTCGCAGAAATTTCGGTTTCTTTCTCCGACTTCACCGAGCCATTCCCGAGGAAACCTCGAAGAAATCTCGAACCATTCTCGAACCAATATCGGGGTCGTAAAATCGAAAGACAAATGAAAAGTTTTGCGTTTTTTTAAATAAAAATACAAAGAAAATTTGCGTATGTGCAAAAAAATGACTATCTTTGCACGCTAATTGCAGAAATAGTATGAGAACACAATTGTACAAATTATGGATGACCGTTTGCCTGCTGGTAGTGACAGGCAGCGTATGGGCATTAAATGTAACCATCAGCGACCCTGAGAGCTGGACGACGAGCGACCTGAGCCGCTACGTAGGGCAGACCATTACGTTCACCAACGACTGGTACGTATGCAATAACTATAACGATACGTATAAGATTTCGCCACGCCGCATCTACTCGCCGACGAATCAGGCGATTCCGCTGTCGATGGAGTATTACTCGTGCGTGCAGCTGAACCAAAGCGGCACGATATATATCAACGGCATCAGCGGCTACCATCGTATGGGTGAGCGGTTGAGGAATATGACGGTCTATGTCAACTCGACGACCACGGTGACGCTGCAGAGCTGCACATGGGTGGGCAACAAACGTTCAGACCTGATGCAAGGTATCGACATGGAATCGATTGATATGCGCGGTACGCACAACCTGTTGGTATGCGGTATGAACCTGGAGTACTACCTGGTGGAGAACTTAGGCACGGGCTACGGCCCATCAGATGCTACCGAGCACCAGCGTCAGCGCACCAAGGTCGGCAAGGCACTCGCCAAGATAGGCGCGGATATCTACGGCTTGGTGGAGATTGAGCAGGGGCAGAGCGCGGTATCGGAGATAGCCTCCGACCTGACCGCCGCCACAGGGCGCACCTACACCTACGTGAACGACAGAGGCAGCAGCAACAGCAGTTTCACGAAGTCGGGGTTTGTATATTGCTCAGATGTGGTTCGCCCGATAGGCCCGTTCCGCTACACCAATGCGGGCGTAGCTCAGCGCAAATACATGCAGCTGTTCGAGCAGATTGCTACCGGCGAGCGGTTTGTGTATTCCATCAACCACTTCAAGGCTAAGTCGGGAAAAGGCGCAACAGGCGATAACGTGGATAAGGGTGATGGTCAGGGTGCTTACAACGGTACGCGTCAAGACGAGGCACACGCCATATTGAGCCTCTTTGAGCAGAACAGCAGCACCTTCAACGACCCCGACCTACTCATCATGGGCGACCTGAATGCCTACGGCATGGAGGACCCCATCCGCATTCTGACCGACGGCGGAATGACCGATTTGCACCGCGAGATGCACGCCGACAGCAGTTACAGCTACACGTACTACGGCGTGGCGGGCTACCTGGACCACGCTCTCTGTTCGCAGGAGCTATTACCGCAAGTGACGGGTATGACGGTATTTCATATCAACTCAGACGAGCAGGATGACTTCACCTACGACAAATCAACAGACACCACCATGTTCCGCTGCTCGGACCACGATCCTGTCATCGTGGGACTGAATCTGAACCATTCGTCCACCGACCTGTATATCAACACCGCCGAGGTGCTGACCCATCGCGCCAATATGGAGATACACAACGCCAACGGCGGCTACGTGAAGATATACGACATCAACGGTCGTCTGTGCTGGGATGAGACCATCACCAACACAACCCATACCATCGAAACGAATCATTATCGTGCCGGTCTGTACATCGTGCATATCTACTACAACGGTAAGATCATGCAGTACAAGATCATCATCAACTAATCGAAATTGTCAATCATTCAACCGTGGATTTATTCAGTCAAATAGATGATCAGGAGCGCGAGGAGGTCTTGCGCCTGAGGCGCGAGTTGGAGGAAGCCAACCGGCTGTATTATGTCATGAACCAGCCGACGCTCTCCGACCGCGAGTTTGACGAGAAGATGCGCCGCCTGCAGGACTTGGAGGCCGCTCACCCCGAGTGGTACGACGCCAACTCGCCCACCCAGCATGTAGGTTCGGATTTAACGGTTACCGATTCTCGGTCATCGGTTGTCGGTAAGGGGTTTGAGCAGGTGAAACACCGCTACCCGATGCTTTCGCTGGGCAACACCTACAGCCGCGACGAGATAGCCGATTGGCTCAAGAAACTACCCGCCGATGCCGAGATTGTAGCGGAGCTGAAATACGACGGATTGAGTATCGCCCTGTGGTACGAGAACGGCACGCTCACGAAAGCGCTGACGCGCGGCGACGGTGTGAAGGGCGATAATGTACTGCTCAATATCCGCACCATACCGACTATACCCCACCATATAGACGGTCTTCCCGCCCGTATGGAGTTGCGCGGCGAAGTATTGCTACCCTGGGATCGATTTGAGCAACTCAACCGCGAACGCGAGGCGGAGGAAGAACCGCTCTTTGCCAATCCGCGTAATGCAGCCAGCGGCACGCTCAAGTTGCAAGACCCGAAGGAAGTGGCGCGACGGGGGCTGACCTGTTACCTCTACTACATGTTAGGCGAAGACCTGCCGGGTCGTACGCATTACGAACGCCTGGAGCAAGCCCGCCGGTGGGGATTCCCAGTATCGGATGCCATCCGCGTGTGTCATTCCATTGACGAAGTGATGGATTTCATCAGTTACTGGGACCAAAAACGCAAAGAACTGCCAGTGGCTACCGATGGCATCGTGCTGAAGGTAAACAGCCTGCAGCAGCAGGAGGAATTGGGCTATACAGCCAAGAACCCGCGTTGGGCAATAGCCTATAAGTTTCCCGCCGAGAAACAACTGACCACGCTGCGTAGCATATCCTACCAGGTAGGCAGAACGGGTGTGGTGACGCCGGTGGCGAACCTGGATCCCATCCGTCTAAGCGGCACGATGGTACAACGCGCAACGCTGCACAACGAGGATTTCATCCGCCAGCTGAACATCCGCGAGGGTGACAAGGTATGGGTGGAGAAAGGGGGCGAAATCATTCCGAAGATCGTAGGACTTGCCGACAGAAATGATGAAATGAGCGCGACGGCATCGCTTAATGATGAATTGACATATCGTTTCCCGACGGTATGCCCGGAGTGCGGAACGAAATTGGTACGCGTCGAGGGCGAAGCCGCCTGGCGTTGCCCCAACGAGAACGGTTGTCCGCCCCAACGAATAGGCAAGGTGCTACATTTTGTGTCACGCAAGGCGATGAATATTGACGGGCTTGGCGAAGAAACAATCGCCCTGCTCTATGAGCAGGGGTTGGTGCAGAATATAGCCGACCTGTACGACCTCCGCAAGGAAGACATCGCGCGGCAGGAACGCTTAGGCGACAAGTCGGCGGAAAATATCTTGGCGAGTCTGGAGGCCAGCAAACACGTACCATGGGAGCGGGTGCTCTTCGCCTTAGGCATCCGCATGGTAGGCGAGACTACCGCCAAGAAGATAGCCCGACGCTTCCGCAGCATTGATACCCTACAGTGGGCTACACGTGACGAACTGAACGCCATTGATGATGTAGGTCCGCAGATAGCCGAGAACGTGGTAGCCTACTTCCAAGACGAGAGCAACCTTGAGACCCTGATGCGTCTCAGACAATCAGGTGTGCAGATGGCATCCACCGAAGCCGAACCCGAAGCCCTATCGGACAAACTGAAGGGCAAGACCATCGTCATCTCCGGCGTGTTCCGTCAGCACTCACGCGACGAATACAAGGCGATGATTGAGGCACACGGCGGCAAAAACAGCAGTAGCATCAGCCGCAAGACCGCTTTTGTGTTAGCCGGCGAGAACATGGGGCCGGAGAAACGCAAGAAAGCCGAAGAATTAGGCATTGAACTCATTGACGAACAACGTTTTTTGGAAATGCTATGAAGAAACTCAACGAATGGCTCTACCGACGGAGCCTGAAAAAGATAGATAAGCGACCGGCAGGTTTTCCGCATTGGGGGAATGTGCACTCCATTATCCTGCTCTACGACAGCGATATCATGGAGAAGAACCCGACGATCAAGAAAATCGTAGCCGAGTTGCAGAACGAGGGCAAGGAGGTCATCACCTTAGGCTATGTGCACCGCAAGGATGTATCGTCAGCCATCCTGCCCCAGAGCCGGATGCTGGGTCAGAAGGACTTCAATTGGTTCCGCATGCCGAAGACCGACGTGCTACACGACATTGAGAAGCGCAAATACGACCTGATGTTAGACCTGACGCTGACGCCCATCATCGAACTGCAATATATGGCGATGTACGTGCGTGCAGACTTCAAAGCCGGGCGTCAGATGGGCGAAGGCGTTAACAACCTGATGATAGACCTGCCCGTGGATGCCGGCAGGGAGGACCTCATCCGCGAGTTGGTCAAATACCTGAAGATAATCGAGAGCCGCGATTGACCCCCGACTTCGCCACAAGGGAGAATACATTGCAAAAATAGAGAAGCATATGAAAGGATTAGGCACAGCATTGGTAACGCCGTTTACGGCGAGTGGTAGTGTGGACTACAGAGCACTGCAACAGCTCATCGAGCGCCAGATAGCCGGCGGAGTGGATTATCTGGTGGTGTTAGGCACCACGGGTGAAGCCGTCACGCTGACGGAGACGGAACGCATGGAGGTCAGGCAGTTTGTGGCCCGCCAGGTAGCCGGTCGCATACCGCTGGTATTAGGAGCCGGCGGCAACTGCACACAATCGGTTGTAGAACATATCTGCCAAGCCGGCGAGGAGTTGAGGCGCGACTATGCAGCAATACTGAGCGTATGCCCGTACTACAACAAGCCCTCGCAGGAAGGCCTCTATCGGCATTTCGCCATGATTGCTGAGGCGTCGCCCATACCTGTCATACTCTATAACGTGCCCGGGCGTACGGGTGTGAACATGCTACCCGAAACCGTCATGCGGCTACACGAAGCCTACCCCGAACGCATCATCGGCATCAAAGAAGCCAGCGGCAACATGGAGCAAATCAAACGGTTGATAGCGATGAAAATGTCAACTATCAACTGTCAACTATCCATTATCAGCGGCGATGACGGCATCGCATGCGAACTGATGCAGGCGGGCGCAGACGGACTGATAAGCGTGGCAAGCAACGCCTGGCCGGAGGACTTCGGGCGCATCGTGCGCGAGAAGGATGCAGCACTACAGGCTCGCTACCAAGCGATGATTGGTCTGTTATTCAAGGAAGGAAACCCCGCCGGCATAAAAACAGTACTAAGCCGGATGGGTTTACTGGGCAACTACCTGCGTCTGCCCTTAGTACCCAACAGCGAATCGGTACAGCGCGAGATAGACCAAGCCCTGGAAAAACTGACAAAGTAAGTGCACAATCGGAACAATGCATTTCGAGATTCGCTACCCCACCCCCGCATTGCAACCTTATATCACGCGCTACGTGTTCGTGCGCGCGGAGGGCTCAACAGATACCATGGCGCCACCGGACGATGACCCGCGTTTTGTCAACGGCAAGCATGTACAGCAGTTACTGCCCAACTACGGCAGCCTGGTGTTCATGCGCAACGCAAAAGCCGACTTCAACGGGACATTTTCTGACGGGTTGACCATATTGGGTCCATATCGCAAGCCTGTGGCGCTGACCACCCTGAGCGGATGGTTCGAGGGGATGCTCTTAGACTTCGAACCCGGCGGACTGCACGCGCTGTTAGGCATCGACCTGCAGCAGATAGGCGACCAGATACTGACCGCCGCCGAATATGGCGACGAGGGTCTGAAGCAATGCGACCAGATCTTCAAATCAGCCACCGATGCCGAGATGATAGCCAACTTGATAGACGCATTCTTTGCCGGACATTTGCCACGCCGCGAGAACGTGAGCTACAGCCGGCTGCAGAAAGCCATAGAAGCCTGCGATGCGCTGAAAGGCGACATCAGTACCAGCCGAATGGCGGAGGAGGCATGCCTGAGCGAGAGGCAGTTTCTGCGCATCTTCCGACAATACGTGGGCATACCGCCCAAACAGTTCATCCGCTTGAGGCGTTTCCACCGCACGCTGCAACATATGCAGAAGGAAGCCGCAGCGGGCCACCCGATAGACCTGATACATATCGCCCTCTGCCACGGCTACTACGACCTGAGCCACATGGCACTGGAGTTTCAGCAGATGGGATGCTTCACCCCAAGTCATTTTCGGATGTTAGGCATACCGCTGACAGACGATTTTTCCATCTTTTTTGCCTGAAAAAATTAAAATGTCCGTTTTTTCATAGTCCATTTCCCGAAAAAGCAGTACTTTTGCAGTCGCTTTTGAAAAGCCAACGTGAAAGTGCTACTAATTAAAAGAACCAAAAATATGAAAAAACTTGTATTGGGAATTATGCTTATCCTCAGTGTCGGTTTGTCGGCAGAGACCCTACGCGGCACGGTGACCAACGCTAACGGCGAAGCGATGCCGTATGTGACTATTTCGATTCTATCACCCGACTCTACTCTGATCACCGGCTGCATCACCGATGAGCAGGGGCAGTACGAAGTACCGGTGGCGGACGCCAAGCCCGGGCAGTACATCCTGCAGGCCTCGTTCATCGGCTACCACACAGCCTACGGAGGCCCGGATTTCATCCTTACGGAAGAGACCGAACAGTTGGCCGAAGTAGAGGTCAAGGCTAAGAAACCGCTTATCGAGCGCCAGATGGACAAACTGGTACTCAATGTCAGCGCCTCGCCCCTTTCGGCAGGTTCCAACGGCAACGACATACTGCGGCGTGCGCCCGGTGTGCGTATCGACAAGGACGGCAACATAACGGTCAACGGCAAGTCGGTAGAGATCTATGTGGACGGCAAACCCTCGTACCTGAGCGGTCAGCAACTCAAAGCCATGCTCGACGGTACGGATGGTAACACCCTGGAGAAGATCGAGATCATCTCAAACCCCTCTGCCAAATACGATGCCAGCGGTCAGGGAGGCATCATCAACATCAAAACCAAGCGTAATATGATGCGTGGGCTGAACGGTATGCTCTCGGCGGGCTACGGCGGTATGTATTTCGGCGATGTGAAACGGTGGCTCAATAGCGACATGATATCCCTCAACCTCAACTACCGAGGCAAGCAGACCTACACCTTCGGCCAACTGACGCAAGTCTTTGCGCAGAATGATATCGATTTCGAGACGGGCAGAACGACCCCGACGCTCAACAACTACTCCAAGTCCGGCTACGGGGTTAATTTCCAGTACTACATGCTCAAGGCGGGCAACGACTGGTATATCGATTCTGCCAACACCTTCGGCTTTATCTTGCAGGTGCCGATCATGGTCATGGAGCAGAAGATTATGGATGGCCGCAATCAGGCATACACCGTTATCGGGACCGACACCACCAATTCCTTTACGGGCACCAAGACCCGCACCATGGCGCCGCAGCACACCGCCAACATCAACTACACCCATACGTTCTCGGAGACCCTGGAACGCGAACTGACCGTCAATGCCGACTACAACCGCTATAAGACTACTACGCACAACATGCAACTGACCGACTACATCGGCATTAGGAAAGTAGGTCTGGATATCGAAAGCCGACAGGCGGTGGATATCTATAGCGCCAAGTTGGATTTCCAGACCAAGTTCTGGCAGACAGGCATGCTGGAGTGCGGCGTCAAATACGCGCTTTCGTCCACCAACAACCATATGACCACCGACTCGCTCATCAATGACGCCCTACAGAGCGAGACACCCTCTGACTTCCGCTACCGCGAACACGTCGCCGCTGCCTATATATCCCTGGGCAAACAGTTTGGCGAACACTGGTCGGTCAAGATAGGCGTTCGGGGCGAATACACCTACAGCCGAGGCGACTGGTACACAGCCGATACCATCACCCGCAAGTCGTATTTCAATCCCTTCCCAACGGCATATGTGGGCTATACATCTAAGCCTTTAGGCAAGCTACAGCAAGCCATCAGCGTCAGTGCCAGCTACACCCGACGCATCAAGCGCCCCAACTACTGGATGATGAACCCTTTCATTACCTATATTGACGCCTATTCCTACCAGAGGGGTAACACCGAACTCACGCCGGAATTTAACAACGACGTAGAACTGCATTTCTCGTGGACGCAATACCTGAATGTGACCTTCAACTTCGCCCATACGCAAGATATGTTCTCGCAACGCACCACCATTCTGCCTACAGGCATGGGCGAGATGAAATACACCAATTTCGGCACCTGCACCACCCATGGCGGCAATATATCGCTGACCGAACTGCCCATCGTGCCCAAGTATGCCACCGGCGAAAATGGCAAGAAATCGGTACAAGGTGCATGGCTGGCACTTACGATCAATGCCGGCTGGTATCACTTCCGGAACCGCTCCTACGAGAAGAATGCCGAAGGCAAACCCGTCTATGAATTAGGCAGCCACTACGGCTACGCGGGCGGCACGCTCGCTGCCTATCTGCCCAAAGACTGGATCATGATGCTGGACGGCAACTGGTCGTCACCCATGACCATCGGCTACGATAGACAAGGCAGCACGTACTACATGAGTTTCGGCGTACGCAAGATGATCATGCAGAAGGGCCTCATCATCAACCTCAACATACAAGATATGCTCCGCTCTATGGTCTTCCGGAGCGAAAGTATGAACCTGACGCAGGGCTACAGCAGCTGGTACAAGAATACCGTTCGCCAGCAGCGCGTGATGCTTTCTCTGACCTGGATGTTCGGTCAGTACCAGCAACACAAGCAGCGTAAGGTAGGTGATCTGGATGAACTGAATCGCCTCGGCGGTGGCGGCGGAGTACAGGGTTCCGGCAAGTAATTCGACCTATATTGCAGATAAATCGCATTTTTTTGATGAAAGATTTGCACGAATGGAATTTTTTTTGTAATTTTGCAGCCTATTTGTACAATGGACATTAAATCATCACGAAAATGGATATTAAAAAAATCATCTATCGTTGCCTTCTTGGCATAGCTGCCATCGTTCTGGTAGTAATGTGTGTTCGCAGCGTCTTGACGCCGATTCATTTTGAGGAAAAGCGTGCAGCGCGTGAGTTGGACGTAATCAAGAACCTCGTTGACATCCGCACGGCGCAGAATGAGTTCAAGATTGAGAACGGTCGTTATGCTGCCGACCTGGATTCACTCATCATCTTCCTCAAGACTACGCCGAAGAAAGAGGTCTTCAAGCAGGGAAGCCTGACGGAGAAACAGCTGGAAGCCGGTATGACCGAGCAAAAGGCTGTTAAGATCATGGAGCAGGCCTGCCTCAAAGCCCGTATCAAGGAGAAAATCGAGGATCCGGATGCCCTCTACGAGTTTGTATGGAACAACGACAAAACCGTCATCCAGAACGGCTTGCAGGGATTCCGTCGTGATACGCTGCGCGCGAACATGATTCAGTCGCTCTATAAAGGTCAGTACACCGAGGAGACTATCGACCGCATCATCTATATCCCCTACACCGACTCTCAGAAGTTTGAGATAGAGGTCAACAACGACTATACCACCTCGCAGGGTATCCGCGTGCCGGTAATGGAAGTACGTGCGCACTACGACACCTATCTGGGCGACCTCAACGACCAGGAGCGTGTCAACCTCATCGACAAGGAGACCAAGCTGGAGCACTATCCCGGTCTGAAGATCGGTGATATCTATGCGCCGAACAACAACGCCGGTAACTGGGAATAATGCGTTCGGCAACCTCGCGCATTGACTGACAACTCCGTTGTCATTGAGGCGCTCGGTGCCTCCGCATTCCCCAACGCAGCATAGCTACGTTGGGGGCCCCGAAGAAAAAAAAATTATGCGTATTATTAGTGGCAAATACAGGGGGCGGCGATTGTCGCCCCCTAAAAATATCACAGCAAGACCAACAACGGATTTTGCCAAGGAGAGCCTCTTCAATCTCCTCAACAACCGTATGGATTTTGAGGACTGCCGCATGTTGGACCTCTTTGCCGGTACGGGTTCTATCGGGCTGGAGTTCGTGTCGCGCGGTGCCAGGCAGGTAACGGCGGTGGAGCTGGCACACACGCAGCAGAACTTTATCATACAGACCTGCAAGCAATTAGGAATCCAGGACCTAAGCGTCGTTCGCGGCGATGTATTTCGCTTTCTCAGTGCCGCCATGCCGGCATCAGCAGGCCTATACGACTTCATCTATGCCGACCCACCCTACGCCTTAGAGCGTCTGGCAGAACTACCCGACCTGGTATTGCCCTTGCTGAAAGAGGACGGATGGTTTGTGCTGGAGCACGGCAAGACCCATAACTTCAACGAACACCCCCGTTTTTGCGAGATGCGAACATACGGGAGTGTGCATTTTTCATTCTTCCAATAAAAAAAACGAGCGCGGAGCGGTCGGTCAATGCGACCCGATTGCTGAACGCTGGCGGACGACTTCGTAGATCAGTACGCCGGCGGCGACGGATACGTTGAGGCTCTCAATGATACCTGCCATCGGGATACAAACGCGTTCGGTGCATTCGTCCAGATTGGCAGGATAGATTCCCTTCTCCTCGCTACCCATCACGATCGCCAAGGGTTGCGTCATATCCACACCGGTATAGAGCCGATCGGTATGTTCTGTGGCGGCGATGACGCTCAGTCCGCTTTCCTTCAGGTAACGAAGTGTAGCCTGCAGGTTGTCCGTCTTGCAGACCGGCAGGGTGTGCAGCGCACCAACGGAGGTCTTCATGGCATCGCCATTGATGGGCACAGAGCCGTGCGTACCTATTATAATAGCGTGCACACCCGCGCAGGCACACGTACGTGCGATAGCACCGAAGTTACGTACATCCGTCACGCCATCCAGCACCACAAAAAAGGGTGTTTTGCCTTCCTCATACAGCATCGGGATGAGGTCCTCCACGCGGTAGAACTCCACCGGCGAGAGGAAGGCGATGACGCCCTGATGGTTCTTGTCGGTATATTGATTGAGTTTTTCCACGGGTACGCGTTGTACGGCCGTAGTGGTATCTTTCAGACGCGTAAGCAGTTCGCGACCGAGCTGCGACGACATATCGCGTCTGAGCAGTATTTTGTCAATGGTCTTACCGGCATCGATGGCCTCGATGACGGCATGCAGACCGAATATCATCTCGCTTTCCTTCGGGCGGCGAGTCTTGTAATTAGCTATTTTATCCATAACTCTAAACTTTAAACTCTCAACTGCACTCAACTCTAAACACTAAACTCTCAACTAATACTTCAGCCACTGCAGGAACTCCTCGGCATCGGTAGAGAAGGCGTGTGCCTCGCCTACCTGCTGCCCTTCGGGCGAGAGTTGCACGAAGAACGGTTGGGCGTTCGCCTGATAACGGTCACGCTGGATGCGCGAGTTGTAGTCGCCGATGGATTCCGTACCGTCGGCACGCATGCGTTTGTCGTCTACGTAGAGGGAGATGAAGACGTAGTTTTGGAGGCGGGCTTTGACGGCTTCGTTATCCAACACATACTCTTCCATCTTACGGCAGTTGACGCAACCGAAGCCCGTGAAATCGAGTAGCACAGGTCTGCCTGTCTCGCGCGCATAGGTCATTCCTTCGTCAAAGTCAGTGAAATGTGCATTGTCATACTGCACGGCAGCACCTATTCCGCCGGGTTCCAGCACCCAGTCCTGCGTCGTGCGAGGCGGTGCGAAAGCAGAGATAGCTTTGAGCGGCGCTCCCCATAAGCCCGGCAACATATACACGGCAAACGCCAGCGAAACAGTGCCGAGGAAGAAACGCGTGACGGTAGTCTTGCGGTGCTCGTCATCGTCGCCCTGGAAGGACACCAGGCCGATGAGGTAGAGACCCAACAGCGCAAAGAGTACAACCCACAGGGCGATGAACACCTCGCGGTCGAGTATATGCCAACCATATGCCAAATCTGCCACGGAGAGGAACTTCAGCGAGAGGGCCAACTCCAGGAAAGCAAGCGTCACCTTGAAGGTATTCATCCAGCCGCCGGACTTGGGCAACTTCTGCAACATCGTGGGGAACATAGCAAAGAGCGAGAAAGGCAAAGCCAAAGCTATAGCGAAGCCTAACATACCGACCGTAGGCGCCAACAGCGACTTACCGGCAGCCTCCACCAACAGCGTTCCGATGATAGGCCCCGTACAACTGAAGGACACGATGACCAGCGTAAAGGCCATGAAGAGGATGGAGAGGAAACCCGTCGTAGCGGACGATTTGGCCGACATCTTCGTGCTCCACGACGAAGGCAAGGTCAACTCAAATGCCCCGAAGAACGACGCTGCAAACACCACCAATATGAGGAAGAAGATGATATTCACCACGGCATTGGTGGACAAGGCATTCAGCGCCGATGCGCCAAAGATGGCAGTGATAAGTAACCCGAGGCCCACATAGATGATGATAATACTCAACCCGTAGAGCACAGCATCGCGAATCGTCTGGCGGTTTGTGGTGCCACGTTGAGCACCGTTACGCTTGATGAAGAACGAAACGGTCATCGGGATGATCGGCCATACACAAGGCGTGAAGATAGCCAGCAGACCGCCCAACAGACCCATCACAAACACCCACCAGAGGCTGCGTTCCTGTATCGGTTCCGGCGTCGTGGCAGTTTGTTCCTCGTTTGCCACGCTCGGTTCTTCACTTGCAACACTTGGTTCTTCACTTGCAACACTTGGATTCTCGTTCGCAGGTTCGTAAAGCCATGTTTGCGGGGCGGTGCACATCTTATCATCGCAGGCGTTGAAGCGAATAGGCTGCGCTTGAGCCAGTGTCAAGACGTACGTTCCGGTATATTCGGGTGCATCCCAGGCGTCGAATTCCTTATCGCCGATAGCGAATATCGTCATATGGAATCCCTCGTCGATGACTGCCGTCAGTCGGATGGAGTCCCCCACCCTTTCTCCGGACCAATGCACGGGTTCCACAATCTCTGCCATCATCATGAGCGGCAGGAAGCTTAGCAAAAGTACAATTTTCTTCATAAAAATATCAATTATCAACTATCAATTGTCAATTCGTTTAATGCATGCACCGAGGGCATTGAGGCGTCCCTCTATATCTTCGTAGCCGCGATCGATCTGGTCAATATGATCAATACGAGACGTACCCTCGGCAGACATGGCTGCGATAAGCATGGCAATACCCGCACGGATATCCGGCGAAGTCATGTTGTTATGCTTGAGTTGCCGCATGTGATCGTGACCGACTACTACCGCGCGGTGCGGGTCGCAGAGGATGATCTGCGCGCCCATGTCGATAAGTTTATCCACGAAGAACAGACGGCTCTCAAACATCTTCTGATGAATCAGTACGGATCCCTTAGCCTGAGTAGCCACCACCAGCAGTACGGACAACAGGTCGGGCGTCAAACCCGGCCAGGGCGCATCAGCTATCGTCAGGATTGACCCGTCAAGGAAGGACTCAATCTCATAATGCTCTTGCGCAGGAATAATGATATCATCGCCATCTACATCAATCCGGATTCCCAATCGACGGAAGGCATCCGGAATAATACCCAGGTCGCGATACGACACATCTGAGATTCGTAACTCCGAACCCGTGATAGCCGCCATACCGATAAACGAGCCTACCTCAATCATATCGGGTAACAATCGATGCTCCGCACCGTGAAGTTCGCGTACGCCCTCGATTGTCAGCAGGTTGGAACCTACGCCGCTAATTTTCGCCCCCATCCGATTGAGTAGACGACAGAGTTGCTGCACGTACGGTTCGCAAGCCGCATTATAAATCGTGGTCGTACCCTCGGCCAATACGGCTGCCATCACAATATTTGCCGTACCCGTTACGGAAGCCTCATCCAGCAGCATATAACTGCCCCTGAGATGAGGTCCGGAGAAACGATAGGCAAGCAAATCGTGGTCGTAGGTGAATGTCGCTCCCAGATTAACCATTCCTTGGAAATGCGTATCCAGACGCCGCCGGCCAATCTTATCTCCGCCCGGTTTAGCATAAATCATTTCTCCCAATCGTGCCAAGAGCGGACCGATGAGCATCACCGACCCACGAAGTTTGTTGCATTTTTTCAGGAAATCATCACTCCTGAGATAAGCCTTGTCCAACTCACTTGCGGTGAATGCATACTTTTCCTTCGCTATCGGCTCTACCTTGACACCTATGGATGCGATAAGGTCGATGAGATTATTTACATCCAATATATTGGGCACATTATCGATAACGACTGTCTCACGCGTCAGCAGCACGGCACAGATTACTTGCAGCGCCTCATTCTTGGCTCCCTGCGGCGTGATTCGCCCGTACAATTTATGTCCTCCTTCTACTATAAACGATGCCATCTTAGTTTAAATATAGTTTACCTCAGGATATATCTCAATATCAAATTGATCCTTTACACTTTCCGTGATAGCGGCTGCCAGCCTCATCACATCTTCGGGCACCGCCGTCCCCGTATTCACCAATACCAAGGGTTGTTTCTCATAGACCTGCGCGCCACCTTGTTTCTTACCTTTCCAACCCAGCGTGTCGATGAGCCAGGCTGCCGGTATCTTAACGCCGTCTTCCTGCGGGAAATAGGGCATTTTGGGGTAGCTTTTGTGCAGTTCTTCGAACTTGGCGGGTGTGACGACGGGGTTCTTGAAGAACGAACCCGCTGAGCCCAACCGGTGTACATCCGGCAGTTTCTCGGCACGGATAGCCAGCACCGCCTCGCGTATCTTCTGCACCGTCGGTTCGCCCTTGATGGCGGAGGCAAGGTTGCCGTAGTCCAGCGAGAACGGGCCATCGTGCGTCAGCCGATAGGTAACGGCGATGATGATATACTGCCCGCGCAGCTCGTTCTTGAAGACCGAGTCGCGGTAGCCGAACCGACACTCCTCGGGTGTGAAGACACGTTCCTCGCCCGTAGCAATCTCGATAGCACGAACCGACCGAATCACATCTTTGGCTTCCACGCCATAGGCGCCGACGTTCTGCACCGCCGATGCCCCAACCGTGCCGGGAATGCCGCTGAGGTTCTCCATACCGCACAGGTTCATATCGCAGAGTTGCGCGATGAGTTCGTCCAGAACCAGTCCGCCGTCGGCCTCGATGAGGACATCCTCTTTGGTCTCGCCCAGCGCACGTGCACGTGCCATACGCGATACCAGCACAATGCCGTCATAGTCGCGCGTGAAGAGCAGGTTACTACCCTGCCCCACCGGCAACATCGGCTGCCCCCTGTACTCGCCGAGCACCTTGCGCAGTTCATCTACAGTGTGGTACTCCACCACCTTGCGTGCCCTGACATCCATACCAAAGGTATGGAAAGGCTTCAGCGAACAATTTTCGTATTGTGTCATCGTCTCAAAAGCATTAACCTTTAACCCTTAACCTTTAACCTTTACAAAGGTATATCGCTCGGCATACGCCAGTCGCCGCGGGGCGAGAGGCTCACGCTTACCACTTTCGGTCCGTCGGGCATACACGAACGCTTGAACTGCTGCGTATAGAACCGGCGCATAAAGACATCCAGCCAGTGGCGAATGGTGTCCGGCTCAAACTGCTCTTCAAAGGCCTGCGTTGCCATATAGAAGATCTTATCCTTGCTAAAGCCGTAACGCAGGAAGTAGTATAGGAAGAAGTCATGCAGTTCGTAGGGCCCGACCTTGTCTTCGGTCTTCTGCGCAATATTGCCCTCGGCATCGGTGGGCAGCAATTCGGGCGAGACGGGTGTGTCAACGATATCCAGCAGCAGGTTACGCACCCGGCTATCAAAGCTATTTTCCGCCGCATAGCGCACTATATAACGCACCAGCGTCTTCGGCACGCCGGCATTGACGCCGTACATCGACATCTGGTCGCCCGAATACGTCGCCCAACCCAGTGCCAACTCGCTCATATCGCCCGTTCCGACGACGATGCCGTTGTATTTATTGGCAAGATCCATCAGATTCAGGGTACGTATACGCGCCTGCGCGTTCTCGTAAGTGATATCATGGGTATCCAAGTCGTGCTCTATATCGCGCAGGTGCTGCGTAGCCATCTCGCGGATGCTTATCTCGCGCTGCGTGATGCCTAATTCCTGCATGAGGCTCAGGGCGTTTTGGTAGGTCCGTCCCGAGGTGCCGAAGCCCGGCATCGTCACCCCCATCACGCGTTTGCGGTCGTAACCCAACAGGTCAGCCGCCTGCACGCAGACCAATAGCGCAAGGGTTGAGTCCAGTCCGCCGCTGACGCCGATCACCAGGTTCTCGGCACGCGTATGCTCCCACCGCCGTGCCAGGGCGTTGCTCTGAATCAGCAGTACATCGTTGCAGTAGTCGTCTTCGTCGCGTTTAGCGGGCAGGAACGGCGTGGTGGAGAACACACGATGCAGCGGTTCCGTCTCGCCATTCTCCGACTCAATGGGTGCCACATACACCTTGCGGTAATGACCATGTTGGTCTTTGGTGAAGTTGGTATTGCGCAAGCGGTCAAAACGCAGGCGCTCCACATCCAGCTCGGTGATGACCATCGAGCTGTCGCGTTGGAAACGCTCACCCATCTCCAGCAGTAGCCCGTTCTCGGCGATATAGGTCGAGCCCGAGAAGACTACATCCGTCGTGCTCTCGCCTATGCCCGAAGAAGTATATACGTACCCGCAATGCACGCGCGCAGACTGCTGGGTGATCATCTGGCGGCGGAAGGCATGTTTGTTCGTCAGGCAGTTGCTGGACGAGAGGTTGAATATCAGCTCCGCGCCCTGGATAGCTAACTGCGTCGAAGGCGGCAGGGGGCTCCATAGATCCTCGCATATCTCAATGCCGAAGCAGTAGTTGCGGGTGAAGAATAATTGGTCCGGGCCAAAAGGCACCTCGCCATTCCATAGTTCGATATTCGGTATGCGGGGTTGGAAACCGCCGGCGGCATGCTCTATGGTGAAGCGACCGGAGGTGAACCAGCGTTTCTCGTAGAACTCGCCTGTGTTCGGCAGGTTAATCTTGGGCACGACACCCACCACTTCGCCATCCGTCAGCACAAAAGCGCAGTTGTACAGGTTGTTATCCACCTTCAGCGGAGCGCCTACCAGCACGATGATGGGCTTAGAGCGTGTAAAATCGCATATCTCGCGTACGGCATTCAGCGCGTTCTGCTGTAATTGCTGGTTGAAGAACAAGTCGGCACAAGTATAGCCCGTGACGGTCAGTTCGGGGAAGCAAATCACCTCGACACCTTCGTCCAGCGCGCGGCTTATCATCAGCTTCACTTCTTGTGCGTTGAATGCGCAGTCGGCCACCCGTAAGCGGGGCACACAAGCGGCTACGCGAACAAATCCAAAATTGGTATCCATGTTATTAGTTTTTGGTATTTCTTTCCGTTTCAGGCGACAAAATTACAAAAAAAATCGCACATACGCAAAAAAAAATTCACTTTTTTGCAAAAAAATTTGCATATATCAAAAAAAAGCAGTACTTTTGCACCCGCTTTTGAGAAAAGCAGCGTTCTTTAGACAGAATAATCCCCATTTTTGGGGCCCCCGAAAGCTCTGAAAGAGGTTTTGGGGAGAGGAGGAAGAACGAAGCGCCTCAAGCCACAAAGTGGCTTCCTGCAGCTGAGTTTCTTCCGACGACAAGGTGCTATCGTCTAGTGGCCTAGGACAACGGCCTCTCACGCCGTAAACCCCGGTTCGAGTCCGGGTAGCACTACTAAAAAAGAGCCTGATGGGCTCTTTTTTTGTGCTACAATGGCTCGAATCCGGAGGGTCTTATCTCATTTCAGTCGAACGATTATTGCTTAAAACGCAATTTTAGAGTATAGGATAATAACCTATGGCGATGCCTTGGGTTAAGAAATGGTTATTTTATCTTATTGATCTTGTTGCAAACTGCTTGTACATGATCAAGACCATAAAGAAGCGCGTGGCTATCTATTCCCATCCATGCAAAGGGATGAAAAATCAATCCTTGCTCGAAGGTTTCTCGGGTAGTTTTCCGAGGGTTCTCGAACCAATCCCGCATCATACTCGTAGCTATAATATACATAGTATATTATCCCGTGAACTTGGTATTTTTTACGTAACAAGCCTCCTCATAGCTCACAATACGTGTTAAACGTGTAGAGGTTTTATGCAGGCATAAGCGCCCTCATTCACGCCAAAACATCGAATCTGCACGCTATTTTTGCAAAAAAATATAGCTATTCATTATGAATTATTCATTATTCATTAAAAAAGTTTGCGTATGTGCAATTTTTGTAGTATCTTTGCAGGCTTTTTTATTTTTATTGACGCGTAGACGCGTACGCGCACGAAAAAATAACGACAAAAAAACAATAAACGACTAATTGCAAACAACAAACATATCATGGAAAACGCACAAAACACGCAGAACTTACGATACCTGAAATTACTCAGCGAGAAGTTCCCGACACGAAGCGCAGTAGCCACCGAGATGATCAACCTGACGGCCATCATGAGTCTGCCCAAAGGAACCGAACATTTCGTCAGCGACCTGCATGGCGCCAGCAGCGCTTTCATTCATATGATTCGCAACGCCAGCGGCGTCATACGACGCAAAGTAGATGACATCTACGGCTATCGGCTGACCGAGGATGAGAAACGCGCACTCTGCGCCCTGATTTACTATCCGGAGGAACGTCTGGAGATGGAGATACACAACCCGCAGCATGTGCTCACCGACCGCGAACGGGAAGACTGGTTCCGAATCCGGCTGCACCAGATCGTCGATGTGATGCGTGCCGTAACGGTCAAATACACCCGTTCGAAGGTGCGCAAACTGCTGCCCAAGGCCTATGCCTACGTGATCGAAGAGTTGCTGCATGAGAGCAGTATAGAGCATGACCGCTCGGATTACTTCCGCGCCATCATCGATGGTATCATCCAGACCGGCAGGGCTGAAGAGTTGCTCATCGCCATCGCCGGCGTGATACATAGTCTGACCATCGATACCTTCCACATCGTGGGTGATATCTTCGACCGCGGACCGGGTGCGCAAGACATCATGGAGGAACTCTGCAACCATCGTGACTACGACATCCAGTGGGGCAACCACGACATCGAATGGATGGGTGCCGCAGCGGGCAACCGTGCCCTGATAGCCACCGTTCTGCGCGTGTCGATACGCTATGCTAACATCGAGACCCTGGAGGAAGGTTACGGCATCAACCTACTGCCACTGGCCAGCTTTGCAATAGCAACCTACGGCAAAGACCCCTGCACCCTGTGGCAGACCAGCGACTTTGAGAACAACGCCCGCCTGACACGTTCGGCGGAGCTGATGGCTAAGATGCACAAAGCGATTGCCATCATCCAGTTCAAGCTGGAGGGACAGACCATCATGCGCCACCCCGAGTGGGAGATGAACGACCGCCTGCTCTTGGATAAGATTGACTTCGCCAACGGCACCATCCGCGTGGGCGAAACCGAATACCCGCTGACGGACACCTTCCTGCCTACGGTCGACCCGAAAGACCCGTACCGTCTGTCGGTAGAGGAAGAGGAACTGATGCAGCAACTGGTGCGCAGCTTCCGCCGTTCGGAACATCTGCAGAAGCACCTACGTATGTTCTACAGCCACGGCTCGCTGTACTTGGTACGCAACGGATTCCTGCTCTACCATGCAGCTATCCCGATGAGTGAAGAGGGTGAGTTCCTGCCTATGAATATCTGCGGCAAGGTGGTAAAGGGCAAGGCGCTGATGGATGCCATCGACGATGCTGTCCGCCGTGCGTACTACGGTCAGGGCAAGGAGAAAGAGGATGCACTCGACCTCATGCTCTACCTCTGGGAGGGAGCGCGCTCGCCTCTGTTCCACAAGGATAAGATGAGCACCTTTGAGCGGTACTTCATCAACGACAAAGCCGTACAGGCCGAGAAGAATGGTGCCTACTACACCCTGGCTAACCGGAAGGATATCTGCGAGAAGATCCTGACGGAGTTTGGCCTGGACGCTACCACGGGGCGCATCGTCAACGGACACATACCCGTGCGGACGCTGAAAGGCGAATCGCCCATGCGTGCCGAGGGCAAACGCTACGTCATAGACGGCGGCTTCTCAAAACCCTATCAGGAGAAAACCGGTATCTCGGGCTACACCCTGATATACAACAGCCATGGCATCCAGTTGGTGCAGCATGAGATGTTCGAGAGCCGCGAGCAGGCGGTCTTGAGCGGAAGCGATATCCACAGCCGTACGCTGCTGCAAGACTTCACGAACCATCGCCTGCGCGTACGCGAGACGGACAAGGGACAGGAACTGATGCAACAGGTTCGCGACCTGCAAGAACTGCTGGAGGCTTACCAGACGGGTGTAATCAAGGAAGCCGAATAGCGCGTTCAGCAATCGAAGAAAAAAAATAAAAACAACAACATAAATGGAATTAAAGGACAGAAAGATTGCGGTAATCGGCCTGGGATACGTAGGTCTGCCGCTCGCCATTGAATATGGCAAGAAATACCGCGTAGTCGGTTTTGATGTTAACAAACAGCGCGTTGAAGAACTGGAACGCGGCGAGGATCATACTCTGGAGGCAGACCTGGTAGGCATGCGTGAAGCACGCGAGACGCTCAAGCATACGGGTAAGATAGGCCTGAGTTTTACCAGCGACGCCGAAGAACTGAAGGCGGTCAACACCTATATCGTGACCGTGCCGACGCCCATCGACCGTTTCAACAACCCCGACCTTACACCGCTGCTCAAAGCAAGCGAGACCATCGGCAAGACCCTGAACCGCGGCGACATCGTCATCTACGAGAGTACTGTTTACCCGGGCTGCACCGAGGAAGACTGCGTACCCGTGCTGGAGAAGTTCTCGGGCTTGAAGTTCAACGTGGACTTCTTCTGCGGCTATTCGCCCGAACGAATCAACCCGGGTGACAAGGTCAACACGCTGACCAAGATCAAGAAGATCACCTCGGGTTCGACACCCGAAGTAGCCGACCTGGTGGATGCGATGTACAACTCCATCCTGCTCAATGGCACCCATCGTGCTCCCAACATGAAGGTGGCAGAGGCCGCCAAGGCCGTGGAGAACAGCCAGCGCGATGTGAATATCTCGTTCATGAACGAACTGGCTCTCATCTGCGACCGCGTAGGTATCGACACCAACGACGTCATCGAAGCTGCCGGTACGAAATGGAACTTCCTGAAATATCGTCCGGGCTTGGTAGGCGGCCATTGCATCTCGGTTGACCCCTACTACCTCGCCCACAAAGCAAAGTCGTTGGGCTACGACCCGAAGGTGATTCTCAGCGGCAGAGCTGTGAATAACTCTATCGCCAAGTTCATTGCCGACAAGGTGCTGAAACTGATGATTCAGAAGGACCATAAGATTAAGGACGCTAACGTGCTCATGCTGGGTGTGACCTTCAAGGAGAACTGCCCCGACTGCCGCAACACCAAGGTAGTGGATATTGCTACGGAGCTGGAAGAGTTCGGCTGCAAGGTGGATATCTACGACCCGTGGGCGAGCCCCGAGGTGGTACGCCATGAGTACGGCAAGGAGTTAATCGGCGGTATTGACCCCGATAAGGACTATGCAGCCGTCATCGCCTGCGTCTGCCACGATCAGTTCAAGACCTTCGACTTCAAGAAATACCACGAACGCGGTGCTGTCGTCTTCGACGTCAAGAACTTTGTGGACAGAGACCTTGTGGACGGACGCTTGTAGGCGACTTAAGATTTAAGATTTAAAATTTAAGATTTAAGATTCATTATGCGTATAGCAGTTGCAGGAACGGGATACGTGGGGTTGTCGATTGCGACCCTGCTGGCGCAACACCATGAGGTGACAGCCGTGGATATCGTGCCGGAACGCGTGGAGAAACTCAACCGCCGCGAATCCACCATCCAAGACGAATACATCGAGCGATACCTCAAGGGCGAAGGACTGACAGCTGACGGACAACCGGCAGTACTAAACCTCAGCGCCACCATGAACGCCCGGAGTGCCTATGCTGAGGCAGAATATGTGGTCATCGCCGCGCCAACAAACTACGACCCGCAGCGTAATTACTTCGACACCTCCGCCGTGGAGACTGTCATACGCCTGGTGCAGGAAGCCAATCCCAAGGCCTGGATGGTCATCAAGTCCACCATCCCTGTAGGGTTCACAGAGCATATCAGCCGCGAGACAGGCAGCAAGCGTATCCTCTTCTCGCCGGAGTTTCTGCGCGAGAGCAAAGCCCTATACGACAACCTATACCCCTCGCGTATCATCGTAGGCTGCGACCTTAGTGATGCCGAGCAACGCCAGGCGGCGGAGCGTTTTGCCCACTTGCTGCAGGAGGGAGCCATCAAGCAGGATGTAGAGACCCTGATGATGGGTTCGACCGAAGCAGAAGCCGTGAAGCTGTTTGCCAATACCTATCTCGCCCTTCGCGTCAGCTACTTCAACGAGCTGGACACCTATGCCGAGATGAAGGGACTGGACACCCAAGCAATCATCCGCGGCGTGTGCCTCGACCCGCGCATCGGTGACCAGTACAACAACCCCTCGTTCGGCTACGGAGGTTACTGTCTACCCAAGGACACCAAGCAGCTGCTTGCCAACTACCGCGACGTACCCGAGAACCTCATTGAGGCCATCGTGGAGAGCAACCGCACGCGCAAAGACTTCATCGCCGACCGCGTGCTGCAGAAGGCGGGCTGGTATGGCTATTCCGCCAACAACCAGTATGGCTCCTCGCCTTCGGGACAGACCAGTTGCGTCATCGGCGTCTACCGCCTAACGATGAAGGCCAACTCCGATAACTTCCGCCAGTCGAGTATTCAGGGCATCATGAAGCGCGTGAAGGCCAAAGGTGCCACGGTCATCGTCTATGAGCCGACGCTGGAGAACGGCACAACGTTCTTCGGCTCAGAGGTAGTCAACGACCTGGCTGCCTTCAAAGCCCGCAGCCAAGCCATCATTGCCAACCGCTATGATGCCGTGCTGGACGATGTGAAGGACAAAGTCTATACGCGCGATATTTTCAAACGAGACTGAACGAATTGATAGTTGATAAATGAACGTTGTTGCAAATACAAATCGTATAGCCAAGAATACGGGTTACTTGTATCTGAGAATGATACTGGTGACCGTTGTTAGTCTATACACTTCACGTATCGTGCTTCAAACGTTAGGTTTCGAGGACTTCGGCATATACAACGTCGTTGCGAGTATCGTTGTTTTCTTTTCGTTTATCAACCATGCATTGAAAAATGCTTGTACCCGTTACTTGTCGTGTGATATAGGTGCAAACGACCATGAGTCGCTAAAGCGCACTTATTCCATGGCTATCAACTTGCACCTAATTTTGGCTTTTGGAGCATTTGTTTTACTGGAGATAATAGGCACAATCATCATCAACGGGTACCTGGATATCGATCCAGAGAGATTGGTTGCAGCAAACTGGGTATTCCAATTCTCGCTTATAACTTTCTGTCTCAGCACAATACAGATTCCTTTTGATGCCAACATTATCGCACATGAGCATATGGATTACTATGCTATCATCAGCATTGCCGAAGCTTTGGGAAAATTAGGGGTTGCCTTTCTCCTGATTGTTAGTCCTATAGACAAGTTGGTTATGTATGGTGCACTAATGATGCTGATTGCCGTCCTTGTATTCATGGGGTATTTCATCTATTGCAAAGTCAAACTGACAGACAGCCATTATATTCGAATTTGGGACAGAAAGATTATTGAAGATTTTGCGGTCTATTCAGGCTGGAGTCTGTTAGTGAATGCATCGGACGTAGCAATCATCTCCGCTCGAGGCATTTTCTTCAACGTATTTCTCGGTGTTGTGGCCAATGCAGCATTGGGTATTGCCAACCAAATTTACAATGCAATTGCCATGTTTTCCCGCAATTTTGCATCCGCTTTTACCCCACAAATATTCAAGTCATACGCATCGGGGGACAAGGAATATTTTTACAAACTCATATACACCACCTCGAAGATTTCTTATTACTTAATGATTCTCCCACTATTACCACTGCTGATTAATCTGCCTTTTGTTCTCGAACTTTGGCTTGATGATTATCCGAATTTGACTGAAAAGTATGTGTCAGCTATGTTGCTCTTTGCCGTGCTGGATGCCATACAAGCTCCTTTGTGGAATGCCATTTATGCTACAGGCAACATCAAGACTCATCAAATAATGATGGCTACTCTAAAATTATTAGTTTTGCCGCTTACTTGGCTGGCATTACGATTAGGTGACAATGGTGTGTGGGCTTTGCTTATATGGAGTTTTGTCAATCTGATATGTGCCATTGTAAGGACCCTATATTCCAAGACATTTCTTCACATTGATTTGTGGCACTATGTAAAAGATGTAATTGGGCGAACGATGTTGGTAACTATCATGGTTGCTCCGCTGCCTTTTTACATTGTCCATCAATATGGGCAAGGTTGGATAACTTTAGGGAGCACAACTTTGCTAACATGTGTTCTATTACCGATTGTCGCCTACTATTTTGGCCTCGGGAGTGCAGAACGACAACAAATACAAATAATGATTAAATCTAAACTAAAATAGAGGATACCATGGACAATATTGATTTCGTAATTCCCTGGGTAGACGGCAGTGACAAAGAGTGGCAAAACTCTTTTAATCAATATGCTCCGAAGAGTGCGCAAATAAATGATGCACGTGCTGAACGATATAGGGATTGGGGGCTACTCAAATATTGGTTTCGCGGAGTAGAGAAATTCACGCCGTGGGTACGAAAGATACATTTCATTACCTGCGGTCAATTGCCAGAATGGCTTAACATAGACACCCAAAAGTTGCATTGGGTAAAACATGAGGACTTTATTGACACAACTTATTTACCTATATTCAACGTCAACCCTTTGGAATTGAATCTGCACCGCATTAAGGGGTTGAGTGAGCAGTTTGTTTACTTTAACGATGATACTTTTATTCTTCGGACTTTGCCTAAGGAACGTTTTTTTCGCAAGGGTTTGCCATGCGATACAGCAGTATGCAACCTGTTACAACCTACGTTCGAAGGCGTGATGAGCCATATTATGGTCAACAATATGGCTCTAATAAATGCGCATTTTGACAAGCGAAAAGCGATCAAGCAACATATCGGAAAGTGGTTCAACATACAATACGGGGCACAACAACTACGTACACTACTACTCTATCCATGGCCAGCATTCTCTAATCTATACGAGCATCATCAACCAAACGCCTATCTAAAATCTACATATGAAGAGGTTTGGGAGAATTATGGTTCACATTTATTGGCAACCAGCATGACTCGTTTTAGAGATATCTGCAACTGTAGCCAATGGTTGATGCGTGACTGGCGACTGGTAAAAGGCGAATTTGAGCCCATCAATGTAGCTTCGGGTAGTCGTAGTTGCATGTTGGGTATAGATAATATAAAAAGCATCCTGCGAGATATCAAGCAACAACGCAAGCAAATGATTTGCATCAATGATAACCATCTATCTCTGGCACAAATCGAATCGATACAAACAGCTTTGATTCAAGCATTTGAAACGATTCTACCCGAGAAGTCAAGTTTTGAGAAATGAAGCAAGAACAGCAATATAGCTTAATTAGTCTCATTATGCTCATCTTGAGCATCCTTTTACTATGGCTTGTTCCTCTGAACAACTATGGGCACGCATTATTAATGTGCGGGAACTTCATTTGGATCTTACATATTACATGGAAGACCGAAAGGATGACTCCTTATTTCTTCTTTTTGGCAACATTCACAATTCTTTTTATCGGTGGACGTTTTTGGACTGAGCTTCTCATTCCCAACACGTACTCCATGCGACGCGGTAATTTCTTTGACGAAACCCTTATCAACCGAGCCCTTTGGTGTCGTTCACTAACCTACATATTGGTTTTCCTATACTACTCAACGCTTACCTATATCAACTATCCTCGGGAATATAAAAATAAACCGATTTTATGCTACGAACGTAAGAAACACCTCTCTATTGATTGGATTTTGATAGGTGTACTATGCATTATCGCTCCTTTTGTTTTATACGATGTAGGTTGCAAACTGCTAATGGTTTTTACCAGTGAGGATGGATACTTATCGCTTTATAAAGCCCAAACCCAGCATATCACTCCCGGTAGCGGCATCGTATCATCGCTACTATATGTATTCTTTGGTATCGCAATGCTCTATGGCAACGACCGAATCAAAAAATTATTTATGCTTTTGATGTTCGCCAAATCGTTCGCCTTTATTTTAATAGGACAACGTGCCAAATTCGGAGCCTTTATGCTCTTTTTCCTATGGTTCTATATGCGTAAGCGTAAGGCGAGTGCTCTCGGCATGGGAGTACTTGCAGTTGCAAGTTTTTTCATTTTGGTATTTATAACCACTTTTTCTGCGCGCGAAGCAACCGGAGCATGCAGTTCTGTGCCTTTTGCAGGATTGGGACGTTTTCTATACGCTCAAGGTGTTTCCTTGACAACCTTTACATTTTCACAACAGATAGAGAGCTATCCTACGCTGCCATATTTCGTCAGTTTCTTTCCCGGAGTGGCATCGTTAGTTTCACTTATAACACCATTACCCCCGCAAGAAGCCTCCTTTGCGGCATATCTTGCCTATACGTTAAACGAAACTAAATATTTAGAGGGGCACGGGTTGGGATGGACATTTTTGTCTGACCTGTACCTATATTCAGGACGAACGTTTGAGTTCTTTGCATTCTTTTCGGTTCTATTCGGTTTCATTTGTGCATATGTAGAAGACAAAAGCAAAACAAATCCTTTTGCTGCTGTAGTAGTATATACGACATTCCTAAACCTCACTTTTCTACCACGTGCAGGCATGTATACTATACTTCCTCTCCTTGTTTGGTTAGGGTGTATATATGTAGGCATTGATAAGTTATCTTATGCTTTTCAGGAAGCTCAAACATTTGAAGCTAATAAGCAAACACAATCAGACAATCCTAATGAAGAACAAATAGAAAATCAATTTATAAGAAAGAGAAAGATATGAATATCGCAGTTATTTTAGCAGGAGGAAGCGGCTATCGTTTAGGAGACGATATTCCGAAACAGTTTTTGAAAGTAGCCGGCAAGCAGGTTTTGGAACACACCATTGATGTGTTCGAAGGTTGTGCAGCTATTGATGAAATATGCGTAGTCAGCAAGCCTGATTATGTTGCTCATGTAGAGGAACTTGTCGTACGAAACCAATACAAGAAAGTTAAAAAGATTCTAAACGGTGGCAAAGATCGATATGAAAGCAGTTTGGCTGCCATCAATGCTTATACGGATGACGAGACCAATCTGATTTTCCATGATGCTGTACGCCCGCTGGTAAGTGAACATATTATCGAAAGTTGCATCAAGGCTTTGCAACAATTTAATGCAGTAGATGTAGCGGTGAAGACGACCGATACGATTGTTTCCGTCACACCAGACGAATGTATTGATTTTATTCCAAACCGTTCATCTTTACGCAATGGACAAACCCCACAGTGTTTCAAACGCGGTATCATAAAAAAAGCTTATGATTTAGCTTTAGCCGACCCTAATTTTGCCACGACTGACGATTGCGGCACAGTCCGTAGATACCTGCCAGAAGAGCCAATTTATGTAGTGGCAGGTGAGAATTCAAACATGAAATTGACGTATATCGAAGACTTATTCCTATTGGACAAACTCTTCCAACTACGAACTACAAGCGGTAATCAGAAGTGTTTATCCCCTGAAGCTATAACGGGACTACAGAACAAGGTACTTGTCATCTTCGGTGGTAGCTACGGAATTGGTGGTGAGATACTAAAAATTGCGCAAGGTTACAATGCCCACGTTTATTCTTTCTCACGCTCTCAAAATAACTGCGACGTATCCGTCAATACAAATGTGCGGGAAGCCCTCCGACAAGTAGCAGAAAAAGAAGGTCGCATCGATATAGTTGTCAACACAGCTGGCATATTGGTAAAAGAAGCACTCAGCAGTATGTCGCAGACTTCTATTCAGAATTCGCTAAACGTGAACTTATTGGGTGTGATTAATGTGGCACGAGAAGCATTCCCTTATCTACGAAAGACCCGCGGTTCCTTACTCTTTTACACCAGTAGCAGTTACACTCGAGGGCGCATGATGTACAGCATCTACTCCGCTACTAAAGCTGCCATCGTGAATTTTGTACAGGCCATTGCTGAAGAATGGTATGGATTCGGTATCCGCATCAACTGCATCAATCCCGAACGTACAAAAACACCCATGCGAATTCAAAATTTTGGCAATGAACCCGAAGGCACACTGCTACCTGCCGAAGATGTAGCCATCGTATCCCTTAATACCGTTTTCTCAACCTCAACTGGCGAAGTAATTGATGTCAGGCGTAAAAAATAAGATCGGTAATCACTACTTTGGATTCTATGAAACGCTTAATATTATTCATACTACTGTGCATCACTTGTACATTTACTTATGCACAGGATACCTTACGCATTATGACGTTTAACGTATACTCTATTGCGATGACCTCTTTAGAGGAATTAGCTTGTTATATTAAGCAATACGATCCGGACATCGTAGCTCTCCAAGAAGTGGACTATCAAGTTCAACGACCTGAAGCTCCTGCGCAACACAATAAGAATCAGATGTTGGAATTAGGTTTTTATACCAACATGTTTCCAGTATTCAGCAGTATTAACGCTCATCCTACCGGAGGTTACTACGGCATGGGAATTCTGTCAAAATCTCCTATTCAAAGTGTCTTAACCATTCCGCTTCCGCAAATAGTGGATCAAAAAGAGCCACGGGCAATGATGCTTGTTCAATGGTGTCTAAACGAAAAAACAATTACGCTTTGCAACACACATCTCAGCTTGGATATACGGAATAGGCGGGTTCAGATGCGACACATTCGCAAATTAATAAATAAGTACACAGGTATTAAAATAGTTTGCGGAGATTTAAACTCCACCCCCGAAGAAGGATTGGTTCACCACTTTTTTAATGGTTGGAGAGATGCGTTACCAAAAGGAGAAAATACGTTCTCTAGTTGGAATCCTATTTACAAATATGACTGGATATTAATCAAGAATTCCCCCTCCATTAGGATTATTGATTCCCGAGTTGATTATTCAGCACACTTGTCGGATCATATCCCAGGGATAATAGACATCATACTTAAATAAATACAATCTATGAAATCAGATTTTGAATTAATGAATGAGTTAGCACATCGCACACACTACCTGCGCGAACTTTCAAAGGAAGAATCTGCACAACTCAAGAAGAGCCTATTAGATATCTATCAGGATGTATCAGCTTTATGCAAAAAACATGGACTAATCTGCATGTTGTGCGGTGGAAGTTGCCTTGGTGCTATTCGACATAAAGGGTTTATTCCGTGGGACGACGATTTAGATCTTCTAATGCCACGCAAAGACTATGATGCTCTAATAAAGTTGTTGGAAAAAGGCGAGTTGGGACCGAAATATGAATTCAATACCCCAAATGCAGAGACCGATGCCAAAAATGTATTCATGAAGATTTATCGAAAAGATTCCTTAAACGTAGATGTTTACAGCGACAATACACCTTTTCCAAAAGGCATAGCAATAGATGTGTTTGCATTAGATGCAGTTCCGAAAACAAAAATAGGGCAAATAATCAAAGGACTAATTGCTAACGCACTACAATTCGCATCAATTGTTGTATTCTACTCCCAGTTCCGGAGTAAGACTCTGCGTGAGTATATGCAATCTGATAAGCGAATGTATCAGCGATATAGGCTGAAAGTTTTGCTCGGCAACATTTTGGGAATCATTCCACACCGCAAATGGGTGTGGTGGTATGACCAATTCGTATCTTCTGAACGTGAAGACCGTCCATGGGGTATCCCCACAGGGCGCAAGTACTACAACGGCGAAATCTTCCCACGCGAAGTTTATATGCCTGCACGCGAGGCACTATTTGAAGGAATTACTGTCCTCATCCCTAATGACTACGATTCTTATCTTCGTAATTTGTACAAAGATTACATGCAATTACCTCCCGTAGAAAAGCGCGAGCGGCATTTTATTGTTCAATTCCAACTCCCTACCAAATAAATATGGCCAGATTTCTCAACAAATTACATCACTTCGTAGCAGCACTAAGGATTCCCCTTTACAAGCTAAGACACAACTCGTTCGGCAAAAAAAACTTTATTACCGAACATGTATTGCTGAACGGCTGCAGGATAGGCAATTACAACTACATAGGAAATTTCTCGGTGCTCAACAATGTTGATATCGGTAACTACTGCTCAATTGCTCCTCACTGCATTATTGGGGGTGAAGAACATGCATTTTGGGATTATTCCACCTCCAATAGTATATCTTCACTTCATATCACGAGCCGCCGAACAATACTTGGTCATGATGTATGGATTGGTGCAGGAGCCTTTATCCGGCAGGGTATAACCATCGGAGATGGAGCTGTCATCGGAGCTCACAGCGTCGTTTTAAAAGACGTTGCGCCTTATACAATTATGGTAGGAACGCCTGCCAAAATGCTACGCAAACGTTTTCCTAATAGTATTATTGGTGAACTCCAGCGACATAATTATTATTATCTACCACCTGAGAATGCTAAAAAATTCTTAGCTGACATGCACAACCAATATCCCGTAACCCATGAATAAAGCCACGAACAATATTGTTGTTATTATACCTACACTCAATGAAGAGAAATTCATTGAACGTTGCTTGTTGTCAGTACAGAATCAAACATATTTTTCTGATGCGTGCGAAGTGCTCGTTGTGGATGGAGGCAGCAAGGATCATACACGCGAAATCGTACAAGTAATATCTTCTTCTTATCCCAACATACGCCTAATAGATAATCCACACCGCTATCAATCAGCAGCGTTCAATATCGGAGTTAAGGAATCAAAAGGAAAATATATTATACGTATGGATGCACATGCACAATACGAACAACACTATATTGAGCGATGCATCCAATTATTAGAGGAGCATGAGGATTATGGCAATGTTGGAGGACAATGTAAGATAATTCCTCAGAACAATCACCTTGTAGCGCAAGCTAACGCGTTGCTTAATCACTTGCGTTTCGGCATCGGCGGTGCAGATTTCCGCGTTGGTACAAAAGCTAAAGAAGTAGATAGCGTGCCATTTGGCGCCTTTCGAAGAGAAGTTATTGAGCACGTTGGAGGAATGCGAGCCGATTTGGCACGAGGCGAGGATAATGAATATAACTCAAGAATACGACAAGCCGGTTACAAAGTATGGTTTGATCCCCAGATACAATCATACTACTATGCTCGAGCTACCATCAGTTCCAGCATGAGACAAATGTACCTCAATGGTAAGTCAATCGGGAATCTGGTCTATGTAGACCCAAGAGCCATCGGTCTAAGACACCTCGTACCGTTTTGCTTTGTCATAGCAATGATTATCGGAATAGTTGCCGCCTTCTTTTCCGTATGGGGAAAATGGGCACTACTTGCTTTATTAACCATCTATTTCATAGCAGCTTTCATAGCTGATATTTCGGCATGCAGGGCATATGGATGGAAGTTTTTTTTCATACTGTTCTTACTCTTTTTCTTAGTACATTGCAGCTATGGTATCGGAACTATTATCGGATTACTAAATATTAAATAATGACCACAGGAATCGAACATATTGGTAAGAAAGATGTCGCTTGGAGTTATGCAGCCACTGTCATGATGATAGGCGCAGGATTGATACTCCTGCCATTCATCCTGCATAAGATGTCCGCTGAGACGGTGGGTATCTGGCAATTGTTCCAGACCATCACCTTATTGGTAACACTCCTGGACTTCGGTTTCAGGCCTACCTTTTCGCGAAACATAACCTATATCTTCTCCGGCGTCAAGGAGTTGCGCAGGGAAGGCATCGCCCCGGCCGAGCAGGGTAATGAACCCGACTACGGACTACTCAAGAGTGTCATCGCTGCCATGCGGATTTTCTATGGGCGAATGGCTATCACAGTATTGCTGCTCTTAGCCTCGTTCGGAACAGTGTATATACTTTATATCCTTAGCAAATACTCCGGCAATCGCACCGATGCACTCATCGCCTGGGTGCTGCTCATTACCATCAACAGCTATAATCTCTACACCTTCTACTACGACGCTCTGGTGCAGGGCAAAGGCTACGTCAAACGCACGCAGCAGATCATGATTGTGGGACAACTGCTCTATTTGGTTGCTGCCGTGGGGATGATCTATGCAGGTTGGGGACTGAGTGCTATTGTCAGCGCTCAGTTACTCTCCACGTTGGTGAGACGATTCCTGATGAAGCGGGTATTCTTCGACAAGCAGATGAGGGAACATCTGGCACAAGTTGATAGTAACCGCGATGAGAAAGAACTGCTGGCGGTCATGAGCCCGAATGCCATCAAAATCGGTCTGACGCAATTAGGAGGATTCCTTATCAACAAGTCATCCATGTTTCTTGGATCAATTTTCTTAACCCTGCAAGAGATCGGCTGCTACGGAGTAACGATGCAAGTCTTGGATATTCTGGTGCACGGCGGGATGGTGTATTGCATGGCGTTCCAGCCTAAGTTGGCAGAATACCGAGCTACGAATAACATACTTCAACTACGGCAGAAATATATCTTCAGTGTTTTGTTCTTGATAGGAACAATGCTGTTTGGCGGACTTATATGGGTTCTATGGGGCAATGAGGTATTAGCTCTTATTGGCAGTGAGACACGTTTTGTAGGTACAGCAATGCTAAGCACCATGATTCTGATTCGATGGTTAGAACAGAACCACGCAACAGCAGCTCATTTCATTATGGCAGACAACAAGATACCGTTCTTCATTCCCTCGCTTGTCAGCGGCGCAGCCACCATCGTGCTGCTCGTCATCGGGCTATGGGGGCTACACGGCGGACTTTGGGCGATGATTCTGGCACCCGGTATCGCCCAACTGGCCTACCAGAACTGGAAATGGCCATACACTGTTATTAAGGAATTATGGATACGTTCTATTTAATATTGTATCTGCTACTCTGGGTGGTGACGCTGCTGGTGTACCGGCGGCGGGGACAGGAACGCGATGCCGGATGGCTCATCATCGTCTCGTATATCGGCTACGCCGTGTTCTCACTCTTTCTCTTCCGCCACGCCGACGGCGAGTACTACGTGTTCCTACCCATGCGGCTCTGGCCGTTTGTATATCTATACTGCATGCTGCTACTCGCCCTATGGCCGCTGATTCGTTTCCACAAAAGCAATGTTACGACCATCATCGAACCCAAGATGTGGATACTGAATACCCTGAGCGTCATCATCATCCTCTCCGCCTTGGCGTGCATACCAACGCTACTAAAGCACTTGCAGGATGGTAGTTTCTTACGACTACTGCAGGATAGCTCCGCCGGCCAGGAACTGTACTCCGAGGCACTCGCTGAATCGGAAGAAGCGGGTTCGGGTATCTCAAATATACCCAGTATCCTACTCAACGCCCTCTCCGACCTGGCACTACTGCTGTTCTTCTATTACCTGACGCTCAAGCAGCGTCATCCGCTTATCATCGCCGGATTGAGTATCGCTATCGGCATTGTACTGCTGACCCCCATTCTCAGCGGGCAGCGAAGCAACACCGTGACGACACTACTCACCTTTATCGGAGCCTATTTTCTGCTACGCAGGTATCTCGGCGAACGCTTACGCCGATGGGTGAACATCCTGGGTCTGGGGCTTATTCTGGTACTGAGTATCCCCCTGGCAGCCATCACGCTGAGCCGCTTTGACCAACGTCAGGGTGGTGCCGTCGGGTCCGTGGTGTACTACATCGGGCAGGCGAACCTGAACTTCAACAACTATGGACTCGATGCCGGTGGTACTCGTCACGGCGACCGCACCATTAACCTACTCAAACGCGTCATCGACCCGTACAATACGCCCAAGAACTTCCAGGAGAGACGCGATAAATACCCCGACCTCAAGATGGATGATAACGTCTTCTACACCTTTGTGGGTGACTTCACCCTGGATTTCGGTCCGTGGAAGACGGTGTTCATCTTCCTCATCTTCAATATGCTCGTCGTCATCGCCACCCGTGCGCGGACTGACGACCAAGGTAAGGCAAGCCTCGCCTTCCACCAACTGCTATTACTATATATGGTAACCTGCATCGCCATGCAAGGCGGGTTCTGGTTATTCGGCTACGCGGATACAGCCGGACTGAGGCTCATAGCCCTACTCATGCTATACGGTGCAACCTGCATAACGCAAACAACGAAAACTACGTAAAATACGCAAACTACGAAAAAACAAAAATAACACTATATGGAATTAGCTTTACAGATTATCACGCTCTTTGGTTCCGTAGCCATGCTGATGTACGGAATGAAAGTGATGAGTGAAGGCCTGCAGAAGATGGCAGGTAGCAAACTGAGTAATGTACTGGGCACCATGACCACCAACCGCTTCACCGGCGTGTTGACAGGTGCAGGAATCACAGCTGCCGTGCAGTCATCCACAGCCACTACGGTGATGACCGTCAGCTTCGTATCAGCGGGTATTCTCACGCTGAGCCAGGCAATCTCCGTCATCATGGGTGCCAATATCGGAACGACCTTTACGGCATGGATCATGGTACTGGGCGGCGGTTCGTTTGACCTGAGGCTGGTTGTCTATACACTTATTGCCCTGGCGGTCATGTTGATTTACATGAAGAAGAATGCCAACTTAGGTGATTTCCTCATTGGTCTGTCATTCATGCTCTTGGGTCTGACGACGCTGAAGATCAATGCCACCGAGATGCAATTAGACCAGATGGCACCCGTTCGCAACTTCTTCATTGCCACCTCCAGTTGGGGCTACGGTAGTTACTTTCTGTACCTGCTGGTCGGCGGCATACTGACCTTTGCGGTACAGAGTTCGGCAGCCATCATGGCTATCACCATGACACTCTGCTCGGCGCACGTACTGCCTATCGACATGGGTATCGCACTCGTCTTGGGCGAGAATATCGGTACAACCATTACCTCTAACGTGGTAGCCCTCTCCGCCTCGGTGCAGGCACGCCGTGCTGCCCTGGCACACTTGGTATTTAACCTCTTCGGCGTCATCTGGGTGCTCTGCATCTTCCGCATCTTCGTGGGCGGCGTATGCCGGTTGTGGGGTGTGGACTTCGAGCCTGGTGTACCCAGCAATGTATCGCCTGACAAACTCAATGCCATCCTGGCCACCTTTCACACCGCCTTCAACGTAACCAACACCCTCATTCTCATCTGGATGGTGCCGCTGATGGAGAAATTAGTTATGTGGCTTATCCCATCCAAGCCCGAGCAGAAAGACACCGACCGCGAGTTGCACTTCATCTCCGGTGGCCTGATGTCCACCTCCGAGTTGTCCATCCTGCAAGCCTGGAAGGAGATTCAAGTCTTTGCCGTTCGCACCCAACGTATGGTTGGCATGATTCATGACCTCTTCAACGAGAAGGACAGCACCGAGTTTGCCATGACGTTCTCACGCGTGGAGAAATACGAAGGTATATGCGACCGTATGGAATACGAGATTGCACAATACCTGAACCAGGTGGCCGATGGTCGTCTGTCCGAGCAGTCCAAGCGTGAGGTGCACAAGATGCTACGTATCGTAGGCGAGTTAGAGTCGGTGGGCGATGCCAACTACAACCTCTCGCGCTACATCCGCCATAAGCATGAGAACAAGGTGGTCTTCACCGAAGAGCAGGAGAAGAATGTAGAACTGATGATGTACCTGGTCAGCAGCGCAGAAGCCAAGATGGTTGAGGCACTTGAGAATATTAACATCACCCGCAAGGAGTTCCTCGATATGACCAATATGGAGAACGAAATCAACAACCTGCGCGATGAACTCAAAATCCGCAACATGCAGGATATCACCGAACACCTCTACGACTATGGAACCGGTGTCAACTACATGGATATCGTCCTCGAATTGGAGAAGATGGCAGACTACATCATCAATGTAGAAGAAGCACTCTACGAACACAAACACGATAAATAAGCACACATTTATTTGCGTAATTCAAAAAAAAATTGTATCTTTGCACGCTATTTGAAAACAAATGGAACTAAGAGACCTATATGAGCAACTGCGTCTGCACCCCGCCATAGGGGTGTTGCGTGAGCGTATGGGTGCCAATAAGCGCCCCGCGACGCACATTCTGCTTGCCGGTCTCAACGGTTCGGCGGCTTCAATTGTGCTCCGTGCCCTCGCCGAGAAAGCGGAACCGAGAACCGATTCGCCCATCCTACTTATCGCCGATAATGCCGATGAGGCACAATACCTGTTTGGCGACCTGCGTTCGCTGGAGGCTAACGTGTTCTTCTTCCCCGTTTCGCACCGCCGCAGGCAGCAACGTGATGAGGCGATGGTTATTCAGCGAACCGAGGTGCTGGCAACCCTGAGCCAGGGTGGTGACTGCATCATCGTCACCTACCCCGAGGCACTGACGGAAACAGTTCCGGCCAGGGACCAACTGCAGGGCTCTTCATTCGCCTTAGAGGAAGGGCAGACGCAGTCAATCGGGCAGCTTGCCGACCGACTCACGGAACTCAACTTCCAGCGCGTGGACTTTGTCTATGAACCCGGTCAGTATGCCATACGCGGCGGCATCGTAGATATCTATAGTTACGCGCACGAAGACCCGTATCGCCTGGATTTCTTTGGCGATGAGATAGACTCCATCCGCACATTCGATATCGAGACCCAGTTATCCGACGAACGCTGCAAGCATATTGAGATCGTCGCTACCCAACCGGAAGAGGCCGAAGCAAAGCCCACCTACCTGACGGACTATCTCAGCCAAGATACACTCTGGTGTTCCAACGACTGGAACGTAGTCTTCTATAAGTGGGCAGAACAGAAGCCTGACCTCAGCCAATCAACCACCCTCGAGTGGCGCGACAAGTCGTACTTCCCCACACACGAACGCATCACCTTTGATACCCTGCCCCAGCCCGTCTTTAACAAAGACTTCTCGCTCCTGACACAGGACATCAACCGGCTACACGAAGCGGGTTACCGCATCTACATCCTCTCGGACCAGAAGAAACAGGCCGACCGCCTGCAGGCCATCCTCGACGCCGAAGCCGAGGGCAGCGGCAAGGAGGCGGTACGACTCATACCCGTCAACCGTACGCTGCATGCCGGCTGGATAGACCACGACGCTAAGTGCGCCTGCTACACCGACCATCAGATATTCGAGCGCTACCACCGCGTGACGCTCACCAGCGAGAATGCTCGGCGCGGCAAGGCGATGCTGACGCTCAAGGAGATCAACCAACTCCAACCCGGCGACTACGTCGTACACAGCGACCATGGTATCGGACTCTTCGGCGGATTGGTCACCACAGCTGTCAACGGCAAGTTGCAGGAGATGCTCAAGCTCAACTACCGCGACGGCGATACCATCTTCGTATCCATCCATAACCTGCACCGTATCGCCAAATACAAGGGTAAGGAAGGCACCGAACCGACGATCTCCAAACTGGGTTCCGGCGCTTGGGAGCGACTCAAGGAACGCACCAAGAGCAAAGTTAAGGATATCGCCCGCGAACTCATACAACTATACGCCAAGCGCAAGAGCCTCGGCGGCTTTGCTTATCCGCCCGATGATTATATGCAGCATGAGCTGGAGGCCAGCTTCATCTACGAGGACACCATTGACCAGGCGAAGGCGACGCTCGATGTCAAACACGACTTGGAGAGCCACGAGCCTATGGACCGTCTCATCTGCGGCGATGTAGGTTTCGGCAAGACCGAGGTGGCAATGCGCGCGGCATTCAAGGTAGCCACCAGCGGCAAACAGACTGCCGTACTGGTGCCCACTACCGTTCTTGCCCTGCAGCACTACAACACCTTCCGCGAACGCTTCCGCCAGTTCCCCGTACGCGTGGAATATCTCAGCCGGACTAAGTCTGCCAAGGAAGTGAAGGAGATACTGGATAACCTGCAAAAAGGTAATATCGACATCCTCATCGGCACACACAAACTGGTTGGCAAACAAGTCAAGTGGAAAGACCTGGGGTTGCTCATCATTGACGAGGAACAGAAGTTCGGCGTGTCGGTTAAGGAGAAACTGAAGAGCCTGCGTGCCAACGTAGATGTACTGACCCTGACGGCGACCCCGATACCGCGTACCCTGCAGTTCTCACTGCTCGGTGCGCGCGATCTGAGCGTCATCAACACAGCTCCACCCAACCGCTTCCCCGTACAGACAGAGATCATCGGCATAGAAGACGAGGATATCATCAAGGAGGCTATTGACATCGAGTTGCAACGTAACGGCCAGATATTCGTCGTCAGCAACCGCATCGAGATGCTACCCCGCATTGAGGCACGCATTCATCGACTCTGTCCCGACGCACGAATCATCACCGCCCATGGTCAGATGCCCGGCGACGAGACCGAGAAACGACTCGAGGCCTTCATCAACTACGACTACGACGTACTGGTATCCACTACCATCATCGAATCGGGTGTGGATATACCTAACGTCAACACCATGATTATCTACTCGGCACAGCACTACGGACTGGCAGACCTGCATCAGCTTCGTGGGCGAGTCGGGCGCTCCAATCGCAAAGCCTATTGCTACCTGGTAACCCCCGATCGCGAACTGCTTACCCCCGAGGCTCGGAGGCGACTGGATGCTCTTTCCATCTTCGCAGAACCCGGTTCGGGCTTTAACCTCGCCATGCAGGATCTTGACATCCGAGGTGCCGGTAACCTGCTCGGCGCCGAACAGTCAGGCTTCATCGCCGACCTCGGCTACGAGACCTATCAGCGAATCCTCAACGAAGCGGTCGAAGAACTGAAGGAAGAGGAAGGTGTACCCACTAATGACGAGGATGACAACCTGCGGATAAATCATAAGACCGCCTGGTGCTCAGACTCGCAGCTGGAGACCGATATACCCGTCAGCTTCCCGAATACCTATATCGAAAACATCCCCGAGCGTATCGCCCTCTATCGCGAACTGGACAGTCTGCGCAACGAGGACGAGATGACCGAATTCAAGCGGCGCCTTATCGACCGCTTCGGCCCGCTACCCGAAGAAGCCGAAGAGCTGATGAACGTGGTGCGTATCCGTTGGGTATGCTGCCAATTGGGTATCGAGAAGATTCACCTCAAAGGCGAACGCATGGCTCTATACCTCCAAAGCAAAAACCCCGCGTACCTACATAGCGACGCATTACACCGGATCGTCGATTACGTACGAATGCATCTCGACAGATGCCAGTTCCACGAAGTCGTCGATAGGAAAGGGAAATCTACCGGCAAGAAATACATCACCATAACCAACGTGCGTACCCTACAGGGTGCACTTAACCTACTGAATAAGATATGCAATTTATCGGAATAATACCGGCACGTTATGCCAGCACCCGTTTCCCGGGTAAGCCGCTGGCACTCATCGGTGGCAAACCGATGATTCAGCGCGTCTATGAGCAGGCTCGTAAGGCGTTAGACCGCGTCGTGGTCGCCACCGACGATGAGCGCATCCTCAACTGCGTGCACGCATTTGGCGGCGAGGCAGTCATGACCCGCAGCGACCACCGGTGCGGCACCGACCGCTGCCTCGAAGCCTTTTTAAATTTACGATTGGACGATTTACGATTAGACGATTTACGATTGGACGATTGGGTAATCATCAATATCCAAGGCGACGAGCCGTTTATCCAACCCGAGCAGATACGTGCCCTGCAGGCTTGTTTCCCCACTGAGATAGCCACCCTGGTCAAACCCTTTACCGAAGAGGACGGACTTACAGCCCTGGAGAACCCCAACAGCCCGAAAGTCGTATTCTCAGAAAAGACACACAACGCGCTGCTCTTCTCGCGCAGCGTCATACCCTACCTGCGCGGTATTCCGCGTGAGGACTGGCTCAAGCAGCACAAGCACTACAAGCACATCGGCATGTATGCCTACCGCGCTGATATCCTGCGTCGGATAACCCAACTGCCGCCCTCTGAGGCTGAACTGAACGAGAGTTTGGAACAACTCCGCTGGCTCGAGAACGGCTACCAAATCCGCGTGGCGATGACCGATGTACAGACCATCGGTATCGATACACCCGAAGACCTCGTCGCTGCAAACGAATTTGCAGCGAAACTGAAAATGGAAAATTGAAAATTATAACGAAAACTACATAAACTACGAAAATAACGAAAAAAACATTAATAGTATGGAACACAACACACCAACTCCCCACATTGGGGCAAAGTATGGCGAAATCGCCAAGACAATGATTATGGCAGGTGATCCCCTGCGCGCCAAGCTGATGGCTGAGAAGTATCTGGATAACCCCGTGTTAGTCAATAACGTACGCAGCATGTTAGCCTATACAGGCACCCACAATGGCAAACCCGTTACCGTCATGGGTCATGGTATGGGAATTCCCTCGATAGGTATCTACACCTACGAGCTCTTCAACTTCTACGATGTTGACACCATCATCCGCGTGGGTTCGTGCGGCGCACGCCAGATGTATGTACACCTGGGCGACCTCGTTATTGCGCAAGGCAGCTGCACCGACAGCAACTACGGTCAGCAGTATAATCTGCCCGGTCACTATGCACCTATCGCCGACTTCGACCTATGCCGTCGCGCCGTAGAAGCCTGCGAGAAGTTCGGTTACACCTACCACGTAGGTAACGTCTTCTCCGCCGACATCTTCTACTGCGAAGACGAGCGCAAGGCCAACTGGACAAAAATGGGTGTGCTGGCCGACGAGATGGAAGCACCCTCGCTGTACATGAATGCAGCACGCGCCGGCAAGAAAGCGCTGGTCATCTGCACCGTTAGCGACCATATCCTCACCGGTGAGGCCACTACTGCCGAAGAGCGCCAGAACACCTTCACCAAGATGATGGATGTAGCTTTCTCGCTGGTATGAGACATCTGAAATGGTTGCTTCCACTACTGGCTCTGCTCATCGCAGTAGAGCCGGTTGTGGCGCGAGATAGCACTGCCGTCGCCGCTAAGCAAGGTAAGGAGAAGAAAGAACGAAAAATCGTGACGGGTTTCTCGGGCGGTATGCTGCTGCATATCGGCTATGCCTTCTCCCAATCACCCGACGAACTCTTTCGCAACGGCAGTCTGAAGGCAGTACCGAATGTCACCGATCTGCCACGCGACGGAGTCACCTTGGGCTTGGGTGGTATGCTACGCATGCATCTTATCGACCATATACACCTCGGTGCAGAGGGTGCCATTAGCACGATGCCCCTGATGAAGAGTGGCAGTAGTATCCGTACGGCCTGGGCACAAGCTATCTGTGACTTCTACTGGGACCTCGGTCTTATTCGTCCGCTCATCGGTATGGGTGTTGGCGGCGGTAAGACGCGGCGCCTCTACGTGCCTTCGTCTGCCGAACAGGTATCCGGCTCCACCACGGTGTTCAATGCATCGTACACCTCCACGCCTTACTTCCTATTAGACCCCTACGTAGGCATGGAATTTAAATTAGGTCACCTGGCAGCCCTGCTGCTGCGCGTGGATTATATGTTACCCTTCGGCAAAAGCGGTAGCTCGCTCAGCCCCAATGTAAGCTGGAGTAACTTCATCTCCCCCTCCGGACCGCGACTGTATGTCGGGTTCATCTTCGGGAAGCAATAAGAAAAGCGCAGGCAACAACCTGCGCTTTCTTATTTCATTATGACGTTATGACGGATAATTTTCCATTCTCCATTCTACAGATACGTCTCTAACAGCTCTGCCTTGTCACTGATGGGTGTCAGTCGCACGCCACTTAGCGCTGCCGGTATCAGCACCGCGTCTTCGGTCTGCAGCACAACGGGTTCGCAGTCATCATCCGGGCAATCCAGACGCACACTACCCGCCACACACATATACACCACAAAACTATCCAACCCACCCATACCGCGCTCCACGGGGTGCGTCATGCGCAGCAAGTTGGTCACAAAATGCGGGTCTTGTACCAGATTGGCAGCCTCATTTTCGCCACAGCTATAGTGCAACAGGGGTTCCTGCTCTGCTTCGTAATCCAGCACTTCAAGAGCCTCCTCTACATGCAGGGGACGCAGCTTACCATCCAATCCCACGCGGTTATAGTCGTATAGGCGGTACGTCACATCACTATTCTGCTGAATCTCTGCCACATGGGTTCCCTTACACAAGGCGTGCACCTTACCGGCGGGGATATAGGCTGCATCGCCACGCTTCACAGCCTGCCTACGGAGTACATCCATGATTCGGTTCTCGCCCAGGAGGCTACGAACCTCCTCTGCCGAGGTGTTGCGATTGAAACCCAACAGAATACCGGCTTCCGGTTCCGCTTCGTGCACATACCACATCTCGGTCTTGCCCGATAGCCCCTGACGTGCGGCTGCCTCATCATCGGGATGAACTTGCACAGAGAGGTTGTCGTTCACATGAATGAACTTACAGAGCAGCGGAAACGTATCACCATATTGGTCATACACCCTACCACCCAGCAGTTCGTCCATGTATATCTCCATCACTTCCGGCAAGGTGTTACCGCTGAGAAAACCATTACGCACCACAGAAGCATTGTCGCCGTATGCCGACAACACCCAACTCTCGCTACCCCACACCTTGGGGAGTACGATAGGCTCAAAGAGCAGAGGATACAACACGAGCTGCTATTAGGATTGAATATTACGGATTCGCTTCTCCCAGTTCCATGCCGAGAGCAGCACATCTTCTATCGGGGTATCGGCGCGCCAGCCTAATACTTCATTCGCCTTCTTCGGGTCAGCCCATACCTGCTCAATATCGCCTTCACGACGCGCAACGATTTCGTAGGGCACCTTTACGCCGGTGGCTTTCTCAAAGAGCGAGATCAACTCCAGCACACTCAGTCCGCGACCGGTACCTAAGTTGAACACCTCCACCTGCTCGGTGCTACGTTTCTTGAGCATACGCTCTACTGCCTGCACATGCGCCCGAGCCAGATCCATGACATAGATATAGTCGCGGATGCAGCTGCCATCAGGCGTGTTGTAATCATTACCAAAGACGCGCAGTTTCGGACGAAGGCCAGCTGCCGTCTGTGTCAGATAGGGCAACAGGTTCTGCGGTACGCCATTGGGCAACTCACCGATCATAGCCGACGGATGGGCACCGATGGGATTGAAGTAACGCAGGATGGTAGCGTGCATCTTGGGGTTAGCGTGCGCCTCATCCATGATAATCTCCTCGTTGATTTGCTTGGTGTTGCCATAGGGCGAAAGGGCCTTCTGGATAGGAGCTGTCTCATTGACGGGCAGGTGGTCTTTGTCGGGCTGACCATATACGGTGCAGGATGACGAGAAGACGATGTTATTCACATTGAACTGATGCATCAGATCCAGCACCGACACCAGCGACGAGATGTTGTTGCGGTAATACATCAGCGGTTTCTCGACCGACTCATTCACCGCCTTGCTGGCTGCAAAATGAATGATTGCCTCTATATCCGTGTAGCGTGAGAACAGGCGGGACATACTCATGTAGTCCATGCAGTCGAGGTTCTCAAAGGTAGGACGCTTGCCTGTAATGGCAGCTATGCCATCCAGCACATTGGTATTGGAATTACTCAAGTTATCTACTATCACCACCTCGTAGCCCTGCTGCATCAGGCATACGACGGTATGCGAACCTATATATCCGGTACCACCGGTAACTACTATTCTTGCCATTTTTTTTTAGTTTAGTGTTTAGAGTTTAGAGTTTAGTGCAGTTTAGTGTTTAGAGCAGTTTAGTGTTTATAGTTTAGAGCAGTTTTTAGTAGTAAGTTAACTTTCAACTTTCAACTCTCAACTTCACTCAACTCTCAACATTCAACTCTCAACTTTAGAAGAGTTTCTCGGGATAAACGCCCTTCTTAATCAGTTCATTGAGTCGCATCACGACTTGCGGACGATCCTCGGCATAGGTCACGCCGAACCAGTGGCTCGGGGTATCCAGCACGCGGCAACTTACCTTGCCTGCCTTAATCAGGTCATTAACTACGGTCGGGATATAAATCTCGGTCTTGGGCTCGTTGATATGCTCATCGAGGAAGGCGCGGAACGCCTCGTCCGAATAGTCGAAATACTCCGGTGTGAAACCCCACATATTCATGGATACAGGGGTATCAGGCACGATTTCGCAGTCTTGGCCGGCAGCATCCTTATAGATAATATGCTCGCCTACACTCTCGATACCGACGCACTCCACGACATCGGTCAGCAGACCGTTCTCATCCGTCTGGCATACACCGCGGTTGACCTGACCATTTTCGCTGAGCGTGTTCTGCACACGATAACCCATCATGCAGTAACGACCCTCTGTACCCTCTATGCTACGCAGGTAGTCTGCCAGTATCTGGAACGACTCTGCACCGTAGAAGTCATCGGCATTGATGACGGCAAAGGGCTCATGGATACACTCCCGACCCATCAGCACAGCATGGTTCGTTCCCCAGGGTTTTTGACGCGTTTCCGGGCATTTATAGCCTTCCGGCAACTTGTCAAGCGACTGGAAGCATAGCTCACAAGGAATACGGTCTGCATACTTGCTGAGAACCACCTTGCGGAACTCCTCTTCAAAGTCATGACGGATAACAAAGACAATCTTACCAAATCCGGCACGTAGTGCATCAAATACATTGTAATCCGTAATTGTTTCGCCATTGGGGCCCAGACCGTCTAACTGTTTCAGACCGCCATAACGGCTTCCCATTCCGGCAGCAAGAATAAATAATGTAGGTTTCATATGATATAATCTTAAATCTTAAATCAATCTTAAATCTTAAATCTTAAATTTTAAATCTTAATTTCTAAATCTCCCTTAGGCCTGTGCTACCGACGAGACTTCGATCTTGCCATTCCGTTTGCGGTGACGAGCCCACATACCGAATATCTCCGAGCAGTTGCTTGCCGTGATGAAGGCGTGCATCTCGTTATCCTTGATATACTCCATGAGTGCAGCGAACTCATCCTGGGTCAGCAGAGCCTGAATCTCCATCTGGTCATCCTTGTGGAAACCGCCCTTGACGGGATATAGGGTGCACCCTCGCGCGTAATCCTTAATGATATGCTCGCGAATCTTCTCCCACTCCGGCGCAATGATGCAGACGCGTTTGCGGTTATTCATGCTGGCGGTGAAGTAATTGATGACCAGGCCGTTGATCCACGTGCCGATAAGGCCGATGACTACCATACGGAAGTCGTTGATAGCAAACGCCGAGCAGCAGATGATAGCACCGCCGATACTAACCGACACACCGATATCAAAATGCAGATACTTGTTGATAATCTTAGCCAATATATCCAGTCCGCCCGTCGAGGCGTTCATGCGGAACTCAAAGGCCTGACACGCACTCAGCAGGAATACGAAGCACACCAAGTCAAACCACACGTCGCCGGTTCCCAGACCGGAAGCCATCACCGAGTCCTTCACTTGCATCAGCACTTCGCCGGCACGACTCAGTAGGTACGGGTTGCCGTTGGCATCCAGCACTTGCTGCCCTGCCTGCAGCTGGGCGAGCACCTCGGGATTATCAATCACGGTGTGCGTGAATTTGGTATAGGGATAGATGCGGTCCCACATTTGAGCCAAAGGGCCCAGAATCATAGCCGTATAGACGGTCTTGGCGCCGAACTCGTTGCCTATCAATAGGAACGCCAGTATCAGCAGGAACGCATTGATACCCATCACCCAATACGAGAAGGTATCGGCATTACCGCCCAAGATGGTGTTGATCACAATACTAAGACCCGAGATTGTACCTACGATGATATGACTCGGCATCAAGAAATAATAGACTGCGGCGGCACCAAACACCATGCCGAAGGTCATCAGCACGAGTTCTTTCCAGAATTTATAGGTTTTCACCGCTGCCATAAACTGCGCCATTAGGTCACGCCAATAGGCTGCAGTAAGATATGTTTTCAGGTAACTCATTATTTATTTGCCCCATTGTACGGGCATATTCAATTTTTGGTTTGTTTTGCAAATGATTGATCCCGCGGCATCAGGGTCCAGAAATGGTTTGACGTACAGGGGTATCGCTTTGTGTTCCAGCGGAAAAATGGTTTTCCGATGGATGATTTGTGCGCCGCTCTCAGCAAGCCGCTCGGCGTCTTCGTAACTCAGTATCGGTATGAGTTTGGCATTCGGGTCCTTGCGTGGGTCAGCCGTCAGGATGCCGGGTACGTCTTTCCAGATCGTCACCGAGTCGGCATTGAGCACACTACCCACCAGCGCGGCGGTGTAGTCTGAGCCCTCTCGCCCCAATGTGGTACGCCTGCCGTCACCCGTGCCACCGATGAAACCCTGCAGCACGCTGATTTTCGCACGATTGGCATATTCAGCCGTAGGGCGATACCGGAATACGTCCTGTATCAGTCTCTCCGTAGTCGGATAATCGACCTGTGCGGCACGGAAGGTAGCATCGGTACGCAGCAACCGGGTCATATCCAGCCACCGGTTCCTGATTCCCACGCGTGTCAGGTACGCGCTGACGATACGGGTGGAGAGCAACTCGCCGTAACTGACCACCTGGTCGTACAGCTCGTCGTAGTTATCAAAGCTCACGGGCGCATCGGGCATACGTATCTCGACTTCCACGCCCAGTTTCGACTGAATCTCACGGTGATAATCCACGATTAGTTGCCACTCGCGTTCCATCTGTTCGGTCTCGCGAAGCCAGAGGGCGTTCACCACCCGCTCCAGGGCATTGGTAGTCTTTCCCATAGCCGACACCACAACCGCCACATCGCTCGTTTCCCGAGCGATGATGCGACCCAAGTTGCGAATTCCGTCGGCATCCCTGACCGATGCTCCACCGAACTTATAGACTTTCATGCTTTTTTTAGAAAATATTCGCCATCCTGATGGCCGTCACCGCACCTTCTACGCCTTTGTTGCCAAGCTTTCCGCCTGCGCGGTCGAGTGCCTGCTGCTTATCCAACGTTGTCAGCACCGAGAAGATGACGGGCGTCGTTCCCTCGCTATTGAGCAGCGTCACGCCTTGCGTCACCGACTGGCATACGTAGTCGAAATGCGGGGTGTCGCCTTTGATGACGCAGCCTATCACGATGACAGCATCGTTGTCATCCATCTGGCGGCTGGCGGCATAGGTCAACTCGACAGTTCCGGGAACATGCACCACGGTGATATGCTCCTCCGTCACGCCGTGTTCGCGCAGCGTAGTTATCGCGCCTTCCGCCATGGCATAAGTTATCTCACTATTCCAGTCTGCTACTATAATTGCGTAGCGCTGACGTTTCAGTACGTCAGCGCTCGGCAATTTCGAAGCATCGTATTTACTTAGATCCGTAGTCATGACTCTGCTACTCACTAACCATTATTTCGTCAGCTCGATATACTTATCGATATCCTGAGCCTCCTGCGATGCGGGATAGTCACTCTTGATAGCCTGGAAGGCCTTGTTGGCAGCAGCTTTGTTGCCCAGCTCCATTTGTACGAAGCCTAATTTCTTCAGGCTCATCGGTGCAATGAGTTCGTTGCCCGACTTAGCAGCGGTCTCAAAGGCCTTGGCAGCCTTGTCCAGCTCATCGCCTTGCACATAGGCATCGCCTAAGAGCTGCGAAGCGGCGGGATAAACCATTGCATCATTGGCTTTGAAGCGCTTGAGATAGTTGGCAGCCTCGTCGTACTCACCCTGCTTGTAGTAGCAGATACCGGCGTACAGAGCAGCCAGACGACCTTGCTGATAACGGTTGTACTCGTCAGCGATAGCTACAAAACCGATGCACTCGGCATCGTCACCCTCCAGTGCCTTCTGCCAGTTACCTTCGCCGAAATAAACCACTGCCTTGGCTATCTCATTGCTTGCAGCCAGGCGGTTCGGACGGATGATGTAGTTATTGATAGCAATAACGCCCAATACAACTACGGCAATAGCAGCTATCACCCACGTGATAATGGTGCTGTGTTGCTCAATCCACTCGCTGGTAGTGTTCAGCGCTTCGTTCACATTTTCCAGGTTCTCATCCTGTTTCTTAAATTCGTCTTTCTTTGCCATATTTGTTTTATTTTAATATATTTCATACGGGTTTTGCGTGGACAAAAAACGTGCTAAAATCGCACTCCACACAAAATAGCCTGCAAAGGTACAACTTTTTTTTGATATACGCAAGAAAAATTGCAAAAATCATCGAATTTTCTAAATTTAGGGCCTTATCAGGAGTTGCCCGATATTTTTCTCCGACTTCACCGAGCCAATCCCGAGAAAATCCCGAGAAAATCTCGAGACAATCCCGAAGCAATTTCCCCCCGAGAATGGTTCGAGAATGGTTCGGGAACGGCTCGAGAACGGTTCGGTGAAGTCGGGGAAAAATTTCGACAAAAAAAGCGCTGTAAGTCTTTACTCGAGAAAACTCCTAATGAAAGGATTTGGGGGCTTAAAAGACCTTTGTAATCCGACCAGTTCATCGCTACCCGCTTGCGCGGGGTCACGGCGTAGAACATCGGCACGCCATTGGGCAATCAGTGTCCCCGGTAGGTAAATTTTGTTGAGTTTTCCGGTCTCTTGACTTACAACGCTAATCTATTCTTTCCGCTACTTCACCGTGTGCCAACCTAAGGTGACAACGATATCGTGTATATGGCCGGTAGTCGTCTCACCGGCATCGGTCATAAAGGGATAGACGGTCTGTTTACGCAGCCCGTAGCGGTATCCCACTTGTACAAATCCAAAAGGTCCGCGGTAGCCGAGTGCCGCACCTATCGAATGCTGGTGACGCAGGCTGACCCATTCGGTATCGGCACGTACGTCATTGATGGCTATATTACGCTCGTAGGCGGGATCACCCTGCACGAAGCTATAGGCATAACCGGCATTGATAAACAGGCACTGTGCCACCACCCATTCCATACCGGCATGCAGTACGTGGTTATTGCGTATGCCCTTCCAATACTGGAAGTCATACTGCAATGAGATGAGCCCGTAGCGGCCTACAAAAAACGCTGCACCCACAGTCGTCTTCAGCGGCATAGACAGGTCTCGCCTGCGCACATTCTCGGGCGACTGGCTCTTGAAGAGCACGCGTTCGCCATCCTTATGCACATTCTCGGTCTCGGCATCCACATACGATCGCTCGGTGGTGCTCACAAAACTGGGCGTCTGGAACGAAGCACCGATACGCAGGAAATGCACGGGTTGAGCCATCATTCCGATGGTGCCATTGACGCCTACACCCGAAATACTAACGGTCGTTCGCAAGGCTGCTGCAGCTGACGTCGTTGTCTCGACGTAGTCCGTCACCTTCGAGTAACGCAGCGAGCGGATATTCAGCCCCAGACCTATGTACCAACGGTTGCTGATATTCGCACCCCACGAGAAGGCGAACTGATCCAGGTAGCCCGACTCCTGCATACGTATCTGCGGCGCACGAATGGGTCCCCAGTTGGTATAAGGAGCCCAGTTAGAGCTGTCGCTCCCCACGGGGTCTATCATATACGTGTCGTATCCCACCAGCGAGAGCCATCCGACTCCGGCATCGCCCCAGCGACCTTCCGACCCCAATCGGCTGGCATGGATACCCTGCGATGCAGTGGCCATCTGTTCAGCTATAGAGCCATCTACATTCGGGAAGTACGCCGAGGTATTCCTACGATAGGTAGCCACGCGGTTGTAACAGAACGAGAAGTTACTGTATATTAGCCCCTTGCGGCGGGCGTCGTTGCCAAAGGCGAACACAAAGGCAGCCTCGGGCATATAGAAGTGCCCTACGGTCGGCTCAACAGGTCCGTTGGTCTGGAACGTACGGTCAAAATGCCCGCCGAGGGTTATCGCCGACTCGTAGCGGCGATAGATGGCCACCGAGGCGGGGTTGACATGAATGGCAGAGGGGTCACCCCCGACTGCCGTCATCGCACCACCCAAACCGATGAAACGCGCCGTGCCCATGATATCAGGCTCACTAAGACGCTGCAATTCCTGCGCATGAATTGACAGGCACAGCACACTAAGTAGTAATATGACAGTTAGGCGTTTGGGCATTGTTCTTATCGTTTGATTCGTACCCGAACAACAGTATCGGGGTTCTGACGCGTGATACTATCGTCCAGGAAGATGACCCGGGGTTCTGTCTTGGTAGCGGGTTTGGTGACGCTGACACTCTCGGTGCCGGGTGTACTTTCGTAGCTTTGCTGAGGCTGCTCTTCGTCATCATCCTGCCAGTAATAGACATCATCCAGATAGATAGGCGCAGCGGGTAAGGAAGACGCGAGCGCAAAAGCAATGCTTACGCCCACCGCCACGATGACTACTATCACGCGTATGAGATGCTTCATAAGGCGCGGAATCCAATAATCTGACGTACTTCGCTCAGGGTCTTATGCGCACTCTCAGAGGCACGCTCTGCACCCTGTTTGGCAACGCGCAGCAGGTAGTCCTCATCCGCCTGATATGCCATTATCTTCTCGCGGATAGGCGCACAGAAGGCGTTGATATCAGCCGCCAGCTGCTTCTTGAGGTCACCGTAGCGAACGGTCATATTGTTATACTGGTCGTTGAAGTAATCGTAGGTATCCTTCGATGACACGATTTCGAGCATAGTGAAGAGGTTGCGGATGGGTTCTGGCTTCTCCTGATTAAGCATGGTAGGTCCGGCATCGGTCACGGCGCGCATGACTTTCTTCTTGATGGTAGCCTCATCGTCGCACAGATAGATGGCATTACCCTCGCTCTTACCCATTTTGCCGCTGCCGTCCAGCCCGGGCACCTTAACAGCCTTGTCGGAGAAATGGTACGACTGTGGCTCGCGGAAGAACTCGACGTTATAGATGCGGTTGAAGCGGCGCGCAAAGAGGCGCATCATCTCCATATTCTGCTCCTGGTCTTTGCCCACGGGCACCTTGTCTGCCTTGTGCGCCAACACATCGGCCGCCATTAAGGTGGGGTACGTCAGCAGTCCGGCATTCACATTATCGGGCTGCGTGCGCGCCTTATCCTTGAACGATGTGACGCGTTCCAACTCGCCCAGATAGGCGTTCATATTGAGGTACAGGTACAACTCCAGCACTTCCTTCACGTCGCTCTGCACGTATATCGGCGCTTTCTCGGGGTCAATACCGCATGCCAGATACTCCGCCAATATGGTGCGCACGCTGCGTCGGATGTTCTCCGGCGTAGGGTGCGTAGTCAGGCTGTGCCAGTCGGCTATGAAGAACATGCAGTCATACTCATCCTGCATCTTCACAAAACTCTTGACTGCTCCAAAATAATTCCCCAGGTGTAGGTTACCTGTCGGGCGAATACCACTAATTACTTTTTCCATTATTCGTTTTCTACTTTCGTCTTACGATTCATTCGATGGGCAGCTGACGATTGAAGCGTTCATCGAGTGCTGTGAGTGTCTCGGTGTTGGCAACGCCGGGTATGGATTGAATATGTCCGTTCAATATTCGCAGCAGGTGAGCGTCATTCTTAGCATACACCTTTACCATCATTGAATACTTACCCAATGTATAAAACGCGTTGACAACCTCGGGTATCTTCTCCAACTCGTTGCACACGCTTTCGTACATATTGCCCTTTTCTAACATAATACCCACGAATACGCATAGGTTGTAGCCCAACTCGCGGGGCGAGACTTGGTACCCCGAACCGGTCACTACATTCTCCTCGTAGAGTTTCTGCACACGTTGGTGGATAGCTGCACGGCTTACGCCGCATACATCAGCCACTTCTTTGAAGGGGATGCGGGCATTCTGCGTAATGATTCGCAGGATTTTCTTGTCTAATTCATCAATTTTTTCCATGATAGCTCGCGTCTTAAGGTTAAATATTTCGTTTCAGGCCACAAAATTACAAATAAATTTTGACATGTGCAAACTTTTTAGTACTTTTGCACAACTTTTTGATACTTTTTACAACTTTTTATTTAAAAAGAATGAATTTGCAAGACTATATTGAGCTTCATAGCTCGCCTGAAGACGCCGTACTGGCTCATATCAATCGTGACACCCATCTGCACGCCGTGAACCCGCATATGCTATCCGGTCAAGTTCAAGGCAGGCTGCTGAGTCTGCTTTCCAAGATGATTCAACCGCAGCGTATTCTGGAGCTCGGCACCTATACCGGCTACTCGGCGCTGTGCCTGGCTGAGGGGCTACGTGCGGACGGAAAACTCATCACCATTGAGCATAACGATGAACTGGAGGACACCATTCGCCGCAATCTGGCCTTGTCGCCCTTAGGCGAGAAGATCGAACTCCGTATTGGCGACTGCAAAGCCATCATCCCTACCCTGCCCGCAGATTTTGACCTGGTCTTCGTGGATGCCGACAAACGCGAGTACCCCGCCTATTTAGACCTTATTTATACACACGTACGCGCGGGGGGCTTTATCTTGGCGGACAACACCCTGTGGGACGGACACATTATCGACCCCGCGTACGATCGTGACCGGCAAACCCAAGGGCTACGCGCATTCAATGACCTGGTCGCAAAAGACAACCGCCTCGAAAAGGTCATTCTGCCTCTCCGAGACGGTCTAACGATCATTCGCAAGAAATAATCACGTTCTCTCCTTAATCGACTCGAATCCCTCGCCTACGACGCCGCGCGTGGGGGTCTCGCTCACAAAGGCGGTGGGGTCTATCTCCTGCACGATGCGGTAGATCTTCGTAGCCTCCGAGCGACGCACCACCAGCACGATGAGCTTGCTCTGCCGGTGGGTATAAGCGCCCTCTGACGACAGCAGGGTCACACCGCGTTCCAGACGCGTCATGATAGCCTCAGCTATCTCGTTGTATTTGGGCGAGAAGATGAAGAACTGCACGCTCTGCCGCCCGCGACCCAGTACCCAATCGACCGCCTGCGTCTCTACAAAGACGTAGCACAGACCGAACAACAGCTGTTCTACCCGCGTTACCTCGGGCAGCGACCAAGCCGAACCGATGATGACGATATCGATGAAAAACAGCGCCTTGCCCATAGACAGGTGACGGTACTTATTGACAATCATCGCCACGATATCCGTTCCGCCGGTATTGCCGTTGTTGGCATAGACGATGCCGAGTCCGGCACCGTTCAGTATGCCCGCCAGGATGATGGCCATGAAGGGGTCGGAGATGAGCGGCTGCTCCGGCACCGTGAAGAGCCGCAGCCACACCGTCATCCAAAAGATACCATAGAAGGTGCGGATACAGGTCTTCCAGCCCAGGATGATCACTGCCACGATGGCCAGCATCAGGTTGATAGACAGGCTGCTGAGCCATATAGGAATGGCTTCGCCCGAGGCGAAATAGATGATCTCGCACAGACCCGTCAGGCCGCCGCCGATTACGGCGTGGGGAATCAGCACCTGATTCACCACAAAACCGTACGGCATGCTGCAGATGGCAATGAGCAGGAGTTCCTTGAACTCGATGAGTATTTTCTTGCGATTCAGTTCCATTTAGTCACAGTTGCAAAAACGGGCAACGAGGTTTCGATCACCGAAGCCGTTATCCACACGCGAAACGGGGATCCAGAACTTGTTCTGTGCGACCCACTCGGTCGGATAAGCAGCTTTCTGACGGCTGTAGGCGTGGTGCCACTCATCGGCCACTATTTCGTATTCGGGGTGCGGAGCATTCAGCAGCACGTTGTCCTGCTTGTCGGCTCTGCCGTCTTCGACCTCGCGAATCTCCTCGCGGATAGTCAGCAGGGCATCGATGAACTGGTCAACCTCGTGCTTAGACTCACTCTCGGTAGGCTCAACCATCAGCGTGCCGTGCACGGGGAAGGAGAGCGTGGGTGCGTGGTAGCCGAAGTCCATCAGACGCTTCGCGATATCCCCTTCGGTGATACCGATCTCGTGGAACTGGCGGCAATCTAAGATCAGCTCGTGACCCACTCTGCCGGTCACACCCGTATAGACGATGCCATAGGCATCCTTCAGTTTCTTAGCCATATAGTTGGCGCTCAGGATAGCATTGGCTGTTGCCTCGCGCAGTCCTTCGTAGCCCATCATGCGGATATAACCGTACGAGATGAGCGCCATATTGGCGTTGCCGTACAGCGCAGCCGATACGCGGTTGGCATCCTCGGTAGGCATGTAGGGGCACAGGTGCTTGGCGCAGCAGATTGCACCGACACCGGGTCCGCCGCCGCCGTGAGGCGAAGCAAAGGACTTATGCAGGTTCAGGTGGCATACATCGGCTCCGATAAAGCCCGGGTTGGTGTAGCCGATCTGGGCATTCATGTTGGCACCGTCCATATAGACCTGACCGCCGTTGTCGTGGATGATTTGGCACATCTCGCGGATGGCCATCTCAAAGATACCGTGCGTCGAAGGATAGGTGATCATACAGCCGGCGAGTACATCCTTGTTCTGCTCGGCTTTCTCGCGCCAGTCTGTGAGGTCGGTATTACCATTCTCGTCGCACTTAACGACTACGGGCGTAAAGCCTGCCTGCACGCAGCTGGCGGGGTTCGTACCGTGGGCAGAAGCGGGTATGAGCAACACCTTACGCTGGCTCTGGCCCTGAGCCTTGAGGTACTCGCGGATAGTTACCAAGCCCGTATATTCGCCCGCAGCGCCGGATGTAGGTTGCAGGTTGCAGCCGGCAAAACCGGTAATGGTGCAGAGCTGTTGCGCCAGGTCTTGCAGCATCTCGTTGTAGCCTTCTACCTGTTCCTGCGGAGCCAGCGGGTGCACTGCCGTCCAACCCGGCATGGTGATAGGTATCATCGTGGCGGCGGGGTTGAGCTTCATGGTGCAGCTGCCCAGCGGAATCATGCTGTGCGTGAGGCTGATATCCTTGCGGTCGAGGCGTTTGATATAACGCATCATCTCGGTCTCGGTGTGGTACAGACGGAACACCTCCTCCTGCATATAATCCACCTCGCGTACACGGCTCTCGTCGAGTGCCCAGAGGCCGTCAAAGGCTTCCTCGCTATCCTCGTACGAAGGCACGTTATTACTCTGCTCTGCAAAGAGCTCGATGAGGTTGTTCATATCATCCAGGGTCAGCGTCTCGTCGGTTGAGAGGCCGATGAACTCCTGCTCGAAATCGTAGTAGAGGTTGATACCCTTTTCCTCGGCGGCATTCTTGAAGGCCTCCATCTGCTTCTTATCGCCCACGCGGATTTTCAGGGTGTCGAAGAACTCGGCGTTCTCCTGCTGGTAGCCGTAGGCCTGCATCATCTCGTTCAGGTAGGCAGCCTTGCTGTGGATACCCTCGGCGATCTCGCGGATACCTTCTGCACCGTGATATACGCCGTAGAAACCGGCCATCATGGCGCATAGTGCCTCAGCGGTACAGATATTCGAGGTCGCTTTCTCGCGTTTGATATGCTGTTCGCGGGTCTGCAGTGCCAGGCGGTAGGCAGGACGATCGTGTGTATCCTTGCTCAGGCCGATGATACGACCCGGCATATCGCGTTTGTACTCCTCGCGGGTAGCCATATAGCCGGCTGTGGGTCCGCCAAAGCCCATGGGCAGACCGAAACGCTGTGCGGTACCGCAAACGATATCGGCATCCAGGGGTTTGAGCAGTGCCAGTGCCATCAGGTCGGCTACGACCGTTACTTTCATACCGGCAGCATGGCATTGTTCCACAAAGGTGGTGTAGTCTTCCGCCGAACCATCGGCATTGGGCAGCTGAACCAGCGCGCCGAAATACTCGGCAGAGGGCGTGAAGGCAGCATACGAACCGGTCACGATCTCGATACCCTGACCCGCAGCACGGGTACGCATCACGCTCAGGGTGTTGGCAAATATCTTCTCGTCCACAAATACCTTGCAGACATTATTCTTCACTTGTTCGCGTGTGCGCAGGTTACGCATCATCGTCATCGATTCGGCGGCAGCGGTTGCCTCGTCCAGCAGCGAGCAGTTCGCCAGCGGCAGACCGGTCAGGTCGCTAATCATGGTCTGGAAGGTAAACAATGCCTCCAGTCGTCCCTGACTCACCTCAGCCTGGTAGGGAGTGTACGAGGTGTACCATACGGGGTTCTCCAACACGTTACGCTGAATGACAGCGGGGGTGATGGTTCCATACCAGCCGCGACCGATGAGGCTCTTATACGGCAGGTTCTCCGCTGCCAGGTCGGCAATGGTATCCAGGTGTTCCTGCTCCGTGAGCGGTTCATCCAGGTCGAGGGGCTCATCCAGAAGAATATCCTTCGGCATGGTTTGCTCGATTAATTCCTCGATAGACTGTACGCCTATCTCCTGCAACATCGCGTTGCGGTCTTCTTCACTCAAACCGATGTGACGGTTTTTCAAGTAGTTCACTTTCATGATATATTATTTGGTTTTTTCGGTTCTCGGTTACCGGTTCTCGGGTTTAGTTGCCGAAGCCCTGGATTATTTTCAGGACTTGCTGCATCTTCTCGCCGTATTCGGGGTGATGTGCATCGAGCCAGGTGGTCATCTTCTGCATCATGCTGCCGATTAGGGCAAAGGGGTTGCCGGTCATATCCTTGGCGGCTTTCATGCAGTGGCGGCCGGCCTCGGTATCTGCCATCTGGGTCATATAATTCAGGTCATCAGCGCTATAGACGCGGCTGAATATCACCATGGTCAACTTCTCCATGTTACGGATGAGGTATGCGCCCGTCTCATCGGCACGTTTCTCGGCATCGGGTATGCCTTGGTTCACCAGTTCCTGACGCACCATGCCCGTAACGGCGTTGAAGGAGTTATCCAGTATCTCGCCTACGCCCGATTGCACATAGTATTGCTTAAAGGCTTGCTGGTACGCCTCGTTGATAGAAGCCGGAACCTTCAGATCCTCAACAGCGTTACCCTGCACGATGGCACCCATATCTTGCTGGAACTTCTCCATGAAGCGGAGGTATTCCTGGTCGTTCTGCAGGTTGCCCAATAGTTGCTGTGCCTGCTTGTGCAGTTGTTGGTAGCGTTCGTCCTGATAGGTCTTGATCATCTCCCTAAGGTCGGCATCGGACACATGCTTCTCAAAGTAGGGCTGCATCACGTCAACCAGGTCTTCGACCATCTGCGTCGTGGCATACTCGCTTACCACACCGGCTACTTCTGTAGCATTTTCGGCGGGAACGACACGCGTGAGTGCATCAGCCAATTGCTCCTGCATGTTCATCTCGTTGAGTTCACCGCTGTAGTTCAGATACGCTTTGAGCAAGTCGCGATACGACTCAGCCCGCAGTCCGGTCAGCGCCACCAGCACTACCATGACCATTACCAAAATTCGTTTCATATCAATTATCAACTATCAATTATCAACTATCAATTATCAACTACCCTTCGACTTGCCTTACCAGCATGCCGGGCAGTATCTCCACCAGCGGTGCACCCGTCAGTTTGAACAGCGTGCCGTCAACCTCACCATCGCGGTCATTCTCGATGAGGGCATTGAAGCGGTTATCCCATATGCGGTTCTTGACGGGCTTGAGCAGGCCGACGCGTTTATAGACCAGTACACCCTTCTCCAGCTTGCATTGCAGCACTTCGAAGGTGGTGGTCTCCTTGACACCTTCCTTCTCGCCGACGGGCACGCGGTAGCCTAACACCTTGCCCTTCTTGTCGTACTCCACCTGCGTGATAGGTGCCTTGACGCGGAAGGCCTCAAAGCGTCCCTGCAGTTCGGCTACGTTCTTATCGATCGAACGCACCGTGATCATCTGCAGCAGGTCTGCACGGTTATAGCGACCCTTCGTGGTGGTTTTCTCATCCACGGCAGACGCTGTACCCAGGTACTCCAATCGAAACGTCGTCTCATCGGCAAAGAATGCCCTAAGCCGCTCGGGATTGGGGGTCTCTGTATAATAGTTTTGGTAGAAGATATTAGCGATACTATCATTCCACTCCAGTTGGAACAGGTACGAGTTGGTCGTCACCTTGAAGCCCGTGAACTTATCCGCTATATCCCCTACATCCTCGGCGAGTCGTTCGCCCGAGTTACCGCCCGACAAGGCATCCAGCAGACCGCCCAATACGGCAAAGGTTGCCTTGGTAGCATCGGCGCGGTTCTCGGCGGTGATATACGTCATATCGCTCACCAGCACAAACGAGTGAGCCATCAGCTCATCGCCCACCTGACGCAGCGTGGTAGCAGCATCGACGGTCAGCCCCGCCTTTGCTACATCCAGTATCGTCGCGTTGTAGTCGCTGCGGTTCACCAACACATCGGTGCCGAAATAGGCATTCTGCAGGCTGTCGCCCTTCAGGTTAAACCACTTGGCTACCATCTTCTTGGCTATCTCGCCCTCATTCAGCAGACGCATCATCGCCTGCCCGTTGGCCTCTTTCTCCGCAGCGCTCAGTATCATACTGCCGCCATAGACCTGACGATTGAAGCCCGTCTGACCCGCACGCACACCGGTTATCTTGCTGTTATCCAGCACATAGACACCTACATCGTGCTTGTCGTACTTATCCATCGGAGGCAGGTCTTTGAAGATGGAATATACATCATAGCCGAACTCATCCTCGATATGATACACCATCATGTTGGTCAACGCATTGCGGAAGAACGGCGTTATCTCTTGGCTCTCGCGCACCTGCTGCGCCTGAAGGCCAAGTGCCATCACAGCCAGGCTAAGAAGGAATATCTGTTTTCTCATAATAAACTCTCAACTTTAAACTCTACACTGCACTCAACACTAAACTCTCAACTCTCAACTATAAATCACTCAATCCGAAACACTTTGTTCAGAAACGCCCTTACGTCGCACTCTACATACAGAAAGTCGCCCGGCTGACCGTCTTTACCATCCGCGCCGTTGCGCCCATCCGCTGCCTTACCGCTGCAGCCGCTGCCTTTGCCATGGATACCACCCTTACCGCCGCGACCACCCTTGCCGCCGCGACCGGCATCTACGGTAGCCGTCAGCTCCTGCGTGCCGTACAGGCTCATGAAGTCCGGACTGAGGCAGAACAGGAACCGCGCGCCATCCGTACCATCCTGACCGGGCTGACCATCCCCACCGGGTTTGGCACAGGTGCCTTTTGTCGTGTGTACTTTGCCGTCGCTGTCTTTGTAGCTACTCTCGTCCACGCCGTTATTGCCGTTCTTACCGCGCTGACCGTCAGCACCGTCCACGCCGTCGCCATCAAACAGAAACGGCATCCGAACGATGAAGACCTGCTTGGTATCCATATACACCATGAAGGCCAGATCCTCAAACGCCTCGGTATAGACGGGCGAGAAAGCAAAAGCATGCGTATGACCGTCCAGACGGACTTCGTCCATCCATTCCAGGTGCAGGTCAAACGTATATTTAGCGCCCGAACTGATATGCGTGCAGACTATCTTATAATCCATCGGATACGTGCCTTGGGCTATATCCAGCCCCGTGCAACCGAACGTGATGGCATTCCCCTGCATCTGCAGTACATCGTTCGGACTCTCGAACCGGAACTCCGTCATATCCACGTACTTATGCTGGTTGTTGACGATGCGGATCTTATTGCCCTCCAGCACGGCGTAGGAGATGCGGTCACGCTTGATGTTGAACTTGCCACCGTCGCCCTTGACATGTTCTCGACCGTGCGAGGTGTTCATCAGCCGCATCTGGGGCATATAGATGATATACTCGTCTGACGGGTTATAGGCCAATTGGTACGTGCCGTTCTCAGCCTTCACAAACTTGTGGAACTTGTTGACCACGCGGCTATCCACGCTCGGCAGCGAACCGTTCTGACGCACCGTACGCTTCTGTTTCATCGCCTCAATGCGGGCAAACTTGGCTGCCATCGCGGGCGGCATAGGTGCCTCTGCACAGAGGGCCTCGGGCAGCGGCTTCTCCACTGCTTTCAATGACTGACCTCTCGCCGCCGACATACCCGTCAGCACCACCGCCAGCATCAAAATCACTCGTTTCATAGGTATCTCACTTTTCGATTATTCTCGTTCAGATGTTAATCTTTACTCTGCTGGTAAAAATTATAAATTTCACTTCTAAGCCTTTTCAGCCTGCAAAATTACAAAAAAAAATTGAACCATGCAAATTTATTTGCAAAAATCCGTAACAAATTTGCATATTCCGAAAAAAAGTCGTACCTTTGCGCCCAAAATCGCAAACACCACACCTGACGACCATGATAGACCCGAAAAATATATCCTTACAGCATTATGCCGATGGCACATCGGTATAATCCAGCCCCCACCAAGACCCCATGAATACCTCGTATCTCTCCCTCTCGCCTGAAGTAAGCCAGGCTCTACAAGACAAGCGCCCCGTCGTGGCACTCGAGTCCACCATCATCTCGCACGGTATGCCCTATCCGCAGAACGTCGAGACAGCTCTGAGCGTCGAGCAGACCATCCGCGACAACGGCGCTACACCCGCCACTATCGCTATCATCGGCGGTCGGCCCACCGCCGGCTGCACACCCGACCAGATCGAATACCTCGGTCGCCAAGGGCAAAAGGTCACCAAAGCCTCGCGGCGCGACTTACCCGTACTCGTGGCACAACACCGCGACGGCGCTACCACCGTCACCACCACCATGATCATAGCCCATATGGCGGGCATTCAGGTCTTTGCCACCGGTGGCATAGGCGGCGTTCACCGCGGTGCGGAAACGACCATGGACATCAGCGCCGACCTCGAAGAACTCGCCATGACACCCGTCATGGTCGTTTGCGCCGGCTGCAAATCCATTCTCGACATCGGTCTGACACTCGAATACCTCGAGACCAAAGGCGTACCCGTCATCGGCTTCGGTACCGACGAACTGCCCGCCTTCTATACCCGCCAATCGGGCTTCGGGGTCGATTACCGGCTCGATACACCCGCGGCTGTCGCCGACGCCTTCCGCGCACAGCGTGCCATGAACCTGCAGGGCGGCATGCTCGTCACCAACCCCATACCCGCCGAATACCAGATGGATAAGGCGGTCATCGACCAAGCTATTGAGACAGCCGTGGCGGAGTGTAACCGCCTGGGTATCAAGGGCAAAGAGACTACCCCCTTCCTGCTTGCCAAGGTCAAAGAACTGACCGGCGGCGACAGCCTGGCATCGAACATACAGCTGGTGCTCAGCAACGCCCGCCTCGCTGCACATATCGCCCGCGAGTTAGCTACCGGGCTGCCGGCATGATGCGCGAGCGCCCGACAATGGTTCGAAAAAGCTTCGGGATTGCTTCGGGATTGTCTCGGGATTGCCTCGGGATTGCCTCGGTTCACTCTCGCAGAAATTTCGGCTACATTTTATGGGAATTGTTCAACTGTTATTGTAAACACTTTCACGCATTCATGCCGGTTCATTCTCGGTTGTCGAACGACCAACGACAAACGACTAATAACAAAAATCGCTCTTCGGGGCGATTTTTTTTGCATATATCAAAAAAAAGTTGTATCTTTGCAGGCAAATTGACGTAAACGAAAAATATGTCCAAACAACTGCAAATACGTAACTCGACGGCAGAGTTCTTGATTTTCCAAGCCGAAGACAAAACAGAAGGCGTACAAGTCTTCTATAAAGATGAGTCTATATGGGCAACGCAAAAAGCTATCGCTACTTTATTTGACGTAGATAGATCCGTTATTACCAAGCATCTCAAGAATATTTTTGAGACGGGAGAATTACAACAAGATTCAGTTTGTGCAAAATTTGCACATACTGCTGAAGATGGCAAAACATATTCTACTTTGTTTTACAAACTCGATGCCATCATATCCGTTGGATACCGCGTCAATTCGCGTCGTGCGACCCAGTTCCGCCAATGGTGTACAGCCGTGTTGCGCCAGTTCGCTATTCGCGGCTATGTTATCGATCGCAAGCGCATGGAGAACGGAGCGTTCATCAGCGAGGACTATTTCGAGTATCTGTTAGAAGAGATACGCGAAATCCGCTTGTCGGAGCGCCGTTTTTATCAAAAGATAACTGATATTTATGCAACGGCCATCGACTATAATCCCAACGCACCGACCACACGCGAGTTCTTCGCCAAAGTGCAGAACAAAATGCACTATGCAGTACACGGACATACCGCGGCTGAACTGATTATCGAGCGTGCGGATGCCGATAAGGAGCACATGGGTTTGACAACTTGGGAACACGCTCCGAAAGGCAAGATCCTCAAACCCGACGTAAGTATCGCCAAGAACTACCTCAAAGAAAGCGAACTGGAGTCAATGGGACGTATCGTCAACGGTTTTCTGGAGGTTGCCGAAGATATGGCGAAACGTCATATCCCGATGACTATGGAAGATTGGGCGAAACGTATTGACAAGTTCCTCGATACCACCGAACGTCCTATCCTCACCGATGCCGGAAATGTGTCTGCCGAGCATGCCAAAGAATATGCTGAATCCGAGTTTGAGAAATACCGTGTCATCCAAGACCGTATCTTTGAATCCGACTTCGATCGCTTCGAATTGCCAATATTACCTTTTGATGAAGATACTGATAAATGAGAATGTAGAAGGTACATACAAAAAAATCGCTCGAAAGGGCGATTTTTTTTTGCGTATGTCCGAAAAAAGTTGTAAATTCGACATGCTACCCCATGAATTATTAGGATTTCTATGTTCGGTTCTCGGTTCTCGGTTCTCGGTTGTCGGTTCTCGGTTGTCGAACGACCAACGACAAACGACTAAACAACGTATGAACACGCTATTTCTGCAAAAAAATACTGCTATTCATTATTAATTATTCATTATTCACTAAAAAAGTTTGCATATGTGCAATTTTTGTAGTACCTTTGCAGACTTTTTCGCTTTTTACAACGAAAAAACAACCTGAATACAAACCCCGGGGAGAGAGATTTGACTGCTTGCAACTCCCCATAAAAAAGAAATGCTAAAATGAAGTACTTATTCACTTCTGAATCGGTGTCCGAAGGACACCCGGACAAAGTGGCAGACCAGATTTCGGATGCCATCTTAGACAATTTTCTGGCACAAGACCCGCGTTCACACGTAGCCTGCGAGACCATGGTAACAACCGGTCAGGTCATCGTAGCCGGTGAGGTGCGCACCAGCCACTACGTAGATGTACAGACCGTAGCCCGCGACGTCATACGTCGCATCGGTTATAACAAGTCTGCCTATCAGTTTGATGCCGACAGCTGCGGCATCCTAACCGCCCTGCACGAACAGTCGGCGGATATCGACATGGGCGTAAGCCGCGGTAGCCGCCTGTCACAAGGTGCAGGTGACCAAGGCATGATGTTCGGCTACGCTACCAACGAGACCGACAACTACATGCCGCTGACGCTCGATTTGGCACACACCTTAGTTTATACGCTCGCACGCATACGCAAGGCGGGCACAGAGATGACCTATCTGCGTCCGGACGCTAAGTCGCAGGTAACCCTGGAATACAACGAGCAGGGCGAACCTCTGCGTATCGATACCATCGTGCTCTCGACGCAACACGATCCGGAGGTTCCGGGTTCCGGCGTAACGGTTACCCCTGAGATGATCAAGCGCGACATCATCTCGATACTGCTGCCCGAGGTGGCACGGCGTGACTCGCGTTACAGCCGGCTGCTGGAGGCCTTCCTGCAGGATAAGAACGCCAAGCTGCTGGTGAACCCGACGGGCAACTTCGTCATCGGCGGCCCGCACGGCGACACCGGTCTCACCGGCCGTAAGATTATCGTGGATACCTACGGCGGTCGCGGAGCACACGGTGGTGGCGCTTTCTCGGGCAAAGACCCATCGAAGGTAGATCGCTCTGCCGCATATATGGCGCGTTATATTGCCAAAAACATGGTTGCCGCCGGCGTGGCAAAAGAGATGTTGGTGCAGATCAGCTATGCCATTGGCGTAGCCAAACCCGTCAGCCTGTATGTCAACACCTTCGGCACCGGCATTATGCCCGAAGCCAAGATCGTAAGACTGATACGCCGACTCTTTGACCTGCGTCCGGGTGCTATCGAACGAGACCTGAAGTTGCGCAACCCCATCTACGAAGAGACTGCCTCGTACGGCCATTTCGGGCGCGCGCCGAAGACCGTGGTGAAGGAGTTCCAGGGCGAGAACGGACAGATACTACGCCGCGAGGTAGAGCTCTTTACCTGGGAGAAGCTGGATCGCGTTGCCGATATCCGAAACGAGATAGTTGATAATTCTTATCTCGGCAAAGCCTCGAACGATCGGCTAAAGCCGTACGATAGTTGATAATTGATAATTGATAATTGATAATTAATGTCACTACGATCGAAGAGACTGACCTGGGTGGCGGTGCTGGTGGTGGTAGCCATCGCGCTGGACCAAGCCCTGAAACTGTATATCCGCACGCATTTCCAGTTGGGTGAGGCGCGCGAAGTGCTGCCGTTCTTTCAGCTTTGTTTTATTGAGAACGACGGCATGGCTTTCGGCTTCGGGCCTAACCTGCAGTGGTTCAACAAGATCTTCCTGACCCTGTTCCGCATCGTGGTAAGCGGCGGACTGGGCTGGTACCTATGGCGCATTGCGGGCAATGCCCAGCTGCGCACGTCGTATATCATCACCGTGGGTCTGGTGCTCGCCGGCGCTTTCGGTAACATCATCGACTGTGTATTCTACGGCAAGCTGTTCGGCTACGAGACCTGGTTCTACGGCAGGGTGGTAGATATGCTGTACTTCCCGCTGTGGACTTGGCCGGATTGGTTGCCGTGGCTGGGCGGAAGGGTATTCTTCGGCCCTGTATTCAACGTGGCAGACAGTTATATCACCTGCGGCGTCATCGCGCTGCTGCTCTTCTTCCGCAAGGAGATGGACGAGACGTTCAGGTTGAAAGTTGATAGTTGATAATTGATAATTCTTATCTCGGCAAAGCCTCGAACGATCGGCTGAAGCCGTACGATAGTTGATAATTGATAGTTGACAGTTGATAATTGATAATTGATAGTTGATAGTTGAAAATTAAACGGATATATATTATCTTGGCTGTCGTAGCGATGCTGCTGCCGGCATGCCGACCGAGGGGTGTTCCGTCGCCAAAGGAGATGGAAGACCTGTTGGTGGACTTGCACTTCACCGACGGCGTGTTGGCGGAAACGGGTCTGGTCTATGGGCACGAAGAAGAGTTGCGCGGTTACTATGCCGCCATCTTAGCCAAACACGGCATGACGCAAGAGCAGTTTGATACCGCCCTGGTGTGGTACACCGCGCATTCCGTACAGTTCGAGAAGATCTACCCGCGCGTACACCAACGCCTCGAGAAACGTCTGGAGGCGATGAATCGCGCCAGCGAGAAGACCGAGAAGCCGGTGATCAAGAGTCCGGAAGAATGGAGCGAGACAAGCCTGCATCCGGTACGCATTTCATGGCCGGAACAGCGAAAAGCGTACAAAGTAAGCCCGATTTTGCAACTTGAGAAGTAAAAAATACATTTTTTTACAAAAAAATTTGGTCATGTCGAAAAAAAGTTGTACTTTTGCAGGCTCGTTCGCGTTCGGTAACAAGATTGCACTGACTGACCGCTCCGCGCTCATTGAAGCAACTTGTACCTCCGCTCTCCCCAAAACCTCTTTTAGAGCTTTCGGGGACCCCGAGAAAAAAAACGCGGCTTCAGCGTTCGGTAACAAGATTGCACAACGTCGAAATAACGTCATAACGAAAAAAAAGCGAAAAACAACATAAAATTAACCCGTTATGCTGGGCAGTGGTTCCGAAGAAGAGGAACGTAAAAGATGTCTGTCGGCATAGCCTAATAAAAACCAAATAAATGGATACATTATCTTACAAGACCGTATCGGCCAACAAGCAAACCGCTCACAAAGAGTGGGTCGTTGTTGATGCCGAAGGCCAGATTCTTGGCCGTATGTGCACGAAGGTAGCTAAGCTCCTCCGCGGCAAGTACAAACCCGATTTCACCCCCAACGTGGATTGCGGTGACAACGTTATTATCATCAATGCCGACAAGGTTCAACTGACCGGCAAGAAATGGACAGATCGCGTCTATGTACGCTACACCGGTTTCCCCGGAGGTCAGCGTGAGTTCACTCCGCAAGACTTGCTGGAGAAAGGCGCCGACCGTCTGATTCGCAAAGTGGTCAAAGGCATGCTGCCCAAGAACCGTCTTGGTGCGCGCCTCATCACCAACCTGCACGTCTTTGCCGGTGCAGAGCACAATATGCAGGCTCAACAGCCCAAACAAATTGACATCAACACCCTTAAATAAGAATTGAACACATTATGGAAACAATCAATGCATTAGGTCGTCGTAAAGCAGCTGTTGCTCGTATTTACGTTAGCGAAGGCGCAGGTCAGATCACGATTAACAACCGTCCTCTGGATGTTTACTTCCCCAGTTCGATTCTTCAGTACATCGTTAAGCAACCCCTGGTGAAGCTTGGTGCAGAAGCTAAGTATGACATCATGGCGCACCTGGACGGTGGTGGTTACAAAGGCCAAGCCGAGGCTCTGCGTCTGGCTATCGCCCGCGCCCTGGTGAAGATTAACCCCGAAGACAAACCCGCCCTGAAGGCAGAAGGCTTCATGACACGTGATGCCCGTGAGGTAGAGCGTAAGAAACCCGGTCAGCCCAAGGCTCGTAAGCACTTCCAGTTCAGTAAGCGTTAATCTTTTGGCTTTTCTTTGGCATCTTTGGCTTTTCGGTGCGGTCATTATGGTCACCATAACTCCCTTACCGGAAATGCCAAATCTGCTCAAACAAAATTCCAAAACCAGAAGATAACTCCGAATAGGAATACCACTATAGGAATACCACTCCAAATCGTGCACATGGATTTCGATCTCACACGATTGTCTGAGCCCGACCAATAATGCGCACGCGTTATGCGCGTAATAGAAATAAGGTACGCGTCACGTTGCGGCTCGGATACACGGAGCAATAATCATTATTCATTAATCATTATTCATTTTAAAACAAAATGAGAACCAATTTTGACCAATTACTTGAGGCAGGTTGCCACTTCGGTCACCTCAAGCGCAAATGGAATCCCGCCATGGCTCCTTACATCTTCATGGAGCGTAATGGTATTCACATCATCGATCTGAACAAGACCGTTCTGAAAATCGACGAAGCTGCAGAAGCTCTGAAGAACATCGCTAAGTCGGGCCGTAAGGTGCTGTTCGTAGGTACCAAGAAACAGGCTCAGGAAGTAGTGGCTGAGTGCGCACAAGCCGTACAGATGCCTTACATCACCGAGCGTTGGGCCGGCGGTATGCTGACCAACTTCCCCACCATCCGCAAGGCTGTGAAGAAGATGGCTACCATCGACAAGATGATGACAGACGGCACGTTCGATAATATCTCGAAGCGTGAGAAACTGCAGATCACCCGTCAGCGCGAGAAGCTGGAGAAGAACCTGGGTTCAATCGTTGACCTGACTCGTCTTCCCTCCGCCGTATTCGTAGTAGACGTGATGAAAGAGCATATTGCCGTAGCAGAGGCTAACCGTCTGGGTATCCCCGTATTCGGTATCGTTGATACCAACTCGAACCCCAACAACATCGACTTCGTTATCCCCGCCAACGATGACGCTACCAAGTCTATCGAGGTCATCATGAACGCCGTTTGTGGTGCTATCCGCGAGGGTCTGGAAGAACGCCGTATTGAGAAGGCCGACGAAGAAGCTGCTCAGGCACAGGCCGAGGCTACCGAAGAGGTTGCACAGCCCAAAGAGCGTCGTCAACGCGTTCGCAAAGCTGCTCCTGCCGCTGAGCCGGAGAAAGTAGCCAGCGTAGAAGCTACCAACGAGGAAGAAACCGCAGAGTAATTAACAAGTAATAATGAATAATGAATATCGCGCGGCTATTTTTACCAATACAACCGATATTCATTAATCATTAATCATTATTAAATTCAAACAAAAATGGCTGTAACACTTGCTGATATTAAGAAACTGCGCGACCTGACCGGCGCAGGCATGATGGATGTAAAGAAAGCCCTGGAAGAAGCCAATGGCGACTTCGAGGTAGCAAAAGACCTGCTGCGTAAGCGCGGTCAAGCTATCGCTGCCAAGCGTAGCGACCGTGAGGCCAGCGAAGGTTGCGTACTGGCAAAGGCAGAGAATGGCTTTGGTGCCATCGTAGCCGTTAAGTGCGAGACCGACTTCGTAGCTAAGAACGAAGACTTCGTAGGTCTGGTAAAACTCATCCTGAACGTAGCCATGGATCGTCAGCCCGCTGACCTGGAGGCACTCAAGAACGAAGTTATCGACGGTCGCACACTGGCTGACTGGGTAACGGAACGTAGCGGTGTGACCGGTGAGAAGATGGAGCTGAGCGACTACGCTTACATCCGTGCCGCTAAGGTGGACGCTTACAACCACCTGGGCAACAAACTCTCGTCGCTGGTAGCTGCTGACAACGCTGATGCTAATCAGGAGATCGTTCACGGCATGAACATGCAGGTAGCCTCTATGGCTCCCGTAGCCCTGGATGCCGACCACGTAGCGCAAGAGATTAAAGACCGCGAGCTGAGCGTGGCTATCGACAAGACCAAACAAGACGAGGTCAACAAAGCCGTTGAGAACGCACTGCGCAAAGCCGGTATCAACCCCGCTCACGCAGACAGCGATGATCATATCGCCTCCAACACCGCCAAGGGTTGGCTGACCGAAGAACAGGCTGAGACCGCTCGTCAGATCCGTGCAACCGTTCCCGCAGAAGCCGAGGCTCAGATCAACATGAAGAAGGTTGAGATGATTGCACAAGGTCGTCTGCAGAAGTTCCTCAAAGAGAGCACACTGATGGAACAACAGTATATCCTCTCCGACTCCAAAGAGCTGGTGAAAGACGTTCTGAAAAAACAGAATGTCACCATTACTGACTTCCGCCGCGTGACCCTCAATCAGGAGTAATCCGCCCAAGCGGAGTTAACTACCCCAAAACCAAAACAGGCGCGCCACGTGTGCGTCTGTTTTGCTTAAAATGGCACGGTTTTTGTAGCCAAGACGCTGTTTAATGGCATGAAACGCTGGTTTTCACTCATACTACTCGGGCTGATCGCATCGGTCGCTACGGCGCAAGTCGTGGTGCACGGTCGTATATTATCTGCCGTAGATAAGACACCCATTGAGATGGCTACCGTGCGTCTGTTCATCTACAAAGCCAATGACAGCGTCATGGTCAAGGGCGCACAGACCGACCCCGACGGCGAATACTACCTGGATAAGGTCTATCCCGGCGATTACAAGCTGTATATATCGAGCGTCGGTTTCCGCGAGCAGTGCGTGCTGACCACCGTCAAGGACCAAGACGTGCAGATTCGCGACCTGCTGCTGGCAGAAGATGTGCAGGCACTCAGCGAGGTGGAGGTCAAGGGCCACGCTGCCGAGATGACCGTCAAGGGCGACACCATTGAGTTCAACACCTCCGCCTACAAGGTAGAGGAAAACGCGATGGTCGAAGACCTACTGAAGAAACTGAACGGCGTGCAGGTAGATAAGGAGGGCAACGTCACCGTCAACGGCGAGGGCATCAAAGCCGTGCGCATCGACGGCAAGAAGTTCTTCGGCAACGATGTACAGACCGCTACCAAGAATATCCCCGCGGATATGATTGAGAAGGTGCAAGTTATCGATGAGAAGTCCGAGACCGCCAAGCTGACCGGCTTTGAGGACGACGAGACGGAACGTGTCATCAACCTGAAGCTGAAGCAGAACCGCAAGAAAGGGGTCTTTGGCAACTACTCGGCAGCCGCCGGTGCCGATATGGTAACCGACAACGGCGGATGGTTTGACTACGGCAACCCCGCCTATGGTACTACCGCAGCTGCGCGCACCAAGCATTTCTTTGAGAACGACTTCCGCTACGAAGCCGGCGTCTTCACCAATATCCTCTCGGGCGAGAGCCAAACGACCATCATCGGTGCAGCCAACAACACCAACCAGATACGTATGGGTCGAGGCCGCGGAGGCTTCGGCTCGCAAAACCAAGGTATCACCTGGAGCGAGAACATCGGTATCAACACCAACGTGGACTTGAGCAAGAAGATCATCCAACTGGATAGCCGCTCGAGCCTGGCTTTCGGCGGCGATGTAGCCTTCTCGCACGCACGCAATGACAGCAAGACCATCCAGAACCAAGACCGCTTCTCCAGCGACGCTACCTACCACAACAACGATACCACCTCGCGCCGCAGCCACGCCTGGGATGTAAACCTACGCCTGGAGCTGGAGTACCAGATTGACACGCTCAACAAACTGCTGCTGCAACCTACCCTCTCCTATACCAACAACAACGCCACGGGCGGTAACACCTACCGCTACCACCGCGACAGCATCCTGGTCAAAGACGGCTACCAGGACCAACTCACCAACTCACGCGAGATAGGCGGCGGCATGAAGGCGATCTACAACCGTAAGTTCCTGCGTCCGGGGCGCACCCTGACGCTGACGGGCGACTTCAACTATGCCGACACCAAGAGTTACAACAAGACCTACAGCTGGGATAACATACTCAACCACTCGCAGGTGGACCAATACGCCAACACGGGTAGCGGCAAACTGTCGTATTCGCTGCGCGCGTCGTACGTAGAACCTATCTACAAGAATAACCACCTGCTGGAGTTCGCACTATCCTTCTCGGGCAACACCCGCAAGTCAGACAAGGTGCAGATGTCAATGGATACCCTCCGCAACGAATATGCCTACGACAGTGCCTACTCCAATAACCTGCAAACCCGTTTCTATTCCGAAGCAGCAGAACTGAACTACCGCTGGATATCCGAGAAATGCGACCTGACGGTAGGCGTCAAATTCAACCCCTCGCAGACACGAACCATCTCGTACTACGGCAACATGCTGGATCGCGACACGCTCATCTCGGTATTCAACTGGAGCCCCAATGCCAGCTTCAAGTACAAGATGGGCAAGAAGCAGTTCGCCCGTATCATCTACCGCGGCAACACCATTCAGCCCTCTATCAACCAGATGATGCCAGTGCGTAACAACTCCGACGCCATGAGTGAGACACTCGGTAACCAGGGCCTCAAACCCGCCTTCCAACATACGCTGCGATTCATGTTCTCGAAGTTCAACATCAAGCGTTTCTCCAGCATCATGACGGGCATCAGAGGCAACCTCACAAAGGACGCACTCGCCAACAACACCCTCTACGACGAGACCGGAAAGGTGTATATGCAGACCGTGAATGCCGGCTCGCTGCCCTTTGACGTAGGAGCCGACCTAATGTACAACACACCGTTCGCCAAGAAGATGCTGCAATTCCATACCCGCACCGCTATCTCCTATAACCAGCGGGTGGCATACACCTCATCGGAGCTGACAGCCAGTGAGATAGCCGACATCATTGCCCGCAACGACATCATCTTAGGCACGCTCAGCAAAACGGGCAACCTGCTGGTACAGGAGAACCTGAGCCTGCGCTTCACGCACGATATCGTGGACGTTGGTGTTACCGGCGACTTCAACTATTCGCGTACGCAGAACTCGGTGCAGAAAAACAGCCTCTCGAACGTCTTCAACTGGACGCTGACGGGCGATATTGAGTTCCACCTGCCTAAGAGTTGGACCATCGGTGCCGACTGCGGCTACACCGCGCGTTACGGGTATAAGTTAGACGATGTCGACGAACTGATACTGAATGCCCATATTAACAAGTCGTGGAAAAATGCCACACTCGCACTCAAGGTGATGGATATCCTCAACGACAAAAAGAATATCGTACAGACCGTCAGCGATAACTCGGTCAAATACCAGAAGTTCAACTCGCTGCCCACCTACTTCACGCTGACCTTTACCTATAAGTTCAACAAGATGGGCGGCCTGCAGGCCAAAGGCATGGCGGGATTTATCCAGGAAGCTATCGAGAGCGGCGTTGACCCGAGCAAAGGTCCCATGAAAGGCAAGATGCCACCAACTCCGCCCAAGCAGTAAAGATTTATGTACGATGTACGATGTACAATGTACGATTTATGTATAAAAATAACGGAAAAAAGCATTTTTTTGAAGAAAAGTTTGCGTATTCCGTTTTTTTTTTGTACTTTTGCAGTCGATTTGAGTGAAGGTCTATTTCGACCGTCATTTATTCCCCGATAGCTACTATTTTATTTAATTTATGCAATACGACATTAAGAAATTGGAGCGCATGTCGCTCGATGAACTGAAAGAGACAGCAAAACAGATGGGTGCAAAGATCAAGAAGTCCTTTACCCCCATGATGATTATCTATGCCATTCTGGATGCACAGGCCGACCAGAAGGCAGCCGATGTGCAGGCTAAAGAGGAGCAACGCGAGGCAGAACGTCAGGAACGCCGTGGTGGTAAGCGCGAGCGCATTCGCCTCAAAGCCCGCCCGCAGAAGATTGAAACCGACCAGATGCGCAGCAACCGCGTCGTCGCAACCGTCGGCAATGAGCAGGAACAACTGGGTGAGATGCAGGAGCAACTCAAGCAAAACAACCACCATGCCAACCGAACCGTACAAGCTATTGAAGCCCGCAAACCACTAACCGACCTCAACGATCCTGCTCGTACGGCAAACGATACCGACACCCAGCCGCCGGTTCAGGGTGAGCTGGTTTTCCAGGAGGAACAAAGCAAAACCGCAGAGAAAAAAGCTGAGGTAAAAGAAGACAAGAAACCAGAACCCAAGAAACGCGGACGCAAACCCAAGAATGCCAAGAAAGAGGAACAACCCGTAACGGAAGCGAAGGAGGAGCAGACCGAAAAGAAAGAGGAGAAGACAGAGCAGAAGAAAGCAGAAGAACAGAAGACTGAGAAGAAGGCTGAAGAACAGCAACCGAAGACGGGTAAGAAACGCGGACGTAAGCCCAAGAATGCACGCGAGGTAGCACCGGAAGCAACCTTAGCAACCGCAGAAGCAGCCGAAGTGCCTACTACAGAAGAAAACCTCGTACCACAGACCGAGCAACCCGAGCAGGCTACCGCAGCCCAAGAGCCGAAGGCAGAGAGCGAAGAGCCGGTAGCCGAGGCACAACAAGAGGTACTGGCTGACTTTGGCGACAAAGTCATTGCAATGGGCACCCTGGAGTGCGCACCCGACGGCTACGGTTTCCTGCGTAGTGCGGACTACAACTACATCTCGTCGCCCGACGACATCTACGTCAGCCAGCAGCAGATACGCCAGTATGGCCTCAAACAGGGTGACACCGTCGAGTGCACCATTCGCTCGAACAGAGATACTGACAAATATTTCCCCATGGATAAGGTCATCCGCGTCAACGGCCTGCAGCCCGAGATTGCCAAGGAGCGTATCTCCTTTGAGAACCTCACTCCCCTCTTCCCTGACGAGAAATTCAGGCTCTGCAAGGGTAACCGCGAAGACCCGTTGTCGGTACGTATCATCGACCTGTTCTGCCCCATTGGTAAGGGTCAACGCGGACTGATCGTAGCGCAACCCAAGACCGGTAAAACGGTGCTACTCAAGCAGATAGCTAATGCTATATCTGCCAACCATCCCGAGGTATATATGATCGTTCTGCTCATTGACGAACGCCCCGAAGAGGTCACGGATATGGCCCGCAGCGTCAATGCCGAGGTCATCGCTTCGACCTTTGACGAACCGGCTGAGAACCACGTGAAGGTGGCTAATATCGTGCACGAGAAAGCCAAACGACTGGTCGAATGCGGTCACGACGTAGTCATCCTGCTTGACTCCATCACCCGTCTGGCTCGCGCCTACAACACCGTGGCACCCGCCAGCGGCAAGGTTCTATCCGGCGGTGTGGAAGCACAAGCACTGCATAAACCCAAGCGCTTCTTCGGTGCTGCACGTAACATCGAGAATGGCGGCAGCCTCACCATCATCGCCACCGCGCTGACGGAGACCGGCAGCAAGATGGATGACCTGATCTTCGAGGAATTCAAGGGTACGGGTAATATGGAGTTGCAGCTGGACCGCCGCCTGAGCAACAAACGCATCTTCCCCGCCGTCGATATACCCGCCAGCAGCACACGCCGCGACGACCTGCTGCTTGACCCCGAGACACTCAGCCGTATGTGGATGATCCGCAAGCAGCTGAGCGAGATGAGCTCAACCGAAGCTATGGATAAACTCAAGAACTACATGGAACGCACTGCCAACAACGAAGAGTTCCTGCTGGCAGTCAACGGAGCGAGATAGTTGACAATTGATAGTTGACAGTTGACAGTTGATAATTGATAGTTGATAGTTCTTATCTCGGCAAAGCCTCGAACGATCGGCTAAAGCCGTACGATAGTTGATAGTTGACAGTTGATAGTTGATAGTTTTGTGTCAAGTATATTGATTCTAAACGGACCAAATCTGAATATGCTGCAATACCGTGACCCGGCGCAATACGGCTCACGAAGCATGGAACAGATACTGCTGGGTGTACAACACGCGCACCCGGAGGTTCGTTTTAACTATTACCAGAGTAACCACGAGGGTGACCTGATTGATAAGATACAAGAAATAACCCGACTCAGCCTCACCACAGGGGGAGAAGAAGAGGATCGATACGCAGGTATCATCCTCAATGCCGGAGGCTACACGCATACCAGCGTGGCGCTGCGCGACGCCGTGGAGCTCTGCCCGCTGCCCGTCGTTGAGGTACACCTCAGCGACATCAGCCGGCGCGAACCCTTCCGACGCGTCAGCCTGCTAACCGACGTTACGATAACACAAATAATTGGATTGAATTGCTATGAGGAAGCTGCTGCTTATCTTCTTCACCACGCTTCTTAGCCTCGCACTATGGGCTGAGAACAGCGTTACCGGGCTCGTCATGGACAAGATGACGCGCCAGGCTATTGATTTTGCCAATGTATCGCTGCACCACCCGGGCGACAACGTTCCGCTGAGCGGCACCACCACCGAAGAAGACGGCTCATTCCTGCTGGCAGGGATGGCGAACGGCACCTACGAATTGCGTTTCTCCTTCACGGGCTATAATCCTGAGACACGCACCGTAACGCTGAAAGGCGAGCAGGTGAACGTAGGTAAGATCTACCTGGAGGAATCGAGCGAGGTTCTGCAGGAGGTGGAGGTCGTCGGACAGGGCACTACCATGCGCTTTGAGTTGGATAAGAAGATCTTCACCGTAGACCAGAACATCGCTGCCTCGGGCGGAAGTATCACCGATGCCTTGGAGCAGGTGCCCGCCGTAGATGTGGACCAGGAGGGAAACATCAGCCTGCGCAACTCCGAAAGCGTCGAGATATGGATCAACGGCAAACCCGCCGGACTGACAGCCGAGAACCGCGCCGACGTGCTCAAGCAGATGCCAGCCGAGAGTATCAAGGAGATCGAAGTCATCACCAATCCCAGCGCCAAATATTCGCCCGAAGGTACCGCAGGCATCATCAATCTGGTGATGAAAAAAGACCGTAAGGCAGGCTACTTCGGCAGCGTGAGCGGTACAATAGACTACTGTCTGGCATCGCCCTGGACCACACCGCCCGGAGGTCGCGTTGGCGTGAACTTCAACTTCAACAAAGGCATCGTAAGCGGCTACTTCAACGTAGGTTACCACTACCACTCCTCCAACGGCGAGACCTATAGCGACCGCTACAACTACTACCCGACGGATACCACCCGCCTCATCAAGCAGGGGCAAAACAACCACCGCGGCGGTGGCATGTTTCTGCGCGGCGGTCTGGACTTCCGCGTAACGGATCGCTCCACCTTAGGCGTCAGCGGGTTTGGCATGGTATCCGCCAAGAATGACAAGACCGGCGGTGCCTTCTCATCCGTCAGTCAGGCACCGACGCATTACACGCTATACGATGTAACCAAGTTTGCGGAACCGCAGTCGAAAGACAACGAGGAGAGTATCCTGCGCGAATACGACCGTGACCAAAAGGGCACGGGCAATCACCCGGGCGGCAACGTGATGCTACACTGGCTGACCGACTTTACCAAGCAGCACAAACTGATGGTCTCGGCGCAATATGCCCAGTTCAGCTGGAATGGTGACAACCTCTATATCGAGCGCGAGAATGGTATCGCTACGACGCAGGAACAGCTCAACGAGAACCTCGACCGCTCGGTGCAACTCAAGGCTGACTACGAATGGAAACCGACCGAGCAGAGCCGTCTGGAAGCCGGATGGCAGACCGACTTGGCATGGCGCAGCGCGCTGGCAGACGCATGGGATTGTGCGGATGAGGCGGGCACGCGCACCCTGGAGTTGACAGACTACTACAACGACTTCCGCAACAACGAACAGACCCACGCGCTCTACATCACCTACGGCAACCGGTTCTGGAATAAGTTTGCCGTACAGGTAGGTGTGCGCGGCGAGTACTTCAAGCGGCATATCGTGAGCGACTACTACGACGCCTTGGGCAAGGCTACCTCGGCAGCGCAGGACACCGCCTATTTCCAGGTCTTCCCCAGCGTCTATCTCAGTTACGACTTCGGCCACGGGCACGAGCTACAGGTCAACTACACCCGCCGTATCGACCGACCCCGCGGTCACCAGATCAACCCGCGGCAGGACTTGAGCGACCCGACGAATATACGATACGGTAACCCCTACCTACTGCCCCAATACAGTTCGGCGGTGGAACTCAACTACCTTAAGAACTGGGAACGCCATGTGCTGTCAGCAGGTCTGTTCTACCGCTTTGCGGATGATGTGCATCAGAACATCCAGTTCAACGACGGCATTACGATGCGCAACACCTTCATCAACGCCGGCCGCCGTCACGAGGCGGGTGTGGAAGTGGTGGTCAAGAACCGCCTCTTCGGCGAACTGCTGCAACTCACCACGAGCGCAAACTTCTACTACAACCGTCTCGACCGCGCGCAATACACGCCGGTGGTCAACGGCACGGAACTGGATCCGGTCACCCTGCCCGGGCAGAATACCGTGGCGGGGTCGGTTAGGCTGAACGCCAACTTTATGTTTACCAAGACTTTCTCGGGCCAACTCAGCGGACGATACCGCAGTCCGCATGTCACCGCCCAGGGAAAGACCGACCATAGTTACAGTCTGGATATCGGGCTGCGCAAGACCTTCCTGGACCGCCGACTGGCACTGGCCTTCAACGTACGCGATATATTGAACTCGCGCGCACGCCGACGCTACAACTACGGCGACGGCTTCTGGCAGTACAGCCATAACCGCTGGAACTCGCGCGTCATAAGCCTGACACTGACCTATAACTTTGGTAATATGAAACCCAAACGCAATGAGACGTATAACGCTAATAGTAACGATTCTGGTTCTCAGTACGAGGATATGGGCACAGATGAATAACCCCTATGTGGATGACAAACTCATCCACTTCGGGTTCTCACTCGGTGTCAACTTCATGGGTTACGGTGTCACCGACACCAACGAACCCGTCAACGGCGAGATCTACCACGCACGCGTCAGAAACCTGATGCCGGGGTTCTCTGTCGGTTTTATTACCGACCTGAGGCTGAGCCGACATCTCAATCTGCGTTTCACCCCCGGTCTGCATTTCGGGCAACGAACCGTGACCTACAAGACCGAGTCAGGCGCAGCAGTACGCGGTAGCGAGGGTAACGGGCCCAATACCGATATCCTGTCGCTGCCCATCACCCTGCCCCTATACCTGAAGTGGTCCGCCGAGCGCGAGAAGAACTACCGCCCGTACCTCATCTTCGGCGGCGGTGCCAGTTACGACTTCGGCGGACAGAAAGAGCGACCGCTCTACCAGAAGAAGTGGGATTACTTCATTGACTTCGGCTTTGGCTGCGACTTCTATTTCCGCTGGTTTAAGTTCTGCCCGGAACTGAAATACCAAATCGGCTTTGCCAACATGCTAACGCCCGTATCCGACCGACCCGAGTTGGGCAAACCGGACTATTTCTACACCCAAGCCCTCAGCAGGCTCAGAAACCAGATGATAACCTTGATATTCAATTTTGAGTAAGATGAGCCGACTACATACCCTAATCTCCGTCTTACTGACGACCCTTGTGCTGCTCAGCGCCTGTCGCGAGCAGCAGATAAGCGACGACCCGACGCTGCGTCTCTCCTTCTCGACCGACACACTCGCCTTCGACACCGTCTTCTCAACCATCGGCAGTTCGACCAAACGGATGATGATCTACAACACTAACAAGAATGCCTTACTCATCCGCTCCGTGAGCCATCAGAGCCCGTATTTTCATATCAATCTGGATGGTGAGAACCGCGAAGACCTACTGCACGATATCACCCTCAATGGCGGCGACAGTCTCTTTCTATTCGTGCGCGTGAACGTGGACCCCCAGGATGTCAATAGCCCCGTGCTGATCGAAGACCCGCTACTCTTCACCGTCAACGGGCATACCGACACCGTGCTGATGCAGGCCTATGGCCAGAATGTAGAGATCATCCGTTCGGCTAAAGGGCGCACGGAATACGGCAGTCACTTCTTCCGCAACACCAAGCCCTACCTCATCTACGACACCATCGTCATCGGCGGAACGACGCTGCTGGAGGCCGGCGCTACACTCTATATGCACAGCGGTGCTAACATCGTATGCTACGGTTCTTTCAAAGCCGAAGGCACGCCGACGGACCCCATCCGTATTCAGGGTGACCGCACCGACCGGCTCTTTGAGAATGTTCCCTATGCACACGCCTCCGGGCAGTGGGGAGGTATCTACCTGTACCATACTGCTGATATGCCCGTACCCGCGTATCGGTTCTGTCACACCGAGATACTCAGCGGCACCATTGGTATCTACTGCGTCAACGAGACACCGTATGACCGACCCGCTTTCAGTATGTACAACAGCCGCATCCACAACCATGCGGCTTACGGCATCGTGCTGCAGAACGTCAATGACACCATTGCCAACAGCGAGATCAGCAACTGCGCCGGCTACTGCGTCTATCTGCAGGGCGGCGAGCATGTGCTGATTCATAACACCATAGCCGGCTATTTCGGTTATCCCTATACCAACCTCAATATCCACAACACCTCGCCCGAGGATGTAGCGGCGCTTTTTGTCAACGATATGTCCAAGAGCACAGCGCCTAATAGCCTGACACTACTGAACTGCATCGTCACCGGCCGACGCGACAACAGCTTCGTCGTAGCCACACCCCTACCCGCAGCCTTTAGCGGCGATGTGCGCCATAACTACCTGAAGGCAGACACACTGCACCAAGCCTGGTGCAGCAATAACCGGTATGCGCAGAAGGAAGATACCGTCTTCCGAAATATATACTACCTCTACCAGGAGTACAAATACTACGACTTCCACCTATCGGAACATAGTCCTGCTATCGGCATTGCCGATACGCTAGCCGCCCTGCTGCTGCCCTATGACCGCGACGAGAACCCCCGCGATCTTCCGGCTGACGCAGGATGTTATCAGTTGATAGTTGATAATTGATAGTTGATAGTTGATAGTTGATAGTTGATAGTTGATAGTTGATAATTGATAGTTGATAGTTGATAATTGATAGTTGATAGTTGACAGTTGAAATTAGCTGCTACCATAGGATTCTTTGACGGAGTGCACCGCGGGCACCGGTTTCTGCTGGCCCAACTCCGTGCTACCGCTGAGCGCGAGGGGCTCGAGTCGGCCGTTGTGACCTTCCGCGAGCACCCCAAGCTGCTGCTGACCGGTCAGTCACCAGCGCTGCTCACCACCACCGAAGAACGACTCCGACTGCTTTCCCAGACGGGTATCGACCACCTTATCTGCCTCGATTTCGCTGCGGTGCAGCAACTCACCGCCGAAGCGTTCATGCGTCTCTTGCACGAACAATACGGCGTAGATATCCTGCTCATGGGCTACGACCACCGTTTCGGTAGCGACCGGCTCATAGCCATCGACGACTACATCGCCCGCGGTGAGGCTGCAGGCATACGCGTCAGGCTGCAGGAGCAAGCTCCCGCGGGTGCTGTATCCTCCACACGTATCCGCCGTGCACTACAGGCAGGGCATATCAGCGAAGCCAACGAACTACTGGGCTACGCCTACACCCTCAGCGGCACTGTGGTACACGGACGAGGACTGGGACACCAACTCGGTTTCCCCACCGCCAACATCGAACCCGAAGCCCTGAAACTCATCCCCGCCCCAGGCGTCTATGCCACCCGCTTTGCAGGCCTTCAGCCTGATAAAATATCAATTGTCAACTATCCATTGTCAATTACAAATATTGGCTCCAACCCCACCGTTGGCAATACGGATACGACCATTGAGACGCACATACCCGATTTCAGGGGTGATCTGTACGGTCGGCATGTGACCCTCACGTTTCTCAGACGCATACGAGGCGAACAGCGTTTCCCCTCGCTCGACGCACTCAGAAGGCAGATAGCCGCCGACATCCGGCAACTGGATTAAACACCGAAATATAGTCGAATCTTTTCCCCGACTTCACCGAGCCATTCCCGAAGCAATCCCGATCCAATCCCGAAGCAATCACGAGGCAATTAGGCAGTCTGTCACAACGCAATTTTGCACCCCATTCTGTACCCGCACGTTCACGATGGTCGCCGTGTGGTCGCGGTGTGGTCGCAGTGTGGTGGCGGCTTTGACTCGTATTTAACGGGTAAATAAGGCGTTTTTTATGCCTAAATGCTCTATAAGTTTCATTTTCCGGCGAAAATCTTTGTATATTCCAAATATTTTTTGTAACTTTGCAGGCTAATTGGTAACGAAGGCAAAGAACAGCTATAGAATAACTCATCAAAACACCTTTATTATGCTACACACCAACGAAGAAGTGGCTCGCTGTCTGCTATGCGAAGAGGCGCCATGCGGAGCAACGGTCGCGCGCGCGCTACGCGCACTGCGATTCGATAATCTGTGGACCGCTCGCGAGTTGCTCAGCCAACTCAACGATTTAGAAATTGAGGCAGCCGAGCAAGCCTGCATTCACTACGACAGACCTATCCGTATTGCGGAGCTGAGAAAGGCTATCTTGATGCCGAGCGGAGACAAGTCGGCTGCATCGGAGAGCACGGCAAGCACCGATAGCCTGCCGTCGCTGGAGCTTAATTTCTGCGACTTGGTGTGCGAGAACCCGTTCTTTCTGGCCAGTTCAGCCGTCTGCACCAACTACGAGATGGTTGCTCGCGCGCTGGAAGCCGGTTGGGCCGGTGTTTTCTACAAGACCATCTGCAAGCAAGACATCCGCGAGGTCAGTCCGCGTTTCGATGCCGTCAGAAAAGAAGGCACGCCGTTCGTGGGCTTCCGTAACATGGAGCAACTGAGCGAGAACCCCTACGAAGAGGACTTCGACATACTACGCCGCCTGAAGACCAACTACCCCACCAAGCGTATCATCGCCTCGATCATGGGGCAGAGTGAAGAGGAATGGGTGGAACTGGCGCGGATGGCGGAAGAGGCGGGTTGCGATGCCGTAGAGCTGAATTTCTCCTGCCCGCAGATGCGTTTGACCGGTCTGGGAAGCGATATTGGGCAGAACAACGAGCTGATTCTGTTCTATACCTCGTTCGTGAGAAACGCGGTGAAGATACCCGTTATCCCCAAGATGACGCCTAACATCATGACGATGACCCAACCCGCCTTGTCGTGCTTCTTCGGTGGCGCACACGGCATCAGCGCCATCAATACCATCAAGTCTATCACGATGAGCGATGACGCCCAAGTTAGCGGCAAGAAGACCGTTAGCGGCTACTCAGGCAAGGCGGTTAAACCCATCGCGCTGCGTATGATCTACGAGATGACCGGCAACCCGATTCTGCAGAAAGCCGGTATCGAACGGCATATTGACATCAGCGGCATCGGTGGCATTGAGACCTGGCGCGACGCGCTGGAATTCATACAGCTGGGCTGCCGCAACGTGCAAGTATGCACGGCTGTAATGCAATACGGCTACCGCATCATCGATGACCTGAAGTTAGGCTTGCAGCATTACATGCGCGAGCGCGGTATTGTGGAGCTGAAGAAGCTGGTAGGCGAGGAGCTGAAGAACTTTGTGATGCCTTCGGATTTAGACCGCGAGACCATGGTGTTCCCGAAGATAGACCGAACGAAGTGTATCGGCTGCGGGCGCTGCTACATCTCGTGCCAAGACGGAGGTCATCAGGCTATCTCGTTTGGCGAAGACCGCACGCCGCATATCATCGGGCAAAAATGCGTGGGTTGCCACCTCTGCCGCCTGGTATGCCCGACGGGTGCCATCGGGATGGCGAAAAGGATGAACAAATAACCCCACCCCGGCCCTCCCCGCAAGGGAGGGGGAATCAGTTTATGCACAGGCAGGTACGAGACATAGAAAACAACGTGAATAGGCGGCTGAGAATGCTGCTCGGATTCGTGATGCTGCTTCTTTTGACGGGATGCAACACCCTGAAGTTTGTGCCCGAAGACCAATACCTGCTCGATAACACCAAGATTGAGGTTACCGACACCAAGGAGGTAAAGCCCTCGGAACTGAAGCCATACCTAAGGCAGACGCAGAACTCAAAGACCTTGGGGTTCTGGAAGCTGCAACTGCATATCTACAACACCGCCCCGCTGGACACCACGACCAAGTCGAAGAAACGGCTCGCTCGTAATGCCCGTAAGATGGGCGAGGCACCGGAGATATTCGACGCCGGCCTGGCATCGCAGAGCATGACACAGCTGACCAAGGCGTTGCAGAACCGCGGCTTCTTCAACGCCACGGTGGATACATCGATGGCCTTCAAGGGGCGCAAGCTGACGCTGACCTACCACGTGCACGCCAACGAGCCCTATTACCTGCGCAACGCCGCATACTACCTGCCCCAAGGCGCACTCAGGCAGTATGCCATGGATAAGGAAAAGTCGCTACTGAAGGAGGGTATGTACTTCAATTCCGACGTGCTGAACCAAGAGCGCGCGCGGCTGGAACGCGAGATGCGCCGTAGCGGGTATTACTATTTTGAGCGTTCGCTGCTGCAATATACCGCCGATAGCACCGTTGGCGACCACCAGGTGGATGTCGAAATGAAGATGCAAGACTACTACGAAGACTTGCCCGATACGCTGCAGCAACGTATCTTTGCCCGGCAGATGATACGCGACGTCTATTTTCATCTCGACTACGACCCCAACTACTCGCGGCAGATGACCAGCATACAGTCCTCTGAGAAGGATAACTACCACTTCACCTGGGTCAACAAGAAGCTACTGCGCGATCGAACCCTCATCCATACCTGCGAGATAAAACCCGGCGACTGGTACGACATCAAGAAGGTGGAGGACACCTATGCCAACTTCAACAGCCTGGGGGTAGTCAAGTACGTGGATATCAGTTTCAAGGAATACGAGCCGGGCTTGTTAGACTGCCATATTGTCATCTCGCGCCGCAAACTCAACACCTTCACCGCCGAGGTGGAGGGTACGTATAGTGCGGGCGACTGGGGTGTGGCAGCCGGCGTGGGGTATGTGAACAAGAATATCTTCCGCGGTGCGGAGGAACTAAGCCTCAAGGTCCGCGGCGGCTACGAATGGCGGCAAAATGGAGGTCGAGCCATCGAGGCGCGCGCACAGGCGGGACTGAAATTCCCCAACAGGCTCAAGATAAACCTGGCATTCAACTACCAACAGCGTCCGGATGAGTTCACCCGCACCATTGTCAACGCCTCATTAGGCTGGAGCATCAAGCGCCCCAATAGTCCGTGGACACACCAGTTCTCGTTTGTGGACCTCAGCCTGGTCTATCTGCCCTATATCAGCGATGAGTTCCGCTCGGTATTCCTGCAGCCGACCAATATCCTGAAATACTCGTACGAAGACCACCTGATCTTAGGTCTGTCGTATTCGTTGGCTTACACATCGTTTCGCGAGAAGCAACCCCTACGCTCGTTTGGTAACTTCCGTGCCCGCGTAGAGGTGGCAGGTAATGTGATGGACGGGATAGCCCGTCTGGCGGGTGTTCAGCCCGGCGAGGACGGCATGCGTCAGGTGTTAGGCATCTGCTACTCGCAGTACTTCAAGGCGGATTTTGACTTTGCCTACCATCAGATATTCAATGAGAAACACCGCCTGGTATTCCACGGCGCGATAGGTTGCGCCATACCGTATGGCAACAGCAAGACCATTCCGTTCGAGAAACGCTATTTTGCCGGCGGCGGTAACAGCGTCAGGGGCTGGACGATGCGCGGCTTGGGCCCCGGTAGCTACAAAGGACTAACCAAGAAGATAGACTACAACAACCGCGCGGGTGACCTGAAGCTGGATCTCAACGTAGAGTATCGGTGGAAGGTATGGAACTTTATTGAGCTGGCGGCTTTTACCGACGCGGGTAACATATGGACCATCGATGACTACGATAACCAACCGGGCGGCGGCATCAAGAAGGACTTCTACAAGCAGATAGCCTGGAGCTACGGCGTGGGACTACGACTGGATTTCACGGTCTTTGTCTTCCGTATCGACTACGGCATCCGGCTCTACGACCCCGAATACCTGAGTTACGATGCCCCCAAAGCCTGGCGAACGGCACCCAACGGCCTGGGGTGGAATGATATGAGTTTCCACTTTGCAATAGGATACCCGTTCTAATTGATAGTTGATAGTTGATAGTTGACAATTGATAGTTGATAGTTGATAGTTGATAATTGATAGTTGAGAATAGAATTTTAAATATTAAATATTAAATTTTAAATACAAAATCACTATGTTATTTTGCAAGAAACAAGACGGGCAACAGCCCCGCAAGAACAGAGGATGTCTGTGGACCATCATTATCTGTTTAGTCATTTACGTTGTGCTGTGCGGCATTATCGGTGCGGCATTCGGCAGCATGTTTGAAACCCCGGAAACCAAACTCACCGACAACACCGTCTACAAGTTGGAGATGAGCGGCATAGTCGTAGAGCAAGGCCAGGAGGATAATCCGTTTGCCTCGCTGATGAGCAGCACTCCCTATTACAACCAGCCCAACACCGTAGGCCTGAATGACCTCATCGCCAACATCCGCCTGGCGGAAGGTAGCGATCAGGTGAAGGGTATCTATCTGTACGGCGGTGAGTTCAGCATCGGTCAGTCTTCAGCCAAAGCGCTGCGCGACGCCCTCTTGGATTTCAAACGCTCGGGTAAGTTTATCATCGCCTATGCTCCGAGCTACGGTCAGATCAACTACTACATCGCTTCGGTGGCTGACTCCATCTACCTGAACCCCACGGGTTCGATCAGTTGGAACGGTCTGAGTGCCCAGAAGATGTACTTCACACGCGTGCTGGAGAAGATCGGCGTGGAGATGCAAATCCTGAAAGTCGGCACCTTCAAGTCTGCCGTTGAACCGTATTTCCGCACCTCGATGTCGGATGCCGACCGCAAGCAGACCGAGGTTTACCTGAACGGTATATGGAACGTATTGAAGGAAGGTGTCAGCCTAAGCCGCGGCATCAGCACCGAGGAGTTGGATAAACTGGCTGACCGCTACATGGGCGTAGCACCCGCAGAGGATTATATCAGCTCGCACCTGGCTGACCGTCTGGTCTATGCCGATGAGATGGACAGCGTGCTGACACGCCTGGCAGGCAAGGACTACAAGCTGGTTTCCACCGCCAAGATGTCGAACGTGAAGAAAGCCAAGTCCAGCGCCAAGGATAAGATTGGTATTCTGTACCTGGATGGTCAGATCTACAGCGAAGAGGGCGACGGCATTGTGGATACCAAGGTGCTGAAGACCATCAAGAAGATGCACAAGGAGAAAGACCTGAAAGCTGTCGTGCTGCGTGTCAACAGCCCGGGTGGCAGTGCGGATGCCAGCGAACAGATTCACCATGCCGTACAAACGCTGCAGGCCAAGGGATTGCCCGTTGTAGTTTCGATGGGTGACTATGCCGCCAGCGGAGGTTATTATATCTCCTGCGAAGCCGATTATATCTACGCCGAGCCCAACACGCTGACGGGTTCTATCGGTATCTTCGGTACGATTCCCAACATGAAGAAACTGCGCGAGAAGATTGGTCTGGATGTTGACTGCGTCACCACCAACCGCCACTCGGCACTGGATGACAACATGCTTTTCCACGGTATGAATCCCGAGGAGCAGAAGATCATGCAAGACATGATTGAGCGCGGCTATGACCTGTTCACCCGCCGCTGCGCCGAGGGGCGTCACCTCACGCAGGATAGCATCAAGGCAATCGGCGAAGGCAGAGTATGGCTGGGCCAGGATGCACTGAATATCGGCCTGGTGGATGCACTGGGTAATATGGACGATGCCATCAAGAAAGCCGCCCAGCTCGCCGAAATCGAAGACTACCAGCTGGTTTACTATCCCGAGAAGAAAGACCCGATGGCAGAACTGCTGAATCTGCTGGATAACACCACCGACGAAGAGAAGCTCATCTTGCGCATCAAGGAGTTCGCCTCCAAGCCGCGCATCATGGCACTGATGCCGGAGGTCACTATTCAATAGTTGAGTGTTGAGCGTTGAGAGTTGAGTGTAGTTGAGCGTTGAGAGTTGAGTGTAGTTGAAAAAATGAACAATTTTTTGAAGATATTCTCCCTGCCGGCGAGCTGGCTGTACAGGTTGGCTATCGGTATTCGTAACGGTCTGTACAACAGCCATTTTATCCACACGACAGACGCTCCGCTGCCCTCTATCTGTGTGGGTAATCTGGCTGTTGGCGGCACGGGCAAGACGCCGATGGTAGAGTACTTGATTCGTTTGCTCAGTCCGCACTACAAGATAGCCGTTCTCTCGCGCGGCTACAAACGCGTGACACGGGGTTTTGTGCTGGCAGACCCGAATGCGACGGCGGCGAGTATAGGTGACGAGCCGCTGCAGCTGCATCGCAAGTTTCCGAATATCGTGGTGGCGGTATGCGCCGACCGAGTCATGGGCATAAAACGCCTCAGGCAAGCCTTCCCTGACCTGCAGCTGGTCATCCTGGACGACGCCTTCCAGCACCGGCGTATCCGCTGCGGACTGAATATCCTGCTCACCGCCGCCGATAGGCTGTACGTTGATGACCACTACCTACCCTACGGGCGCTTGCGCGACGCCAAGAGTCAGAGCCTGCGTGCCGACATCATCGTGGTGACCAAGTGTCCGGAGGGGCTCCAACCCATCGATAAACGCCTGATCGACACGCGGCTGCACTTGCCCTCGTACCAGTCGCTCTTCTTCTCAACCATCGGTTACCCCCAGATACCCACCGGCGGGAGAGTTCTGCTCGTCACAGCTATCGCCCACCCCGAGTACCTGGAGAGACACCTACGGACCCTATTCCCGAACATAGAGACGCTCTATTTCCCTGACCACCATGTACTAAACCGCAACGAGTTACGCTTCCTGGAGCAGAAAGCCAAGTACTATGACCGCGTACTGACGACGGAGAAAGACATAGCGCGGCTGGAAGAGGCACCGCTGAGCGATGCCCTCCGCGATAAGTTAGAGCCCATACCTATCCTCACACAAATCGATAAACACGAGGCATTCGACCGACAGGTGCTGACCTACGTGCGCGAAAACATACGAAAGCGATGAATATCATACGCCTACTCAAACGCTTTGTGCCGCCCTACAAAGGCTACGTGGCACTCAATATACTGTTCAATCTGCTATCAACGGTGCTGTCGCTGTTCTCGTTTGCGGCTATTATACCGGTGCTGAGACTGCTGTTCGGTCTGAGCCAGGCGGAGGTAGCCTATACGGAGTTGAGTTCGGCGGTCTCGGTCGAAGAGTTTATTGACGCCGCGCGGGGTAACCTATACTGGTGGATGGAAGAGCTGGTAGCCACACACGGTTCGGGTTATGTGCTGTTTCTGTTAGGTGTATTCCTCATCGCGATGACGGGTCTGAAATGCCTGACCGCCTGGCTCGCCAATTACTTCATGGTGCCTATTCGCACGGGTGTACTGCGCGACTTGAGGCAGCAGCTGTACAACAAGGTAACGCGCCTGCCTATCGGTTACTTCACCGAAGAGAAGAAAGGCGATGTGATGTCGCGTATGACCAGCGACGTAGGCGAGGTAGAGAGCAGCATCATGTCATCGCTGGATATCTTGTTCAAAGACCCGCTGATGATTCTGGTGTACCTGCTGACCTTGTTTTTCATCTCGTGGCAGCTGACGGTCTTTGTGCTGCTGCTACTGCCTATAGCGGGGCTTATCATCGGTCGTATCGGTCGCTCGCTGAAGCGTTCCTCGACCCGCGGACAGGAACAGACGGCTGAGATACTGACGCAGATTGAGGAGACCTTAGGCGGGCTGCGGGTAGTCAAAGCCTTCAATGCCGAAGAGAAGTTGCAGGGTCGTTTTCTGAACCTCATCAACGATACCCGCCGCACGTTCAATCGTATCAACCGTCGGTACTACCTGGCGCACCCGGTATCGGAGTTTTTGGGTACAGCCCTTATTGCCGTGCTGCTGTGGTATGGCGGCGGGCTGATTCTGAGCGAGCACTCGACCATTGATGCAGCCACGTTCATCTATTACCTGGTCATCTTCTACTCGATCATCAATCCCGCCAAAGACCTATCGAAAGCTTCGTACGGTATCCGTCGCGGTGCGGCCTCGCTGGAGCGTATCGATAAGATTCTGACGACCGTCAACACCATCCGCGAGCCCGAGCAGCCGCAGCCGCTCTGTGCTTTCAGCCGGCAGATTGAGTTCGATGATGTCAGCTTTGCCTACCGGCAAGACGTACCGGTGCTACGGCATATCAGGCTGACGATACCTAAGGGCAAGACGGTAGCGCTGGTGGGTCAGTCGGGCAGCGGCAAGACCACGCTGGCAGACCTGCTACCGCGTTTCTACGACGTGACAGAAGGGGCTATACGGCTGGATGGCGAGGATATACGCCACTTCCGCACGAGCGACCTGCGCGAGCTGATGGGCAACGTCAATCAGGAGGCGATACTATTCAACGACACATTCTATAACAACATCACCTTTGGTGTAGATACCCGTCAGCCGGCTCCGGGCGGTGGCAGCTGGCAGCAGGCGGTTGAGCGTGCTGCGCGTATAGCTAATGCGCACGAGTTCATCATGGCGACGCCGGATGGCTACGAGACGCTGATCGGCGACCGCGGCAGCCGGCTGAGCGGCGGACAGCGGCAGCGTATATCCATAGCCCGCGCCATACTGAAGAACCCGCCGATACTGATTCTGGACGAGGCTACCTCGGCATTGGATACCGAATCGGAGAAGTTGGTGCAAGAGGCGCTGGAGAAGCTGATGCAAGACCGCACCTCGCTGGTGGTAGCGCACCGGTTGAGTACCATTCGCAACGCCGACCTTATCTGCGTGCTGCAAGATGGTCAGATCATCGAGCAGGGCACTCACGACGAGTTGATGCACCTGAACGGCGCCTACCGCCATCTGATTGAGATGCAGGGAGAGGGGTCATTTTCCGCCGACTAGTTTTTTGATTTCGTGTAGCTTATTGAGGGCGTCAATAGGTGTCAGGTTGTTGATATCCAGGCGTGTCAGTTCGTCGCGTATCTGTTCCAGCACCGGGTCATCCAGCTGGAAGAAGGATAGCTGCAACCCCTCGTGCGCGCTGACCGAGCCCTTGACAGCACCAATGGATGCCTTGGGGCTATTTCCCTCCAGGTCTTTCAGCACCTGGTTAGCCCGCTCAACGATGCTGGCGGGCATACCTGCCAGTTTGGCCACGTGGATACCGAAGCTATGTTCGCTACCGCCGCGTGCAAGTTTGCGCAGGAAGATGACCTTACCGTCCGCCTCGCGCACGGACACGTTGTAGTTGCGAATACGGTCAAAGAGCCGTTCCATCTCATTGAGCTCGTGGTAGTGGGTGGCGAAGAGGGTCTTAGCATGGAAACGGTTCTCGTGGATATATTCCACTATAGCCCATGCTATCGAGATGCCATCATAGGTGCTGGTTCCGCGTCCGAGTTCGTCAAAGAGCACGAGGGAGCGTTCGGATAGGTTATTGAGGATACTGGCAGCCTCGTTCATCTCCACCATAAAGGTACTCTCGCCCACCGATATATTGTCGTTAGCGCCGACGCGCGTGAAGATCTTATCGACGATACCTATCTCGGCAGAGTCTGCGGGTATGAAACTACCCATCTGCGCCATGAGTACGATGAGTGCGGTCTGACGGAGCAGGGCGGACTTACCCGCCATATTAGGCCCGGTCAGGATGATGATCTGCTGGCTGTTGTTATCCAGTAGTATATCATTGGGTACGTATTGTTCGCCCGGCGGCAGGTTCTGCTCGATGACGGGGTGTCGCCCTTGGCGTATGTCGATCCGTAGTCCGTCGTTGAGTACGGGGCATACGTAGCGGTGCTGTGCAGCGATGACGGCAAAGGCGGCGAGGCAGTCGAGTTGTGCGATGACGCGTGCGTTGAGTTGCAGTTGGGCTACATAGTCGGTCATGAAGAGTAGCAAGTCCATGTATAGTCGGTTCTCGATGACGGCGATGGAGTCTTCGGCATGACTGATCTGTTCCTCGTATTCCTTGAGTTCGGGTGTTATATATCGCTCGGCGTTGACCAGTGTCTGCTTGCGTATCCACTCGGCGGGCACCTTATCCTTATAGGTATTGCGTACCTCCAGGAAATAGCCGAAGACGCTATTATAGGCAATCTTGAGGCTGGGTATGCCTGTCTGTTCGGCTTCGCGTTGCTGTATCTGCAGCAGGTATTGTCGTCCGTTATGCTCCATATCGCGCAGGTGGTCCAGTTCTTGGTCCACGCCGTCGGCTATGGTGTTCGGTTTGCCCTGCACGGCAGGCGGGTTGGGTGCGATGGTGCGGTTGATACGTTCGGCTACGGCATCGCAGCAGTCGAGTTGTTCGCCCAGTAGGTGCATGAAAGACTTGTTTTCGGTCTGCAGGCAGGCCTCCTTGATGATGCCAATAGCGTTCAGCGCTCGGCTGAGTGCCAGGCATTCGCGGGGGTTGATGCGTCCGGTAGATACCTTACCGGCGATGCGTTCCAGGTCTTGTATGGTGCTCATCTGTTCGCGCAGCAGGTCGCGTATATCGGGTTGGCGGAAGAGTTGCTCTACGACGCTCTGTCGGTTGCGGATAGCCTTGACATCCTTGAGGGGCAGCGAGAGCCAGCGTCTGAGCAGACGTGCGCCCATAGGGCTGACGGTCTGGTCGAGTATATCGAGCAGGGAGCAGGAGTCGGCTTTGCCTGAGGGGAAGAGTTCCAGGTTGGTGACGGTAAAGGTATCGAGCCATACGTATCGGTCTTCCTCGAGTCGGCTGAGTGCGCGGATATGACCGGTCTGCAGGTGCTGGGTCATATCGAGGTAATGCAATATACCGCCGGCGGCGATGATGGCGAGTGGCATCTGCTCCACGCCGAAGCCTTTGAGGTTGGCGGTACCAAACTGCTTGGTGAGGCGGTCACGGGCGGCATCCATAGTGAGCATCCAGTCCTCCAGTTCGAAAGTGAAGTAGCGGTTGGTGAAGGCGGCTTCGAACTGCTCGCGTCTGCCCCGCATATAGAGCACCTCTTTGGGTTGCAGGTTCACCAGCAGTTTATCGACATAGTCGGCTGCGCCCTGCCCCACGAGAAACTCGCCGGTGGATAGGTCAAGAAAGGCAACGCCTATTTGGTCTTTGAGGTGTTTATCGGTAGCGAAATGCACGCAGGCTACGAAGTTGTTCTCGCGTGTCTGCAGGGTGGTGTCGGAATAGCTGACGCCGGGAGTGACGAGTTCGGTGACGCCGCGTTTGACGAGTTTCTTGGTGAGTTTGGGGTCCTCCAGTTGGTCGCAGATAGCGACGCGCAGACCGGCCCTGACGAGTTTAGGCAGATAGGTATCGAGTGCATGGAAGGGGAAACCCGCCATCTCGATAGAGCCACTGCCCTGCCCGCCGTTAGAGCGGTGGGTAAGGGTTATCTGCAGTTCTTTGGAAGCCCGTACGGCATCTTCAGCATAGGTCTCATAGAAATCGCCGCAGCGGAAGAGCAGCAGGGCATCGGGGTATTGTTCCTTGATCGCGCGGAACTGTTTCATCATCGGGGTATCACTATTTACCATTTGACGATTTACGATTTGACAATTTAATATAATCAATCCTTCATCCCATCAATCCATCATTGAGCGCAGCGCTCAATCCATCATTATAGTTTCATGCGTGAAACTATTTAATATCCACGGTGAAGCGGAGGTTAAACATGCGTCCGGTCAGGTAGTTAGGGCTGGCGAAACGCACGCCGTCGGTCGCAGTGATCCAATAATAGGAGTTCACATTCTTCCAATCCACCACATTGAACACCTCAAAATAAATACTCCACGCCGCCACATGCTTTGCCGAAGGTTTGCGCATGAACTTATCGGTAGCCGCCGAGAAGGTACGGCTGGCACCGAGGTCGATACGTTTGTAGATAGGCATATGTCCCAGGTAGCGCATATTCTCCTGCCTGGGGTAGCCGAAGGGCAGTCCGTCGGCGAAGAGCAGTTTGAGATGGAATCGGTACTGCGGGAAGCGCGGTATATAGTCTTGGAAGAAGAGTGTTAGCGCCCAGCGTTGCTCCTGCGGTTGCGGGAACCAGCCCCGGTTGTAGGGGTCATCGACCATGCGCATCTTGCTGGTCATAGTAGAGAAGCTGAGCCAGGAATCGACGCCGGGCACCAGTTCGCCGTAGAACTTGAGGTCCAGTCCGGCGGTATAGCCCCGTGCATCGTTGACGCCGGAGTAGCGCACGCGCACATTATCCACGCTGTAGCTCTCCATACGGTCGATATACTTAAAGTACGCCTCGGCGGTGAGTCGGAAGGGTCTTCCCCAGGCACGGAAGTAGTAGTCGGCGCCCGCTACGACTTGTGCGGAGCGCTGTGCGCGGAGTTGGTTATTGAGTTGGATACGCGCCACGCCTTGGTCCATGGTCATGCGTCGGTATTCCTTGTAAAAGGGAGCCTGGTAGTAGAGTCCGGTAGCGATACGGAAGGTGAAGTCGCGTTTCCAGCCCGGTATGATGGTGAGGTTGGCGCGGGGTGAGACGAGTACCTCGTTGGTAAACGATGACCAGTTCATGCGCACGCCGCCGGTTAGCAGGATGTTACCGCGGGCGGTAATCCATTTATAGGTCTCTTGTGCATAGGCTTCGAGTCTGCCGGTGGTCATCTTGCTCTGTGCCTTGAGGGCATAATAGAGCGGCATGGTGTGTCCGTCGTCGGGCATAGAATAGCCCATTGAGTCGCGCCATTCCCACTCGCTGATGCGGTCGCTGATGAGTTCCAGTTTGCCGCTGACGCCCCACTCCAGCCGGCTCTGCCCGTATTTCCATGCGCCCTCGTAGGCGAGGGTTGCCAGTCCGGCCTCCAGGTTATTGCGTGCATGCTCGTGGTAGGTGCCGGTGCCGAGAACGGAGTTGTTCGTGTTCTGACCATCGAGGCTCTCGCCGGGTCGGCTGACGGCGGAGGAAGAGCCAGAGGCATCTTTCTCGGATAGCACATATTCCGATCGTATGTCGTAGGTCTCGCGTTCGTTGGTATAGTAGCCGGATAGGGTGACGAGTGAAAGTAGTTCGCCGCGTGCGATACGCTGTTTCCCCTCGGCTTGTAGGGCGAGGAAGGCGGTGATAAATAGGTCTTTCTCCTGCCCCTCGTACCAAATGGTTTTGTTGAGCGGTTGCAGATACGTACCGAAGCTCTCGCTCATAGAGTCCGGCCGAAAGGTATAGCTATTGCGTGAGAAGTTGCCGAGTAGGCGGATTTGCCACGGTTTTCGGTTATCGGTTTTCGGTTCTCGGGTGGGGAGTTGCCAGGTCATCTGGGTCTGGTAGTCGATGAAGTTAGGCTGGTAGTTACCCTTGGTGGGCAGTGCGCCCAGCATGTAACGTGAGGTCTTGTAGCGTATGCCGTGCATCTGTGATTGGGTGCTGTCGCCCCAGCCGACGTAGGCGTTGGCGCCCAGCAGGGATACGCTAACGGATGACTCGAGTCGTTCGGGTCGTTTGTAGCGGATAGCCAGCACGCTGGCCATCTTATCGCCATAGCGTGCATCGAAGCCTCCGGCGGAGAAATCGACCTTCTCGACCATCTCGGGGTTGACGAAGCTGAGTCCCTCCTGTTGTCCGGAGCGCAGCAGCAGGGGGCGGTGTATCTCGATGCCGTTGACATAGACGGAGTTCTCGTCGAAGTTACCACCGCGCACGTTATACTGGGTGCTGAGTTCGTTATTCTGGTTGACGCCGGCGAAGGTGATAAGCAGGCTCTCGATGCTACCACCGGTAGCGTCAGGCATGACGCGTGTGAGCGTGCCCTGCACCTGGTCCATCTGCCCGGTGCGGCGGGCCAGTCCGCGCACCTCGACCTCCTCGAGCCACTGGGCGTCGGTGAGCAGTTCGACGTTCACATTGACGACGTCACGATCGGTATAGAACTGCTGTCGCAGGGTCATATAGCCGATCATGGAATAGGTGATATAGACGGTATCCTGCAGGTCGAACGAGAGGCTATAGTAGCCGTTCTGATTGGTCGTAGTGCCGGTCACGCCGTCCTCGAGATAGACGTTAGCAAGTTCGATGCCTACGTTTTTCTCATCAACAACGTATCCGTACACGCGAACTTGTCGTGCGTGTACGGATAAGATTGTCAGCCATAGCATGAGCAGACAGCATCGTATGTGCAGTTTGCTGAGCGTGGCGCGGTTTTACTTACTGAAGTAGCGTTTGTAGAGGCCCTGGAAGCCGCTGCCGTGGCGTGCTTCGTCCTTAGCCATCTCGTGAACGGTATCGTGGATAGCATCCCAATTCATGGCTTTGGCGCGCTTAGCGATCTCCAACTTACCTTCGCAGGCGCCGGCCTCTGCCATCATGCGTTTCTCCAGGTTGGTCTTGGTATCCCAAACCACATCGCCCAGCAGTTCGGCAAACTTAGCGCAGTGTTCCGCCTCCTCAAAGGCATACTGACGGAAGGCAGCAGCTATCTCGGGGTAGCCCTCGCGGTCAGCCTGGCGCGACATAGCCAGGTACATGCCTACCTCCGTAGCCTCACCCATAAAGTGAGCGTTGAGGTCCTTACGCATCTCTTCGTCGGCGTCTTTAGCCACGCCAATCACGTGTTCGCATGCGAACTGGATGCCATCGGTCTTAGCTTCTTTCCACGTAACTACTTGTTTGCACTGGGGGCAACGCTCCGGTGCCTCGGGTCCCTCAAATACGAATCCGCAAATCGGGCAAATGAATTTCTTGTTCATGTTGAGTTTTGATTAAAGATTGTTTTTACAATTCGGGTGCAAAGATACGACTTTTTTTTGACATATGCAAATTTTGCGTCATTTTTTCGTGCAAAAAAGCTATTTTCAGTTTGCATTATTCCTTTTTTGTCGGATATATTTGCATATACACACTTTTTTTTGTACCTTTGCAGCGGATTAGGTAAATGAACAAATGGTAAATAATTTTTATGATTTCAAAGTCCTCAACAACCGAGGCAAAGAGGTGGCCCTCAGTGACTACAAGGGTCAGGTTATTTTAATCGTCAACACGGCATCGAAATGCGGTTTCACCCCCCAATACGACGGGCTCGAGGAGCTGTATAAGAAATACAAAGACCAGGGTTTTGTCATCTTGGGATTCCCGTGCGACCAGTTCGCCAATCAGGAGCCGGGCAGCGATGAGCAGATCGAGGAGTTCTGCCGTCTGAACCACGGTGTGACATTCCCGCTGATGGCGAAGAGTGATGTCAATGGAGCAAATGCCAATCCGGTATTTGAGTACCTGAAGGCGCAGGCTCCGACGGAGGAATACAAGGGTCTGAAGGCAAAGGCAGCGCATGTGATGCTGAAGAAGATCAGCAAGAGTGTAGAGAAAGAGAGTGACATACTGTGGAACTTCACCAAGTTCCTGGTATCGAAAGACGGCATGACGATACAGCGTTTTGCTCCGGTCGCCGAGCCGAAAGACTTCGAGGAGAACATCGTCCGCGAGTTAGCGAAATAAAACGGCTGAACAGACCGATAAGATTACAGTTCTACAAATAAAAAATCGCTCGTTAACGGGCGATTTTTTTCGTTATTCATTATTCGTAACCATAAGAGGGAAGCGTTTGCTGGTAACAATAACAAAGCCCGCAAAATTGCGGGCTTTGCGGTGCGGACGAGACTCGAACTCGCGACCTACGGCGTGACAGGCCGGTATTCTAACCAACTGAACTACCGCACCTTCGCGTTCGGCAACAAAATCGCTATAATCGATACCGCTACGCTTAATCGACGGGCGATTTGTGCCTCCGCTCTCCGATTTCGAAAGTAAACTTCCTCATCGGGGATTGGGTGAACGTTTATGTGTTAAGAACACTGCTTTTTCAAAAGCGGGTGCAAAGGTACTGCTTTTTTCTGACATGACCAAATTTTTTGGCAAAAAAATGCAAAAAAAGTGCATTTTTCCCCCGATAATGCCATTTTTGTATTCTTGAGTTAGCAATTATCGGGGGAAAAGGTCAAAAATCAGACTGTAGCCACGATATCCCAGACGAAGGCACGGACACCGACTTCCTCGTTGCGGAGGTCTAATTTCTTGACACCCTCCAGCAGTTCGGGTACCTTGTCATCGTCCACCACAGAGATGACGCAGGAGTTCATCTCTGGCCATGCGTGCGTCCCGCGGTGGGGTTCGCCATTTCTCGTACCGCGGCCTTGCACTTCCTCAAAGAAGGTGAAACCACGGACGTTGAGTATATCCAGCAGGTACTCCACCCTTTCGGTGTTCGCCTGATTGAAAACGATCATTACACTTTTCATATTCGTCAATGATTGATGATGAATGAAAATTATTCTTTATTTTTTACTTTGATATCCATGAAGATGAAATTCTTGCGCAGGGCTTTCTCCTTGTTGGCATCATCGTGACGCGACATTGCTCCATAAAGCGTCGGAACAATAAAGAAGGTCAGCAGCGTGGATACCAGCAGACCGCCGATAACGACGATACCCATCGGTTGCCACATCTCTGCACCATCGCCTTGCGAGAATACCATCGGCATCATTCCCAATATGGTGGTGAACGCCGTCATCAGCACGGGACGAATACGGCTACGACCTGCCTGACGGATGGCTTCATTCAGTTCCATACCACGCTCGCGCAACAGGTCGGTGTAGTCAATGAGCACAATACCATTCTTCACAACGATACCTACCAACATCACCAGTCCCAGTGCGCCTACCATATCCAGCGAACGGCCTGTCATCCACAACGCCAGAATAACACCCGATAGGGCAAAGGGGATGGTAAACATGATGATGAAGGGTTTCTTGAACGACTCAAACTGCGAGGCCATGACGATATAAACCAACATGATGATTAGCAGGGCCAGGAGTAACATCTTGCCGAAGGTATCCTGTTGGTCTTCATAGTCACCTGCCAGACGTATTACTACACCTTGCGGTATCTCCAGTTTATCCACCTCGGCCTGGATACGTGTAGCCAGTTCGCCCAGTGAAGTATTATAGGGTGTCACCTTGACGGTCACAATACGCTGACGCGATTTACGCTCGATGGTAGGCGGAGTCCAGTACTCACCAATCTCGCAGACCTCCGAGAGCTTCACCTGCCGTCCGGTGGGTGTGGGGATGGTCAGATCCTGAATTTTCTGCACAGTGTTGCGGTCATTCTCCTGCAGACGGGTCAGGATGGCGTATTCAGAACCATCCTCCTTGAGGTAGCCGCAGGCCATGCCGTTAACGCGGTTTCTGAGGTACGTAGAGATGGTAGCAGGCGTCAGCCCAAGCCGTGAGGCCTTCTCGCGATTGACGGCCACCTTGATTTCCGGACGCTCATCCTCGCGCGAGATGGTAGCGTCACGTGCGCCATCCACCGAGTGGTTGCAGACGTACTGAATCTGCTCGGCCAGACGGCTGGTGGCATCAAAGTCATATCCATAGATCTCGATATCCACGGTATTGGACGACATGCCGCCACCCGAAGCGGTGGATACATTGAAATCAGTAATCTCCGCATGGCGTTTCAACTCCTGACGCACGACTTCAGCTATCTCAAAGATGCTGCGTTCGCGTTCGTACTTCTTGCTGGTACGGATGGTCATGTTGATGGTGTTGTTCATCGTCGTTGAGAAGAGGGCCGAGATACCGGCATTGTCGTTCGAACCGGCTGATGTTGAGATCAACTGCACCTCGGGCACAAGTTCGACGATGCGTGCTTCCAGCGCGCGGGCGGTCTTCAGGGTCTCCTCAATACGCGTACCGCGCTGCAGTTCTACCTTGACGGTGAAGCGTCCCATATCCTGTTGCTGCATGAAGTCGGTACCGATTCTGCCGGCAAAGACAGGTATGAGCGTAGCCACAAAGAACGCCAAGAGGATGCCAAACGTAGCGACCTTATGTCCCAGACACCAACCCAAGACGCGGGCATAGAATTCGTCCACCTTATCCAGTATCGGAATGATATATTTGGCATACCAGTTATTGTCATCTTTTTCTTCCACCAGGTCGCCTTCGGCATTGACGAAGACTTTCTTGGGCTTCAGCATCTTGCTGGCGAGCATCGGGGTGAGGGAGATGGCAATCAGGGTTGAAGTGCAGCAGACGATGGTGATGATCCATCCCAGCGACTTGAACATGATACCCGCCACACCCGAAAGCATGGTCATGGGCACGAACACAGCCACGATAACCAGGGTGGTAGCGATGACCGATACCCATACCTCATTGGTGGCATAGATGGCAGCCTCGCGGGGGTTCTCGCCGCGATCCACGTGCTTGGTGATATTCTCCAAGACAACGATGGCATCGTCCACCACCATACCGATGGCTATATTCAGCGAGCAGAGTGATATGATATTGAGCGACCCATCGGATAACAAGAGGTAAATGAAGGCCACAATCAGCGATATCGGGATGGTAATACCCACGATGAAGGCGGCACGCCAACGTCCCAGGAAGAACATAACGACCAGCACCACAAAGATCAGCGCGTAGCCGATGGTTTCCTGCAGCGAGTTGATGGAGTTCTCGATATTCTCCGACTGGTCGTAGATAAGGCGAATCTCTACATCGGCGGGCAGTGTCTTCTTGATTTTCTCTATTTCCTCGCGCACGCCTCTGCAGACAGCCACGGTATTACCGCCGGACTGCTTGGTGATGATGAGTCGCGCGCAGTCGATACCGTCGGTCTTCTCATCCAGCGACAGCTCCTTAATGGTGTCCTTGACCGTAGCGATGTCGCGCACAAAGACCTGACGACCATCCATGGTAGTGGTCACCACGATGTCGTTGATCTCAGCCGACTCCGCGAACTCGCTGCGTACCTCCAGTTGGTACTGCTCCTTTTCCATCTTGACGGTTCCGGACGACATATTGAGGTTGCTGGCAGCAATCATATTGCCCACAGACTCTACGGTGAGGCCGTATGCGTCCAGCTTAGATTGGTCTAGATATACATACACGCGCCGTTCGGGTTCGCCGGATACAGACAGGTTACCGATACCGTCCACGCGGTTCAGCTGCGGGATGATTTCGTCGTCCAGCAGTTTATCCAGCGAGGGGTATGACTCACGTGCCGTAACGGAATACTGAATAATCGGCATCATCGAGGTTGATAGACGCAGAATGATGGGATTGGAGCACCCATCCGGCAGATTATCTTTACTAAGGTCAACGTACGTTCGGATGTCGTTGACGATTTCGTCGATATTGATGCCCCACTCAAACTCTAATGTTACCTGCGAGAGGTTATCTTTCGAAACGGATGTCAGCTCTTTCAGGTGGTCCACCGAGTTCAGCGTGTTCTCCAGCACCTTGGTGACATTGGTCTCAACCTCCGAGGCTGATGCGCCCGGATAGGTCACCATGACCGTGACATACGGCGGGTCCATCTCGGGGAAGAAGTCAATGGGGAGCTGCGTATAACTGAACAGACCAATGACTATCACCGCCACAAAGATCAGCGCGGTGGTAATAGGTTTTTGGACTGAAGTCTTGTATATTGCCATACTTTTATTTACGATTTAACGATTTACGATTTTACGATTTATTGACGACTTTGTCAATTGTCTAATTGTCAATTGCTTGTGGTGATTTTCACGCCGTCAATCAGGCGGGCTTCGCCTTTCGTTACCAGTTCGACACCTTCGACAATCTCGGGTGCGATAATCTCTACATCATCGCCCACGCGCTGCCCCATCTCTACGGTGACGCGTTTGGCGCGACCATTGTCGTTGATGAACACATAGCGGTCGTTAGCACCGATGAGTTTCAGCACCGTGGAATAGGGCGCCATGATGACCGTCTCTTTGTTCAGGCCGATGGTCGTAGTCACGTACATGCCGGGGCGCAAGAGACCCTGCTGATTGGGCACCACCACCTTGACCTGGAAGGTATGACTGGCAGCATCCAGCGTAGGATAGACCACCTCAATGGTAGCCGGGAACACGCGGTCGGGATAGACCGACGAACGCAGCGACAGCTGCATACCCTTCTTCACAAGAGGTATATAACTCTCGGGGATAGCCACCAGAGTCTTGAGTTTATCCACCTGCGTCAGCACCACGATAGGCTGACCGCTATAGAGCTCGCCGTCCTCGTAGTTCTTGGCCGAGATAACGCCGGCAAACGGAGCCTTCACATAGGTGTTCTTCTGCAGGAACGCCAGGCTCTCACGAGTCTGATCCAGCGATAGTTTCACCTGGTCATATTGCTGCTGACTAACCGAACCGGTCTGAATCAGGCCATCCATACGGCTCATCTCGACTTGCAGATTGGCCATCGTCAGACGGGTGGTGTTGTACTGCTGCTGATCCATGCGAACGAGGTCTGCGCCTTCCGCCACACGGTCACCCACCTCCACGTAGATATGCTCGATCTTACCCGTGAGCGAGGGAGCCACATTGACCGTCTCATAGCCCATCAGGTTCGATGAGAGCGAGATTTCGCGCTGTACCTCACGGGCGTGGAGGGTGGTCAGTTCCACCAATTCGGCACTTTCTTCTTGATCGGTGGTCTGCTGTTCTTTGTTACCGCAACTCGCCAGCGTTAGCGCTGCAAGCGCGAAGATAAATAGTTTTTTCATATCGTATAAATATCAATTAGCTGTTTGGGGTTGTCAATTATTCAGGAACTTCTCCAGCTCCACGTTGGCCTGTACCAAGGTCAGCACGGCTTGCACATAGGTGCTCTGGGCAGTGATGACGTCGTTGCTGGCATTCACGAGTTCCAGGTTGGAGTTACGGCCGTAGTTGAACTTGTTGGTAGTGGACTCAAATACGCGACGTGTTACATCCAGGTTCGTCTTCTGCGTCAGGTACGACTCATAGGCGTTCTGCAGTTCGTAGCGCAGCTGTTGGTACTGGATGTCGAGGTTATCGGTTGTCTCAGCCAGCGTGTTACGGGCAGCCTCAAGAGCTATCTTCTTATCCACCACGCCGGCGGCACGCTTGCCGCTGGACCACAGAGGCATACGCACACTGAGCTGCACCAAGTGAGGCGGCGTCATACGCATACCTCCCTCGCCGTAGTACTGCTGATTGGTATAGTTATAGGCCAGACTGACCGTCGGACCGTATGCCCAGCCTGCCATATGTACATTCTTCTCCGCCAACTCCACATTCTTCTGCAGCAGTTGGTAGTTCAGGTTTTTCTCCTTCAGATATTCCTCGCCCAAGAGTTGCATCACGGCATCAGATGTCAGCAGTTCCTCCAGACGCGTGGTCAGACTGATTTCCGTTTCTGCCGGCACGTCAAGCAGCACCTTCAGGCTCGCCAAGGCCAGCGACACATTGCGCTTCTGCGAGTTGATGTTATCCTTAATGGTATTGACGCGCACCTGAATCTGGTCGGCACTGGTCTGTTCGGCGGCACCTACGTCCACCGAACGCTGCGTCATCTCAGCCACGCGCTGCAGGTTGATGAGCGACGAATCCATCAGCGAGACAATATCCTCCAGCACCAGCACGCTGGCATACGACAGCTTGATATTGGCGCGCAACTCATCCTCGCCTATCTCGTAGTTCAGGCGCTGCATGTCGATGGCAATATTATTGAGCAGTACGCCGACAATCGCTTGTCCGTTCAAGCCCATCGAAGCCGTCAGGCCCAAGGCACCCACGTTAGGCATGTTGATTTCAATACTTGCACCGCCCATTGACATCGTCGCACTATAGCCACAATAGTTGTTATAGGTGTACGAACCATCCAATTGGGGCAGCATCGCTGCGATTGTCTGCCAGCGCTGTGCATAAGCCTGCTGTACTGCCAGCGAGGCATTACGCAGCGAGCGGTTCTGCTGCACGGCATAGTCCTGCGCCTCGCTCAGCGACAGCGAAAGGGAGGATGGCGTCGCGTGTTGAGGAGCCGGACGAGTGGCTGCCATAACATGATCCTCCGCCACAAGCGGCAGGCTCATTATTACACAAATTACAATTCCTAATAGTTTTTTCATATCGTTTTTTTCTGTTTTAGTCATCGTTTTTCTTTCTCCGACTTCACCGAGCCGTTCCCGAGGAAACCTCGATGCATTTTCGAACCAATCTCGGGATCGTTTTTTCGAGAATAATTCTTAATTTCCGGCTTTCTCATTATACAATTTCAACCCTTCTTCCGACAAGATACCCCTTACAAAGATATCCATCGCCGTAGAGCCCATGTGGCGGACATTGATATTTTGCGCCTCCAGCAACTCCAAATCGCGAATGGTATCGCTGTGTATCTTGGCAAAAAGAAACGCAGTATGTTCTATATTAAGGTTCGCGCGCACGAAACCGGCTGATACACCCTGCTGCAGATAACTGCCGATGTACTGCTTCTGTACTTCAAAGCAGCGTAACTGGAAGTCCTGAAACTGCCGAGGATAGTACTTCTTCAGATCATAGACCAACTGGGGCACGCGGCGTACATCCAGGCGTTCCGCCTCCTGGTGTTTCAGGAACTTACGCACGAGTTCGCGGAAATCGCCCAACTGCACCAACTCTTCCATCTTCTCTCGGATATAGTTGATATTCTGCTGCAACATGCGGTCGATGAGCTCTTCCTTCGAGGCAAAATAGACGTAAAAGGTTTTCTTCGACATACCTAATTCGTGGCATATATCGTCTATCGATACACTCCTGACGCCCAAACGGAAAAACATCTCACCCGCCGTTTTTAATATCTGTTTTTGACTGTCTTCTGCCATAATTTTACAGGCTCTTTCGGATTTTTCCCGAAAAAAGCGTGCAAAAGTACTACATTTTTTTGGAATACACAAATTTTTGGAAACTTTTTTCACTTTTGTAGTTTCCACATTGCAATTTTGGCACTCTCTATCTCCTTAGCAAGGCGGCGAGCGGGCGATTTTGACATTATTTTTAGCCGTAAGGCTTGATTTTTTCATTTTTCATTCAAAAAATTTGCATATTTGCAATATTTGTTGTACCTTTGCACACCAATCATAATTTTACTATCTTTATGAAAAAAATCACCTTATTACTACTGTGTCTTGCGGCGCTGCTGACGGCATGTTCGCCGACAATGGAGATACAGTCACCCGACGGAAAACTGGTCGTAACGTTTCTCATAGATGCAGACGGACGCCCTATGTACCAAGTATCACGTAACGACAAACTCGTTGTACTGCCTTCGGCATTGGGTTTCACCCTGAGGGACGACAAGGATGGCGTCGAGACGACATTTCCGCTAACAGCAACTTTTAAGGTTCAGAACACAACGACCTCAACCCATGACGAGACCTGGGAGACCGTATGGGGCGAAGAACGCCTGATACGCAACCACTACAACGAGATGGTGGTTCATCTGCGTCATGCCTGCGGCGCGCCGCTGGATATCACATTCCGCGCCTTTGACGATGGTTTTGCCCTGCGTTACACCTTCCCCGAACGCTTTGACAGCCTCACCATCCTAAGCGAGGCAACCGAATACAAATTTGCCGTTGAACCGGAGGTTTGGTCTATACCCTGGCGGACGGAGTACTACGAAGCACTCTGGACCAAAGACTTAGCTTCAGCCAAAGACACCGCCTGCTCGCCCGTGACCCTGGAATGGATGGACGGCACCTACGGTTTCATCCACGAAGCGGCGCTGACGGACTACCCTGCACAGAACTTCACCTTCCGCGGCACGACGGTAGGTACCTACCTCACCCCGTGGCAGAACGGCGTGGCAGCCTATGTCACAACGCCGTTTGCCACCCCTTGGCGCTTTGTGATACTGACCGACAATCTGAGTGATATGATGGCATCACGCATCATGCTGAATCTCAACGACCCCTGCCGCCTAAGCGACACATCGTGGATCAAGCCCATGAAATTCATCGGCATCTGGTGGGGTATGCACCTCAAGCAGATGACCTGGGAGATGGGTCCGAAGCACGGTGCAACGACCGAGAATATGAAGCGTTACTTGGATTTTGCCGCCCATAACGGATTCGGAGGCGTGTTGGCCGAGGGTTGGAACTTAGGATGGGAAGACTGGTCTCACTTTGACTTCACCACCCCCTACGCCGACTGGGATATGAACGAGCTGAGCCGTTATGCCGATTCATTAGGCGTACAGATCATCGGTCACAACGAGACAGGCGGTAATGCAGCCGACTACGAGGCGCAACTGGAGGACGCCTACCAATACCATGCAGCCCACGGTATTCATGCCATCAAGACGGGCTACGTAAGTCCGATAATCCGCACCGTGGACGGCTTGCAATACAACCGTAGTCAGTCGGGGGTGCGGCACTACCGCAAGGTCATCGAGACGGCAGCCAAATACCATATCTGCATCGACAACCACGAACCCGTCATGCCTACCGGCCTGCAACGCACCTACCCCAACCTGCTGACGCAGGAGGGCGTACGCGGACAGGAATGGAATGCGTGGGCAACAGACGGCGGTAGTCCGGCATGGCACACAACGGTACTACCCTACACACGCGTGATGGCGGGTCCTGTGGACTACACACCGGGCGTATTCAACTTTGCCAATCCGGTCTATCCGCAGACACGTGTGCATGCGACCCTGGCTAACCAGTTAGCCCTGTTCGTGGTGCTCTACTCACCGCTACAGATGGCTTGCGACCTGCCGGAGAACTACGAGGCGCAACCCGATGCGTTTCAGTTTATCCGAGATGTGCCGTGTGACTGGGAGCAGTCGCATCTCATAGACGGCAAGATAGGCGAATACGTTGTCATGGCACGTCAGCTGCGCGGCGGACAGAACTGGTACATAGGTGCCATAACCAATGACGATGCCCGCAGCATCGAACTACCTCTGACATTCCTGGAGGAGGGCCAAACGTACGAGGCAAACATCTATGCCGACGGTGAAGATGCCGACTGGCGAAAGAATCCCTACTCGACGAAGATCAGCACGCAGAAAGTAACACGCGAAGATGTACTGACCCTGCAGCTGGCCTCCGGCGGAGGAGCAGCCATTCAGTTGACAGTTGATAATTGACAATTGACAATTATTATTTAAGATTTAAAATTTAAGATTTAAGATTGTAGTATGAATCGAGTTATTGGTATTCTGTTACTTGCCTGCTCGGCCGTATGTTGGGCACAAGAGAAGTATGTAGGCGGCGACATGTCAATGCTGCAGAAGTATGAAGCAAACAACGTGGCGTACAAAGACCAAAGCGGTCAGAAAATCACCGACGTGCTTCAATACGTCAAAGGCGAATCGGTCGGCTGGAACAGCGTGCGCGTGCGCCTGTTCGTCAATCCGCAAGAGAAGAGCCCCGAGGGCGCATACGACCCGCAGGTATGCCAGAACTTAACCTACGTGCTGCCATTCTGCCAGCGTGTCAAAGCCGAAGGAATGACCCTGATGCTCGATTTTCACTACTCCGACACCTGGGCAGACCCTGCCAACCAGTGGATTCCCGCTGGCTGGGCTACGCTGAACGATGAGGAGTTGGCGGATACCGTCTATGCTTACACCAAGGAGTGCCTGGAAGCACTGGTAGCCGCCAATGCGACACCCGACTTCATCCAGATTGGCAACGAGGTATCGTACGGCATGCTGTGGAGCGCAGATGTAAATAGAAGTTCTTCGACGAATCGTTGTTTCTCCACCTCGCCCGAAGAGAACTGGGAGCGGTTCCGGAACCTCTTGAGCCACGCTTCTGCAGCATGCCGCGAGGTTTGTCCGGATGCACAGATTATCATCCATTCCGAGCGTTCGGGCAAGAGCAACGTGCTCAAAGACTTCTACACCCGCCTCGCATCGGTTGACTACGACATCATCGGGCTGTCGTATTACCCCTTCTGGCATAACGGGCTCAGCGTGCTGTCCTCTACGCTGAAGATGCTGCAGAACAATTTCCCCGACAAGACCGTTCAGATCGTCGAGACCGCCTACTACTACCAATGGCAACCGGCTATTGGCGAGGGCATAGACTACGACTTCTCGTCCAAATGGGCGATTAGCCCCGCAGGACAGGCAGCGTTTATCCGCGACCTGTGCGAAGAGTTGAAGAATCACAGCAACGTGAACGGCCTATACTGGTGGTTTCCGGAGGAGAACGGCAATGGTCCGGATAACAAGGTGCTGACGGGTTGGATTAACCGCGGACTATGGGACGACAACAACCACAAAGCCATGCCGGGCTTGTACGCGTTGCAAGGATATATCCGCGAGTTGACCGCCATGGAGGCCGTTGAGGCAAACCCGGAGGGCGAAGTACGGTACTACAACCTGCAGGGCCAACGCATCCCCACCCCCCTGCCGGGCATACCATATATTATAATTAAATGAGTACAGAGTACATACCGCTACGCCTAACAGACTAATGGACTAGTGGACTTGCAGAATAGCAGACTAATGGACTGGTAGATCAGCGCGAGATGCGCATCTCACAGGCACGGCAGTCAAAGGTAAGGCGGAGAAGAGTACCGGTTGAGGTACGGAGATAGGCGGGTTCGTTGGCCAGTGGATTGAGCTTGCGACAATGCCCCATCTCGTACAGCATACAGTATCTGCAGGTCATCAGCGCCTCCGGTATGTCTGCCGAATAGGTTCTAAAAGAGGCACCAACAGAGGCGGTATTCGTTACCGTCTCTTCCTTTGTTTGTTGGGGTACGGGCATGGCTGGAATCAACTCGCGTCGCCAGCTGTTCAAGACACTGATGGGAATGAAATAAGGCTCGGTCTGCAGCGTCACGCGGCGTACCTCATAGGGTGTGTCGCCGAGTTTGGCGAGCTGTTCGCGCATCGTGGTCAGGGCGCGTTCGGGATTGGAGGCCGCCTCGTGAGGATAGACAAAATGGCGCGAGAAGTGCCGTGTCGCGTTGCTATAGGTAATCGTGAAGCCATCCGGTGTTTCCGATACGAGCAGGTCGAGCAGGATGCGTCGCTCGGCATGGAGCGAACGGAGAAATTCGGTATCGAGGTTGCGGTGGAGGGATCCGGGTTCCCGGTTATCGGTTCTCGGTTCTCGGGATAGGGGTTTGTTAATCAGCAGGGTGTTACCCTGAATGCCATTGACCGAGAAGCCCTCTTGATCGATGCTGAGTCCGTCACCGTTATGGAGGACAACGCCTTCATGGAGGCGAACAGTAAGGGTGTTACCTCGGGCAGCCAGAACGGTTCCGATGGCCTCTCCCGTCGATTTGGGTGTCTGCCAATTGGCCATATGGGCTGTACGACCGTGCAAGAAATAATCGGTCTGCCCACGGTGGAAAGTCTTAGCAGGATTCGGCACAAAGTTCCGGCGGAAGACTGAATCGCCATCGGACTGTTGCGCGCTGAGACTATCGATCTTTTGGCGATAGTAGGCGGTTATATTGGTGACGTAGGCTTCGTCTTTGAGTCGGCCTTCAATCTTAAAGGTCGTAACGCCGGCATCGATGAGTTCGGCTAAGAAAGCACTACGGTCGAGGTCTTGCAGCGAGAGTGCATACTGTTGCGCGAGCGGACGGCCGCAGTCATCGCGAAGAACTGCTTTATCGCGATCCAAGATATCATAGGGCAGTCGGCACATCTGTGCACAGCAGCCGCGGTTGGCCGATCGGCCGGTAAGGCACTCGCTCAGATAGCAGCGTCCGGAATACGAGACGCACAGTGCACCATGCACAAAAGCCTCCAGTTCGATAGGCTCAACCCCTCGCTCCATAGCATCCTGCCGCACGGCGTCACGGATAGCGCGTATCTCGCTAAGCCCCAGTTCGCGGGCGAGTACCACGCGTCGGAAGCCCATGCGCTGGAGCCGGACAGCCTGTTCGGGTGTGCGGTTGTCGCACTGGGTGGAGGCATGCAGGCGAATAGGTGGCATATCGCAGTCCAGCAGGGTGAGGTCTTGAATAATCAGCGCCGAGACACCTGCCTCGTATAGTTGCCATGCCATTCGGACGGCTTCGGGGCGCTCTTCATCGGTCAGCAGTGTGTTGAGTGTCACCAGAATATCCACGCCATAGGTACGGGCGTATGCCACGAGTTGGCGGATATCATCCAGGCTGTTACCCGCCGCCTGGCGTGCGCCGAAGCGGGGGGCACCAATGTATATTGCGTCAGCGCCCGCCTGTATGGCTGCGCGTGCGACGCTGGCGTTACGTGCCGGTGCGAGCAACGTTAAGCGTTTATTGTCGGAGTTGGCGGGATAGTTCATAGAGTATGATTCCTGCGGTGACACTGACATTCAAGCTGTGCTTGGTACCGAACTGGGGTATCTCGATGGTGCCGTCTGAGAGGTCAATGACCTCCTGCTGCACGCCAAAGACCTCGTGTCCAAAGACAACGGCCGTGGGTCCATCGGGTCGGAAGCAGTCGGGCGTCAGGCTGTTGGTAGTCTGCTCAACGGCATAGACCTTCCAGCCCTGTTCGTGCAGCAGTCTGACAGCATCGCGTGTGTCTTCAAAATAACGCCAATCGACCGTTTCCTCAGCTCCGAGGGCGGTCTTGTGTATCTCGTCGTTGGGTGGTGTGCAGCATATGCCGCAGAGCCACACTCCTGCCAGCCGGAAGGCGTCGGCAGTACGGAAGACAGCCCCCACATTATGTTGGCTGCGCACGTTATCAAGAATGGCGATGAGGGGTGTCTTGTCGGAGCTGCGGAAAGCCTCGACGCTCAGACGGTTCATTTCCTGAACCCGTAGTTTGCGGTAATCGGTCATTGGGGGTCTAATTCTTTCTCGGCATCCAACACAGCCTTACGTGCTGCTTCTTCTTTCTCGAGTCGTTTGACACGTTTCTTCTCGTCACTGAGATAGCCATCCCAATACTGCATCTCGGGCATCCAGACCCAGCGGTCATAGTTAGCGTGTATGGGTAGGGGTGCCGCCTGTAGGTTATCGTTGATATCCGCCATAAGGCGATAGGTGTTATAGCGCACGCGTGCGTCCCCGAGGTCCTCAACGACGGCATGCGCCTCGATAAGCTCGGTGGCATAACGCATGGTTTTGTCCCAGTTCTTATAGATAAACGTGCGTGCAGCAACGCTCTGTGGGCTGATACGATAGGCCAAAGTAGCCGAATCCATCGCCTCGAGGTAAAGGTGTTTTTTGAATAGTTTCTCCGCCTTGGTCATGAGGCGTGCAGCCTGCTTGGCATCTTCGGCTGAATCGGCCAACAGCAAGCCGAAGGGCAGCAGGCAGAGGATGAGTAGAATGAGTCGTTTTTTCATAATGTCAGGGCTAAACGATAGGTTAGTATTTTGTCATCGGGATTGATTTGCGCGATCAGGTCTTCGTGCAGCGGTATGAGTCGTCCGTCATGTAGGCGTGCCAGGCAGTTGGCAGTAGTCGTATCGACATCCGCTATTTGGGCTTCTTCGCCGTAGGGCGAACGCACCGTCCAGCCGGCGAGGTCCTGCCAGATCATCAGGTCACCTTCCGCGGGTACATTGGCTTCGCGCAGGAGCATAAAGGCCTCAGCGCCAACGAGGCGCAGGGCTTTCTCTTCGCTATCAACCCCTTTGAGGGTGAAGAGCAGTTCGTCCGTCCCTTTGGTTCGCCAATCCAATACGCGGAAGGGCACATCAAGCCCATCCAGGCGCAGGAAGAGCCAGGTGGGGTCGTCAGCATCCTCCCATAGGCTGTTCTCAGCCCTGCATTGTATCTCACCCCGATGTCCATGCAGGCGGGTCAATATGCCTATTTTCAGTTTTTCATTTTCCATTTTCAATTTCTGATGATCAGGTGTCCGCCGCCGGAGTTGCAGTTATAGGGGCGAAGAGCCCATTTAGACTTGCCACGCATAGGCAGACCAAAACCATAACTGATATCATACTGCTCACCGCATATCGGACACACGGCATATATCCCATCCAACTGCACCACACTATCGCGATGCAGACAGACCGGACAACACAAATCCATGGCGTGGTACTTGCCGTCAAGCCCCACGACCACTAACACGCCACCGTAACCTACATACTCGCGTTCGTAACGGCGCGTCATGAACGTCATACTTTGGTAACCATTGGCAGGCACGAAATGGGGGTACTCAGCCTGTATATCCAGATCCAGATAGACCGGATACGACGGCACCGGATTCAGGCGGCTGTTACGGCAGGCGGTAAGCACAAGCAGCAAGGCTATCAGCCCCAGGGCAAGGATATGCAAACGTCGGCTTAGAAACATTGATTCAGCGTTACATCAAATATCAGCGTGCTGTACGGCGGAATATAGGCTGCCGTTCCTTCGTTACCGGTTCCGTTCTCGCCATAGGCTAAATCGTATGGCACATACAGGATATACCGCGCGGATACATCCATCTTCTTGAGTCCTTCGCGGAAGCCTTCGATAAGTGAAGCCATTGTCATGGGCACATTCTCGCCGGAGTCAAAGACGTAGCCGTTGATAAACTTACCGGTATAGGTCACGACTACCGTCTTCAGCTCATCGGGACGAGGCGCTGCGTGGGGTATGCCTTGCCGGATAACGCGGTACTGCAGTCCGGAGGGTGTCACCTGAATGCTGTCGTTCTGTATGTTCTGTTCGAGGAATGCCGCATTCTCAGCTTTCCAGTCCAGCCAGTTGTCCTGCTTGCAAGCAGTCAGTAATGCCACTATCGCAAACAATACTATATATTGAAATCTATTCATAACTATCAATTTTTCACTTTTCACCTCCCTTGTGGGGAGGTCGGGAGGGGTTCTTATCAACTATCTTGCCAGCCAGGGCGTGGGGTCCAGCAGTTGGCGGTCCTTGTAAATCTGAAAATAGACCTCGGTCTTATTGTCGTCATCAGGGTCGGAGTAGATGATACCGAGTGCCTGTTTGGCTTTTACCTTGTCGCCCTGTTTGACCTTGAGTTGGCTAAGGTTGGAATAGACGGTTCGGTAGTTACCATGCTGTACGATGACGGCATAGGTATTACCCAGTACCACACAGCTGGACACCTCGCCCTCATAGACTGCCCGTGCCGTGCTGCCGGCGGTAGTCTGCAGGTAGATACCCTTGTTATTAACCGTCACGTGCTCATAGACGGGGTGCTGGTGCACGCCGAAGGTACCGCTGATGAAACCTTTCTCCACGGGCCAGGGCAGACGGCCTTTGTTCTGCTCGAAACCACCCGCCAGTAGTTGTTGTTCCTTGGTCAGCGTCGTCTTGGTGGCTTGTTTGCGGATGACATCTTCTATCTTCTTGTTGATTTCGTTGATGCGTTTCTGCTGTTTCTTCTGTTTGGCAGCCAGGTTTTTCTCCTTCTTCTTGAGTTCATTGAGCATCTTCTGCTGCTTGCGTTGGTCTCGCGTCAGTTGTTCTTGCTCTTTCTGCTGCGACTTCAGCGCTGCGTTGCGTTCGGTTTTACGCTCCGCAAGGCTTTGGTTCTGGGCATCGATATCCGCCTGGGTAGCCTCAATGGCGGCAACCTGGCGCTGACGGTAGCGTGCAAACTGCCTTAGGTAACGCATGCGGCGCATGAGTTGCTGGAAGTTCTTGGCAGACAGGATAAAGAGCAGCGGTGACTGCATGCGCTGCTGATAATGGGTCTTGCGGATGAGTTGGGCATAGTCCTCGCGTAGGCGGTTCTGTTCCACCTGCAGTTCGCCACGGCGCGCTACGAGGCGGAGCATGTCGTGGTCGATAGCCTGTATCTCTCTGTTGATGCCATTGATGAGACGTTTGCGATCCTTGATGTTCTTATTGAGCAAGGTGAGTTTGTTGGTCGTGGCTGTCTCATTCTTCTTGGTTTCCTTCAGTAGTTGTTCCGTTTCCGCCAACTCACGGCGTATCTGTTCCTGCTCACGCTGTAGGTCCTTGACCTCATCAGCAGCCAGCCGGAGCACCACGAGGCTACAGACCAAGCAGAGTATGAACCGTAATTTCTTCATATTCATTCAGTTTTAGTGGACGTACCGTAAAAGGCTCGTCATAGGTTCGTTTGCCGCTGCCGATCTGCAGGAGCAGCTTATGTCCGTCGTATTCGGTGGTGACGGTTCCGCCCTGCTCGCTGAAGACGGCCTGTTGCAGGGCTTTGTAGAAGGCTTCGCCGTTCTTTAGAGGCAGGCTGTGCCAGGGGCCGCCCTTACGGGGCAACACCAGGGGCACGATACAGTAACGCTTCTGCGTACGGTCCACGCCGAGCATCGCCTGGGGCGACACCTCAATACGTACCACCTCCATACCCGCCAGGGGCTGCAGGGATAGCACCACGACGGAGTCGCGACGCGCCTGCATGGTACAATAGACGGTATAGGTCATACTATCCGCCGTGACGGTCACAGGCAGTTGGCGGGCGCTGACGGTTTGGTAGTGTTTGGTCACTACGGCGGGCGTCGTTGTGGTCTTGCGCTGCGCGCCGCAGCCGACGAGGATAAGGGTCATCAGTACCACAATAGTCCAATGGATTGCGGGTTGCAGGGAGGGCTTATGGGAATATTGCTTTTGCATGTCGTTGTACTTCTTTGGGTAGTTTTTGGTTCTTATAGTTATCCAGCACGAAGCGCATGAAACGCTGTGCGGGCTCGCGGTTGCCCTGCAGGTAGAGCACCCAGGCATAGGTATCGAGGAACGAGAGGTTTTCGTTCTCCTGCATCAGAGCGCGGCGCACCATGATTTCAGCGTGCTGCAGTCGGTCGTTGCGTTCCATGGGGGTGAGGTGGGCAAAACTCTTGTCGTTGACAAGGGCATAGGCGTAGTTATTGAGCACCGTGGCATTATGGGGGTCAAGCCTCAAGACGGAAAGGTAGATAGGTTCCAGCTTCTTCAGATCATAATGCATGTACTCTGCCACCTGCATATACCGGAGCCATATTTGCAGATTCGAAGGGTCATCGTCCAGATAGCGTTTCAGGTCTGCCATGGCTGCTTTCGGCTGCTTCAAAGCCATATGCACCTGAAAACGCCGCTCGGCGCTATACATATTGTAGCCCACCTGTTCATCCAAACAATCCTGCACACGCAGGTAGTCTTTTAGGCGCATATCGTTGAGATAGACCGCCTGCAGTACCTCGAGTATCTCGGTTTTTTCGGGGAAGCGACGGGCAGCCTCTTCAAGCACCTGTAGTCCTTTTTTCTGCGACTTCTTGGTTTCGTCCTTCAAGAGCGCGGTTGAATACTCATACCACGCATTCTCGGGTGCCTTGCGATAAGCTGTTTCCAGCAACGCCAATGCCAGCTCACGCCGGCCTCCGTTGTAGTGATAGATACCTAATACGCGGCTTACCTCGGGGTCACCGGGCTGTAGCAGGTCGCAGAATTGGAAGAGCCGGATGGCTGTCTCGTAGTCACCCATGACAATCTGCCGCACAGCCTCCCAGTAGTAATACTCGAAGCGCATCTCATTGACGGTATCCGTCTGCATACGCTCCGGCTCGACCGGCACAGGCTGCTTGCCCGCAGCAAACACCCAGCCGCATACAACCAGCAACAGAATACTATAAAATCTAAAAACTCTCAACTTCACTAAACACTCAACTCTAAACTCTCAACTACTTCGTCCCCGAGTGCCCGAAGCCCCCCTCACCACGTTCGGTTGCGTCGAGCGTCGTCACTTCCACCAAGTCAGCCTGCTCCACGCGGGCGATGATCATCTGGCAGATACGTTCGCCTGACTCGATGGTCTGCGCTTCGCCACTCATGTTAATCAGGATAACCCCTATCTCGCCGCGGTAGTCGGCATCGATGGTACCCGGGGTATTGAGTACCGTCAGACCGCGCTTGAGTGCCAAGCCGCTTCGCGGACGGATCTGGGCTTCATAGCCCTCGGGCAGGGAGATGAAGAGCCCCGTCGGAATCAGTCGGCGCTCCATAGGCTGCAGCGTCACGCTTTCGGGCAAGTAAGCCCGTATATCCATACCCGCAGCCAGGCGGCTCTCATACTTTGGCAAAGGGTTATTACTCTTATTGATAATCGAGATCTTCATGCTATTTACGATTGGACGATTTACAATTGGACAATTTATTGACGATTGAACCTTTAGAATCGCTTCTCCACCAGCACTTTCAGCCCATCGGGGATAATGCGGATATGCACATCTTTCCCGATGCGGACGGGGTCACCGTCGATATGGAACGGCGTCTCGCTCTCACGATGCAGCACCAGGTCATCGGCTTGGAAGGTATCCATAAAGAGCGATGTATCCAGGTTGCCCGTAAAGAGACGAATAGCCATACTGGGGGCACCCAGCCAGGCTTGCGGACTCATCATACAGATATCCATCTGCCCATCCTGCACACTGGCGCGCGGCGCAATCTTAGCCTCATATCCCCACTGCGATGAGTTGGCAAAAGTCAGCAGGAAGGCCTTATGCTCCACCACCTCACCGTTAGACAGCTCAATACGGTAGGTCTCGGGCTTGTACCCCACCAGGTCCTTCACCACGCGGCTCACGTAGGTCTTCAGTCCGCGTGTGCCGGCATTGGCAAAGTCATATGCTACCTGTGCATCAAAACCCGTGCCACACGTGCTCACAAAAAGTCGATCATTCGCCATTCCGTAGTCAATGCGGATAGGCTCGCTGTGATTGAGCATCTCCAACGCCTTCTGCGCACGAATGGGAATACCCAGATGGCGAGCTAAGCCATTGCCGCTACCCATCGGCAGAATACCCATGGATGTCTCGGTATCGCAGAGGCCTTGCGCCACCTCATTGATTGTGCCATCACCACCGACAGCCACCACGGCATCAAAGCCCATCTTGGCATACTGACGACTCAGTTCGATGGCATGACCTTTATACTCCGTAAAAACAATATTCCAAAGCCACTGTTTCGGGTCAAGCGTGTCGGCTATTAGTTTCGGCAGTTTTTTCTTGTTCTGCGTACCCGAAATCGGATTGATTATAAAAGCTATATTCTTCATATCTTCGTTTTTAAATCGTATTTAGCGTGCAAAGATACAAAAAATAATTGACATAGACAAATTATTTGTCTAAAAAATCCATTTTGCAGCAAGTAGGAGCTATATTTCAGCCATCAAAGCCTGCTCTCACGCACTTCTTGTACGTACAGGATACCGTCCGCGACGCGGAAAGCGACATGCAGGTCGGCGTAGTCCAGGCGATAGACGCGTTCGGGGTCGTGCTGATAAGCGGGTCGCGGGTCCTGGCTGAGTATCTCATTGAGGGCAAGACGTTGCGCCTCGGTGATTTCTTGCGCTGCACTGCCCCACTCCACGCAGAGCCGGTAGTCGCGTGTTGCCTCGGCAAAACCGCCCGTCGCCTCGGGATGGCAGTCCGTCCACGGCAGGTAAGGCTTGATGTCGTAGATAGCCGTGCCATCCTTCAGGTCTGCACCCAGTACGATGAGATCGCCGTCTTCGATACGCAGCAATCGGACACTGGTCAGCCCTATCGGGTTCGGACGAAAAGGACTACGGGTAGCAAAGACGCCCATACGGGTATTACCCCCCAGACGAGGCGGACGTACGGTTAGGGAGGGTGATTCCCCTTTTCCACCTTCAAGGGGGTTGGCAGCTTGCGGTATATCAAACTGCCAGAGCAGCCATAGGTGACTATATCCCTCTATGCCGCGGATGGCCTCGGGTTGGCGATAGGGGTCGGTAAAGACGATGCGGGTTTCCAAGACCGAATCTTCGCGCGCCTGGCGCGGAATACCGAATTTATCATGAAAGCCGTTATGGGCGTATGCGATGATGTTCATTTTGAGTGTTGAGTGTTGAGAGTTGAGTGTTGAGAGTTGAGTGTTGAGAGTTGAGTGTTGAGAGTTGAGTGCAGTTGAGAGTTGGGTGCAGTTGAGAGTTGGGTGTTAAAAGACCGAGGGAGGCTGCATTGGCAGTCTCCCTCGGAAGTGGTACCTCTTGGAGTTGAACCAAGGACACATGGATTTTCAGTCCATTGCTCTACCACCTGAGCTAAGGTACCGAGAAGCTTTTTCGCCGGAAATGAACCGAACATTTACCCTCATTAGAAACTGGTTCTGACGAAAAAGCGTGCAAAGGTACTGCTTTTTTTTGACATGACCAAATTTTTTTGCAACTTTTTTTTATTTTTCTGCATTTTGTATGTATTTTTCCGCTTCCATGGCCGATTTACACCCACTTCCGGCTGCAACAACCGCTTGTCTGAAGTGCGGGTCGGCACAATCGCCTGCAGCGAAAACACCGGGTAAACGCACCCCTTCCTTCCCCACGAGTGAGGGGGCATAGAAGCAGGCGGTGGAGTAGCCGTCGGTCAGGATATAACCCTCCTCATCGCGGGCGATATAGTCCTTGAAGAGGTCGGTATTGGGTTTATGACCGATGGCAAGGAAGAATCCATTGATGGCGATGTGTCGTATCTCCTCTTCCGGCGTACCTTTGCGGAAGATGAGGTCAGCGCCTTCCACCTTGTTCTCACCCGTCAGACGAAGGGTGTTATGCTCAAAGAGCACCTCAATCTTGGGGTTACTGAGTACGCGGTCTTGCATGATCTGACTGGCACGCAGATACGGTTTGCGCACGATGAGATAGACCTTCTCGCAGAGACCTGCCAGGTATTGGGCCTCCTCGCATGCGGTATCGCCACCGCCGACTACGGCTACCGTCTTCTTGCGATAGAAGAAACCGTCGCAGGTAGCGCAGGCACTAACACCGCGTCCGCGATAGTCTTCTTCGGACTGGATGCCCAGGAACTTCGCACTGGCACCGGTAGCGATGATCAGCGTATCGGTCTCGTATTCCTCGGTATCTTCCACCCAGATCTTATGGGTGACGGGTGCTTGGTTATCCGCACCGGGTTTGGCGAGTTCCACCTTCGTAACGATGCCGCTCAGAAAACGCGTACCGAACCGTTCGGCCTGACGTTTCATGTCGTTCATCATCGTGAAGGGGTCTATTCCGTCGGGATAGCCGGGGAAGTTCTCCACCTCGGTGGTGATGGTCAACTGTCCGCCGGGCTGCGGGCCCTCGATGAGCAGCGGATGAAGATTAGCACGGGATGCATAGATGGCTGCCGTATAGCCGGCAGGACCCGATCCGATAATAATACAAGACTCTTTCATATTTACGATGTGACGATTTACGATTTGACGATTTACGATAAAAAAAATCACCTCAGGTCATTCACATAAGTACCTTCCGCAGGCCGTAGAGTATAGTCAACGGGGGTGGTGATGTACCCGGGGTTGGTGAGGCGGAGCGTGGAGACGCGTTTGCCTTCCTTCAACTCAATCTGCAAAGGCAGTCCATCAGAGGTACGCACGCGTATGGTGACGCGTGTTATACCCGCCGAGGCGTCCTTGGGCGTCAGGGTGATCGTTGTAGTACGACCGTCCTCTGCCTTACGTTCGGTAACATGGCTCTCCGCCGCCACCGCCTTGGCATACAGAAACGGATTCGTCTCCAGCAGTTCCTCCGCCGTAGGCGTCGAGAGCGTCAGCTCGTCCGTCTCCTGCGCGTACATATATAAGGTGTGCCCGTCGTAGGCGGCACGGAGGTCAAAGACCGTCAGCAGAAAACGGTCGCCGCACATGGTGATGGAACCGTTGTAGTGCATCGGCGCAGAGACATCCTCGCTTATCGTGAGGGTAAAGTCTGATTGCATGGTCTTCTGCTCCAGATTCGTCAGCAGCGACGACAGCACCGATACTATGATTAAAAATCCTTTCATTTACATACTATTAATAATCTCCTCCCCTTGTGGGGAGGTCGGGAGGGGTTCTTACCTTACGTCCAGTTCTTGCAGTAGTTTATCCAGTTGGTCCAAGTCTTGTATGAGCACGTCCCTACCCTTGGGTCCCTTGTTCGGGCCTACGATACCGGCGGCCTCCAGCTGGTCGCTCAGTTTACCGGCGCGGTTGTAGCCTATCTCAAAGGCACGTTGCAGGCGTGAGGTGGAGCCTTCCTGCTTGGTAACCACATACCGAGCCACGTCGGCAAACATCGGGTCGAGCCGTTTCATATCCACGCTGCCGGGTGCCACAGCCTCGGCTTCGCCGCCTTCGCCCACATATTCGGGCAGTTGGTAAGGCTCGAAGTAATGCTGCTGCTCGGCGATATGACCGACGATTGCATCGACCTCGGGTGTATCCACAAAGGCACACTGCACACGTGTGATAGATGCGTTACCGGCATAGAGCGAGTCGCCGCGACCGATGAGTTGTTCGGCTCCCTTGGCATCAAGCACCGTGCGCGAGTCGATGACCGACTGCGTGCGCAGAGCCATACGCGTCGGGATATTGGCCTTGATGACACCGGTCACGATATTGACCGACGGACGCTGTGTAGCCAGAATCATGTGCATACCCACCGCACGCGCCTTTTGCGTAATACGAGCGATAGGCGTCTCTACCTGTTTGCCGGCCTGCATGATGAAGTCGCCGTACTCGTCGATGATGATGACGATATAGGGCAGGAAGCGGTGATGCAGTTCGCCCGCCACGAGTTTCTCGGGGTTGAGACGACGGCGGATGAACTTGTCGTTGTAGTCCTCCAGGTTCCTGACACCGGCATCCATGAGTAACTTATAGCGGTTCTCCATCTCGATGACCAGCGAGTTGAGCGTATTGATGACGCGGTCGCAGTCGGTGATGACGATCTGCTCGGGGTCCGTATCGGGCATCGCAGCCAGGTAATGCTTGATGAGCGGTTTATAGGGCGCAAACTCCACCATCTTGGGGTCCACCATCACCAGTTTCAGCTCCGCGGGGTGTTTCTTGTACAGCAGCGAAGTGATGATGGCATTGATGGCTACCGACTTACCGGTACCCGTTGCACCGGCCACCAGCAGGTGGGGCGTCTTGGCCAGGTCGAACATAAAGACCTCGTTGGTGATGGTTCGTCCGTAGGCGATAGGCAGACGCATCTTCTGCTCCTCCTGGAAACGCTTGGAGGCGATAACGGAGTGCATCGAGACGACCTGTGGCTTCTCGTTGGGCACTTCGATACCGATGGTGCCCTTGCCGGGAATGGGGGCAATGATACGAATGCCCATCGCAGAGAGCGACAGCATGATATCGTTCTCCAGCGACTGAATCTTCGACACACGCACACCCGCCTTGGGCACAATTTCATAGAGCGTGACCGTCGGACCCACCGTAGCCTTAATCGACTCAATCTCAATGCCGTAGTTCCGCAGGGTGGTTACAATACGATTGGCATTCGACTGCTGTTCGGCTTGGTCAATGATGGGTGCGGTCTCGTTGTCATAGACCTTCAGTAGGCTGATAGGCGGGAACTTAAAGGTCTCCAATTCCTTGCGCGGGTCATAGGGCCCGAGTTTCTGCAGGAGGTAATCGGGGTCGCGCTCCGACATCTCCACATCTTCGGGCTTGTTGATGGTGAGGTCAGGGTCTTCGGCTTCCGTCTCGGCCGTTGCCTCGGGCTCATCTTCTGTCACAGCCTCCTCATCGGCGGTAGGCGTATAGGTTATTTGGATTTCATCCGTTGGTTCCGTTGTTTCCGTCGATTCCGTTGCTTCCGTTGTTTCCGGTTCGTCCTCCAGAATTACGTCCGGTTCCGGTTCGTCGGTACCGGTATTGGTAAACACCACCACGGTATTACCGTCCTCCTTATCTGTCTCTTCTGTTTCCGTCGGCTCCGTCGTTTCCTCGGTCGGAACGTTCGCGGCAGGTTCTTCCTCTTTCGGCTTCGGTCTGTGCATCATCGACTTCACCCACCGCCATGCTAATATCATACGCGGAATGAAATGCTTATCCGACAGCACCAGGAAGATGATGAGCGTCACCAGCAAGATAAGGCTCGTGCCCATCGGTTGTACATACGACACCAGCCATCCTGCCAGCCACGAGCCGTGTGCTCCACCCCAGCGGAAGAAGGTATCGATACCCGTCATATCCTGCGCAAAACTCAGCGTTACCGAGCCCCACAGCAGCCAGAACACGCTGCAGAAAAACCACCGGAGGGGTTTAATCTTCACAGCCTCCAGCAGATGCAGGCCGTAGAACAGGATCAGGTTGATGATGACCATCGACAGCAGTCCGAAACTACCGTCGATGAGGAATCGGCTCAGGTATGCACCGGGCAGTCCCACCCAGTTGTGTATCTCGCGTCGCATGGCACGCCTTTCTTCGGAGGTCTGCTCCAGGATGGAATGGTCCGCCTTGCCCGTAACAAAGAAACTGATATACGCCAACGTCAGGAACGCAGCGATGGCTATCAGCACCAGTCCTAACACGATGCGGGTGCGGTTGTCTTGGAAGAAATTGACCACCTTCTCCGTCAGGCGCTGGCCCTCTACAAGGATGGTCTCATCCCGCTCAGTTCGGCGGGGAGTATCGGTATTTTTTGTCGGTTTTCTTGGCATATCAACACAATTAGCGTGCAAAGATACTACTTTTTTTTGATATACGCAAGAAAAATCGCCTATTTTGTGCAAAATGGCGATTTTTTTCAGGTCATCACTATTCTACGCGCAGGCCTTGTGCGTTGTAGAGTAGAGCATCCCTACGGATATAGAGAATGCCGTTTATCAGTACCTTTGTAGCGGATTCCGGATTGGATTTCGGGTTTTCAAGTCCGGTCTCGGTTTCGAAGATAGCCGTTAGCGCCTTATCGGCGGTGAGCGGGAAGGAATATGGATTGTCGGTTACGCCGTTGTCCCATTGCACGAAGATATAGCCGGGATTCGGCATGGCACCTACCCTTATTTGTGTATTGTAGTCATAGGTACCGGACGAGGTGCCAACTACGGTGCCAAATGCGGAATCGTTGCTCATAACAAGGAACTGATAGCTATTGGGGGCAAACAGTGCCGTGAACGAAGTATCAGACACCAGATGCACGCTGCGCGGATTGTCCGTCACACTATCGTTCCAACAGGTGAAATGGTACCCATCGTCCGGCCAAATGGACAAAAGGATAGTGGTGTCGGCCGGATACATACCGCCGCCAACGGCCAATCCGTGTTCTGATTCGATACGCACTTCGTACTCGATGCGGTGCAGGGGAAGCGTTACCGTAAAGCTATCCACGCATGCTCCGCTATCTATCGAAACCGTGATTGTGGCCTGATAATCTTCATCGCGATGCAGATAGGTATGCACCACCACCGAGTCGTTGCTCTCCAGAACGGGCGAACCGTCGCCAAAATCCCATTGTACGGTTAACGGGGTGGCACTTTCGGTTTGCATCTCGCGTCCCGTCACGCGATTGACACGGGCCGCACGACAGCGGTTGAGGAAGGTGACAGTATATTTGTCATTTTGCGTGGTATAACTACCGGTGACTTCCGCTATAGGAACAATCGGATTGGGATTGAAGGTCATGGTTGCATCACACCTGCCCTGCGTCGTGGCGATTAAATCCACCTGATAGATAGCGGTGTCTTGCAAATCAATGGCGAAATAGGAGGAATCACCAAGGATAGAGTCCGGTTCTTCGGCCCGATACCAACTATACTCATATCCTTCGGGTGCTTGGAAGTGGTCGATGGTAAACGAGCAAACATCCGGAGTTTCTTCGCTCGTACAACCGATTGTGAAGTATGCATAGCCGAAATGCATTCCCCCAAAAGAACAAGGACTGGCGTAGATACGTATGGTAAGTGTCTCTCCTATATAGTTGTTTAGATTGACATATACAGACTGCCAATCACTCCATAAAACAGGATAATTTTCAAATTGGGTTTGATGCCAATTTAGCGTTTCACCATATCCGCTGTAATAATCCAATCGCGGACACGGAATAACGGAACCGTCTTGGCGTAGGATTTCCAATTTAAATTCGGGCGATTCCGCTTGCGAATGATCCGGATTATCCAATACACAGGCATATTTTACTTCCAACATATTACTCTTTTCCGGCGACACGGTGTAAGCGTATTCTATCTCAGAAGGATAATTATTGTACGCATATACCCGCGACCCCACACGCACGGATGCTATTTCACCATCAGGAACCGTTTTTAACTGATGACCGGTTATCCAATCTGTTTCGTTAGGATCGTAATGAACGGTATGCAGACTTCTATCATCTTGACACCCATAATCCTTTTGGCCTGCATTCCGAACGGTTTGGGTAGAGCTCTTCTGCTGTGTCCAATAACACTGAGCAGCACCGGAGTTATCAGAAGTCAGATCCAGATAATCGATACAACGTGTGCCTTTGAGCCAGACAAACTTGTCGGCTATTACCCACGGACTGTGCTTGTAGTTCGTAAAGGTACGGCGTACGTAGAAATGGTAGTATCCCTCATTCATCTGTCCGGCAAGCGAACAAGAGGTAGCGCAAAGGCCGGGATAGGTCAAATATTCTTTTGTCACCTCGTTGAGTACCAATACGTCATAGGTAGAGGAGTTAGAGCCGCTCCAGGTAAGCGTCGAGTTGTTGCTATTATAATGCACACCTGTCGGCGCACCGTATCCGCCTTGGAAGATAGCGATATCATCCATGGCAAACGAGGAAAGCGGATTTGTTCCCTGCGCGTAATAGAACAGTATAACCAGTTTGCCGGCGGTACCATCCGAAATAATGTCGCCGCAGGCACTCTGCCAGAAGGAACCGCCGCTCACATGAACGGCATCTTCCGGAACCCATGCGGGTTTGCCGACAGGAGAAGAGGTGCTATAGTTGGAATTGGTATTCTGCGTAGCAGGCACCCAGAAGACATACAACGAATCCGCGGTATTGCCCGTACCTATCCAGTCGAAAACGACATGATAAGTACCTGCCTCCAAAGTCATCGGACGGTAAGCCACGATATAGCCGCTCTTGGAAGCGTCGTGGCGACAAACCGTTGTATCGGCGGCGGTGGAGATATACATGCCACGGGTGGAGTTGATGCCGAAACTGCCGGCTGCACCAACGTACCACTTGTTGGTACTCGACTGTCCGCGCGAACCGGCATTGATTACCCAGTTCTGCATCTCCTGCGGGTCTTCAAAATCGCAGGAGTAATAGGTCATTTGTTGCGCCGATAGAGCCTGCGCAACCATCAAAGCCATAAAAAACAATACTTTTTTCATTGTTACCAAGGATTTATAAGGTTACTATCTGTTTATTCACTCACGCGCACGCCTTGGGCATTGTAGCGTTGAGTACCCTTGCGGATATAGAGGATGCCGTTTATCAGCACCTTCGTAGCGGCCTCGGAAGTGGATTCGAGGGTTTCGAGTCCGGTATCGATTTCAAAGATAGCCGTGAGCTCGGTATCGACAGTCAGCGGGAAGATGTAGGGGTTGTCGGTCACATCATTATCCCATTTCACGAACCGGTATCCCGAATTCGGAAAGGCTCCTACCTGAATCTCCGTGCCGTAGGGATAGACACCGGCTTCGGTACCGAGTACCTCCCCTTGTAGGGTATCGCTACTGGTTGCAGCAAAGCGGAACGACCGGATGACACATAGCCCGATAAAGGTCGTATCGGACACGACATGGACGGTACGCGGATTGTCCGTCACACTATCGCTCCAACAAACGAACTGATATCCCTCGTCCGGCCAAACGGACAGGACAATAGTGGTATCTTCGGGATAGACACCGCCGCCGAATACCTCTCCGTTGACAGCCTCGGTATGCACTTCAACCGTTCTACGGACACCGGCAATCGTCAGCGTAAGCGAATCCACGCAATCACCGCCATCCATCGAAGCATAGACTGTCACGGTATAGTCTGCTGCCTGCGGAGCAAAGGTGTGTGTCACAACGGCACTTTTGTCCATAACCCGCGGCGAACCGTCACCAAAGTCCCACCATACCAGTACATTGGCTTCATCATCCCTTCGCATCTCGCGTCCGGTCACCCGATTGATACGCACCGCGTGACTGAGGTTAGCAAAGTTCACCACAAGGATCGAATCAAAACTCCGGTTCATCACCATGGCTTCAGCTTTGGGCAGCAGGATGTTCGGGTCAGCGGTGAGCGTAAAATGACAGTCGGAGCCATAATTCCACTTATTTTTACAATCGACTTTGTAGATGGAGGTATCCTGACTGCCGATGGTGAGTTCACGCCCTGTGCTAAGGATACGGGAAGGGTCACTTTGCTTGTACCAACTGTAATAATATCCATTAGGTGCCTGTAGCCGGTCCAAATCATCATCCCCACAAGGGATATCCGTCGTGTTCTTCAGGCAATCAAGCGTGAAATAGGCATAGCCGTAGTGCCCGGACTGCGAACAATCATACGTAGTAAAACGGATATGAACCGTCTGCCCGATGTAGTCCGTCAAATTAAGTCCGATTACACTCCATGGTATATAACCAACCTTATCCGAACCGGTGCCGTAGGATTGCCAATCCGGATACATTCCATTATTCAAAATATCGTAATGCAGGCAGGTGGATGTAAGGGGTTGCTTGTTGGCATTCAGTACTTCGATAACCAATCGCGGCATATTATTCGAGCTTTCGTCATCCGATCCCCCTCCTCCGGTTACGAAAGCATATTGTATTTGCACCAATGCATTACTACTATCTACACCCATTAAATAACTGATACTCTCTGCTTGTGCACCGATGAGCCAATTTCCCAAACGCACCGATGCCGATTCACCATCGGGAATCAACGGCAAGTTGCCGCCCGTACGGGGGTCTGTTGCCGTGACATCCCGATTGACGGTATGACGGCTACTGGGTTTATCTGATCCATTATCAATGATCCCTGTTTGCTGATAAGCACATTCCGGATTAGTAGTATATCCATTATAACCAGTCGAATTATACGTGCAGGTTACCATCGCGCTATTCTGCAAATCCGTAAAGTCGATGCAGCGATTGTCCGAGCAGAATAACGGATAGCAATTCAGATACGCCCAAGCCGAGGTATCCGGTGTGCAGATACCGCGCACACGGAAATTGTAATACGCCTCCTCCAGACCCACCAACAGTGTGCTGCCACTAACTCCACTCTGCGAGATGTTTAGGCTATGCCACATCCGGCGGTCGGACCGGCAGTATTGCAGTTCGTACTGCGCGGAGGCACCGGCCCACGTGACCTGCAGGCTGTCGCAGTTCAGCATAGTGCAGGCCAGATTGGTCGGACGCGGGCAAGTAGTAGCCGTTATCTCTATGTTATCAATGACGGCACCTACCGAATGAATCGTCTCGTTGGTGTTGTTGTTCACCCATACAAAAAACAGACGGATTACGCGCACACCATTGCTGGTCAGGCTAACGCTCACATTTTGCCAATAACGCGTGCCATAGAGCATCGAGGCAGACGACTGGATAAAGGGTTGCACTTGCGAGGCAATTTCTCCTTCTGAAGAATTAGCGGCTATATAATTGTTGCTTGCCGTGGTCATACCCATCGCCAGATAGGAATCGGGACCACCCACGCAATACCAATCAAACGAGAGATTATAGCTACCGGCAGGCAGCAGGATGTCGCGATAGGCATACTGTGTACAAGGCTGACTGCCATAGGCAGCGCCGTGCGTGCCGTCCGTGATATACAAGGCCTGACTACCATCCTCGGCGATAGCATTGCCTACCGTCCATTGGTCGCCGCAGGCAGCGGCCTGTGTACCGGGATTCAGCACCCAGTTGGTCAGCTCAACCGAGTCCTGTTCTTCAAAACCCATGTAATAGGGCAATGCGATGTACTGAGCCATCCCGCTCAGAATAGCCAAAACGGCTAACGAGCATAATAGAACGATCCTTTTCATTGGTTGGTTGATTTTATATCGTTACAATACTTGCTTTTATTCCATCATCATACCTCGCGCATCAAAGGTGGTGCCGTCCGGCATCACAATATAGAGTCGCCCGTTACGCAGCTGTTTTTGAGGTTTATGGATTTCGGGGTCTCGGTTCTCGGTAACATCTTCTATCGCGGTGTCACCGTCTGTGGTAAACTGCCCCGCTTGCGCTCCGATGCAACGGCGGTCGGCATCCACGGCATCGAGCGTGTAGGTATATACTTGCCCGGGAATCAGATTCTCGATATGGATGGCCAATATGGCCGAAGCATTGTCGCTATTTGCCTTTTGGGCACGGATACGATTCGGACTGCAATACGCGGAATCGACGATGTCGCCGTTCGTGTCTATCGTATAGGTCACGATGGTGTCTTCGTCCTGATAAACGGTCAGCAGGTAGTATGCGGCATCGCTGATACTGCTCCAACGGATTGTCACGTCGTTCGTCCCGCTGCCCGCTATTGACACTGTTTGCTCTACATCGGGGGTATGGAACAAGGCGCGGAAGGTCGTGTCCTGCGTCACTGTAAAACTGCGCGGGTTGTCGGTTACGCCATCCGACCAGATTTGGAACGCAAATCCCGCATCCGGTACGGCCGTCAGTTTGGCGGTCATGTCGGCGGCATAGGTTCCTTTGCCTACGACCTTTCCGTGTTCAGCAAGGCCAATGACGGTATAAACCGGCAGCGTCGTCACCGTGAGGTGAAGCACGCAGATACTATCGCAACCATACGGGGTTGTCAGCGTGTCATAGTAGATGCCGCTACTGGTAAACATATGGTCATGCCAGTTATAGTTTTCACCTTTTGTCACAGCCAGATAGTCGTCCGTGATGATTTCTTCGCACGGTTCCATCTGCCAGATATTCGGAAACTGTTTCCAGACTTTAGCCGCTTGATAAAGGGGTATGCTCGCTTTCGGAACATATAATATGGCGGATGGGTTAATACCGTAATAAAAAGTATTGGTATAAACCGTAGGCGGCACTGCTACCGGACAGGATACCGAACGCAAACCGGTGGCCGAAAAGGCTAAGTCGTCAATACGGGTCAGGGTAGACGGCAAAACAAGGGTTTTGAGCGCATTGCAATTTTGGAAAGCCGCATAACCGATGTTTGTCAGTCCTTCGGGCAAGACGACTGAATCGAGTGCAAAACACAAATTGAATGTCGACGCCTCTATTTTTTCGATACCCGCCGGGAATTTTATCCGCGTAAGACTGACGCACTCAAAAAATGCACTGAGACCGATGGTTTTGAGACTATCGGACAAGGTGATACGTTCCAGACGGATACAATCGTTAAAAGCCCTGTCACCAATGGATTGAATACTATTACCCATAGTGACCGTTTTCAGGTATTGGCAAAGATTAAAGGCATTTTCCCCGATACTGATCACACGATAGCTTATACTGTCATAGCTCACGGTATCCGGTATAACGAGATCGGTAAAGCTTTGATTATTGGAAAAAGCATTCTGTTGGACATTTGCCGTATGATTGATGCTATCCAGCGTGTAATACATATCACCTATCTTGACCCTGTCCGCCAAAACGGTGCTCCAACTTGCCAAGAAGAGTGCAAGCAATAGGGGGTACATCTTCTTCATAGTAAAGTATTATTCAACCCGTTGGCGGAATTAAAGTAGCGCATGTTTAATTTGCCCAAGCGGTTTGTTGTTAATAAAGTTTATATATTGTAGGATAGTTAATGCGCTGATTTTGCTGATAATACGAGCAAATAATCCTACTGTTCATCTTTTATATCATGACTTTGAAATTCGGTGCAAAGATACAACATTTTTTTCACGTATGCAAATCTTTTTTCAAATTTTCAGGGGAAAACGCTAATTTGAACAAAAAGCCGCCAAACGCTCCGTGATGGGTGTTTCAATGGTTTCCACAGTTGTTCGTTCTCAAAATCCGCTGCAAAATTACTGCTTTTTTTCTTGTAAAAATCGGTAAAATTTACCAATTTTGCATCAAAAATATTGGAATGACAGCTTTTACCACTGAAGGATTGTGAGACTCTCTTAAGGGAAAGCTTACAATTAATTTCTTATCTTAAATTTACAACTACAGATTCACATGAATAGATAATACGTACAAATGAGAACCGGGAAAGCAATAAATATAATCTTTTGTTGCATAAAATTATTTATTTCACAAACAGATTCTTGGGGTCCCCGCTTGTGTTACCACAAAAATCATGCCCAAGTGATAAGGTCAGTCTGTCAAAATCATTCCAACGGTGGAAACGGGTCCTTCCTCCATACGATTTACGCGGAACAAAGTAACAGATTGCCCGCGAAATCGAAGAAAATTTTGTATTTTCCGCGGGCATAATCATTAGATAAGCCGCGAAATTGAATGAAAATTTGCATTTTTCGCGGGCAAATCGATGACATTGGGGCGACGGCATCCGTAGAAGGAAGCCGCTCGGCGGATAGGGTGAAGGCATCAATTACAGAGCCGGAATCTGCGTACAAGGTCAGACCTGGCTACTCCATAAGAACAGAAGATTCAATTTTCAATTTCCCCGGGTGGAACCTTTTCCGTGTCATTTACGTTCGCATCTCGTTCGCATTACATTCCCATCGTGGACATCCCGGTCCGGTGTTTTTCCCTTTTTATTAATGTGCGGGTGACGGGGTGACGGGGTGACGCCCCTTCGTTAAAATACATACACACACGCGTATGTGTATGAGTTTATAAATGAGGGTGTCACCCCGTCACCCTGTCACCCTTTTGCTCCAATTTTTTCGATTTGCATTTATCTCCTCAGAATCCCGTTCACGTACTACCCATCCGCGCAACTTTCCGTGATTGATGCGCTTGCTCTGATAGCCGGCTTGCTGCAATACCATTCCCAAGCGACTGAGGCTCATCGGGCATTGAGTTGACCAACTATTTAGACAAAAAATACAGATTTTCATTATTAATATTAATTATTCATTAAAAAAATAGAGAGACGGCAAGGTGAGGTGACCCCAAAAAGTTGGACGGATTATTAAATCTATTTGACTTGATTTTGAAAGTGAGTTCGGTATTGTACCGGGCTCATTTTCAATTTTAGTT
>ONBH01000023.1 GCA_900316005.1 uncultured Bacteroidales bacterium | reverse complement strand
CAGGCGCTGCATAAATAAATGAAAATAAACAAGTTATCTATATAATGCAAAGTTTAGTTATATAGAAGCGAAATATGGGTAAGCAACTCCAAATAAGGAACTCAACAGCGGAGTTTTTGATATTCCAGGCTGAAGACAAGGCGGAGGGCGTTCAGGTATTCTACCATGATGAGAATATCTGGGCGACGCAAGAGGCTATAGCCATACTCTTCGATAAGGGAAGAACTACCATCACAGAGCACCTGAAGAATATTTATCAAACAGGAGAACTGGATGAGCAGACCACATGTCGGAAATTCCGACATATGGGTACCACAGGGCAAGAATATGAGTCAAAGTATTACAACCTCGATGCCATCATCTCCGTGGGTTATCGCGTTAATTCCATACGTGCAACCCAGTTCCGCAGATGGGCAACCAGCGTGTTGCGGCAGTTTGCGATCAAAGGCTATGTCCTTGACAGAAAACGCATGGAGAATGGAGCCTTCCTGAGCGAGGATTATTTCGAGCATCTGTTGGCTGAGATCCATGAGATTCGTCTCTCCGAGCGTCGTTTCTACCAGAAGTTGACGGACATTTACGCCACCAGCATGGACTACGACAAGGACGCACCGATGACGCGACAGTTCTTCCGGATGATACAGAACAAGATGCATTATGCGGTGCACCAGCATACGGCTGCCGATCTGATCATGGAGCGAGCCAATGCGGAGAAGGAACATATGGGACTGACGACCTGGGAGAATGCGCCGAGTGGGAAGATCGTGAAGACGGATGTGAGCATTGCGAAGAACTACTTGAAACAGAATGAGTTGGAGGATATGGGCAATATCGTGTCGGCTGTTTTGGATTTTGCGGAGGCACGTGCCAAACGCCATATCCCAATGACGATGGAGGATTGGGCAAAGCGTATTGATGCTTATCTCAATAGCGATGAGCGTCCGTTGTTGACGCATGCCGGAAGTGTGAGCCACGAACAAGCGCAGGAATATGCAGAGACGGAGTTTGAGAAATACCGTGTCATTCAGGATCGACTCTTTGAATCGGACTTTGACCGCTTTGCCTTGCCGACATTGCCGTTTGAGGGAGAGAATGAGAGAAATGAACGAGTAATTGCTGAACAGCAGTCCGAAATCGCGGGTGGAAGATAGAAAAATGTAAAAAGATTTGCATATATCAAAAAAAAACAGTAACTTTGCAGGGTGAAAAGGTCAGAAAGGTGTATAATGTGGTGAGGCTGAAAGGTCAGAAAGGTGTAAAATACCTTTTTAGAAAGAAACTAAATATTTAAGATAGATGTCAGAAAAACAAGTATATGTGGGAATGTCGGCGGATATTATTCATCCGGGACATTTGAATATAATTCATGAGGCGGCGAAACTGGGACGCGTGACGGTGGGCGTGCTCACCGATGCTGCGATTGCCAGTTACAAGCGTTTGCCGTATCTTGATTATGAACAACGTGCGCTCATTGTCAGCAATCTCAAAGGTGTGGATGCCGTTGTGCCGCAGACGACACTTGATTATCGTCCGAACCTCCGTGAGTTGAAGCCTGACTATGTGGTACATGGTGATGATTGGAAAACCGGTGTACAGCAGAAGACGCGTCAGGATATTATTGATTGTATGGCAGAGTGGGGTGGGCAAGTTATCGATATACCTTACACCAAAGGAATCTCTTCTTCTATGCTCAATGAGCGGTTGAAAGAGATAGGCACCACGCCCGAGATTCGAATGAAACGTCTTCGTCGGCTCATCAATGCCAAGAAGATTGTACGCATCATGGAGAGTCATAACGGTCTGACCGGTCTCATTATCGAGAATACCTTTGTGCAGAAAAACGGCATGAAGATGGAGTTCGATGGTATGTGGGCATCCAGTCTGACAGACTCGACGAGTAAAGGTAAACCTGATATTGAAGCGGTTGACTTGACGACGCGTTTGCACGATCTGAATGACACATTGGAGGTAACCACCAAGCCTGTGATCTTCGATGGCGATACCGGTGGTAAGGTGGAGCACTTCCCATTTATGGTGCGCACATTGGAAAGACTGGGTATCTCGGCTGTCATCATTGAGGATAAAGTCGGCCTGAAGCAAAACAGCCTCTTTGGTACCGATGCCGTACAGATGCAAGATACCATTGAGGGATTCTGTGCCAAGATTCATAGCGGCAAGCAAGCCCAAATCACCGATGACTTCATGATTATCGCTCGCATCGAGAGTTTGATAGCCGGCAAACCGGTAGATGATGCATTGGAACGTGCGTTCGCGTACGTGGCAGCCGGAGCAGATGGCATTATGATTCATTCGCGCAACAAAGACGGCGAGGATATTCATGCGTTCTGCAAGCGCTTTCGCGAACAAGATAATCATACGCCCATTGTAGTCGTTCCGACGACATTTAACCATATTACCGAAGAGGAGTTTGCGGAGTGGGGCGTGAATATCGTTATATATGCGAACCACATGCTGCGTAGTGCTTACCCGGCGATGGTCAATTGTGCCAAGTCAATTTTGGAAAATGGCAGATGTAAAGAGGCAAGCGAAGAGTATTGCATGCCAATAAAAGAGATACTGACACTTATTCCGGGAACAAAACAATGATACAGCCAAAAGCATTCGTCGCCCAGTTGGCGCAAGGTGGTATTGACTTCTTTGCCGGAGTACCGGATTCGTTGCTCAAGAACCTATGTGCATACATTACGGACAATGTTCCTCGCGAGCAGAATATCATCGCGGCAAACGAAGGTAATGCAGTAGGTTTGGCTGCCGGATACCATCTCGCAACCGGTAGAACGGGGTGTGTCTATATGCAGAACTCCGGCGAGGGTAATATTGTCAATCCGTTGCTGTCGCTGGTAGATGAGGATGTGTATCACATCCCGATGCTGCTGATTATCGGATGGCGAGGAGAACCGGGTGTACATGACGAGCCGCAGCACAAGAAACAGGGAAAAGTGACACTTTCGCTCTTGGAGACGATGGGTGTGCCATATGCTGTGCTGGATGAGAACTGGGAAAAACAGGTACAACAAGCCTTGATAACCATCCGCGAGACAAATGGCGTCTATGCGCTGATTGTGCGTAAAGGCACGTTTGCGGATTATGCGCTGCAAAATCAAATCGTTTCCAAACTGCCCTTAATGCGGGAAGATGCCATCAAGATAGTGGTAGATAGCTTGCGCGATGATGATGTGGTGGTTTCCACTACCGGCATGATTAGCCGCGAGTTGTTCGAGTACCGCGAGGCAAAACAGCAAGAACACGGTGCGGACTTCCTGACCGTCGGTTCGATGGGCCATGCCAGTCAAATTGCACTCGGTATCGCCTTGCAGAAACCCGATAGACGTGTGTTCGTCTTTGACGGCGATGGTGCGATTCTTATGCATATGTCCGTCGGCGGACAACCGACGGTAGGCCTTAGCATCAATCTACCCAAAATTGCTGAGGCTGTCGGATATAAAACAGTAATGAAGGCCGAAAATGAATCAGAACTGTGTGCTGCAATCAGGCAATTGGATGTTTGTGAGAAGACAGCATTGGTAGAGATTTGTGTTCACAAAGGCAACCGTAAGGATTTAGGTCGCCCAACGACTACACCGATACAGAATAAGGAATCTTTTATGCAGAACCTGAAGGCTATATAGCCATATGATTTATGGATAATGTTTAATAAGTTGGAAATAATCCAGAAGTTAGAAACACTTCTGCAACTGAAAAAAGAAACAGAAGTGGTAGAGTTCAAACTTGCAGCGAACAAGTTTGAAACCGAGGATATCGGTAGGTACTTCTCTGCGCTGAGCAATGAGGCTAACCTGAAAGGTGAAGAGCAAGGTTGGCTGGTGTTTGGTGTGGAAGATAAGACACATCAAGTAGTTGGTTCGAACTATAAGGCTTCTCGTGCGTCTTTGGATGATTTGAAGAAGCAGATAGCGGATCAGATGACGAACCGTATCACGTTTGATGAGATATATGAGGTGGAGGTAGATGGTAAGCGCGTGATTCTATTTGAGATACCGGCTGCGCCTATGGGAATGCCAATTGCATACAAGGGGCATTACTATGGTCGTGACGGAGATTCATTAGTGGCGCTGAATATCCGTGAGATAGAACAGATACGTGCTCAACGTGCAGAGAACTGCTTTGAGTTGCAGGTAGCGAAGGGGAATTTACGAGAAGAAGAGGTGTTGCTTTTGTTAGATTATGAGAAGTTATTTGAACTATTGCAGCGTGATGTGCCGAGTACGCAGAGTGGAATATTAGAACGACTGGAGGCGATGTTGTTTATCCAGGACAAAGATGGTAGGTATGACATCACGAATATGGGAGCGTTGCTGTTGGCGCGTAACATAGAGGATTTTGATCGTTTGCAGAGTAGGCGAATGGTTGTGCGCAAATATGAAGGGACAAACAACCGAGTATGCATGTTTGAGCAGTTCGGCAGTGCTGGATATGCGGTTGAGTTCAAGGACATGGTGCGGTTGGTAGAGTCGCTGACGAAAGGAGCCGAAACGATAGAGATTGTGCGTGAATCGAAATCGATTTATCCTACAGTGACGATTCGTGAGTTCCTGGCTAATGCGCTGGTGCATCAGGATTTTGACATATCCGGCATGCAGATAGCGGTGGAGATTTATACGAACCGATTGGTGTTCACGAATCCGGGAGCGTCGCTGAATGCAGTGAATCGATTGATAGATCTTCCGGCACGTTCGCGGAATGAGAAATTGGCGCAAGCGATGTTTGCACTACACCTGTGCGAGCGTCGAGGCACGGGAGTGGATAGAGCAGTCGCCGGAATAGAGGAGATGCAACTTCCTGCTTATGAGGCTGAAGCTGGAGATTTCTATACTCGAATAACGGTATTTCCGCGGAAGTCGTTTGATGCGATGACCAAAGAGGAGAAAATCCAGGCATGTTATCAACACGTGTGCCTGATGTATGAGGATCGTGAGCGATGCAGTAACCAATCAATACGTAATCGTTTTGGATTAGATAAGTCCAAAGTATACGTTGCATCACGAGTGATAGCAGACGCGATTGATGCCGGATTGATAAAGACATCTGTGCCGGAAGGCATGTCTAAAAAATATGCTTCGTACATACCATACTATGGATGAGTTTTTATTTGCGCGCGAAAAACGAAATCGTTGTAACATGCTGTAAATGAGTGAGTTCTTATTTGCGCGCGAAAAATTTGGAGGTGTGTATTCATTATAAATCAATGATGGTTTTGAGAGCATTTATGCAAAATTTATGAAGATTAAAGAGCAACTACTATATGGCATAGCAGACACGCGCGGGGATGGACTTGTGTGTATTTTGAGCGTTCGACTGAAGGATATTCAAGCAACGCATGTATTCTTGGTGCGTGGAAAGCAATCCTATGAGCAATGCAGAGCCGCTGTAAAAATGGCGGAGGTTCAGCAGAAAACAGGTGTGCGAATTACTGAATTCTCTGATTTCTCAGCCAATCCCAAAGATGAGGAGGCTTTAAAGGGAAAACAACTATTGTTAGAAAAGAAACCGGATGTTATCATAGCCATCGGAGGTGGAAGTGTCATGGATATGGCGAAACTGATTCGTCATTACGCTGCGGAACAAGGTTATTACGTGCCTTTGTGGGCGATTCCGACTACAGCCGGAACCGGTGCAGAGGCTACACATTTTGCCGTAGTGTACAAAGAGGGCGTAAAGCATAGTGTCGAAGCCGAGGATATTCTGCCTGATGCGGCAATTCTGTATCCGCCCTTTACCTATCACAATGGGGCCTACCTGACGGCCTGCACAGGTTTTGACGCCTTGGCGCAGGCCATCGAAGCATATTGGAATCCGAAGGCGACGGAAGAGAGCCGGCAGTATTCCATCCGTGCAATAAATCTGATTTATCGTCAGTTGCCGCAGTGTATTGCGCATCCGGCAGAAACGACGCTGCGGGATGAATTGGCGCAAGGCGCATATTGGGCGGGACGTGCCATCAACATCACGAAAACCACCGCTCCGCATGCGTTCTCGTATGTGTTCACCTCCAAATACGGCTATCCGCATGGCCATGCAGTAGCATTGACGTTCCCGTTCTTCATGCGCCTGAATGGAACAGCGGATTTGCAGGAACTATTGGGCTTTACCGCTGAAAACGCGGTGCAGCAGATGGAGACATACCTCCTATCAATAGGGCTTTCCGTACAGTTACACGATACCGTTGATGTCCGCGGCGCTTTGCAGGCGGTGAATTTGCAGCGGCTGGCGAACAATCCCGTGCCCGTGACCGAGGAAATAAAGTCTGATTTAGCCATCTATTTAGAAAATCACAAGCAATAATATGATTCAAGAAGATTTGTCGAGATACAATCCCGATGGTTCTATTCTACGTAGAGCACAACTACGTGAACTTGAGATACTAATCGAAGTAGATAAAATATGCCGAAAGCATAATATTGAGTATTTCTTAGATTGGGGGACATTGCTAGGTGCTGTCCGTCATGGAGGATTTATCCCATGGGATGATGATATTGATATCTCAGTAAGAAGAAAAGATTATTCGCGTTTATGTAAGGTGCTTAAAGAAGAGTTGCCTGAGAATTTAGCATTTCAGGATCGTTTTACGGATTGGAATCTGCCTTTTTTGTTTGCTAAGGTGCGGGATAAGAATTCCTATTTTTATGAAGATAAAAGTACAGACACCTTGAAATATAAAGGTATTTACATTGACATCTTCCCGATTGAAAAAGTTCCTTCCATGCGTTGGAAACGATTTATCGATTATCCCTATGGCCACTGCATTCGGGCGTTTCATAACTATACGGATACCCGTGACAAACTGCTGTCTGCATTGGTCTATCCGTTTGCGCTGGTGCTGGTGTTGCTGACGCGTTTTGTCAATCTCTTTATCCCCTCGGATAAAGTGGCACCGTGTTATGGCTGGCAACCCACCTATAATAATTACTCTTCGCGTGATGTTTTCCCAACGAAAAGAATGGCATTCGAGGGATTCCAAGCCTCTGTGCCTAATAATCCCGATGCAGTTCTAAAGGCACTATACGGCAATTATATGCAGATCCCGCCGGAAGATAAACGCCATGTGCATAATACCAAAATTGAAGTTTACGACGATTAGATGAATATTGTTTACGTAACAGATAAAGCGGTTAATCCTGAATCGGGAGGAATAGCAAGAATAACGTACGTAATGTCGGAGGCATTACGGAAGATTTACGGCTATTCGGTTTATTCATACTATGGGCAAGAGGATTTTCGTAATTATATACAGAAGTTAGGCTCCTGTATTGTAATTATTCAGTCTCCGAGTAAACTGGCTCCTAAAATCTTGCTATCAATAAGGGATGTTGAACATATTAAAACCATAAATGTTTTTCACGGAACTCCCGGCTATGAATTAGTTCCTCTTGAGCGAGAAATTATCAGTTACCATTTGCGGCATAATATAGAACGTAAATGGACCGTAAAGCAGCTCCTGTTGCAAATCGGGATGTCCATCCTTCCCAAGAAGTTCTACTATCATATTTTGCGAAAGAAATACGCGCTCCCTTATGGAAAAGCAGATAAGATAGTCGTTCTATCGAAAGGCATTATAGACCAGTATTTATCTATTGCACCCGGAAGTAGAGAACAATTTGTAGCAATACCTAATGCTCTCTCATTTAATCATATAGAACATGATTTATCAAAGTGCAAGGAAGTGTTGGTGGTGGCGCGTTTGGATGATTGGCATAAACGCATTTTAGAGATTCTAAAAATATGGGATACGCTTCAGAAGGATGCCTCTTTTGCCGAATGGACCTTACGCATAGTCGGTGATGGCTTGGATAAAGCGTACTACGAGGATTTTGTGCGTAGGGAAAAAGTTGCAAATATCACATTTGAAGGGCTTCAGAATCCGCTTCCGTATTATCAGCGAGCCAGCATTTTCTTGATGACCTCCGCTTGTGAGGGTTTGCCGATGACAATCTTAGAGGCGCAACAATGTGGTTGTGTGCCTATTCTGTATGATAGTTTTGCTTCCGCAAAAGACGTGGTGACGGATGGCGAAAACGGAATCCTGATACCCTACCGCGACAGAACAGCCTACATAGCTGCCCTCCAAAGACTGATGTCCGATTCCGACCTGCGCAAGCGCATGAGCGAAGCGTGTATAAAATCCTCCGAGCGTTACTCCGTGGAGAATGTCGCCGCGAAGTGGAACGAACTTTTTTCCTTGTAAGGTCATGATAAATCTTTCCATAATAATACCGGTTTACAATGTAGCACGCTATATGGAGCGCTGCCTTCAGTTTGTTGACGCACAAACACTGCATGATATAGAAGTTATTATAGTGGATGACCACGGACAGGATGATAGTATATCCATAGCGAAGAACTTAACACAAAAACATACGCGAAAAGATATTCACTACGTGTTTACTCAGACGCCGGTCAATAGCGGCCCGTCTGTGGCACGCAATATAGGTATTCAGGCCGCCCAAGGTGAGTTTATCGCGTTTTTGGATGCGGATGACTGGGTCGCTCCGGAAATGTATGAAGCACTCTATCGTAATGCCCAAATGTATCAGGCAGATCTGAGTTGCTGCAATTTGATACAAGATTACGAGGATGGTAGCCCAAGTAAGGTGTTAGCGAATCCGCATGTGGAAAATGGTGAGTTTACGCAAACCGCTAAAAAGTATTTCTTACGAACCTTTATTTCCTATTTTACGTCTTTTATCTATCGACGAGCCTGGTTATTGGAGCATGACTTACATTTTGTACAAACCAAAAGTGCAGAGGATAGCAGTTTTTTAGCCTGTTGCCTATTGGCGGCAGAGCGAATTGCGCAGACAGATGAGCCCTATTATCATTATGTGATACATGCCGGCAGTCTTACGCAGCGTAAAGTATGGAAAGGCACGGAGAAACGAAAAGCTTTTAATGCGATGATAGCCTTTGCGAAACGCAAAAACGTGCTGAGTATCTATTGGCCGCAGTTGTTCTATGTCTATGCCAAGAAGGCGTTGGTCGTTCCGGTTATGGAAATGATTAACTAATTAAGGATGTCGTTTTTGTCGCTATTTTTCATTTTTCATTAAAAAAGTTTGCATATGTGCAATTTTTGTTGTACCTTTGCAGCGGATTTGAAGATTATTTGTTTGGATTTTGTTCAAAAACGACGAATTATTTGTTTGGATTTTGTCCAGAAATGATAAATTATTTGTTTGGATTTTGTCTGAATATTTATCAAACTCGTTGAGAATCAATGTATAAGGAACGGAAAATAGATGCCGATTTGTCGGAGTGGGCGAAACGGAGCAGTCATAAGACCTTACTATTACGTGGCGCACGTCAGGTAGGTAAGACGATGGCTGTTCGTCATTTGGGCGAACAGTTTGATACGTTCATTGAGATTAATTTTGATAAGCAGAAGGCGTTTCACGCGCTTTTTGAGGGCGACCTGGATGCTCATGTGATAGCTCAACGGATTGCCAATATGGTAGGAAAACGCGTGCAAGCCGGTAAGACGCTACTCTTCTTTGATGAGATACAGTCTTGTCCCAATGCAATTCTCAGCCTTAGATTCTTTTATGAAGACTTTCCGGAACTGCATGTTGTTGCGGCCGGTTCACTATTGGAATTTGCATTAGCCGAACTCCCGACCTTCGGTGTAGGGAGAATACAGTCGCTCTTTATGTTCCCGATGAGTTTCGAGGAGTTCTTAATGGCAACCGGTCGTAAGGGCTTGATAGATGAATATAGGAATGCATCTCCTGCCAGGCCGCTCCACGAAGCGATTCATAGGATGCTTGTTCAGCAATTCCGCAATTTTATTATGATAGGCGGTCTGCCTGAAGTGGTGTGCAAATGGGATGAAACAGGTGACTATCTTCAATGTCAGGAGTTGCAAGACCAATTGATACTCTCCTATGAAGATGACTTTGCCAAATACAAGAAGAAGGCGAATCCGGTTCTCTTGCGTCAAGTGTTGCGAAGTGCCGCTTTGCAGATTACCAATAAGTTTGTCTATTCTCAGGCTTCATCTGAGAAGGCCTCTAAGGTGAGAGAGTCGTTGGAGTTATTGATACAAGCCGGTTTATTACTTCCTGTGACGCGCACGACGGCTAATGGTTTCCCGCTCGGATCGGGTGCCGATTATACGTACCAGAAGATACTGGTCTTTGATAGCGGTATCTTACTTCGATTACTGAATATGTCGCTTGATTCCATTCAGCATATCACCGAAGAGATTCTGACCGCAAGCGAAACGGATTTGGTCAATAAGGGCAAGATTTGCGAAATGGTAGCCGGTTTGGAGATTCGAAAGAATATGCCTTTTACAATGCGTCACGAATTGTTCTATTGGGTACGTGAGGAGAAAAACAGTCAGGCCGAGGTGGACTACTTGGAGCCGTATAACGCACGCATCTTGCCAATTGAAATCAAGGCTGAGACGCAAGGTGGAATGAAGAGTCTGTGGGCGTTTATGCGCGAGAAGAATCTGGAATATGCATTGCGTTGCTCGCTGGAGAACTTCGGGCAATTTGACTATACTGATAAGTTATCTGACAATGCGGTTCGCCACGTGGACATTATTCCCCTCTATGCGATCGCGCAGATGCCTATGATGCAGCGGTAACGTTAGCCTTTATCGTCACACATTCAGTTTCTTGGCTAGGGATTTGAGGAGAACCCAGAGTTTTTCGTGACGGCGAGCGAAGGGGAAGATGTAGCGATTGGTAAGCCGCTGCTTACATTGGCTGACAAAGAACTGATCTACCAACGCGACGATGGAGCCTATATGGTCTATGAGAAGTTCTTTGGCTTATGGCTGAAAAATAGCTAACCCTCTGTACTTTTCAATAAATGTTGTTATGTAATTTACGTAAAATACATAACAATGTGGCAATAAATTAAGATTTCTCTCAAAATATTTGCATATATCATAAAAATACAGTACCTTTGCAGTGAATTTGTTCGGTAAATTACGTAATAAACCGAACAGAATATTTATAACATACTGTAAAATATTAAAATAGGTGTGATGAGTGTAAAGACAAAAAAACAAATATTAGACTATATTAATAGCCAAGAACCCAATGTTGTTTTTACTGCTTTTTCAGTGGTTAAAGATGATATATCTCCAGATGCAGCTCGTATGGCATTGGAACGAATGGCCGCTAAAGGAATTATACGCAAGTTGGATAAAGGGCGTTATTATCGCCCGAAGCAGACGATGTTTGGGGAAATAGGTCCAGATATAGAACAAGTTGTGGGTGATTTGGTGATGGATAAGAATCATCAACCTATTGGATATTTGACAGGAATGATAATGTTCGCCCAGATGGGATTGACAACACAGATTAGTTCATGGATAGAGTTGGGTGTTCGCAAGTATCGTCGTCGTATAAAGCGTGGTAGATATACCGTGTCTTTTATACTTCAGCCGAACCCTATTACAATGGAAAATATCGAGTTGTTGCAATTATTGGATGCAATTCGTTTTTGCCGCGAGATATCCGGTACTGATACAGAAGAAGCAGTAGAGAGATTAATATTTCTTGTAGGCAAACTTTCGAATGAACAAAAATCACAAATAACTGAGTTAGCATTGCCATATGCTCCCTATGTGCGTGCTTTGCTTGGCGCTATAATGGAACATCTTGGTTTTAAAAAGGGATTACAAACTCTAAGAGCTTCGCTCAATCCAATGACAAGATACCGACTCTATATATCTGAAGAGATATTACCTACAAGAAGTAATTGGAATATACGATGATGACATTACACGAGGATAATAAATTGTTTCAAGAAATAATAGAAGCAACTGCTCAAGTACAACATATTGACGTTCGATATGTGGAGAAAGATTATTGGATAACGCGAAGTCTGGGACTACTGGCGCACAGCCCTTATGCAGATAAAGTAGTGTTTAAGGGCGGAACGAGTTTGACCAAGGCATATAGGTTAACATGCCGTTTTTCGGAAGATATTGATGTGGCGGTTATTAATGCCGATGTGCTGTCGCAGGGACAACTCAAACGTCTGATTCATCATGCAGCGCATAGTATGAGTGAAGGCTTAGAGGCAGTAAGCGGATAGTAGAAGTGTTGATGAAATTCTAAATTTGCCTTTCGTTACACATTCAGTTTTTTAGCAAGGGATTTGAAAAGTACCCATAACTTCTCATGCTTGCGGGCGAAGGGGAAGATGTAGCGATTGGTAAAAGTCTGCATTCTGCCCCTAAAGGAACGCTCGTAGGCACGGCGTTCGCGCTGACGCTGATGCAACTGCTTGAGCGCCCAGTAGTCGCGTGAGAAACGTCGCGCAGCCTGCGGTTCCTGGTCGAAGATATGGCGCAGGAAAGCATTCAGTTCAGCCATGCTCTTATCAACTGTTTCCGGGTCGCGCAGCGCCGGAGTCGAGATCATCTTCTGCCAGAGGGCGTCGTCCCCGTCAATTTCCTTGACACGTTCCACTACCGCATCGAAGTTCGGATAATCGTGGCAGTTGATGAAACTGTCGGTGTTGAATGTCTCTCCCACGCGCGGGTCGCCCCAATAGATGGGGATGGTGCCGGCTGCAAAAGCCTGTACGAGTTTCTCGGTAGTATAGCCGTCGTGTGACGTGTTTTCGAAAGCGATATCGAACTTATGGTGCTGCTGAAAGGCAAGTTTGTCGGCTACCGGTTCGCCTACGTTGTTACGATAGCGTCCGCCGGAAGAGACCGTTCGGTAGGCTGAGAGAAGGTCGAACAACTGTTCGCGTTCCGGCGCAGCGTTGGAGTTGGAATAGACGAACGAGCAGAATGAATCTTTGTCTTTGAGTTGGGTATGTATATGTTTGACTTTTAATCGTTCTATGTCATTCCGGTAAAGCAGCCATAGTGGTAAACGCAAGTATCGGTCTCCGAGTTCTATGTGTTCGAAGGCAAGTGCATAGTCGCAGAGGTTGAAGTCCGGTGCTTGGTTCTCGCCGGTCCAAAAGATTTTTACGCAGTTGTTGTATTTTAGATGCTCTTGCCCAAAAACGGAATAAACAATCCAATCCGGGTTATCCGTTTCATCCAGTTCGTAGAACTGAGAAATGAGTGCTTTGATATTTCGAAGCGAACCCGGCGAACTGGTAAAATCAACAAACTTTATCCGAATGGTTTTCATGCGTCTTTTCGTTTAGCGCGGAAATAGAGCACCAATGTGCCGATGAGTGAAAGAATGAATACCGCGAAACAGCCCAGCGCTAACATATTGCCCCTGCGAATACTATCGGGTGCAAAGAACAATATGATATCATGTTCGCCGGCGGGGATAGCAACCGCGCGAAGCATGTAATCCACGCGGTACAAGTCGGCAGGTTTGCCATCAATGGTGGCTTTCCAGCCGTAGGGGTAATATATCTCGGAGAAGACAGCCATCCGCTGCCCTGCTACCTTGGCATGGTATTCCAGTTGCTTTGGATTGGAGGCGGTGAGGGTAATATAATCACCATCTTCCGTAGGCGTGATAGCCGGTATTTGGAGGTTGGCCTCGAAGGTCTCATCGTAAACGGCCTTATGCTTCAGATCCAGTTCGGTCAGAGCGTTCGACTCATCATTGGCGGTCCGGACAGCCACTAACTCATCCACCAGCCAACAGTTGCCGAAGGCCTCGTCGTTCCGGTAGGGGAAGATCTGTCCGTTGCGGTCTTTGGTGATGAAATACTTGGTGTTGAGCATGTTCAGTACCGGCATGTGCATCTTAGAGATATGTTCGTCAATCAGGTCCTGATAGCGGCGCAGTTTGGCAGCCGAATAACCGCCGATGGACTTCAGGTAGTACGATGTACGGGCGTCGTTGAAGGTGTTGGTCGTCAGATTCATGACGCGATAGTAGGTCTGGTCGTTCTGCAGCAACTCTTTCTCATACGGAAGGATGTTGAATACCTTGTCGCGCTCCTTGACCGTGACAAAATTGCTATCGTTGCAGAAACGCTTGTCCACGGGCCAAAGGTCGGCTACGATGAGCGCTGTGAGGGCGATACCGAGCCATTGGGTCTTGAAGGGCTTGCGGATATAGAAGAAGAGCAGTCCGAATCCGAGGGCTATGAAGATAAACGAGCGCCATGCGTCGGAGGTCATCATTGCGGCACGTTGGTCCAGAATCATGCGGTAGATATCGTCGCCGACTTGTGCTTTCCATTGGCTGTCATACGAGGAGGTGAAATCGAGCATCGACCCGCCAAAGAGTGCCAGGATGAGGCATATGCCGGCGGTGATGCCTGCCGCGATATAGAGGGCGGGTAGGAAACGACGGCGGTCATCGGCTTCGGCGATCTCTTTGACAGCAAGGAAGCCTAAAAGCGGCATGGTAATCTCCGCCACGATAAGGATACTCTCCACAGCGCGGAACTTATTGTACATGGGGAAGTAGTCGAAGAACAGCTTGGTGAAGCCCATGAAGTTGTGTCCCCACGACAGCAGCACCGAGAAGATCGTGGCTGCAAGCAGCGCCCATTTGTAGGGCCCCGGCACGATAATCAGCGCGAGCAGGAACAGGAAGCACACGATGGCTCCCATATAAACAGGGCCGGAAGTAAAGGCTTTCTCGCCCCAATAGGTGGGTGCACTCTGGCAGAACTGCTTGGCAGAACCTTTGGGTACACGTGCCTGCACAAGGTCGTTGTACAGACGCGAGTCGGTACCGAGTTTGTAGCCGCTGGCACCACCCATGTAGTTCGGAATGAGGAAAGTCATGGTCTCCGCTTTGCCGTAACTCCAAGCGGTAGCGTAGTCCAGGTCCAGACCTTTCGTTTTGTTGGTGGCATCTTTCTCCTTCACCAAATCGGAATGGCCGCCACGCATGGTCTCGTTGGAGTATTCCTGATTGGCAAAGATGTTTCCGCTACCCATGCCCATACCGATTCCAAAGGAAGCAAAGAAGATAACAGTTGCTATAGCAAAATGCTTCCACTCTTTCGCTTTGGCTGCGATTGCCACCTCGGCAAAGAAGAGTACGCCCATGAGCATGCACATATAGTAACTCATCTGCGGGTGCTGGAAGAACCCGATATAGGTGAAAAACATCATCAGCAGCGCGCCCCAGGTGTAATTCTTTCGATATACCAATATCATGCCAATCAGCACCAAGGTCATCCAGGTAATGGAATAGGCCTTGCCGTTGTGCGAGGCGGCTACGATGACAAAGAAATACGACGACATTGCCATCGCAAAGGCACCTGCCATGCTGAGCCAGTTCTCAATCTTGAAAGTGCGCAGCAAAAGGTAGAAAGCGATGAGGAAATAGAAGAAAATAAAGAATACATTTCGGTTTCCCCAGCTAAGCACCCACCGTATGGGTTTCAGTATTTTATCAACGGCAAATCCGCCGTTTGCGCCAATCTGGTAGTTGGGCATACCGGCGAACATGCTGCCCGTCCAGAAGCTGTAGTCACCGGTCTGCTCATGGAACTCATGCGACTCCTGACACGCGGCGGCACCATTGATGTAGTCACCGGCGTAAATGACTTTGCCCTGTACAGCGGGCCAATAGTAGATGGCTGATGCCAAAAGGAAGATAGCCAAAATGATGGCTGTGGGAATGTACTTTTTCCAGTCAATAGATTTCATATCTCTGAACGTATATTTGCTAATTCTTGTCTTACTTTTTGGAGTATCTCGACCGCTTTCTGTCGCTGGTCTGTTTTGCGGTTGTCGGCCTGCAGTTCGGCGCGTATGGCTTCGATACGGGTGATTTTGAGTTCATCGCGTATGAAGCGGATACGCTTGATGAGTTCAATATCGGCGAGTCGGTAGAAGCGGTTTCCGTGCCCATCCTTGCGGGGGGTAAGGGTGGGGAATTGCGTCTCCCAGTAGCGCAGGGTCGAGGCGGGTAGGCCCGTCATCTGCTGCGTCTCGCGCATGTTGTAATATTCCTTGTGGGGTTCCATAACTGTTTATTTGCCGATACGCAGCGTCTTGCCGGCTCGGATGTTGTCGGTCTTTAGGCCATTCCAGGCTTTGAGTTGCTTGACGGAGACATGGAACTTCTTGGCGATTCCGCCCAGCGTGTCTCCGTTCTTTATTTTATAATAGGTGACACCGTTGACGGAATAACCGCCGTTGAGTCCCTGCTTATGGAGCATCTCAATCTCGGCGCGTCGGTTGTTGATGAGTTCGTCAGCTCGGTGTGCGAGGATGGTATCCTGTCTGTCGATGAAATGCAGCGTCTGGTCGGTAGGCAGGCACAGGGTGTAAGCCTTGGTACCACCCGGTAGGATGTCGCGGGTGTATTGGGGATTGAGGCGGCGTAGTTCCTCAATGGGGATATCCAGTACGTCGCTGACCTGCTGCAGGTGCAGACGCTCATGGGTGATGAGGGTGTCGGTCGGTATGGCGTAGTTCAGATCGGTGGGGCATACGCCGTGGGCCTCGGCATAGTTCATGGCGTAGGCAGCGGCGATGAACAGAGGCAGGTACGAGCGTGTCTCACGAGGCAGGTAGGGATAAATAGACCAGAAATCACGTTTGCCGCTGCGATGAATAGCCTTGTTGACATTACCCGGACCGCAGTTGTAGGCTGCAATGGCGAGGTTCCAGTCGCCAAAGGTGGCATAGAGCGACTTGAGAAACCGGCAGGCAGCTTCGGTTGATTTCAGCGGGTCGTGTCGTTCGTCCACCAGCGAGTTGATTTCCAATCCGTAGAGCTTACCCGTGGCGGGCATGAACTGCCATAGTCCGGCAGCGCCCATGTGTGAGTGAGCCATGGGGTTCAGAGCTGACTCAATGACGGCGAGGTAGCAAAGCTCGTAGGGTAGGCCGTAACGGCAGAGCATATCATCAAAGAGCGGAAAATAGTATTCCGCCTTGCGGTTGAGGCCCGCCAGCCGTTTGGAGGACTTGAGGTAACGCTGTATGAAACCCCGAATAATGGGGTGGTAGGGCATTTCGATGATAAAGGGGAGGTCTTGCAGACGAGCCTTATAGACAGAGTCGGGTAGGTCGATGATGATATCATCGGCGGTGCAGCCGGTGGTATCCAGCCATGCTAAGGCTTCCTCAATCAGCGCCAGCGAGTCAATATCCGCCGTGATGGAGTCGGTCATCAGACTATCCAGGATGATGGAGTCGGTGGCGAAGTTCTGCCGGTATAGGCTATCCGTCGTGAGGGAATCGGTCAGCTGGTCTTGTGCTGCTGCCGCGAGAGGCAAAAGCCCAATAATAAAAAGAAAGGTATAGAATATATGTTTCATCAGAATGAAATAGCTAATCTCACTTCCGCAGCACGTTGCCGATACTGCGGGTCGTAATAGAGTTGCGGGTTGATATTCAGGGTAAGGTCATCGCTGATGTCGAAGTCAAAGAGTTGTGCATCGACAAAGGCATCAACGAGTGTCAGGGCATAATAGACCGCGGTGATAGCGATAGAGAGGTCGCGATACCGGTGGTAATTATTCTGCCAGTTATTCAGGGTGGAGGTATAGGTATCCACGCCGCCCATACGGTCGATGGTGTAGCCCTCACGCAAAAGCTGGTTGTAACTGCGTGATCGGTCATCGGTAACGCAGTTATTTTGGCGGTCCATATAGAGGTCGCGGTATGCTTCGCGGTAAACGGAATAACGCTCGGCGTTCCAGGAGATAGCGTAGGCACAGCCGACAAAACCGCCATAGACGATAGGTAGTTTCCAGTAACTACGGTTGTATATCTGTCCCAGTCCGGGTACGAGTGCACCCAGCCAAACCGCTTTCATGGGGTCAGGTCGCCACTGGGTGTAGTCTATCTCCGGCGTGACAGCAGTACCAATCAGCATGCGACTGCTATCCGCGGCATTGATGATGGTATCCTGCCGCGCCGAATGGGTCGATACGACGCGTCGTTCCACATGGCGGTGCTGTGCTTGGGCTGTCAGGCTGAGGCAGAACAGCAGTAGTACTATGGTGAGGCTCTTTTTCAACGTAGGTGTTCGATAATCATACTGAGTTCGTTATCGTCCTTGAAGAGAATCGTGATGCGCCCGTTGGTGATGCGTACCGGGTGGTTGATACGTTTGGCGAGCACTTTCTCTTGCAGGGAATACTGGTTCTCGTTCTCTTTCTTGGTCGGCATCTTGTGCCCCTTGGCGCTGACCAGTTCTTCGACGCGGCGCACGCTCAGCCCGTCGCTTAGGATACGTTTGTAGATGGCCAGTTGCTGCTCGGTGGATTGGCAACCGAGTATCGCACGGGCGTGACCCATATCGATGGTTTTCTCCTTGATACCGATTTGTATTTCGGCCGGTAGTTTGAGTAGGCGCAGGTAGTTGGCTACGGTAGCACGTTTCTTACCCACGCGTTCTGCCATCTTCTCTTGGGTGAGCTCGTATTCGTCCATCAGACGCTGGTACGCCAGAGCTATCTCAATGGCATCCAAGTCTTCGCGTTGGATGTTCTCAATGAGTGCCCACTCCATGACCTGTTCGTCTTTGGCAGTACGGATATAGGCGGGTATGGAGGTGAGTCCTGCCATTTTGGCTGCGCGGAAACGGCGTTCACCGGCGATAATCATATAGGTGCCGTCATCGTTTTTACGGAGCGTGATGGGGGATATGACGCCGTGTTCGCGTATGGAGTCGCTCAGTTCCATGAGGGCTTCTTCGTCAAAGGAATGACGAGGTTGGTCAGGGTTGGCGAAGATGCGGGTGAGTTCGACCTCGTTGATGGAAGAGGCATTGTCGGTAGTTATATGGGTGTCAATGAGCGCGTCCAGTCCGCGTCCGAGTCCTGTGACTTTCTTCATATATCGAGTTATTTAGTGCGTTGGAGTAATTCTTTGGCGAGGGCTTCGTAGTTCTTGGCACCCTTAGACGAGGCATCGTATTCGATTACAGAGAGTCCGTGGCTGGGGGCTTCGCTGAGGCGTACATTACGCGCTATTACGGTATCGAATACCAGGTCGCCAAAGTGCCGTTTGACCTCTTCATACACCTGATTCGAAAGACGCAGACGATTGTCGTACATCGTCAGTAGGAAACCCTCGATCTTGAGTGCGGGGTTGAGTTTCTGCTTGATGATCTTGATGGTATTCAGCAGTTTGGCGATGCCTTCCAGTGCAAAGAACTCGCATTGTACGGGTATAATGACTGCGTCGCTGGCCGTCAGGGCGTTGACGGTAATGAGGCCCAACGAGGGTGAGCAGTCGATGAGAATATAGTCGTAGCGGTCGCGTAGCTGCGAGAGGATATTTTTGAGTATATTCTCACGATTATCAATATTGAGCATCTCGATCTCCGCGCCGACCAGGTCGATGTGGCTGGGGATGATATCCAGCCCGCTGACGCGCGTGGCGATGATGGCTGTTGCGGGGTCAATATTGTTAATGAGGCATTCGTATATGGTGCGGTCGAGCGTGCGGATGTCCACACCGAGACCCGATGAAGCATTTGCCTGCGGGTCAGCATCGATGAGCAGCACTTTCTGACCGGCTTTGGCTAAAGCTGCGGAGAGATTGATGGCGGTAGTGGTCTTGCCTACGCCGCCTTTTTGGTTCGCTAATGAAATAATTTTTGCCATAAATATCAATTATCAACTATCAATTATCAACTATCAACTATCGTACGGCTTTAGCCGATCGTTCGAGGCTTTGCCGAGATAAGAATTATCAACTATTTTAACTGCCACAAGTAGGCAATGTTAAAGCTCAGTACCATCGTGTTCGAGCCTGCAAAATGTGAGCCCACTTTGGAGGAGAAGATGTTACCGAAGCTGTAGCTGTAGCGTGCTTCGAACTGGAAGCAACCGGCTTTCTCTGTCCGTCCGTAGAATCCGACTCCGCCGGTAATACCCCAGTCGGCGATGTTGTCAATCGGATTGTACTGGTAAACCTCCCCTGTTTGCCGTGTGCCCGATTCGCTCTCATGCACGCAGAATGCTGCCTGCGGACCTACATTAATAAATCCGCGGAAGTGGGGCTTGCCGAACCAGATATGCGTCAGTAGTGGTACCTCGATATAATCGAGTCGGCGGGTATAGGAGTGTGAGTCTGTGTTCTCGCGCCAGCCCCGTTGGCAGTAGTTTACCTCCACTTGTATGCCGCAGCACTTATGGCCGCTGTAGCGGAACATGAGTCCTGCACGCCCGCTTAGGAATGCCGTATTCAGCACGTTGGTCGTTCCCGGTACCTTGGGTGAGAACATCACCAGCGAAGCCGACACACCGCCGGCTGCGCCGATGTACATCTCGGGCACGAGGAGGCGGGGTTGGGCATATAGGCAATTCGTAAGACCGACCGCTGCCAAGACCAGGAATACTATGAATAGGCGTTTTCTCATGCGGTATTTATTTGCTTCGCAGGATTTTTAGAGCCTTGTTTCGGTAGCCGCCGGTGGCGTTGAGGCGTTCGAAACGCAGGTCGGATTGCAGACCGAGATACGGCAGGGCGATTATCTCGCTGATACGTTCGGCCTCGGCATTCTCTCTGAGTTGCGGCAGTATGAGCAACATATAGCGCGTTAGGTCATAACCCAATAGGTCGTAGCGCGGATTCTTGGTCTCCGGCCGATGGGCAAAATAACGCTGGTATGTTTCCATATAGGTGCTATCCTGTACGTCTGTATCCGGAATGAAGGTAGTGGTGTAGATCTGGGGCAGGGCTACCTTCTCTTTTTGCCAAGCGTAGTGGGATATCAAGGTCAGGCGATACTGTTCTGCCAGCGGAATCAGGTGGGGCATCAGTACATGCAGGTTGCTGTATCGCTCGGTATTGAAGATGAGGAAATTCTCAGCTGTGGAGCTGAGTTTCGAAGCCAGCGAGTCGTTGAGGATGGCGCGAATGGTAATGGTATCGGATGGCACGCGGTAGAAATGCAGAGCATTCCTCAAGTCACGCACACTCATGGGTATATCCTCATCCTTGGCGTCTATCTCAATGCACTTCACGCCTGTCGTCATGTCGGCGATGTGTTGCGCCATGGCAATGGCTTCGTCCTCGTCCGATGAGTTGTATTGCAGTAGGTAGGGATTGTTCTCAATACCCGGAACGTTTGGCGAGAAGGGGATGAGCATGGGCGTCCGGTTCTCCAGAGCATACGGAGCAGCCATCGCTATCTCGGTGGGAAAAGCCGGGCCTATGACGGCGTCGCATTGCCAAAGGGCAGTGTCCAATAAGATGGCCTGCAGGCGGTCGTTGCTCTTACCGATATCAAAGGTGCGCACCTCAATCTTCAGCCCCGATTGCTGGGCTTCATAGACGGCGATGAGGGCACCGGTGTAGAATTCGTAGAAACGATCCATATTCGGGTCGCGCTGCGCCACGTCGGCCTGTAGGGGCAGTAGGAAAGCCAGACGGATGACCTCGCCTGTGAGTGGAGGCAACACGGGAATGCGCGGGGCGGCAAGGCTGTCCTCTATCTGCTTAGCGGCAAGGCTGTCCTCCACCTGTGTGACGGTCAGGGTATCACGGTGTGCCAAACTATCTATTGCTGCGACGACAGGGAGCGTATCCGGCGTAATCTTCTCTATGGGACGGAGTTCCTCTGCGGGCTTGGCGCTGATAACTGCGGTCTCGGGCAACTCCTTGAGCGGGAGTGTCTTTACCGGTGCTGCGGGTTCGGTTGGCTGTGCCGCTACAGGCTCAACGTTGGCATTGGCTTTGGCATTGGCTATCTTGGTAGCCCATTCTGCGGTGACGGGAATGAGAAGTTCTTCCTCAAAATGCAGGCCACGGTCCTTGAGTTGAGGATTCCAGCGGATGATATCTTCCTGTGTTACGCCGAAGTTCTTGCTGATTCGGTACAGGCCGATACTCTTCTCTACGCGGTAACGCCAAACAGCCGTGCCATTGACGGTATCAATGGCCCACGTGGGGATACTATCCTGCTGGGCAAAAACCATTTCGGCTGCTGTCATCAGCAGTATCATCAGCGTGAGTCGTTTCATAAATCTATTGCGCATTAAATCTTAAATTTTAAATCTTAAATCTTAAATTACCGAAGGTATAACTTCCGTCGTATTGCCCACACAGCCAGTCCGATAAGGCTGATGAGCAGTATGGGGCATAGTAGGCTGATTAGTTGAAATTGTGTGAGTTTATCGTGTGCGCGGCGGTCGTTGAGCAGCCGGAGCGTCACATTCTTACTACGGAGTGCCATCAGACCGCAGTCATCGGTTAGGTAGAGCACGGCGTTCACGAGGAAATCGCGGTTGCCGAAGAGCGTCTCCGTGTAGCGGTCGTATCCTACGGGTAAGGGCTGCCCGTGCTGCCATTCGTTGCGGGCAATACTGCCTCCGGCTACGAATATCTGGCGCGTGGTTTTGCCGCGTTCTACGGCGGGAAGAGGCTTCACGCCTTCCGGAGCCATGCGGTGGGTATAGAGCGAAGGGAATGCACCCTCAACGCTCATGGCTACCGGGATATAGGCGTAGCGGAATTTGTCTCGCTCTACCGTCAGGTCCGACAAATCGACCTCAGCCGGTGCTTGCGTCATGGTTGAGGCGGTGGAGGTGGCCAAAAGTATGGTCTTCATCAGTCCGTCTTCGCCACCAACGGCATCGATACAACTCATCAGCGAACCAAAGACCTGTGACACACCGCGGGTGACGGGCGACTGTTCGGAGGTCAGCAGCAGCGGCGCGTAGGTCCACGGTAGGGGTTGGAAGTTAGGCTGCGTCGGGTCGGAGCTTACGTCCACCGGGATAGGCAGGCATTGCAGGTCTTGCACCAAGGCGGCGTTGATGCGCACACCGTAGCGGAAGAACATATCCGTGAGGTTGAGCTCCTGTGCGATGACGGGCGTCAGGCCTTCCTGCTGCAGCATCTTGTCGGAGAAACGGATACCGTTGACGAGCCATAAGATGCTGCCACCCTGCATGATGTAATGGTCCAGGATATACTTGTCGGTATCGCTGAATGCCGTTTCGGGGTCGGCGATGATGACGCAGCGGTATGCGTTCAGCGCCTCAGGGTCGGTGCCGAGTATGCCGCGGTCAATCTGAAAATACCGACTGAGGGCAAGACTCAGGTCATAGACACTCTTCTCGTCCAGTTCGCCGTGTCCCTCCAGGAAAGCAATTCGCTCTGTTCCCTCTTTGAGCAGGGTATGGATGCCTTCGGCAAAGGTGTATTCCAAGTTCTCAATGCTGTGGTTGAGATTTTCCTCGCCGCTCAGTCCGCGTTGGTTTTGCAGCAGGGGTAGGGTGATGCTGCGTTTCTTGTAGGTAAGGCGTACAAAAGGATAGACCGTCGTTTGCGCCGTGCGTCCGTCGCGTGTCCGTTCGTGGATGACGGTAGGCTGTAGGCCCAGACGCTCTGCCTCGTCGCTGCTACCCGTATGGTAGTGCAGCTGACCATGGTAAGATAGTTCTTCCAGGGTCTCCTCGGTGGCTTTCTTCAGACGGGTGAATCCGGCATTGAGGGCTCCGTCCAGCAGAATGCTGACCTCCAGCGGTTCTGTCAGCTGTGCCATCTGTTGCTTCGTCTCGCGCGAGAGCGTATAGCGTTTGTCGGCCGTCAGGTCTTGACGCACCACCACGCGGTACAGACCTATATTGGCCAGTACCAACGCTACTATTGCTATGACGGCATTGCGAAGATGCATCTCGGGTTCTCGGGGAGAGACGGCAAGGAATGCCGTCTCTACAAGCGGGGGGTTAATTCTCGGTTTTTAATTGATTGAGTACATCGTGATTGATCACTACCGTGTGCTTGGCACGGAGTTCCTCGATCCAAGCCTTCTCCAGCTCATCCTGGTAGGCATTGGTCACTTTGCCGCGTTCGTCGGTATATACCTCGGGGGCTTTCAGCACCTTACCTACGACCATCACAACGGGCATATCCTCGCCGGGTGTGAACTCGGCATTCTTATCCTTAAAGCCGTATTTGTCGGCGGCTGCATTCTGACCTTTTTTCCACAGGCCATGCTCAATGCGTACATACTTGATACTGTCGGTATTGATGCGGCTGTTGATATAACTCATCACAGAGTCGGGTGCGGCATTCTTGATGATGGAGCGGGCTTGTGTAGCTGAGGCTTTGTCCTTGGCGTAGATGACGTATCCTTTGTAGCGCGGAGCGTCCCAGGTGTATTCTTTCTTGTGAGCCTGGAAATAGCGTGTCAGTCCCTCTTCGTCTTTGGCGGCTTTGTTCCAGACCTTCTCCAGCGAGATATCAAAGAGCAGGATGCCGTCGTGGTATTCCTGTACCAGGTGACGCAGTTCGGGATACTTCTCTTCCAGGTGCTTGTCTGCTACCTCGCGCACAGCCTCATCGCTCATCGTATCGGGCAGTTGGTACTCGGCTCTCACCTTGCGGATAAAGGATTTGTCGGCTTCCTTGCTGCGCTCGTCGCGTTGCACGTTTTTCTCAATCTTGGCGTAGAGACTGTCGATGGGTTGCATCGAACGATGGCCGGTCACCTTGGCAATATGCCAACCGAAACGGCTCTCGAAGGGCTGACTCATCTCGCCATCGGCCAGTGAGAATACGGCATCCTCAAAGGGCTTAACCATCATGCCGCGTCCGAACCAGTTCAGGTCACCGCCACGTATGGCGCTACCTTTGTCGTCGGAGTTATTGGCAGCCATCTCGGCAAAGTCAGCTCCGTTGGCAAGCAGGGTGTAGATGCTATCCAGCTGCATGCGGGCGATGCGCGAGAGGGAGTCGTTGCCCTGCGGCACCATCTTCATGATATGCGAAGCGCGTACCTCGCTGTGCGGGCGTTCTTCCTCCACCCAAGCAATATGCCAGCCGAAGGGGCTGCGGAAGGCGGGCGTTATCTCACCCACAGGGGTGTTATAGACGGCTTCCTCAAAACTATACACGTAGCGGAACGGGGTGATCCAACCCAACTCGCCTTTGGTCTCTTTCAGCCCCGGGTCTTCGCTTACCTCTGCGGCTACAGCAAAGAAATCCTCGGGTTGCTGCACGGTCTTCTTGCCTTTCTTGACGGGCAGACCGGTCGTCACACGCTGGCGGATGAGGTTGATTTTCTCGAGGGCAGCGGCCTGAGTGGAGTCGTCGGCATTCATCGGACATTGAATGGCGATGTGGGCTGCGCGGCGGTCGCGGCTCATATGGTCGTAGCTGAGGCGAACGAGGCTGTCGAGTGCCTCATTGTCCTTCATGTACTTGGGGGTAGCTTGTGCGCGATAGGAGTTGAACTCCTTAAGGAAGGCTGCAGTAGTGTCCAGACCGGCAGCCTCGGCTTCGGCAACCTTCAACTTGAAGTTGACGAACATATCCATGTATTCGTCCATGCCCTTCTTATCAGCGGTGTTCTCGCTGTTCTTGGCGTAGATGTACAGGAATTCAGAGGCCATGACGGGCTTGCCGTCAATGGTCAGTAATACGGGGTCGTTTGCTTCGGGGTTAGCGGCTGTCGTTTTCAGCAACGGCAGAGCGCATACAATAGCCACAAGGGCCAATAACACATTCTTTTTCATCGTTTATTTTTGTTGTTTTATTTATATTCTCAATAGTATTCGTTGCGCACTCGCTACGCACGCACGCACGAAATAGCCTGCAAAGATAGTATAAAAAATTGACATACGCAAATTTTTGTTTATCTTTTTGAAAAAAATAATGGTTTGTTTTGTATTTTGTCATTTTTATTTGCATATTTGAAAATAAAGCAGTATCTTTGCGGGCTAAATGAACCGATTAGAGTTGAAATTATGATAACGAATTGGATAGACGAGAATACGCTGGCTGAGGCGCGGCAGATGATTGCGGGTGCGCATCGTGTGGTAATACTGACACATATGGCGCCCGATGGTGATGCGATGGGTTCGTCATTAGGTCTGAAAGCGTGGCTGGAGGAACAGGGCAAGGAGGTTGCCGTAGCCGTGCCGAGTGCGTATCCCGATTTCCTCGGGTGGATGCCCGGCGCGAATGAGATAATGGTCTTTGATGTCAACTGCAAGGACGCTGTTGTGACCCGAATCCGTGAGGCGATAGCGGCAGCCGAACTGGTCATCTGCTCCGATTTCAACGACCCCAAACGTATCGGCGCCGTGGGTGAGATGCTTATGGAGGAAAGGGCAGCACGTGCTGATAAGGGCGCCAAACTGCCTATTCTGCTCATCGACCACCATTTGAATCCCTCGGATGTGGCGGATGTGATGTTGTCGTTCCCGCAGAGCCCGAGTGCGTCCGAGATTGTCTATCGCCTCATTCGCCAGTTGGGCGGAACACTCTCGCTACAGGCGGGCACCTGCCTCTATACCGGCATGATGACAGACACGGGTAATTTTGCCTTCAACTCCAACCACCCCGAGATGTATGAGATCGTAGGTGACCTGGTGCGGATTGGCGTGGACAAGGATAAGGTCTATGATCACGTCTTCAACGCGTATAGTGCCCATAGGATGCGTCTGATGGGCTACTGCCTGTACCATAAGATGGAGATCTATCCCGAACATCATGTGGCATTTATCTACCTGACACGCAGGGAGTTGGCGCGGTTCCAGTTCCAGTCGGGCGATGCCGAAGGGTTGGTGAACCTGCCTATGCAAATCAAGGATGTTTATTATTCCTGTTTCATGCGCGAGGATAAGGTCTATCCCTCTGAGCAAAGTCGTGCCAACGGCAGCAAAGTGAAGGTGAAAATCAGTATGCGCAGCAAGGGTGATAGGCCGGTCAATCAGTTCTGTCACGAGGTCTTTAATGGTGGCGGACACAAGAATGCCTCCGGAGGCGAATACTATGGTCCTCTGGCTGAGGCCGTTCAGCTCTTCAAGGCCAATTACGCCAAGTATTGCAATAAATAGTCTCTGAAACTGCCCAACGGTCCTTGCATTTATGCGTGGGAATGAGTCCGGCTACGCAGGAATCGTCAAGTTCACGGGATAATATACTATAAGTATATTATAGGTACGGGTATGATGCGAGATTGGTTCGAGAATGCTCGGGAACGTGTCCGAAAATGCCACGGTAAATGGGTCTGAAAGACCACGGTAAATGGGTATGCAAAACCCTGTGTTTTTTTGAGAGACAGGTAAAAAAACGGGACGCTCAGCGCCCCGTTTTTTTAATATCAACTGTCAACTGTCAACTATCGTACGGCTTTAGCCGATCGTTCGAGGCTTTAGCCGAGATAAGAACTATACTCACACCACTCCCGAGAATCCCATGAATGCCATGGCCAGCAGACCGGCTGTAAGCAGCGCGATAGGTGTGCCTTGCATGGCTTTGGGAACCTTGTTCATGCTCAGCTGCTCGCGCATACCGGCAAAAATGACCAGCGCCAAGGCAAAGCCGATAGCCGTTGCAAATGCAAAGACGGTTCCGGTGAGCAGGTTGTGGTCAGCGCCTACGGGCAGTTTGTTGGTGCCGTCAGCCACCAGAATAGCTACACCCAGGATGCAGCAGTTGGTCGTGATAAGCGGCAAGAACACACCCAGAGCCTGATAGAGCGACGGGCTGATCTTCTTCAGCACGATCTCTATCATCTGCACGAGGGCAGCGATGACGAGGATGAAGACAATGGTCTGCAGGAAACCCAAACCGAATTGGTTGAGTAACATCTGCAGCAGGTATGTGATAATCGTAGCCAGCACAAGCACGAAGGTTACTGCGGCACCCATACCGAGTGCGGTGTCAATCTTCTTGCTCACGCCGAGGAACGGGCAGATACCCAGGAACTGGCTCAAGACGATGTTGTTAACAAAGATCGCCGAGATAAATATCAAGAAATAGACCATAATTTTTGTTTGATTAAGGACCGCGGCTTCACCGCTATGAGAGCAAAGAGTAAAGACTAAAATGGGGCGGATAGTCGAAAGTATTTAGTCTTTGTTCTTTATTCTTGCAGCGAGCATTGTGAGCGATCCTGATTCGTTATTATTTCTTCTGCAGTTTCTGTACGAGGGCCATGACAAACGCCAATGCGATGAAGGCTCCCGGAGCCAGTACGAAGATAAGCATTCCGTATTCGTCGCTGAAAAGACGACCACCGAAGATACAACCCGTACCTAACAACTCGCGTACCGCGCCGATGACGGTCAGCGACAAGGTGAAACCGAGACCCATGCCCAGGCCGTCAATAGCACTCATGCCGACGGTATTCTTGGCAGCAAAAGCCTCTGCACGACCCAGCACGATACAGTTCACCACAATCAGCGGGATGAACAGACCTAAGGTAGCGTAGATGGCGGGCACATATGCCTGCATCAGCAGCTGAACCAAGGTCACGAAGGTAGCGATCACCACGATGAAAGCGGGGATACGCACCTTATCGGGGATGAGGTTCTTCAACATTGAGATCACCACGTTCGAGCATACCAGCACGAACATCGTAGCCAGTCCCATCGACATACCGTTGATAGCGCTGGTTGTCGTAGCAAGGGTCGGGCACATACCGAGAACCAAGCCGAAGGTGGGGTTCTCCTTGATAATACCATTTAGGAATGTTTCTTTTGCATTACTCATCTTGGGCCTCCGTTTCTTCGTTGGTTTCTACTTCATCATCATCTTCTTCCGCGTCTTCGGTAGCCACGGGCTTGGTGGCACCGGTAGCGGCATCCATGCTGCGGAACTCGTTATAAGCCTCGTTAGCAGCCTTGAGGAAGGCGCGGCTGGATATAGTAGCTGCCGTGATGGCATCTACGTCACCTCCGTCTTTGGATACGCTGAATGTACCATTCGCCACACGACCGACGATGTTTTGACCGGGTTTGTCCTGATTCTGGAACCACCATACAGCCTTGTCACCCAGACCCGGCGTCTCGCTGTGCTCCAACACTTTGTAACCGAGAATTGTACCATCGGGTGCGAAACCGAACATCACCTTCATCTTACCGCCGAAACCATCGGTCTCCGTCATGATGGGGGTGCCATCGGGGCAACCTGCCAGTACCGACAGACGTGCTTCTTGTTCGGCAGCCGTCTTCTGGGCATCAATACGGTCTTTGGTCAGGGTGTATATACCTGCCAATGCTACAGCCGCGCCCAGCGTGATGCAGGTCAGCGATAGTAGCATGTTCTTAAGTGAACTTTCCATTTTTGCCATAGTCATTCCTCCTTATTTTTTCTTCTCTCCGAAACGACGGGGACGAATACGGTTCAACAAAGGCACGCAGGCGTTCATGATCAGGATGGCGAACGACATACCTTCGGGATAAGCACCCCAGGTACGAATCACCATCACGATAAGACCGATACCGACGCCGAAGATAATCTTACCCCAACCGGTCATCGGGCTGGTGACGTAGTCGGTAGCCATAAAGAATGCACCGAGCATCATACCACCCGTCAGCAGGGTGTAGAGTACATATTGACCGGTAGTCATTCCTTCGGGCAGGGCACCGCACAGACCTGTGCAAGCGGCAAACAAGGCAGCCGTTGCCAGAATGCTGACGGGAATATGCCACGTTATCACGCGCGTACATATAAGGAATATACCGCCGATGATGAGAGCCTGGGCACATACCTCACCCAGACTGCCGCCCATCGCGCCCAAGAAGGACTGCATCAGGTCGGGCAGTTCGCCGAGCGCGCTATTATCGCCGCTCTTGAGCATTTGCTTCAGGTAATACAGGGGCGTGGCACCCGTCTCGGCATCCACATAACTGCCGGCAAAACCCATTGGCCGAGGCCATGTGGTCATCTGCACGGGGAAGGAGATGAGCAGGAATACACGACCTACAAGGGCGGGGTTGAACAGGTTCTGTCCCAGTCCGCCGAAGGCCATCTTACCCAAGGTCATCGCTGCAAGGGCACCGATGATGACGATCCACCAGGGCAGGTTGCTGGGCAGGTTGAATGCCAACAGCAGACCGGTCAGTATGGCAGAGCAGTCATCCAGATGGGTGGGCTCCTTGAGCATGAAACGCGTTATCAGCCACTCGAACAGCATACATGCCGCCACGCTGATAGCCGCTGTAATCAGGGCTCCGAAGCCAAACTCAATCACCGACACCACGTAGGCGGGCATCAGGGCCAAGATGACCAGGAGCATATTTTTCCGGACCGTATCACCGCTGTGTGCGTGCGGAGCCGGAGCTACAATGAGTTGTTTCATAAAATTGTCAACTATCAATTATCAATTTTCAACTATTTCTTCGCTTGGCGGGCGCGGATGATGCCGCCCACGGTGGCTTTACCCATACGGATGTAGTCCAAAAGCGGACGGTGGCTGGGGCAGGTAAACAGACAGCAACCGCAGTCGATGCAATCCATTACGTCGTGTTGCTCCATCTCGTCCCACATCTGCAGCTGAGCTTGCTTGGAGAGCAAGTAGGGTTCCAAACCCATCGGGCAGGCTGTTACGCACTTACCACAACGGATACAGTTCTCGGGCTCCACGCGGCGGCTCTCGCTCTCACGGAGGAAGAGCAGACCCGATACGCGTTTGTTGGTAGGCATATCGATGTTGTTCATCGCGCGACCCATCATTGGTCCACCACCGATAATCTTACCCGTGTCTTCGGGTATGCCACCCGCCAGATCCACTACTTGCGTCAGGGGCGTACCAAAGCGCACGCTGTAGTTACCCGGACGGGCAACGGAAGCGCCGGTCACGGTCATGACGCGTGAGATGAGCGGTTTGTTCTTCTGAACAGCCTCATAAACGGCGTAAATCGTAGCTACGTTATCCACCACAGCACCTACTTCGATGGGCAGGGCACCACTGGGCACCTGACGACCGATGCAGGCATCGATGAGCTGTTTCTCGCCGCCCTGCGGGTATTTCAGCTTCAGGGGCTTTACCTCCACGCCCAATACCTTCAGTGCCAGCTCTTTCATGCGTGCAATGGCATCCGGCTTGTTCTTCTCAATACCAATGATAGCGTGATCGAGGTTGAGGGCGCGCATCAGAATCTGAATACCAATCATCAGTTCTTCACCATGCTCCAGCATCAGTTGGTGGTCGCAGGTCAGATACGGCTCGCACTCTACGCCGTTGACAATGAGCACCTCGGCTTTCTTGCCCGGAGGCGGCATGAGTTTGACTTGTGTCGGGAAGCAGGCTCCGCCCAGGCCGACGATACCGGCTGCAGTCACCTTGTCGATAATCTCCTTCGGCTCCAGTCTGCACTCCCGTATAACATCCGGTGTGCGGTCAATCTCGGGCAACCATTCGTCGCCTTCTACGTCCATAAAGATGGCGGGCATCTTCATACCCCAGGCATCAATGGTCGAGTCTATCTTGGTGATGGTACCGCTGTAGGGCGAGTGGATGTTAGCACCTACGAAACCACCGGCCTTAGCCAGCAACTCGCCTACTTTGACCTTTTGTCCTTTTTCCACTACCGGCTGCGAGGGTGCTCCGATGTGCTGTACCAGGGGAATGATAGCCTTCTCGGGCAGCGGGCATTCGGTGATGGGTTGGTGGGCGCTATATTGCTTGTTGTCGTGCGGATGAACTCCGCCTATTCTGAATGTATTCATGCTTGTGCCTCCTTTGTTTGTACCGCTTCAGCGGGTTTGTTCTCTGTTTGAGCGGGCTCAGCCGGTTTGCGCGGCGGGAAGTTAACGGCGTGTATGGCCCCGGTGGGACAAACCGACTCGCACTTACGGCACAGGCGGCATTTCTCGGGATCAATGTACGCTACGTTGTTTTCCACGGTGATAGCCTCAAAGTTACACTCCTTCATGCACTTGCCGCAACCGATGCAGGCATTCATGCAGGCTTTGCGGGCGATGGCACCTTTGTCTTTGTTGACGCATTGTACGAATACGCGGCGGTTCTTCGGACCCTTCTTGCGCAGTTCGATGATGCCACGCGGGCAGGCTTTCACGCACTTGCCGCAAGCGGTACATTTCTCTTCATCAACCACAGGAAGACCCGTTACCGGATCCATACTCAGGGCGCCGAATTGGCAGGCAGCTACGCAGTCTCCGCAGCCTAAGCAGCCGAACGGACAGGCAGTCTCGCCAACGTACAGGTTGTGCTGGATTCGGCAGGACTTCACACCATCGTACTCGCTGGTACGCGGGCGCGCCTCGCACGTTCCGTTACAACGCACAACAGCCACTTTCGGGTCTGCAGCAGCCGCCGCCAGACCCAGGATGGCTCCTACTTTTTCCATGGTGGGAGCACCTCCCACGGGGCAGAGCAGACCGTCCAACGTGTCGGCCTTGACGCACGCCTCAGCCAGCGCACGACAACCCGCAAAACCGCAACCACCGCAGTTGGCACCCGGGAGTACCTCCTGCACCTGGTCGATGCGCGGGTCTTCTTCTACCCTGAACTTCCGGGCTATCAGGTACAACAGCACGGCAGCTACCAAACCTGTCAAGCCCAGAACGAGCAAAGAAATAAGGATAAGTTTCATAAATGTTTGTTTGTTGTTATTGTTAGTTATTTATTAAATTCCTTTCACCTTAAAGCTGAACTCCCGCTGCAGTTTCTCGCGGAACATTCTCAGCACGATAAAATAAACACCCGTTACGCCCAGCGCGATGACGCCCGCCAACGCCTCGCTTTCCATGCGCATGTCTAATACTGCCAAGGTCCCAACTAGCACGTTTAGCGGTACAATATAGGCAATCACCACGGCCTTCCAACCCATCCGCTGCTTGATGATTACCTCAACGGTGTCGCCGATTTTCAGGTTCTCGGTTCTGGGTTCTCGGTTCTCGGTTCTGGGTTCTCGGTTTTGGGTGATGTCGATGATTTTTTCTTTCTTGTCCGCCGAGGAGCACATGGCTTTCGCCTGACATGCGCTGCAGGCGGATGATTGCTCTATCTTCACCCGCACCGTTTCGCCCTCGATGGCGATAACTGTACCCGTATGTTTTATCACATTAGCCATGTGTGCACAAAAATATCGCGCAAAATTACAACAAAAATTGCACATATGCAAATTTTTAGGCATTTTTGTGAAAAAAAGAGCCATTTTATTTGCATATATCAAAAAAAAGTAGTATCTTTGCCGCCAAATTGGGATTTTTTTTGAAAACAAAACAAATAATTAACCGATTCATTAACAAACAAAACAAACAAATGAAGAAACTTTTATCTTTTTTTGCTGCTGCGCTGCTGAGCGTTAGCATGTTTGCTGACCCGAACATCGTTACTCCGACCATTTCCGGCGCAACGGAGTTCACCGACAGCGTCATTGTTACCATGAGCTGCCCTTCTCAGGATGCAGACATCTACTACACGGTGGATGGTGTTACCAGTCCCACGTGTGATTGCCCGAATGCCCCGGAGTACACGCATCCGATTGTTATCAAGGAGACCACTACCATCAAGGCTGCTGCTTTTGACGGTAATGACTGGAGTAGTATTGCTGAGGTAACCTTCACCAAGGTTCCTGCTCCCGCAGATCCGAACCGCGAGTACTTCTCGCTGGATCCCTCTACTTGGGGTTGGGGCTATAACAGCGTTTCAGGATCCGTTGAGGGTGGTCTGCAGACTACTATTACCTCTGACTATGGTGCCGTTTCCATGGGTTGGGATCCCACACGCGACCTGAGCGAGTGGGACAAGATCGTGTTTGAAATATCGTACATGGAAAATTGTGCCGGTGAGTGGTGGAAACTCAAAGCTTACCTGCGTGACGAAGCTGATGCAGAATCCAAACAGATGGAAGGTTTTCTCGGTCTTGACGCACCGGATAACCAGTTGAACTATCTCGTTATTGACCTGCACCAGCAGGTAGAAGGTTTCGACCTGACGAAAGCCCGCGTCCTGGCTGTTCAATGCGAGCCTACAGGAGGTATATTCACCATCAGCAGTGCGTATCTGCTCAAAGAAGATGCAGGTGTTACCGCTAAGTACTACATCGTAGGCAACATGACCAACTGGGAGGTGAACGAGAATTATGAGATGAATCCGAGCCTTGAGGCTGAAACCGAAGAGTATTTCTATGGTCTGGACCTGACCACCGCCAGCCAGTTCAAGGTGGTGAAAGTAGAGGGCGAGACCCAGACCTGGTATCCCGACGGCATGGGCAACAACTACGGCGAGCACGGTGAGATCGAGCGCGATGGCGAATATACCATCTATTTCCGCCCGAACATGGACGGCGGCGAGGCTTGGTTCTACAACTGCATCTTAGCTACTCGTCACACGGAGCCCGAGCGCGTTTTCGTGGGCTTCCTGTTCCCCGAGAACGGCATGCCGGCTAACGGCATCAGCATGCTGGGTTCCTTCATCGATGGCACAGTAGAACTGAGCTATGTAGAAGAGACCGGCGGGTATATGCACGACCACATCATGGCTGTCGATGAGGATAAGTTCTACCTCCGCGCTACCGACGATGTGGACAACTTCCTCTTCGCATACGTTGACGGCGCGTGGGACATGGCAGAGTTCACCTTCGACGAGGTTTGGGAGGAAGACACCTGGAAGGGTGATCCCGTCAAGATGATTGATTTGGACCTGAGTGACAACAGCAAATATGCTTGGCAAAAGGCCATCCCCGAAGGGCTCGACGAGGTTCAGGGCGACAAGGCCGAGAGCCGCAAGGTTATGATTGACGGTATGCTGTACATTGTCCGCGACGGTAAGATGTACAACGTGCTCGGCGCAGAAGTGAAATAAAATGGGGTCCCCAACGTAGCTTTGCTGCGGTGGATGAAGCGATTAAGCTGCACATCAGAATGTCCGGTGGACATTTTTAGGAGTAAGTGCAGCGCGCGAGTGCTCGGAGTACCCACTCCGAGTACATAGAACTCCTTAGAGCGGAAGCATCGGTCGCCCGCTGACGACGGGGTCGTCAGCCTTTGCGACCCGATTGCTGAACGCGAGTGCGACCACCTGTAGAGACGGCATTCCTTGTAATGAACCCCAAAAGTTGAACAATAAACTTTTGGGGTTTTATTATGAAACATTCTATTGAAGAACGGCTATTAGCTGTAAAAAAATGTTTAGCTG
>ONBH01000050.1 GCA_900316005.1 uncultured Bacteroidales bacterium | reverse complement strand
TGTTCTGTTTCTTCGATCTCAATGATTTTCAGGTCATTTCGCTCAAGTGCCAGCCTGTACGGATAGACGAACTGAAGGCTGAGTATGATTGTGTAGGCACCCCCTATAACGAGTCGCCGAAACACTGGATTGGTCTGGATCCGCACACTTCCTCGGATGCACTTGCAAAAGACCTCATCCGTAATTCATACGAAATCGTCAAAGCCAAATACACCAAGCAGAAAACCGTGTGATTGTTGGAGCCGGTTCGGTCGTTACGCATGACATCCCCGACGATGTGGTCGTTGCCGGCAATCCCGCAAAAGTCATTAAAACGATAAAATAATATGGATTCATTGGAAGAACTGATACACAGCGACTTACAGCAGTATTTGCTGAACGTGAACGAAATAGATGAACGACTGCCGGAGTGTCCCGATGTGGAGGACAGATGGAAGTCGATTGCGAATGCGTATATCCCGGACGGCGTGCGCGAGTTTCAAAACTATCCCCTTGCCTCGCTCGGATGGATGATGTATATCGGAATGGCGGTTGCGAAGATGTGGGACGATAACTGGCAGTACTATGCTGCGAAAGAAGATTTGTACGTGTATCTGCGGGACAAACGCGGCTATGATGCCATGGACGAGTATATCCGCAGGGACTTCCTCAAACTCTCGCCTAAGGATTTTGCCGCAACCGAAGAACTCGTCAGCGAGTGTGCCTCACGCGTGCATAACACCTTGATGCGTCAGTCCATCGAGCCGGGCACGAAAGAGGCATTCCTTGCTTACGTCGCTTGTCTGCATCAGTTATACCTCTTCGGCATCGCCGTCCAACTCAAACGTCTTGGCTACCACATGACGCAATTATAAGCTCTCATCGAGAACGCGCAGATAATTGATGCACCTCGGTCGAGATTGCCCGTCTTCTCCGTGACCGTTCTCTGACCTTAACCGACATCGCATACCGTTTCGATTTCAAAAATGATATTACCATCGGACGGCTATCAAGCCGGACGATGGATAAGCGCACGAAGGCGGGCGAGGAGTCTTGCTCATCGAACGACTTTGAGCGATTAGACAACGGCGCATTGAGCGCCGCACCGCCGCTTTTTTGATTATAAAATGATAGGATATACAACGAGAGACGGCAAGGATGCCGTCTCTACGGGGAGGGCGGGGAGAGGTTCTCGGTTATGGGTCCGAATACGCAAATTTTTGTATTGAAAAACGAAAAAAGTTTGCGTATGTGCAATTTTTGTCGTACTTCGACATGCTACCCTAAATATAAGGAGTTCTATGTGCTCGGAGTGGGGGACTCCTCGCACTCGCGCGCCGCACTTACTCCGAATACTTGCCACTGGCAACTATTCGGTGCGGCTCAATCGCTTCATTTTCGCACCCTGCCGGACATACTGGTCCACAATTTCCGGAAACTTTTTTGCAAAAGGGCTACGTCCTACTTTTATCCGCCATAAGAGGTGCTTTCATGCGAGCATGAGCGCCATCATTCACGACAAAATATAGAGCATTAACTCTATTTTTGCAAAAAAATACAGATATTCATTATTAATTATTCATTATTCATTAAAAAATTTGCGTATGTGCAATTTTTGTCGTACCTTTGCAGCCTAATTTGCAGGAATATGCCCGTACGCGTAGAAAAAGTCAATAAACATATCGGAAAACAACAGGTACTGAAGGATATATCCTTTACCCTCAACGAAGGCGAGATAGTGGGACTATTGGGCCCTAACGGCGCCGGTAAGTCCACACTGATGAAGATTCTATGTGGCGTGTGGGAAGCAGACCCAGCACCCAGAACCCAGAACCGAGAAACGAGAACTGAGAGCCAAGAAACGAGAAACGAGAAGCAAGAAGCCAGAAACGAGAACCGAGGACGCATCACCGTTCCTGCCCGCATCGGATACCTGCCGGAACAGAACCCGCTGTACGAGGATATGTACATAGCCGAATACCTGCAGTTCATGGCCAACATATCGGTTATCGGGAATCGGTTATCGGGAATCGGGAATCGGTTATCGGTTATCGGAAAAGATGAGATAGAAGATCTGATTCGTAGGGTGGGATTGACGCCGGAACGGAACAAACATATCCGCGAACTGAGTAAAGGCTACAAACAGCGAGTGGGTTTGGCACAAGCCCTGATGGGACAACCCGAGTTGTTGGTACTGGACGAACCGACTACGGGTCTTGACCCCAACCAGCTGACCGAGATACGCGCGCTCATCCGTCAAGAGGCAAGTGAGAAGCGCACAATTCTCCTCTCTACGCATATTCTGCAGGAGGTGGAAGCCCTGTGCGACCGCGTCATCATCATCGACCACGGCGAGATAAAAGCCGACCTACGAATGGAGGAGATAGAGGATTTGGAGAAACTATTTAGGCAGAAGACCACTGAGATATAATGTACCATTGGGTCATGTACCATTGGAATAGTAACTGAATTTATGGAACAAGATTTTGATATACGCAGACAGATGAGCGAGAAAGAGCAGGATAATGCTCTCCGGCCGTTGCGTTTTGCGGATTTCCAGGGGCAAAGCAAGATTGTAAGCAACCTGAAGATATTCGTGGAAGCCGCCCGCATGCGTCACGAGAGTCTGGACCACGTCCTGCTGTTTGGGCCTCCGGGCCTGGGCAAGACGACGCTCAGTAATATCATCGCCAACGAATTAGGCGTAGGCTTTAAGGTCACCTCCGGCCCTGTGCTCGATAAACCCGGCGATCTGGCCGGTCTGCTCACCAGCCTTGAGGAGAACGATGTGCTGTTCATAGACGAGATACACCGTCTGTCGCCCATCGTGGAGGAATACCTCTATTCGGCTATGGAGGACTACCGCATAGACATCATGATAGACAAGGGTCCCTCGGCACGTACCATACAGATTGATCTGAATAAGTTCACCCTGATTGGTGCCACGACGCGTAGTGGTCTGCTGACTTCGCCGCTTCGCGCACGTTTCGGCATCAACTGCCACCTTGAGTACTACGATGCGGATATTCTATCGGGAATCGTATGCCGTAGTGCGGGATTATTGGGCGTGCATATCGACAGCCAAGCCGCCGGCGAGATAGCCCGCCGTAGCCGTGGTACGCCGCGTATCGCCAATGCCCTGCTGCGCCGCGTGCGTGATTTTGCGCAAGTCAAAGGAGATGGCAGCATAGACCTCGGGATTGCGCAATATGCCCTGCAAGCACTCAACATCGACACCTTCGGGCTGGATGAGATTGACAACAAACTGCTGACTACCATCATCGATAAGTTCCGCGGCGGCCCTGTTGGTCTGACGACCATTGCCACCGCGATGAGCGAAGATGCGGGCACAATTGAGGATGTGTATGAACCCTACCTCATCAAGGAGGGCTTTATCAAACGCACCCCGCGAGGACGTGAAGCGACCGAACTGGCCTATCGCCACCTGGGCAAAAGCCTGATACGCAACGGACAAACGGAACTGTTTTAGTTGATAGTTGATAATTGATAGTTGATAGTTGATAATTGATAATTGATAGTTCTTATCTCGGCAAGCCTCGAACGATCGGCTAAAGCCGTACGATAATTGATAGTTGATAATTGATAGTTGATAATTGATAGTTGATAATTGATAGTTCGATTGTAAAATCGTAAATCGTTAAATCGTAAATTGAATTATAAGGCAATACTCATTGATTGGGACGATACCATAGGCGACTGGAAAGGTGCCGCGGATAAGGCCTTGCGGGATCTGTACGCAGAGTACGGGTTGGGGCATTGGTATGCCGACGAAGCGACCTTCAAGACTGCCTATGAGACCTATAACAAGACCCTATGGGAACAATATGGCTGGGGCAAGATAAGCAAACAGTATCTGAAACGGCAGCGTTTTCTGCACCTATTGGAAACCGTCGGCGCCGAGGGTGATACCATAGCGCTTGCCGATGAGATGAGCGAGACCTTCCTGCAACTGACCAATACGTATTTCCGCGTTCTGCCCCACGCAGCCGAGGTGGTGCGCTACCTGGCAGACCATTACCCGCTGACCATCCTATCGAACGGTTTCAAGGAGGTGCAGTACTATAAGTTCGCCCATTCGGGTCTGCAGGACTGCTTCCGCCACACCATCATATCCGAGGAGGTAGGGATAAACAAGCCTCAGCCGGGTATCTTTGAGTTGGCGCTACGGCTGAATGGTGTCAGTAAAGAGGAGGCTATCATGGTGGGTGATAGTTACACGAGCGACATACAAGGGGCTCAGAATGCCGGTATAGACCAGCTCTGGATATGTCCCGATGACCAAGTTCACGATGGCGAGAAAGCCACCTATCGTGTGCCCGACATCATGTCTGTGCAGTCGATACTATGACAAAATGGCAGACTTTCTGCCTTTGGCACGAGATTTGAGAATGGATAATGGAAAAATGGATAATTGATAATTATGGCAAAGAATAAACATACAGAACAAGAAGAAAAGCAAGAGGTGGAGCAGAAGGCCTGCTCCGAACTGGAGACAAAAGTAGCCGAACTGGAAGAACAGCTCGGGGCCGAGAAGGCGAAGGTAGAAGAGCTGGAGGACCTGAAACTGAGACAGATGGCAGAGTTTGACAACTACCGCCGCCGCACCAACAAGGAGAAGCTGGAGCTGATGGAGACCGCCGGCGAACGTATCTTTACCGAGATGCTGCCTCTGGTGGATGATCTGGAGCGCGCCATGACCGCCGTTAATACATCCGAAGACCTGGCGGCGCTAAAGGAGGGTATGAACCTGATTTATCAGAAGTTCTTGGCATTCCTGGAGCAGAATAATGTCAAAGCCATCGAGACGCAGGACTGCGATTTCTCGACCGACGAGCATGAGGCTATCACGACCTTTGCCGCCGGTGAGGACAAGAAGGGCAAGATCATCGACTGCACCCAGAAAGGCTACAAATTAGGCGACAAAGTCATCCGCTTCGCGAAAGTCGTCGTCGGAGAATAATGAATAATTAACAATGAATAATGAATATTTTTTGTTTGCGGGATATTCATTGATCATTAATCATTAATCATTGAAATAATGGCAGAGAAGAGAGATTACTATGAGGTGTTGGGCGTGGAGAAAAACGCCAGCGCCGAGGACATAAAGAAAGCGTACCGCAAGTGCGCCATAAAATACCACCCCGACAAGAACCCCGGCGATAAGGAAGCCGAGGAGAAGTTT
>ONBH01000008.1 GCA_900316005.1 uncultured Bacteroidales bacterium | reverse complement strand
CATCATGCCGGAGCCGCCGGGTGGCGAGATAGTTTTCCTCAATGTAATCAATGACAGTGTCCTGTCGGTTATTTCTGACACGCATATTTAATGGTTTTAGAAAATTTTGGTGCAAAGGTAGTAAAAAAAAATAGCTCCCGACGTATCGGAAGCCAAGAATCAAATGAGAATCAAATGAAAATCAAACAGTTTGATTTTTTAGTCAAATAGAAATCAAATGGTTTGATTAAAAATCAAATGGAAGATTTAGTACGCTGCGGCAAAATTGGGGTAGTCGTAGTTCCTCATTTCGGGGTAATGAGCGCGCAGATTGTCGTATATCTGGCGTTTGGAATGCCGCATAAAATTGAGTATTCCCTGCGCCTTATATCGCTTGAGGAAAGCAGCCAATTCGGGTGCAGTACCTTTTGTGGCGTTTGCGAACATTCGTTCAAACTCATCGATGGTATAGATGCCTTGTTCCAGTAGTTTCTCACGATTGATATAGATACAGTACTCCTTTTGCGCGGGTTTATTATCGGCGACGGGAATAATATCCTCAATCTGCTGTTTTTGTTTGTTATCGGTTTGTTTATTGGAGTGATTTTCGTAGAAGTTAATGACTCCGAAGTTGTTGATGTTATTGGTCATGGTTGGTAAGGGAAATAAAAAGCACGGGCAAAAGGGATAAACGGCAAAAGTCGGCAAACCTGTAACGAATATCCCTCTTACCCATGCACGGGTTAAGGGACATTTATTCTTTTCGTTACATGTAGTTTTGCCGACTTTTGCCGTTAAGAATAATGCCTTATAAAAAAACTATTTTCTTCGTTTAACGTCTGAAGTCAAAGACGGTGCAAAGTTACTGCTTTTTTTTGAATTGTGCAAATAAAAATGGATATAGTTATTATTTTTTTTATTTTTCGTAGATGTTTAGTGTGCCGTAGTTGTTCACGACCATCTGGTTTTTAGGTGCTTTTTTAGTCTTTGGTTTTGCGACTTTTGCGGGTTTGTTTTCGTGGATTTGCGCGACTTCTTCGGGTTCATCTTCGGGCAGCGTAGTCTCGTCTAAAAGGAAGCCGTAGAGATAGACTTTAGGTTCTATTTTTTTAGCGAGTACTTTGAGTGCATCTTTGATATTTCCCCATAGCCGCATGTAGTTAGGGTCGGTGCTGTCGGGTTTCATCTTGCCGTTTTTATCGCCCTGGAAATAGCGTCGTATGTCGTAATAGGATGCGTTGACGTTGATACTTTGCGAGCCGTATAATTCATTGTCTTTATGGTGCATGTAGTAGTACCACAGTTCTCGTCCGGCATCCATTACCGCTTGCGCTTCTGGTGAGAATTGGATGGGCTCGGAAGGGATGAGGATTTGTTCTGTGCCAAATAGTGTTTCGTCAGCTTTGGGTTTTATTTTACCGGCAATAAAATCCGACATAAAGTGCGATTCAAAAAGCATAGGAGCGGAAAGCTCTTTTTCGGTAAACGGAATCCAATGGTTAGTGCCAAATTGAGACTGGATATTGGTATTAAAAAGCGTATATGCTAAGCAGTCGTACTGGAACTCCTTATCTTCTTGCCATGCATGGTGCGGATATAGGAATTGATCGCGGTCGTTGAGCCAAGTGGCAGGTATGACATGACGGACGGCATAGAATATCGAACATTCTACTAAATTTTGTTCTGTTATAACAGAGCCTCTCGGAGTTGAGAATTGTTCCTTAGTGTTCGCTATAAAATTACTAGTCTGACTTTGAAAATCATTTGAGCGATTACATATATATCCCACATATACAATTCCTCCCTTTTCTCTTGTCTTTACAATCCAATCAGTTAATGTTCTTTGATTCTCGCTCAAGGAAAATATCTTTTTCTTTTTTAGATACTCACCTTGGGCATTATAAACATCTCCTTCAGTAAATTTAAATATTTCTTTGTTTTTCGTGTTCCAAATGAAGAAACCTATAGGGAATTGCCCTTTTACGTTATCAAAAGTATTAGCCGGAACAATAAATAGCTTTTCTAATTTCGCGAGAAATACCTTCCTGAAATCCCGAAAATTCGGGGCTTGCAGAATTTTTAAAGTTGAAAATTCTGCAAGCAGACAGCCTGAGATTTCGTTGTATATACGAATAAAAAATTGAGCGAATAATTCTCTGCCTGCTATTCCTATTTGTGATAAGTATTTGTCATATGTGCCTTGAGATACAGATACACCTGTTTTAGGCTTGTTCTTTTCCTTATCAGTACGTTGTTTTGCGTTGCCTGCCTCAGCATAGGGTGGATTGATATATATGATGAGTTTTTTGCGTTCATCAGGGTCAGCCAAGATTCGCCTTAAATCTGCGGGCAACTTTTCACTCTGTAGGTCGTCATTAAGGAAATCAAATTGAAAGACGTGTGCATCTAAAAGATTAGAGCCATTGGGATTCGATTGCTCCATGTGCTTGATGCGCTCGTGCATGACTTGAACATCGCCCAAATCGAGTGTTGAAGCCCATATTCTATGTTTATTGGTAAGGTTAGCGAGGAGGTTTCCCGTACCGGCGCAACAATCCCAGATATAATAATTATCTTGCCAGTTATCGTCAAGCAAAGATGCAAGGTATTCCTGGCTCTTCTCTACCCAAATAGAGGGTGTAAAATAACTGCCTTTACGCTCGCGTATGTCTTGCGGCACTAAAAGGTCACGACGTTCAACAATTACATCCCAGTACTCCTTTTTAGGCGGACGTTCATATCTCGCCCAAAAAGTTCGGTAGGCAACCATATTATCGCGAAATCCTACTTCGTTATTATCGAATAGCCCTAACTCATTGATTTCCTTCTTAAGTAGGTACTTGTTTGTTTTCATGAGCAAGACGCGTAGTTTATCCATAATAGGCTCATTATCCTTACCTAACATGAGATCTGCCAAAAAGAAATCCGCGTCTAATATATTATATTTCTTGGCAACATCCCAAGGCATAGCGATAGTTGGCATAACTTCTTTCCGCCATTGGTTATATACAGAGACAAAACTATTACGGGTAATACGCATGCCTCTATTATTAACTCGATCGGTTTTGAAATTCTTGCTGATATAGGATTTTAACTCTTTGCGGTTCTCTACAAAGTCAAATTTGTACGCCTCGTTGCCATCTTCTAATGTAGATAGTTCCAACGCATGGCGCACCATTGTTTTGAGTTGTTTGAATTCTTTCGTGCTATGATCCGAAGGAGGCACGTTCCAATTGAAGTCCGTTTGTGAAAAGACTTCCATGATGGCATTATAGGGAAGAAAGGCTATTTTCTCTGCATCGAAAGCACCGATATATTTGGGTGGCATGTACTTTTCGTTAATGCGACCTCTGCCGATTGTGAATATCAGTTGTATAACAGAATCGTATATATTCTGCTTATTACCTTTCTTTGCCTCTGCCCAAAGGAGATATTCGGTCACTTTGAATAACTCGTTGCCGTTAGGCTGAATAGCGACAGCAAAGTCAATATTATCTATTATTTGCGTTGTGTCATAATTAGCGAACCAGTCTCTTGCAACTTTGTGCTTTAACTCTTCTTCGCGTATGTTCAAATCGTACTTTGCCATGGTATTTCGTATTAGGTTATTTATTTTTTCTCTTTCCCCACCGTTGCAGGAGGATGTTGGCGAGGAAGATGAGGGTGAGCAGCGCGAGAAGGACGTAATTGAAGATACGATACGCCGGACGGAGGGCAGCATAGAACTGCCGGAAACCGAAATGAATATCCCAACGGAGCAGGAGAGGCTCTAGGTAATAACAGAGCGTCAGCAACACGCCGATGCCCACGATGGCGATGATGCCGTATCTGACCACCTTATCCGCAGCGCGGTCTATCGTTTGCAATGTTTCTGTAGTCATATTTAATTGGGGATAAATTCGGGGATAACAAGAAAGGCGTGAGTGACCTCGCCGGCGTCGAGGTCGCATATAACTTCGGCAGGCTGAAAGCCATCACCGCTCCATGGTGAACCCGTGACGGGTACACCGCATAAGGTATCGCCCGCAGGCTTGCAGCCCGCGAGTATAAAGAGGAAGAAAAGAAACGTGATTAGTGACGCAAAGATATGCCGTTGCGAAGAGAAGCGAAGGTGAATTTTACCCCCCCCCCATTCGCGCTTCGCACCTGAGAATCAGCATGTTATGTTTATTTTCCGCTTGCATAAAAAAGACCATTGCCGTTTTGGTCTGCAAAGTTACGAACTTTTTCTGACATACGCAAAAAAAATGCTACGAAAGTTGATTTTTTAAATCCAAATGGAAAGATTTTTGGAATGATGGATTGATAAAGAGAGAGAGTAACCAAAAACGCGCAACCTGCGTACGCTTCGTGAAACTTGCGTACTGGATCGAAATCGTCCATTAGCCGCTTGTAAGCAAGCTTCCAGACGTCTAATGACCTATTCCTATGCGGCACTTAGTCAAAGACTAACCGCCGGTTGCTTACAAAAATACGGGATTTCATCCCTCACAAAAAATCGCGCTCTCGGTCGGATGTATGCCATGGCTTTTTTGTGAGCGAAGCGTGTTTTTGTAAGGCGGGCGGACGGCTATCAAGCCGGACGATGGATAAGCGCACGAAGGCGGGCGAGGAGTCTTGCTCATAGAACGACTTTGAGCGATTAGACAACGGCGCATTGAGCGCCGCACCGCCGCATTTTTGATTATAAGATTATAAAATGATAGGAAAGGAATGAAGAGAATCCCCCTCACAAAGGGGGTGACAGGAAGGTGGCAGGACAATATATACAACGAGAGACGGCAAGGAATGCCGTCTCTACAGGTGGCCCTCGCGTTCGGCGTCGCGTTCGGCAATCGGGTCGCTATGGTCGATACCGCTACGCTAAATCGACGGGCGACCGATGCTGCTGTCTCGGTCGGCTTGGGCTCCCCGCCCGCCTTCCCTGTTCGAAACCAAAAGTCAATTGGTTTCTCCATGCTCTCCCCAAAACCTCATGCTGAGCTTTTTGGGGCCCCGAAGCCAACGCCAACGCCAATGCCAACAGCCGTAGAAATACACAAAAAAACTCTGAAAATCGTCCAATTTTTACTTCTATCTCTTGCGTATTTCAAAAAAAATTGCACCTTTGCAGCGTAAAATTGTGGAAATACACAAAAAAACTCTGAAAATCGTCCATTTAATCCCACCAAAAGAAGAAAGTATATTTCAACACCGCACCGATGGCACGGATGCCTTCAATACACTCGAGGCGTTAGCCGAGATAAGAACCCAGCGACAAAAAATGAGGGTGCGCCAAAACTAATTGGCACACCCTCATCGGTTGGTTGACAAGGATGGTTATTTGACAACAGCACCCTGTGCGTCGTAGGTCACGCCGTCACGGATGATGAAGAGTTTGCCGTTGATGAGGCGCTTAACTGCGGTCTCACCCTCGACGGTAACATCCTCGAGACCAGTCCTTTCGTAGTAAACCACCAAGGTATTCTGCATCTCTACATCCAAGTGTTCAGCAGGATAATACATAAACACAGCGTACGTACCCTTAGCCGGTTCAACATTTTCAGGTCTGAAAATGATATTAGCAGCCGCAAACCAGGATGCGTTCTCGCCTTCGGCATTGTCAGCGATGTTGCAGCCTACCCCACCCCAGAAATCGTTGTGGAACCAAAGTATCTCAGGCGCATATTCCATAGCCTTCCAGGTCCAGTCAGCATCAGCACCGGTACCCCAGGGGTGTTTGATGAAATAAGCCACCTGTTGAGGACCTTCACCCAAGAACTCGATAATAGAATCCGTTTCATCGTCTATGGCGAGAAGATCAGCCACGATGGTCTTGGTATAATAGGTCTTGGTAGTGTCTTCATTGTTGATATCCCAGTGAATGAGATAAACAACGATCTCAAATTCAACAGCGGTATAATCCTGTCCATCAATATTCTCAATTTTCGTATTACCGGTCTTGGTAAAGGTCACGCTACCGTCCTGGAAGAACACTGTCGCCTCGCTACCCTTTTGAACATAAGTAAAGTCGTTATTGATAGTACCGTCAGCAATGGTATAACGGCCGTCAATAAAGTCTCTCTCGGGAGCAAAGAAATCAATGAAGTAACGAACCGAGTCGATATAGTCATTTTCGCCACGCATCTTATAGGTCAGATAGTCCAAAGCGAATTCGTGACCATCTTCGGGATAGTAAACCATATCACGTTCGGTAATAATTGGCAGGTGAATACAATCCACATAAATACCGCTTACCAATTCCACCTTGCCCTGATAGAGCTGATACATACCGCTCAAGGTCAGCGTATCGCCCACTTCAATATGGAAGCTATCTACTACGCTACGGTTCTGTTCGCCATAAGCCAGACCATACACATAAACCGTATCCGCGCCATCGGCAATATAGAGGTTGCCGTAGAAATTGCTGGGAATAGAAGTAACGACAGCGGTAAGCTCATAACGGGTAGTCGGGTCTTTCTTTTCCAACCATTCGGCCAAAGTGATATGCTCCACAGGAATCTCCGGCTCTACAATCGGGGTACCGTCACCATTAATAGCTACGCTTGAAATCTCCCAGGTAGGAGCATTATTGCTATAGGAAACATACACAAAAGCGATTTGGAATTGATTCGTCAACAGAGTAGCAGGAATCGTGATGTTCTCCGTCTGCACAAAATTCCAGTCGGTACCGGTAGGCAGTGTGGTCGGCGTGATGGTCTGCCAATTCTCGCCATCACCGGTAATAGCCACATAGCAACCGGCAAACAAGGCATCTGCAGCACCCTTATTCATAGCCTGATTGAAGGTGAACGTAGCTGCAGTAGCCGTGGACATATCCAACGGAGCCGATACAAGCCATGATTCAGCTGCATAGGTCGTACCACCGGAAAAAGCGGAAGCTTTCATGCCATACTGAGAACTCTGCTGCCAGATGAAAGACATGCCATCAGGAAGGATGACGTTGTTCAACGTCCATGCACCCTGAGTGGTCTTAAAATTGATGTTGTACATCTCCACATTGTCTGCAAATACAGCCACTGTACCGATAACCATAGCGGTTAATAAGAAGATTTTCTTCATACAAAACTGATTTTAATGATTAATGTTAATTATGTTGATTATTTGTTTTTATTTCACTTCTGCAACAACCAGATTCTTGATTTCCCACGTGGCGGCTGCCTTGTCGGTAGAGATATAACGGAATCCCAAGGTAATCACTTGTCCGTCATACATACTCAAATCCAGATAACCGGTAGAGATAAAGTCCCAACTTGCGCCATCAGAGAGCATATACTCGCCCGTTTCAGGATTAATATTATAAGGTAATAACTCCCAATTGCAATCCGTTACATCACCTGCGAAATCTAGCGAAACGAACACCTGCAAACGTTTAGCGAAAGTGGTTTGGTAACTCTCCAGAGAGCTTTCATCGGAAGACTGCACATACTTGCTGGCCATATCACATATTAGTGCCGGTTGAGAAGCTTCGGTCAAATCAATATATGGGCTCAGCAACCATGATTCGGCAGGATTATAGGTGGATTTATAGAATGCAGACGCTTTCATGCCATAGGTTGCCGTAGCAGCCCACACATAGTTCAATCCTCCTGTCAACAATACATCCTGAATAATAAAATCACCTTGCTGTTTGTCTGCAAATGTCTCACTGAGATAGACTGACGAAGAAGCAATCCATGTGTCCGCTTTAGTAAAGGTCGTGGTCTTGCTCTGTGTTTCACCGTTATATTGGAAAGATGATCCGATGCAAGTATATTGCGCTGCTTCCAGAATCATGTCGCTATTCCTATAAACGGCACAAACCTTGTCGTTATAGGCTGCATAGGGCATTACATAAGCCAGATAATCTGACAAGGTCTTTTGCGGGCGATCCAAGCAGGTTACTCCCAATGAAGCATAATCTTTCGTCGTCAAGACATAAGGATTGACTGTCCCAAGATCAAACATATTCCATGCGCCGTTCTCCAGTTTAAATAAAGCGCCACGGGAGCCGATTTCATTAGCCTTGGGAGCAGCCATAGGGCTCTGCGAGAAGGAATAACTCGTCCAGATAAACTGTCCCGAGTACATGAAACTCAACGAAGCAATGGTCGTATTCGTGGCATCTGATCCCATCGGGAAAACGATCGTATATACACCCATACGGGGCTGTTGGATGCGATTCGGAATAATCAGGTTCAGAAACGCGCTGGCCAGACGCGAGGCGTGCAGCTCTACCATGTCGGCATCCGTCATTCCGCTATAAAGGTTTTCAGGATCGTATTTCTGACGCCAAACGGCATAATCGTTGTTGATATACATCTGATTGACATTGGCTCCGAAATAGAACTCTATTTCATTCGAGCGGTTGTGCATGTATCCGGCCGGCAGATTCTGTTGGACATATTCCGTCAATACGCGGTAATCGTCCTGCGTCAGCATGTATTGTTCATCCGCCGTCGATTGAGCCGGTTCCACCGGACTATACATGTATTCCACAGCATAGACGCCATCCTCCAACGAAGTATATCCAGCCTTAAGAGCTCGCGGCAATAGGCTTTCCGTAGCCGGTGTAAGATATGGAACCTCCACATTATTTCCCCAGATAGAAGCATAATCGTCTTCTGTGAACATAATGAAACCAATGGTATCCAATTCTGCCATGTATTCCGGTTGGTTAGCAAGCATCTTGTAGGTTACCTTGCAGGTACTGCCTGCCGACAATTGGGGAAATTTGGAAGCGATAAATGCAGGTAGCCAAATCGCAGCCACAGAGTCGTTTTCAAAATACTTGTTATCAGCAATTGCTAATAGCTTCTTGTACTCAGCCGAATCGGTATTACCACGTTCTGCATCTAATTTAAACGCCAAAGAGATATTGGCCTCCAACGTAGAAATAGAACCGTAATCCGAAGATGAAAGAGTAATCTTATACGATTGAACATCCGTGATGACAGTGGTGTGGTCAAGAAGTTTCTCCACATAGTAATTCTCGCAGGAAACCAACGAGAGGCAGAGCACAGAGAGGAATAATAGAGTCTTTTTCATAAATTCAGGCATGATTTAGAAGTTCAACTTAAGACGTGCACTCCAGGTACGACCCTGGGAGAAGAACATATACACCTTGCTCACGTCCACCTCCGCATCGGTCGAGGCCGAAGCTGTCGTGGGGTTGTAGGCTTTCTCGATATGATAGGTGCCAAGCAAGTTATTGACGTTAGCCGAAAGGGTGGCATCCAGTTTGCCGATTTGGAAACGATAACTGCAGCGGAAGTCCATAGTACCATAGGTCGGGATTTTCCAGGGCGCAACGATATTCATGGTCTTGCCGATGGAGAGGTTGCTTCCGGAGAAGGAGTAGTAGGCGTAGTTACGGTCGTAGAGCGTATATTCAGCCCCGATGCGGAAGCCCTTGAAAGGCTTGAAGGTCACGCCTAAGTTCGCCGTTGTCTGCGCCGAACCGCCCACGTTGATACCTTTCATATTAATAATGGCGTACGCCTGGTCGTCAGCCCCGATGGTCGTCACAGTACCATCCGGCCGGAGCGCCTGACCATGGGCATCAAAGGCGAGACCCTTGACGCTATCGCTATCCCATTTCCAGGAACCTACAGAGAGCATGGCGTTGATTTCCAACCACTTGGTCGGACGCGACTTCAGCTCTATCTCACCACCGAAGTGACGGGCATTGACGCCGGTCATATTCATGTAGTACTCCTGCTGGTTGTCCAGGTTGCCGGACTTGGTCATAGTCTTGTCCATCCACTCGGTGAAGTAACCGTTGATGGTAAGGTTGACATACTCGTTATGGAAACTGTAGCCCAGTTCTGCCGAAGCGATTTTCTCGTTGCGGGCGTCGCGGTTGACGGCATTGCTGGTGGTCTGCGAGAGGAATGCACCATAGTTAAATTTCGGAGCACGGGATATATAACCCACGTTGACGAAGATGTTGTTGGTGCGGTTGATGTTATAGTTGAAACCACCCTTGATATTACCGCCAAAGAAGGTCAGGCGATCTGATTTGGCGTGTTCCTCGTCGTAATAGAGGTGGTCGATACGCCAGTAGTGGTTCAGGTTGATTGCACCATTGAGGAACACAGACCAGTCACCCTTGTTGTACTCGGCTTGCGCGAAGAGGCCTTCCTGCACGATATAAGCATCATAGTCGCGGTAGCATACATCGCCGACACCTAATTTCTTATAGACCCAGTCGGGATTGGCAGCGTTCTTGTTATTCTCCACCTTCACGTTGGTGCGATCGGGGTCGAGGTAGTAGTCACCGCCGTAGAGGTCAACGACGACATTGGTATGCGTGGCGTTGAAGTAACGCACGTCAACACCTCCGTAGAAATCGACGCACTCCAGGAACTTGTCGGTATAGGTTGACACGAGTCCCACCCAGTTGTGGTAGTTGCGCGACTCCGACATGATAAGGGCAGAACCATACTGGCTGGCTGCGTTGATATCCTCAATCTTACCGTAGTCGAAAGTACCGTCGGGTTTGCGGAAGTTCATATTGAGCGTACCATAGCTGGCACCATTCCAGTCGGAATAGCTGTAGCCGGAGTTCAGACCTGCCTCACCCGAGTAGCCATAGCCGCGTCCGAACGAGGCGTACAGACTGGTCGAGAGCGAAGACTTGTAGTCAATCTGCCATACGTGGTTGAGCGATATCTGCGGCTTGTGATAGACGTTGTAGTTAGACGATTTGTGCTTGCCATTGTGGTCCACACCATAGGTGGGGTTATAGCGTGTCCAGTGCATACCGTCGGTCATATACTGCTTCACCTTGTCGTACTCCGCCAGGGTCAAAGCGCCGTAATTGGCCGCACGCTGGAAGTGCTGCTGCGGCGCACCGAAACCCGTCAGTGAGAGTTGGTGGCGCTCATTGATACGCTTGGAGATATTGGCAAAATAGGTATAGCCCGTAAACTCCGTTCCCTGCACATAGCCGTCACCCCACGTGCGGCTACCCAGTACGGTAATAGCCCAGCCGTTCTTCATCAGACCGGTTGATACGGAGAAGGAGAGTTTGTTGAAACCGTCGTTACCAAGCGCGTAACTCATGAATCCGCCTTGCTTGGCATCAATACCTTTGGTTACGATATTGATCGTACCGCCGACGGAGGGCGAGCTGACCTTGGTAGCACCCATACCACGCTGGGTCTGCATGATGGTCGTCACGTCAGAGAGGCCCTGCCAGTTCGACCAATACGTTCCACCCCACTCCATGTCATTCATCGGGGCACCATTGATCATCACGCCGACGTTCTCAGACGAGAATCCGCGCATAAATATCTCAGAGTCGCCCCAGCCGCCACCTTGCTTATTGGCATGCACACCCGGGGTGGCCTTGAGTACCTCGACAAACTCCTGGTTACCGATACGCTCCTCAATCTCGAGGGCGCTAACCTGACTGGCTGCCACAGGAGTTTTGCGTTGCACAGCCATCGAGGCCGTGATCGTGACGTCATCGAGAGTGATGGCCTCACTTTGCAACTCAATTCTACCCAGGTCGCCGGCTTTCTTGACCTTAAGGGTCTGCGTAGCATAGCCGACGTAGGACAACTGCAGTTCGGCACCGGGTTGCACTTCGATAACAAAGTTACCGTCCAAGTCGGTGACGATACCATTGGTAGTGCCTTGTTCCAGAACACTCACGCCTACCAGCGGCTCCATGTTCTGGGGATCGAGCACCGTTCCGGACACGCGGACAGTCTGCGCCATGAGCCACATGGTACAGAGGAGTCCAAGCGAAAGTAAGAAGAACTTTTTCATGCTTGATGGTTATAAAATGTTTAATTTTCTTCGATTAAGCTGACATTTTGTCACAAAGGCAATTAAAATTAAAATAAGGTGTCTCGCTCACTTAAGGGGCAGGACACCTTATTTTTGGTTCAGTCACTCATCCATTTAAGCATTCTTGGCTTGTTCTACAATAGCTTTGAAGGCTTGCGGCTGATTCATTGCGAGGTCAGCCAGGACTTTACGGTTGATGACGATACCGGCTTTCTTCATCAGACCCATCAACTGGCTGTAGCTGAGGCCTTCGAGGCGTGCAGCAGCGTTGATACGTTGGATCCACAAAGCGCGGAAAGTACGTTTTTTGTTCTTACGATCGCGATAAGCGTACTGGAGACCTTTCTCCCATGTGTTTTTGGCGACAGTCCATACATTAGCACGGCCACCAAAGTTACCTCTCGTGAGGCTCATGATCTTCTTGCGACGAGCGCGCGAAGCTACGTGATTTACTGATCTTGGCATAGTTCTGTAAATTTTTGGTGGTTAATACTTAGCGGAGCAGCAGCATTTCGCGCAGGCTACGCATGTTGGATTGATCGACCATAGCAACGTGAGTCAGATTACGTTTCTGCTTCTTGGTCTTCTTCGTCAAAATGTGACTCTTGTAAGCGTGTTTACGCTTAATTTTACCGGTTCCGGTAAGAGTAAATCTTTTTTTAGCACCGGAATTAGTTTTTACCTTTGGCATTTTGTTAGTATTTAATTGTTATTATTTTAGGTCCCAGGCAGCCTTAGGTGGCCTGCGGACCATGTTGCAACTATCGACTATTTCTTGGGGGCGATGATGACAATCATACGCTTGCCCTCCAGTTTGGGCAGTGCTTCGGGCTTGCCGACCTCAGCCAGGTCGTTGCAGAAGCGCGCCAAGAGCAACTCACCCTGCTCCTTGAACAGGATCGAGCGACCGCGGAAGAACACGTACGACTTCACCTTATTGCCATCACGCAGGAATTCCTCGGCATGCTTGAGTTTGAAGCTATAGTCGTGTTCATCAGTTTGAGGTCCGAAGCGAATCTCCTTGATTTCAATCTTCTTGGAGTTCTGCTTCTGCTCTTTTTCCTTCCGTTTCTTCTGATAGAGGAACTTCTGATAGTCAAGAACCCTGCACACAGGGGGCTCGGCATTCGGACTGATTTCCACCAAATCCAGATTTTGTTCATCGGCTATGCGCATCGCCTCCTTGAGGGAGTAAATGCCTTGCTCCACATTGTCGCCTACAAGACGAACTTCGCTGACACCACGAATCGCATCGTTGATTCTGTTCGGCAGCTGTTTTTCTACACGCCCACGCATGGGCCTTTGGGGAATTGTTCCTATAGTTTTGTCCTCCTAAAATTAAAAAAACGTTCGTGTGATTTACCCATACTTTGGAAAAATCGTGCAAAAATACTACTTTTTTTTGAATTGACAAAATATTTTGCAAAAAAAATTGTTTTTTTTATAAAAAGTTTGCGTGTATGCGAGATTTTTTGTACCTTTGCACGCTAATTTGTGTCGAAAGCATTAAAAAACGCTGAAAATATGAAAAAAGGACTGCTAATCTTATCCGTACTGGCCGGCATACTGGCAGGTTGCAAGGATTCGTTTGACTTCCCCGCCAATCCCACGGAGGATACGCTTATCGAGGTTGTTACACCACCGGACACCGCAGGTATGAACATTCCCGCCGAAGCGATTACGGTAGCCGAAGCGATTGCCATTGGTGATTCCATTGGTCCGAACGGTACGACGAAGAATAACTACTACATCAAGGGTTTCGTTAAGAAATTCGGTTCGAAGCACGCCGATGGTATGACCGGTTACGGTAATGCCACATTCTATATCTACGATGGTAAGAATAGCGGTCGTGATTTTGAGGCCTACCAGGTATATGGTATAGATGGCAAACCGTTCACGTCACTGGAGCAAATCGTCGTGGGCGACTATGTAGTGGTGTATGGCAAGATTACCAACTACAACGGCACTATCGAGACCCCGGGCAAGGGCGAAGCCTATATGTATGCATCGAACAATCCCAAGGCCTATCAGGATTTCTCACCCGAGATAGTCATTGACACCACCGGTTGCATCACCTGCGCCGAAGCAGTAGCGCAAGCCGGGGGCCACGCTGTGGTCGTAGGCTATGCCGTCAAACCCAGCGCCAAGAGCGGTAAGCAGCAGACCGTCTGGATGTCGGATAACCCCAATGATGAGAATGGTAGCTTTGAGGCATACCTCTGCAATGTAAACGGCGAGGTGGTTAAGGGCGACTTCATCGCCGTGGAAGGTGAAATCACCGTCTATAACACCACTACCGAGATTAAGAACGGCGATATGATGGTACTGCGTGCGGCACCACGCCAATACGACTATTTCATGGAGGACTTCGCCAACGGACAAGGCGATTTCACCATCGTAGATGACGCTGACTACTCCATTGACATCTGGACAGCTAAGAGCGGTGACTATCCCTGCATGCAGGCGTATGCCGTGAATGGTGCAGATAAGATACAGGCTACCAGCCGCCTGATATCGCCCGCGCTGGATCTGAGTGAAGCTATCGCGCCGAAACTCACCTTCAGCCACTACCACCAACAGGCAACAGATGCATCAACCGAGTTGACCATTGAGATTAGCCGTGACGGTGAGACCTGGACGCCCGTAGCCATTCCGACCTATAGCGGCGGTAGCAAACCGACCTATGTATCCAGCGGCGATGTGGACCTAAGCGCACTTGCAGGCGCCGACGAAGCGTACATCGCATTCGTCTATAAGAGCACTACAACCAGCGCTCCCAGATGGTGCGTCAGAAACATCCTGATCTCGGAGTTCAAATAATAACACCTTAATATATTATTATATATAATTGATAGTTGATAGTTGATAATTCTTATCTCGGCTAAGCCTCGAACGATCGGCTAAAGCCGTACGATAGTTGATAATTGATAATTGATAATTGATAATTGATAATTGATAGTTGATAATTGAAAATAAATATTATTAAATAAAATTTATGGCAACTTTACAAAAAATTCGTAACCACGGTGTAGCCCTGATCGTAATTGTGGGTCTGGCTATGCTGGCATTCATCCTTGGTGACTTTCTCAATTCAGGTAGCAGTTTCTTCAATCGTAGCCGCGAATACGTAGGCGAAATCGAAGGACATAAGGTACATTATACCGAATATGAGGCTGCCAAGGATCAACTGACTGAGGTGTACAAGATTGAGTCCGGCCGTACTGATTTAGACGAGGACCTGAGTGCACAGATTCGTAACCAAGTATGGCAAATGATGCTGATGGACTGGACGCTTCGCGCCGAAGCCGAGCGTATCGGTATGGACGTAACAGCCGATGAGTTGAGCGAGCTCTGCATCGGACAACATCCCCACCAACTCATTGCTCAACGTCGTGCTTTCTACGACGAGAACGGTCAATTCAACCGCGATAACCTGCTTCGTTTCCTCAACTCCATTGAGCAGGAAGACGATGCACAAAACGCCAACCTCCAGCAAGCCAAGACCTACTGGATGTACTGGGAGAATGCCGTACGCCTGACTCATATGCAGGAGAAATTCAGCGGCCTGATGCAGAACCTGGTAACCGCCAACAAGCTGGATGCCAAGTACGCCTTTGAGGCACGTCAGAATAGTGTATCGGCTGACTTCGTGGTACAACCCTTCCACACCATTGCCGACTCGCTGGTAACCGTTTCGAACAACGACCTCAAGAAACTCTATGAGAGCCGCAAACCGCTCTACAAGCAGACCCCCAACCGCTCTATTGAATACATCACGTATCCCGTTGTTCCCTCAGAGCAAGATAGTCTGCAGACCTATGATCTGATGATTAAACTGCGCGACGAGTTCACGACCACCGAGGATATCGCCCTGGTTGTAAACACCAACAGCGACCTTATGTACGATGGCCGTAACTATAGCGAAGAGAGCATTCCTGAGATGTTCCGCGAGTTCGCCTTCGGCAAGAATGCCAAAGCCGGTGATGTGACCGAGCTGATTTACACCCCCGAGGATCAGACCTTCCGTATGGCTCGCCTGATGGAGTGCGGCTACAATGTACCCGACTCTGTTGAGCTCAAGATTATTGCTCCCGAAGAGGGACAGGAAGATCGCGAACTGGGTTGGTTCAGCGAGGATGTTCTGCGTACTCAGAACAGACAAGTGGCTGAAAAAGCCTTTGCCGGCAAACGCGGTGATCGCTTTACCGTAGCTATGGGACTGGGCGAACAGACCTTTGAGATTCTCGACATCGCCAAAGCTACCCCCAAGGCCAAAGTGGCTATCCTGGAGCGTAAGGTGACCCCGTCGTCGAAGACCTACTCCATTCTCTACAACAATGCTAAGCAGTTTATTGTCAATAATGGTACGGAGGATAAATTCCGCGCTGCAGCCCAAGAGGCCCATATGACTATCTACCCCGCCTATAACCTCAACGAGAACAGCGACAAGGTCGGCCAACTCAAGAACAGCCGCCCCATTGTACGCTGGGCATTTGAGGCCAAGGAAGGTCAAGTAAGCGATGTCTATGAGTGCGGCGACCAGTTCGTAGTAGCCCTGCTGACCGATGTCAAGGACGGCGACTTCCGTCCCATGAGCGATGTACAGGGCGAACTGACCCAGATGGTTCGTAACGAAAAGAAAGCTGCGCTCATCAGCAAGGAACTGGCCAAAGCTACCACCATTGAGGAAGCAGCAAAGGCAGCCAATACCGGTGTACAGCACGCAGACAACGTTACATTGTCATCCAATCGCTTCGGCAACATGACAGAACCCGCCGTAGTAGGTGCCGCTCTCGCGCTCAATGCCAACGAGCTGTCTGCTCCTATCAAGGGTAACCAAGGTGTATATGTCGTTCGTCCGGGCCAGAAGACCCGTCTGGAAGGTGAACTCAACGCCGAACAGGAGATCAGCCAACTCAACATGTACACCTCGTACAGTCTGATGTATCAGGTAATGAACCTGCTGGAAGAAAACGCTGAAGTAACAGACAATCGCGCTCGTTTTCAATAAACCGATATGACTGAATCGAATAATAGGCACTCAGTACACGGATGCAATAATCCGATGTTCTGGGTGCCTACCCTATATTTTGCGGAAGGTATTCCGTATTTTATGGTGAACAACATCAGCGTTTTGATGTTCGCCAAGATGGGTGTGCCCAATGACCAATTAGCGTTTTTCACCACACTATTGTATTTCCCGTGGTTCCTAAAGGGGCTTTGGAGCCCGCTGGTGGACGTATTCAAGACCAAACGGTGGTGGATTGTCACCATGCAAATCGTACTAACGATACTGTGTGCCATGCTGGCATTGACCCTTCCCCATCCCGATGCGGCAATGATAGCCACCAAAGAGACACCCGTCAGCATCTTCTATCTGACCCTCTTGCTGTTTATCCTGTCGGCTTTTGCGTCAGCGACGCACGACATCGCAGCAGACGGCTTCTATATGTTAGCGCACGATGAGCAGAGCCAGGCCCGCTACGTAGGAATTCGCTCTACCTTCTACCGCATTGCAATGGTATTTGGCCAGGGTGTGCTGGTATATATTGCCGGACTGATTGAGAAGACCACGGATAATATTCCTCTATCATGGCAGGTGACCCTCGGCGTATTGGCAGTGGTTCTGTTCCTCATCACCCTATACCACCTCTTCATGCTGCCTCGCCCATCGAGCGATCAGCCTCGTACCCAAGCCAACGGAATAGGTATTGCGGAGGCATTCCGCACTTTCTTCACAAAGAAAGGCGTATGGCTGGGCGTCATCTTTATGCTGCTATACCGTTTGCCGGAAGGCCTGCTGGTAAAACTCAGTCTGCCCTTCCTGGTGGATAGCCGCGAGATAACGGAACGTGGTGGACAAATCTTTGGCGGCGGATTGGCCTTGAGCACCGAAATGGTGGGGCTGCTATACGGCACGATAGGCGTACTATGCCTTTTGGCCGGCGGTATTTTAGGTGGGTTGTACATAGCCCGCAAAGGTCTGAAACGCTCTCTATGGCCCATGGCATTAGCCCTTACGGTGCCTAATCTGGCATACGTATATCTTAGCGCAGCTCAGCCTCAAGACTTATGGCTTATCGGCAGCGCGATATCCGTGGAGCAATTCGGCTACGGCTTCGGTTTTACCGCCTATATGCTCTATATGATGTATGTTTCGCAGGGCGAATACAAAACCTCGCACTATGCAATCTGCACTGCCTTCATGGCATTAAGCATGATTCTGCCGGGTTTAGTGGCCGGTTCTATTGAGCTGCAGGTGGGATACGAGCTATTCTTCTGGATAGCCATCATCTGCTCGGTAACCACCGTCGGCGTGACATTGGCCGTCTATCGCACCATTGATCCCAATTACGGGAATAAAGGAGAAAAATAACATCTCACGGCTTATCCTACAAAACTATCAATCGTATATGAACTACAAACGTATAATACCCGACTCCATTACGAGTTGCAATCTTATATCCGGCAGCATCGCCGTCTTTATGGCTATAGAGGGTGCTTTTGTATGGGCATTCTTCTTTATCTTGCTCGGCGCGTTCTTCGATTTCTTTGACGGTCTCAGTTCGCGCCTGCTGAAAGCCCCAAGCCCTATTGGTGTGCAGTTAGATTCGCTGGCGGATGATATTACCTTCGGTCTGGCGCCGGCTATGATACTGTTCTCGTACCTGCGTCCTATACTCGGTTGGTGGGCTTTCCTGGCTCTTATTATGGCGGCCTTTTCGGCGCTGAGACTGGCTAAATTCAATGTCGATGAACGCCAACACGATTCCTTCATCGGGCTGGCAACGCCGGCGAATGCCATCTTTTGGGGCGGTCTGTGTTGCCTGCCGGTATCCTTCATTCCGTACGACTGGATGGCATGGTGCATGCTGGGTCTTTCGCTCGTAAGTTGCTACCTGATGAATGCCGAGATACCATTTTTCAGCTTCAAGTCCTTTAGCAAGGATAAGATGGTCGTCATCGCATTTCTCATCGGCTGCGTCATCCTCATCGGTATGTGCCTGACCAAAGCCATCCTTACCCACCGCATAGAGATAGCATTATTTAGCGGTACAATGTGCATTGTATGGTACGTGGTACTCAATCTCATACTGGCCTGCACGCGTAAACACGAATGATATGAATAAACACCTCATCTTCATCGCAGGTATCTGTCTGAGCCTCGGCCTCATGGCAGAACCTATCCCGCAAGGATATTATGACCATATTAACGGCCTGAGTGATTCGCTCCTGAAATCCGCACTTCATGATTCCATCTGCGGCGGCATACGCTATGAATATGGCGCCAACCAATATCACAGTTCCAGCAACCCTCCCGAATGGATGGCGGGCGACCTAAAGGCTTATGGTACGTGGCAGGCACTACCCGTTACCGACCGCCGCGAAGATGGCACGATATGGGATATGTATTCCAATAGCGTGCGCTACTACCCCAAGCGACAAGGCGAGTCGGGTTGCTCACTCAATATCGAACACTGCCTCCCCAAGTCCTGGTGGGGAGGAGCAGTCAACGATGCCTATAAGGACCTTTACAACCTCAATCCCTCCGACCAGCGGGCGAACAGCCAAAAGAACAACTACCCTCCCGGACATGTCAAACGCGGCGATAAGTTCGACAACGGTTCCTTCCGCATGGACAAAGCCAACTCGTCCGGCTACGGTTATATCTGTTTTGAACCGGCACCGGAGTACCGCGGCGATTTCGCGCGCGCGTATTTCTATATGGTGACCGCCTATGAGAACATCACCTGGACGGCCTACCCCCAGTATGTTAGCACCGCCGACTACCATATGTTCTCAGACTCCATTCAGCGCGTCCTGCTCGACTGGCACCGCGCCGACCCCGTCGATGACAAGGAACTCTGCCGCGCCGACCGTATCTCGTCCATCCAGCACAACCGCAATCCCTACATCGACTACCCCATCCTTGTCGAATACATTTGGGGAAACAGGCAGGGTCAGACGGTTAACCTCTCGGAACTCACGCCCACAACGGTCGCTACCTGCCCGGAATACATTCCCGAAACGGACACTGAGCATCAATACGACACCATCATCAACCTTCCCGCCATCACCGCAGCACTCATCAACGCCATTCCCGGCGGCAGTGCCAACAGCGGTATTCAGTCCAACGGCACCTCTTCCATCACCATGGGCAAGAGTTCCACCGAAGGCGAGTTCTCCTTTACCGGACTCAACCTCGCCGACTCCACGCTGCTGGTGTTCCGCGCTTCGCCCTACAACAGCGCCACCTCCATGCAGCTGAATATCTATGCCGACGACAGCCTTATTCGCACCATTAACGAGACCGTCACGCAGGAAACACGCAACGAGCAGCGCTACACCACCACCATACCCGCCGGCACCAACACGCTGCGCATGCTCTCTGTCGGTACAGCCACCTCCCAGCGGGCTTGTATGCAGGAGTTGTATCTACTGAAACGCAAGCCTACTGCACCCTCCGGAGTCTGTAATCCGCAAGAAACGACACAACAAGAAGCGCGGCTCGTACTGATAAACGGCGTGCTCTATATCAAACGCGACAATCAATACTACACGCTTGATGGACAAAAGATTCGCTAATATCCGCCTGCCATACGTCTTTCTGACGCTGACCCTGGTGTTTCTGCTCGTCACGGGACTGACGGCACTATTGGGCGACCGCATGAGCGTCCAATTGGGCCTCAACGCCTACCATCGTCCGTGGCTCGACACCTTCATGCGCTACTACACCCGGATAGGAGAATTTTTTCCATACCTGATAGCCATCGGGTTGTTATTTTACAAGGCCGGTTGGAGCCTGTTTCTGGTCCTGGACTTGGCACTGGCAGGACTGATTGTTCAGCCGCTCAAGTATCTCTTCCATACCTTACGCCCATTGGGATACGTGCATCTACACTGCCCCGATGTTAACCTACCGCTGGTAGAGGGCGTCAGGATGGGGGAATTCTACTCCTTCCCTTCCGGGCACACGGTATCCATTTTTACCCTCTTTCTGACCTTATCCATCATCGTCTGCAATGCGGAGCAATACCTGCCGGACGCGGAAACTACGAACAAATCAGAAAAAAAACGACTTTGGGTTCCATTTTTCCTGCAAATCCTGTTTTTCCTCCTCGCTACGCTCGGAGCCTACTCGCGAATCTACCTCAACATGCACTGGGTAGAGGATCTTTTTGGCGGTGCATTGTTCGCTACTGTTTTCACGTTTTTACTCCTGTTTTTGACCCGAAATTGGCAAAAAAAGGCCTTTTTTGGGTGGAAAATAAAAAAAATGCACTAAAAAATACATTTTTTTGCAAAAAAATTTGGTCATGTCAAAAAAAAGCAGTAATTTTGCACCCGCTTTCGAGAGAGAGAGTCAAACGGGCGCTTAGCGCAGCTGGTTTAGAGCATCTGCCCTACAAGCAGAGGGTCGGCGGTTCGAATCCGTCAGCGCCCACCAGAAGACGAGCCTTACGGGGTTCGTCTTTTATTTTTATCTTACGACACATTACGATGATTACGAAGCGATGGACATTTCGGGATATAGTGACGCTCAATAGCATAGAAGCTCTATTGGAGCACCGGAAGGAGCATGTCGGAATGGCATATATGCTACTCTGCCAGAGTGGGCATATGGAGATGGAATACCGAGGCGAGAAGAAACATATGCGTAAATTCGACCTGCTGATGAGTGCCGCTGACCAGATTCCCCAGAACCGCATCGAGTCTGACGATTTCCGATGTACCATCTATGCGCTGGAAGCTAAGTCGCTCGACGATATCCTCTTCGCATGTATAAAGGAAGAACCCTCCTGGATGCAGAAGTTACGCTACGTACTACTCCACCCTATACTGCATCTTAGTCGCCGTCAGGTACGCCTCTTAGGTGCATACGAAGGACTCATACAGTTCTATTCGGACGGAACACTATGGCAGGCTGATAGCAGCTACCGGCTTAAACGCCGCGTGGCATTCCTGCAAGGGCAAGCTATGGTGTTGGAGTTTATGAGTTGGATAGACCAAGCTATGACACGCGACAAACAGCAAGCCGACACTGCGCGAGAAAATAGCAGTCAGGAGATGAATAATCGTACGAACGAACTCTATACCCGATTCATCACGATGCTCTATACCTACGGATTGGCAGAACGCCGCGTAAGTTGGTATGCTAATCAGATGCACATCACGCCCGCATACCTCCATCATATCTGCTCGCAGGCTGCAGGCCAATCGCCGCAGGAGATTATAGGTAATATGATTCTTAGGGAGGCCAAACAGCGACTAAGCAGTCCGGAAGCATCCATAAAAGAAACCGCTTTCGCACTGAATTTCGGCAGCGAAAGCAGTTTCTGCAAGTTCTTCAAGAAACTGGAGGGTAAAACTCCCTCAGAGTATCGATCCTTAAATTAACAGGTAATCTGCGGTTAAACACGGCAACGAGACGTAAACGAGACGTAAACGACACGTAATCGAACCGCACCGTTTCCACTTCTATTCAGATTTAAAACTAAAACAGGTATGAGTAACCGATTATCTATCAACACTCATCAAATAAAAAGAGCTTAGGTAGAGTTTGGTTTACGAATAGAGGAAACGCTTGATGGATTTCTTGGGCGTCTTTTCAAATTCATCTTGACGTATTTCGTAGGAGATGATTTTGCTGTACTGCGGCAGGCGGTTATTGACCTGCTTAACGGCGTGCTCTATACGCGTCTTGCGCACCTTCTTGCTGGCAGGCACAATGAGCGCCACCAGTTTGTTATCACGCTGCACAACGAGTGACTCCATAACACCGGGTTCCATATTCAGCAATGCTTCAATCTCCTCGGGATAGATATTTTGCCCGGAGGACGACAAGAGCATAGTCTTATTACGCCCGCGGAGGAAAATATTACCCTCCTTGTCCACAATGCCCATATCGCCGGTTCGGAGCCAACCGTCATCGGTAAAGGTAGCTCGGGTAGCCTCTTCGTTGCGGTAATAACCGGTCATAACGGCTTCACCCCGAACCTGCACTTCGCCCGGTACGCTATAGGGGTCAGCAGAGTCGATGCGGAGCTCCATACGATCCACTACTTTTCCGCAACTGCGGGGTTGGAACACATCCCAATCGCTGTACCCGATTAGCGGTCCACACTCCGTCAGACCATATCCCACGATAATCGGGAAGCCGACATCCATGAGGCAGCGCTCTACTTCTTCAGAGAGAGCCGCGCCACCGATAATCATCTTCTTCACATTGCCGCCAAAGGCATCCATCAGTCCCTTCAGGATACGACGACGGATGAATGTACCGATACCCGGTATGTTCCAACACATGCGAATCAGGGGTTTGGTGACGATATGACGGATGTTCTTTTGGTATATCTTCTCCAGCACCATCGGTACCGAGAAGATGAGATACGGTTTGCACTCATGATAGGCTTGCAACACAACGGGCGCTGCAAGTTTGGTGAGGAAAAAGATGGGCACACCTGCCGCAAAATGATAGATTAGTTCGAAAGACATACCAAACATATGCGCCAGCGGCAGGATGGATACGTACTTCATATCGGGCGTGGTGTAGAAGTTCTCCACGATGAAAGTCAGGTTCGTGGATAGCGAACGATAGGTCAGCATCACACCCTTCGGGCTACTGGTTGTGCCGGAAGTATAGTTTATGAGTGCCAGATCATCGAAGTTATCGTCTCTGTAGCAGATATCCGCAGGCGTCAAGCTCACGGACGGCTGCGCATTCAGCTCCGGCATATCATTTGCCACAAAAGGCAAAGACCAATCATTGAGGGATACGACAGCTGCCAAAGCGGGCATGGAAGCGAAATCGAGTTTGGCGATGAGACTCTCTGAGGCAAGCAGCACCTTTGCTTCGCTATGATTGACAAGTTTGGCTGCATCCTCGGGCGTGAAATCAGGCAGGATACTGACCACGACAGCTCCGTGCGCCAAGATGGAGAAGAAACCTACTGCCCAATTGGCAGAATTAGGCCCGTACAGCGCGATGCGATCGCCTGCGCTTATGCCCAGTTGCTGATACAGCAGACTGAGACGAGCCATTTGCTCGGCTGCCTGACCGAACGTATATGCTGTAGGATGACCAAAATCAGTAAAAGCAGGACGATCCCAGTTTGCGGGAATGGTCTTGTTGAGATACGAAAAAAGGTGTCTATTAGGTGTGCTCATGTCCAAATCTTTTCAAAACGGCTGCAAAGGTACAAATTATTTGTCAAATACGCAAATAAATCGCACTCCATTTGAGATTTGGACAACATATCGTCACATTCGGCAAAGTGCCTGCCAAAGCGGGTCGTCGGGCACGGGGGCTTCGATGGTGAGCGGAATACGGGATACGGGATGGATAAGGGATATACTACGTGCATGGAGACAGATACCTCCGTCGGGATTAGAGCGGTGTGCTCCGTATTTAAGGTCGCCCTTGATGGGACAGCCGATAGCCGCCAATTGACAACGAATCTGGTGATGACGACCGGTCTGCAGATTCACTTCCAGCAGCGAGTAGCGCTCACCTACCGCAAGTGTCTTATAGGTCAAGATGGCGAGTTTGGCATCGCGCGTACCGGGTTTGGTGATATACGATTTGTTCTGTTTCTCATTGCGGATAAGGTAATTCTCCAGGCGCGATTCGCTCAGACGCGGTTGCCCCTGCACTATAGCCCAATACGTTTTCCGGATAGAAGACTGCTGATTAGCAACGGACATTTCAGACTTATCCCGAAACATTTCATTGAGTCGGGCGAGGGCTTTGGAAGTACGGGCAAAGAGCACTACGCCGGAAGTAGGTCGGTCCAGACGATGTGTAACGCCGAGGAATACCTCACCGGGTTTATTGTACTTGAGCTTGATATAAGCCTTGACTGTTTCGGAAAGCGGTGTGTCGCCCGTCTTGTCGCCTTGCACAATCTCGTTGCAGGTTTTGTTGACAGCTATGAGGTGGTTATCTTCGTATAAAATGGTCATTTTAAATGGAAAATGGGAAATGGAAAATGGAAAATATTAGTTGAGCCAGGGGAATTGTTGACGAAGTTGCCGAGCACGAAGTTCGGTTTGAGCCTGAAATTGTTGGTACTCCTCGCTTTCGGGATGAAGCGGGCGGTGCCGGCGGTCCAGATAGAGTTGGTGCAAGCTGCGCATAGACTCTCGGGTATCGGTATCATAGAGAAAGGTATCGGCAAAACGCTCAAAGATATACTCAACAGCCGTCTCAGACGGATGCAACATATCGGAGGCATAGAAGCGGTAGTCGCGCAGTTCGTCTTGCAGTAGTTCGTATGAGGGGAAATAGATGGCAGCGTCGTTATTTATCAGTTTCTCGATAGCAAGCAGCAAGATGGCTTTCGATAGTTGGTTCTCGTGGAGGCCGTCCTTGATATGACGGATGGGCGACACGGTAAATATAAAACGGCGGTCCGCATAGCGATGGATAATAGGTTGCCACAGGTTAACAATCTCCTCGACCGTCAGTCGCCGACGAAGGAAGTCGGACGCCGGACGCTTACGGCAGTTATCCACAACAAGACCGGTCTGAATATCCTCATAGACCCAAGCCGTGCCAAAGGTGATAATGGCCACCTCGTGCTCACGCAGCAGATCCACGTGCCGCGCCACAGATACGGGATTATAGAGCGTTCCCGTGGGATTCACGGTAACACGGAAATAATACTCACTTAGTTTTCGGGCTATGTTATCCGCAAAACACGAGCCAAGCATCAGAATACGGTCCTGATAACGTATCGGCCAGGGCGAACGCGGAATGGTTATGGGAGTGGTGAAGGACATGGGTTATCGGTTATCGGTTCTGGGTTATCGGTATCGGTTATTCAAAGTGCATGACGCGGGCGGGAGAGATGCGGGTGACAATGGCTGATGGAGCCAACAGCACCAGGAAACTGACGACAAGTATTCCAATATTAAGCAGCAGGAGCCATCCCCAGGGGAAGGCGACAGGCACGCTGCTAACATAATACGTAGCGGCATCCAGGGGCAGAATATGCGTGAAATACTGCACAGCACAAAGCGCAAGTGCAAGTACATTGCCCCAAAACATACCTTTCAGCACCAACATGCAAGCATCGGTAATGAAGATACGACGGATGAATCGGTTATCGGCTCCAAGCGACTTAAGCAGACCTATCAATTGGATATTATCCAAGAGCATAATAATCAGTCCTGATATGATATTAAACCCGCTGACGGCAAGCATCAGCAGCAGGATGACCCACACATTGGTATTGAGCAGATCAAGCCAGGCAAAGATCTGATAGTTCTGGTCCACCAAGTCCCGCGTATGAAGTGCCTGACCGCTCTCTTCATCAAAGCGGTTGGCTGTGGCAAAATAGACGTTGTCGCGCGCCTCATCCAGATATCGGAAGTCATCAATGAGAATCTCAATACCCGACACCTCGTCCTCATCCCAGGCATTAAGTCGCTGCACCACCGAAATAGCCCCCAAGATGAATCGTTCGTCGAACTCGCCCAGACCGGTTTCATAGACCCCGCTGACACGGAACTTACGAACGCGTACTTCATCGCCCACGAAATAACAGAGCAGCGTGCTATCCACATCCAGACGCATCATACGCCCGAGACGAGCACTGATCATAATGCTCTCGGCCGTCTTAGGCAGCTCGCCGCGCAACAGATTCGTATCAAACCATTTCCAATAGTCCGTCCCCTTGAAGACGACACCCTGAAAGGCACTATCCGTCTTCACGATGCCGGGTTTCGTCACAAATGTATTCACCTCCGTAACATGCTCAATGGCACGGATGGCTGTGAGCAAGGAATCAGGTACGTGAATCGGTTCGAACTCATAGGTATTGTTGCTTTCGAAGCTCAGTACCTGGATATGAGCACCAAAGCCCGTAATTTTGCTGACAATGGTGCGTTTAAAGCCCACGACAACCGAGATGGTCACAACCATAACGAGCACGCCGATAATCATACCGATTAGTGCTACGCGCACAGCGGGCTTGGCATGCGAGGAAGTATTGCCGTAATACAATCGTTTTGCTATGTATGTTTCAGGCCTCATGGCACGATTTTTGTTGCTGAATTAGCAGTTGTTATTGATACGGAATAATGCGTAATTTTATACTTATAGCCCTTCTGGTTTTGCTATCGCAGCCTGCATGGTGTCAGCCGCCTCAGGGGGAACATATGCCCCCTCGCACAGCGGAGGAAGAAGCGATGAAGCAGACCGAACGATTGACGCGCGAGCTGGCAATCAGCGACACCGTGACGCGTGATACTCTCTATCGTCTGCACCTGAAATATGCCGTTCTGCGTCGCAAGGGTTTGACTCGTGCTCAGAACCTGCAATACATGCAACAGGCTACCGAGGAGTTGTCGCATATACTCAGTGAAGAGCAGTTTAATCGCTTCATGAACCATCGGTCTGTGATGCAGCCTCGCATGCCGCAGATTCAGACGAACAGGATGCCGCATCCTGACGAGCGTCCGCAGCAGTCCGACACGACGGCTCAACCCATTCCCATCTCTGAAGCCACAGACACACCTTATACGCCGGAAATGCCAGAGCCGCACCAACCATAAGTCCCACCAGGATATCCCCCGGGTAGTGAACCCCCAGATACATGCGCGACCAACAGTTGGCCGCAACCCAAAGGAGCAGGAGCCACGGGCTCTTGCTTGTTGTCTGTCGCCGATCATGGGTCGATGGATGCTGGTAGAGAAGGCTAAAAATCAGGGCAACGCTCATGGTGTTGGCAGCATGCGATGAGGGAAAGCCATACATGCCTCCCGTATAACCGCGCACCGTGTGCACCATCCCCGCCAATGCGGGTTCATATGTCGGACGCAAACGGCAGATGGTGTGCTTCAATAGCGTTGAGAACCAGTCCGACAGTCCTACGGCACAGCCAATGACCACGAGCATCAAGAACGCCCGCTTCCAGCCAAATCGCCACACCAACAATCCCGCCAGCACGAGGTAAAGCGGTATCCACGTCCACGAGGCACTAATATACCACATGAGCGTATCCGCCCATGGTGCATGCCAGCCATTGATTGCCAGAAGCAGTTGTTGGTCTATGTCGATGAGCCAATTCATTCGTTCTCATTCAGTAGAATAGCCGTATGACAGGCCACCACGCCGGCTGTCTCGGTACGAAGGCGCGAAGAGCCTAACGAGACGGGTATATAACCGGCATCGAGTGCCATCTGTACCTCTTGTTCGGAAAAATCACCTTCCGGCCCTATGAGCACCACGATATCCTTACCGGGCTGTATCTCGTTGCGCAGTAGTCGTTTGTCCGTCTCGTAGCAATGGGCGATGAAACACTGAGTATGATCGTCTGGCCGATGCGAAGCGATGAAATCCGCGTAGGGTGTCAACTCATCCAGTTCCGGCAGGTAGGGCGTCAAACTCTGCTTGGCAGCAGACAGTATGATTTTCTGCAGACGGTCGGTTCGGAGCTGTTTGCGTTCCGAGAAACGGCATAACAAGGGAGTAATGGCATCGATACCTATCTCTGTGGTTTTCTCAACCATCCACTCGAGGCGTTCTATATTCTTGGTCGGTGCTATGGCGATGTGAAGACGGAAGTTATGTCCGGGTTTCTGCACCTCGCCGGACACAACACGAAACTCACAGCGGCGAGGGTTGGGGTTGGTGATGACAGCATGATAGGTGGTACCACGCCCATCGGTCAGCAGGATTTCATCGCCTACCCCGTACCGCAACACGCGCACACAATGCCCGCTCTCTTCCTCAGAGAGGCACTGCATCGTTTCAATATCAGGGGTGTAAAATAGATACACTACGAAGAAAATTTAAGATTTAAAATTTAAGATTTAAGATCATTTTACAGCTCTGATTCTTTGAGTCGCTCTGCATTCTCGGCTACGGTAAGGGCATCAATGACGCCCTGGATGTCGCCGTCCATGAAAGCCGCCAGGTTATAGACCGTATAGCCTATACGATGGTCGGTAATGCGCCCCTGCGGATAGTTGTAGGTGCGAATCTTAGCCGAACGATCACCGGTAGAGACCATCGTCTTGCGGCGAGCAGAGATGTCATCCAGATACTTCTGGTGCTCCTTATCATATATCTGCGTGCGCAGGCGCGCGAGCGCGCGCTCCTTATTTTTAGGCTGGTCACGTGTCTCAGTACATTCTATCAGGATCTCCTGTATCTCACCGGTATTGGGGTTCTTCCAGTTATACCTCAGGCGGACACCCGACTCCACCTTATTGACGTTCTGTCCGCCGGCACCACCGCTGCGGAAATAATCCCAGCGTATCTCACCCTCGTTGATATGCACCTCAAACTCATCCGCTTCGGGCAGCACGGCAACCGTTGCGGCAGAGGTATGCACACGCCCCTGCGTCTCGGTAGCGGGCACACGCTGCACACGGTGCACGCCACTCTCGTACTTGAGGGTGCCATATACATTCTGGCCGGTTACGTTGAAGATAATCTCCTTGTACCCGCCTACAGCACCTTCCGAGAAGGAAGACACCGTATATTTGAAGCCCTTCAGCTCGAAGTACTTGGTGTACATTCGGAAGAGGTCGCCTGCAAACAGGGCTGCTTCATCGCCGCCGGTACCGCCGCGTATCTCCATGACGACATTCTTGCCGTCCTCGGGGTCTTGAGGCAGGAGCATCAGTTTGACTTCCTCCTCCAGCGCCGGCAGTTGGGGTTCCAGTTCGTCTATCTCACTGCGCGCCATCTCTTTCAGTTCGGGGTCACTCTCGTTGAAAAAGATCTGTCGGGCATCATCCAAGGCATGTAAAGTCTTACGGTAGCGGCCGGCGGCTTCCAGTACGCGCTCCAGGTCGTGATACTCGCGGTTAAGACGCACATAGCGCGCCTGGTCCGCGATAACAGCGGGGTCTGTCAGCAGGAGACTGACTTCGTGAAACTTAGCCTCCAGACCGTCTATGCGTTCCAGTATATCCATTTAATATACAAATATATCTTTTATTTTCAGTTCGCGTAACTCGCCGAGCGTTTTCAGGAAATTCATATCGATGCGTTTGGGGTCGCCGAGCACCATATAGCGGAAGGTGCGTTTGGCAACGCGCTCGTGCTGGAAGGCCACAACATCATTGAGGGTCATATCACGAACGGCGTGATAGACATCTTCGTTCCAGTCGTGATTCCACCCAAGGTCGCGATAATACAGGAAGGAGTTGATGGCACTATAGCCTACATAGCGGCGTTTCTCCAATTTCTTCATCAGCGATGTCTTCGCCTGCATAAAAGCGGCTTCGGATATCGGCATCTCGTCGCAGATGGCATCGAACGTCTCCACACATTCCTTCAGCTTGTCATTCTGCGAGATGATATAGGTCATGAAGTAATTGTGTTCGTTCTTATGATCGGGTGTTGCGTAGTAAGCGCCCGAGGCATAACACAATGCGCGTGCTTCACGCATCTCCTGGAATACGATACCACCCATCGAGCCACTGAAATACTCATTGAAGAGGCTGATGATAGCTTCATCTTTGGGAGTATAGACCTCACCCCAGTTGGCGTAAGAAGCGAAGTAGAGGTTATTGGCTTTAAAGGGAACGACCCACACATCCGCCTTATCAATACGGAGGGGTTCCTGGCGTTGGGGTTCTGATATCTTAGCAGGGTCTGTCATCTGTATGAGACGCGATTCGGTGACCAGTTTCTTATGCAACTCATCCATAGGCATCGGGCCGTAATACACCACGTGTGCAATCGAAGGCAGATAGGAGCGGAAGTCGCTCAGCAGTTTGGCGCCCGTTAACTTCTTCATCTGCTTGGGCGTCAGGGTCACACGGGTATGAGCGTCTATGCCGTACAACGCATTACTCTGCAGGGTGGAGAAACACGAACCCTGGTCGCTCTTGGCATCGTTGTGCGCCTTCTCAATATCACGAGTCAATTCGCGGAAGGCTTTCTCATCGGCTTGGGCGGTTAGGAGCCAATCCTCTAAGAGATGAAGTGAAGCGTCCATATTCTCCTGCAGACCGTAGATACCGACTGTAGTCTCGTCATCGTTAACCGACACCCACATCTCAGAGGCGAGATTATACAGCTCGCGTTGGAGTTGCCGGGTTGAGAAACGCCCGGTACCGAGGTAGTCAATGTAACTGCCCAGTAGTCCTAACTCCGGCACTTGCCACGAACCGCGGTCAAACGTAAAGGTAAGGTTGAACAGCTCGTTGGCGGTGTTGGTCTTATACACCAGTTCTTGTCCTTTATTGATCTCAGTCACCTGCACGTCTTTTTCGAAATCCAGGAACTGCGGTTTGGTTTCCATCGACTTCATCGTGCTAATCTGCTGCGTGAAGTCAGACTGCTTGTCACGGTTCATCTCAATAGGCGTGATGGCAGGTTTATCCATGGCGGGCGGCAGGGTGCCTTCGCCTTGTTCCTTATAGATGCATGCGTAGTTGTCACCGAAGTAGCGGTTTGCCACGCGCACGATATCCTCTTTCGTTACTTTCTCCATGCGGTCGGTCTCAAAGATTATATCCTCCAGGGGCATCCCATAGATGAAGCTACTGATGCAGAGCGAGGTGCGATACAGATTGTTATCATACGACGACATCACATAGCGGCGTTCGTTATTGATGATGGCTTTCAACATCTCGTCGTCGAACTCACCGCGTTTGAGTTTCTCTAACTCGTCCAACAGAATTTGTTTTACTTCTTCCTTCTTCTGCTTCTGCTTGGGTTCGCCTATCAGGTAAAAACTCGAATAGTCATTGCCCGTATCCAGGAAGCAATAGGCGTTCAGTAGCCGCTGGCTGAGCAGGATATCGGTGTCAATCAGACCGCACTTGCCGTTCTGCAGAACGCTACTGAGCATGTACAGAGCGGGTATATCTTTATCCATGACAGGCGGAAGTGACCAGGTCAGATATACACTTGGCGACTCGATACCATAGACGATGGTATCCTTATGGGCAGCCAGAGGCTTTTGCTCAATACGTTCAAAGGGTTTGAGTTCGTCGTTGGCTTTCCAACCGCCGAAATAACGTTCGATAACTGCGATTGCTTGGTCGAAATCCAAATCTCCGGAAAGTACGACAGCTACGTTGTTCGGACGATAATACTGATCGTAGAACCACTTGATATTCTTCAGGCTCGGGCTCTTCAGGTGTTCCTGCGTACCCAAGACGGTATGCTGGCGGTATGGGATATTGGGATAGAGAATTTGGTCTATGGCAAGCGATACCTTCTCATCATCTTGTGTAGAATAGAGATTAAACTCCTCATAGACAGCCTCCAACTCGGTATGGAAACCGCGTACGACGAGGTTCTGAAAGCGGTCACTTTCGATCATCGCCCAGCGCTCCAACTCGCCTGCAGGAATCACCTCGTGGTAGCAGGTGCGGTCGGTGGAGGTATAGGCATTCACGCCGGTGGCACCGATGATTTGCATCAGCTTGTCAAACTCATTGGCAATAGCAATCTTAGAACTCAGATACGATATACTATCGATGATATGATAGATTGCCTTGCGTGCAATGGGGTCTGAAGTATGACCATACTCCTCGTAGAGTTCGTCTATTTTCTCGAGAAACGGACGCTCCTCCTCGTAGTTGGATGTGCCGTAGTGGGTTGTACCCTTGAACATGATATGCTCCTGGTAATGCGCCAGACCGGTGGACTCCAGCGGGTCGTTCTGACTGCCTGCCCTGACGGCAATAAAGGTCTGTATCTCCGGTTTGACGGGGTTCTGACTCAGATAGACTGTCAGACCGTTGTTGAGCGTATAGATACGCGTACCGGTAGGGTCACCGGTGACAGTCTTGTAATTGATTGCCTGCGCTGTAAGCACCAATAGTGCCGCTATCAGCAAAACGAGATGTTTTTTCATATTCTGCATTCTTTATTCTGTACTCTGTATTCTGTACTCTGTACTCTGTATTCTGTATCCCGAACTCCTTACTCCAGGCTCTTGCGACGTTTGACCTTCCGGATGGCATTCTCCTGACTTTTCTTGGTTACAGTGCCTGTCTCGGCATATTCCTTCAGGTTGTCCAGGATGACGCCTATGCGCCACTCTACGTTGTTCACCCAGATACGATTGGTCATAAAGAGATTGATGAACCACCCCAACTTGAGGTTTATCTCCAGCCGCACGCGAACCAGATTACTATCCAGAGGCGTGATATGAAACTGCGCGTCTGCCTTGTCAAGCATCGAACCGGAATAGTCAATATCCAGCCGTATATTACGCGTACTATCCACCATCGTCTCGGTGTAGTGTCCGCCTATGCGTCGGTCTTTGAACGCGGGTTTGCCATTGAGCAAGACATCCACTATGTTGTACGAATCACGCGTCTCGGGGTCGTAGTGACACTCCTTGTACTTGATTCCAATGGCATCCCGATCGGTATTGGCCTCGTTACCCGTACCGATATACGCCCAGGTAAAGAGGTTGTTTACATCTGCCTGAAACTCGTAGATGAACTTATTGACAACCTCCATCACGCGTTCTTCGGTTGTGTTGAATTCACACTCGGCATGGGTGTGATAGGTTTTGTTGGAGTACGAACTCCAGACTGCACTAAGCAGTATCATCAAAAATGTATTCATATTCTATCCATTAGGTTTTGTAATAAAGCCGTGACGATCATGGGGCCAACGCCGCCCGGCACGGGTGAGATGAACGAGCACTTCGGTGCCACACTCTCCCAGTCCACATCGCCGTGCATCACGCCGTCAATACGCGTCATGCCTACATCAATAACCACGGCCCCCTCGCGCACCATATTACCCTTGATAAGTCCGGGACGACTGGCGGCGACGATCAGGATATCGGCTGACAAGCACATCTCGCGGAGGTTCGCCGATGTAGCCAGGCATAGGCTGACGGTCGCATTCTTCTCCATCGAGTTCAGCAGCATCAGGCTCGCCAGAGGTTTGTCCACCACGTTGGGGAGCAACAGGCTCGCCTCGCCTTCTTCGTCGCTACGCTCAACGATGACGATATGTTTGTGGTCAGTACTGATCCCGTACCGGTTCATCAACTCGCGGATGCCGCGGGGGGTAGCACTTTCGATGGCGGGTTTGCCCAGCACAGCACGACCGATATTCTCTGCCGTCAGGCCGTCTACATCCTTTCGCCAGTCTATGCGCTCCAGGATATTCACATCATGGATATGCTTGGGCAGAGGCAGTTGCACCAAGAAGCCATCCACCGTGTCATCTTGATTGAGTCGGCTGACCATAGCACGCAGCTCGGCTTCGCTCACATTCTCGGGCATCCTGAGGCAGTCAGCCTCCAGGCCCACAGCATGGCAGGCATCCAGCTTATGCTGCACATATAGGGCACTGGCAGGATTATCGCCTACCAACACAATGACCATTCTGGGAACTTTCTTACCCTCCGCACGCAACGCGTCACAGCGGGCTCGCAGCTCATTGCGAATTTCGGATGCTGTCGTTTTGCCGTCTAAGACTCTCATTTTTGTATTTATTGCTTAACCATAGAACTTGTTTCACATACCGGCGTGTCTCCTCCTGATAAACATAGGGCTCCACCTCCGACCACACATACGGGTTTCCACCCGTGTCCCGCACAGTACGTCGGGCGGAGAAGATTGGTCCGGGACCTGCATTATAGGATGCCAACACGAACTTCGTCTGCTCCGGAATATTGCGGATGAAACTCCATTTGCCCTGTAGATGCTGCAAATAGCGCACGCCTGCGCGGATGTTATGCTCCGCTATCCAGATTGTTGAGTCGTTGAGCCCTAATTCATACGCTGTACCTTCCATCAGTTGCATGACACCTTTCGCGCCTCCCGACGACCGGGCAAGCGGATTATAGTGGCTCTCCACATACGCCAATGCCGCCAGTGTTTCCCATTCCCAATGGATGGTCGGAGCCAACTCGCGGAAGAGGTATTCGTACGGCACCATTTCTTCCGCTACCGTAGATTCGGGCAGTATGGTATCCTCGATCGCGTCCTCTATTTCTGCGTTGACGAAACCGAGCATAAAGGCCACAATACCGATAATCGCTACTATATATCCTATCTTTCTATTCATTTTCTGGGTTATCGGTTCGAACTAGAACACTAGTACACTAGTACACTAGAGCACTAGTTAACTATCAACTATCAACTATCAACTGTCAACTATCAACTATCAACTATCAACTGTCAACTATCAACTATCAACTATCAACTGTCAACTGTCAACTATCCTCATCTCCGTTTCATCTGCTGCACCTTGCGCATCATCTTCGACATCTGGTCGAACTGCTTGAGGAAGCGGTTTACCTCCACGATGCTGGTACCCGAACCGGCGGCAATACGATTCTTACGGCTACCGTTGAGGCACTCGGGGTGCGTACGTTCGTACGGCGTCATCGAAGAGATGATGGCTTCCACGGGTTTGAACGCGTCGTCATTAATCTCCACGCCCTTCAGCGCCTTGTCCATACCGGGAATCATGCCCATCAGGTCGCGCATGTTACCCATCTTCTTCACCTGCTTGAGCTGGGCAAGGAAATCATTGAAGTCAAACTGGTTCTTGGCTATCTTCTTCGATATACGGCGGGCTTCCTCTTCGTCGTATTGCTCCTGCGCACGTTCTACCAGGCTGACTACGTCACCCATGCCTAAGATACGGTCCGCCATACGGCTGGGGTGGAACACATCCAGTGCCTCCATCTTCTCGCCCGTGCCGATGAACTTGATGGGTTTCTCCACCACCGAACGGATACTGAGCGCCGCACCACCGCGGGCATCACCGTCAAGTTTGGTAAGGATGACGCCGTCAAAATCCAGACGGTCGTTGAATTCCTTGGCTGTATTCACGGCATCCTGACCGGTCATGGCGTCCACTACGAACAGGGTCTCGCTCGGCTCGATAGCCGCCTTGATAGCTGCTATCTCCTGCATCATCTGTTCATCAACAGCCAGACGACCGGCAGTATCGACGATGAGCACATCGTAGCCATAGGTGCGGGCTTCCTTCACCGCTTTGCGGGCTTTCTCCACGGGGTTGGTCTCCGTTTCCTCGGTATAGACCTTTGCGCCCACCTGTTCGCCCAACACGCGCAACTGCTCGATAGCAGCAGGGCGGTACACGTCGCAGGCAGCCATCATCACCTTCTTACCCTTCTTGGTCTGCAGATAATGCGCTAACTTGGCAGCATGGGTTGTCTTACCCGAACCCTGAAGACCCGCCATTAGGATGATAGCCGGATTGCCCTTCAGATTCATCTCCACCGTCTCGCCACCCATCAGTTGGGCCAACTCGTCGTGAGTAATCTTCACCATCAACTGACCCGGACGAATACTGGTTATCACATTCTGGCCCAGGGCTTTCTCCTTGACACGATCCGTAAACTGCTTCGCCGTCTTGTAGTTAACGTCGGCTTCCAGCAGCGCCTTACGAATATCTTTCACCGTTTCCGCGATATTAATCTCGGTGATACGGCCTTCACCTTTCAGGATTTTGAAACTTCTTTCTAATCGTTCTGATAAATTATCAAACATATTCTTCGCAATCTATTAAAAAACGCGCAAAATTACAAAAAAAATCCAACATACGCAAATTTTTCTGCAAGAAAATACTTCTTTCGGCTCTCAAGTTTCAACTTTCAACGTAAAAATTTGTTTATATGAACATTTTTTTGTACCTTTGCACCCTGAAAATACATTTTCATTTAAGATTTAAAATTTAAAATTATAGCGGCGCTATGCCTGAGATACTATTACATTACATCTGGGAGCACTGCCTATGGGCAGCTTTTCCCCAGCAGACCACCGATGGCAAACCGGTCGAGATACTCTCGGTAGGCGAGCATAATCATGACGCCGGACCCGATTACAGCCATGCGCGTATCCGCATTGACGGACAGGAATGGGTCGGCAATATTGAGATACATGTCTCCTCGAGCGATTGGGCCAAGCACCGTCACCACCTCGACCACGCCTACGACACGGTCATACTGCATGTCGTCCGTACTGCTGACCGAGAGGTCTTCAACGCACGCGGCGAACGCATTCCTCAGTGTGCGCTGCAGTATCCCGAGGGCGAGGATTACCTCTCCGGCCTCTTTCAGGCGGCAGCGCAGATGGACTCGGCACACGGACGCATCGGCTGTGCAGAACAGCTGCTCAGCGAACCCGGGCTACTGACCGACGGCTGGCGCAAGACTTTGCTACGAAAGCGATTGGAATGCAAGCGTGCCTCCATCGAGCGACTACTCGGCATCACCAAGGGCAGCTGGGAACACGCACTCTATATCTCCCTGGCCCGCAACTTCGGATTCCATACCAACAGCGTCCCATTCGAGGAACTCGCGCTCAATACACCCCTATCCTATCTGCAGAAACACCGCAACAGCCTCTTTCAGCTGACGGCTATCCTACTCGGGCAGGCGGGCTTCCTGGATGAGAACCGTATTGCCGATGCCGACGATGAGAAACAGCGGCTGGCACGCGAATATGCCTTCCTGCGCACCAAGTTCGGGCTTACACCCATGCAATCATCCGTTTGGAAACACGCACGTATGCGCCCGCAGAATAGCCCCGAAGTGCGTATTCGCCAGTTTGCGCGACTGCTCTATGAGTCCGAGTCGCTGATGAGCAAGATTCTGGATACCAACCGTTTGCAAGATTTCATTCCACTCTTTGACGTAGCCGGTCTGGGCAAAAACAGTATTGACATCATCCTCATCAACACCGTCATTCCCTACAAATACGCCTATGCCCTGCATCGCAACAACAGCGAGCAGGCAGAACAGGTCTTGGAGCTCATGCACCAGATTCCGGCGGAGGACAATACCATCATCCGCAAATGGCGGGTGTTGGGGCAGCAGGTGGGCGACGCTGCTGACTCGCAAGCCCTCTTGCACCTATTCCAGAACTACTGCCAGCACCACGAATGCCTCAACTGCGAAGTCGGCTATGCCGTCTTCCAACGCCGCCAACTGCGGTTGTTTTAGAGGAACGGCACAGCCGCTATCATGCAGTCATCTGCCTATGCTCAGAACTCCACTTTCGGAGCTTTGGCAGCACCCTCTTCGGCTTCGAAATAGGGCTTTTTCTCAAAGCCAAACATGCCGGCAAGGATGTTATTGGGGAATCGGCGTATCGTCTTGTTGTACGACTTGGCGGTTTCGTTGAATAGCTGACGGGCTACCGCGATGCGGTTCTCTGTCCCCTCTAACTGTGCCTGCAGGTCGCGGAAATTCTCGTTAGCCTTCAGGTCCGGATAGTTCTCTGCCACGGCGAGCAAGCGTCCCAGGGCCTGACTCAGTTCGCCTTGAGCCGATTGGAAGGCTGCCAACTGCTCAGGCGTAGCATGGGCAGGGTCTATCGTTATCTGGGTTGCTTTGGCGCGTGCCTCTACGACGCCCTCCAGCGTCTGCTGCTCATGGGCGGCATAGCCTTTGACGGTAGCTACGAGGTTCGGAACAAGGTCTGCACGACGTTGGTACTGGTTCTCGACCTGTGCCCATGCGGACTCCACTTCTTCTTCTGCTGCAACGAAAGCGTTGTACGAGTTAACAGCCCACAGGGCGATGATGGCCAGGACACCTAATCCTATAGCCCACGGAAGTAATTTTTTCATATTTCTATTTTTTAGTTTTTATTCTTACCATTTTCCACCGGCACCGCCGCCAAAAGTAGAACCGCCGCCCCAGCTGCCTCCGCCAAAGCTGCCTCCGCCCCAACTGCTTCCGCCACCACCGGAGGTATATACCGTGCGGGTACGACGCGGTATGACAAACGGCAGCACGAACACGTTTCCGCAATGTTTGCAACGGTATGTCCGCTCGCCTTCACCCTCGTGCATGTAGGTAGCTGTCGTCAGGATGCGCTCACGCACGGCATGAGCACTCCGTTTGCCGCATTTGGGGCAACGTTTGACGGACACCATCCTGGCGATAAACATGACCGCTACGATGAACAGAACCAGGGATACGATGATGGCGATAATGTCGCCGGTCGTCATCTCCTCCCGGGGGGCAAATTGTCCGCGGTTGGTCACCGAACGGATGGCAAGCAGTTCTTCGGGCACATCACCATCCGTACAGATCTCGTAGATACGCAGGGCACCAAGGCACAGACCGCCACCGTAGTTACCGGCGCGGAAGGCAGGTATCATGTCGTCGTGAATAATCTGCGAGCAGCGGGCATCGGGCAACACGCCTTCTATGCCCACACCGGTCATGATGCGGATGTCGTGGCTCTGCTCCACAAACAGAATCAGTACACCGGTATTCTTACCTTTGCCGCCAATGCCCCAGCGTTGGAACAACTCGTACGCAAAATCGAACGCATCGCCGGTGCCGATAGACGCGAGTGCCACAACGCAGAGCTCTACCTCGGTAGCATCCTCCAAACGCCGAGCACAGTCGTTGAGCCAAACCACATCCGAATCGGCCAACAGCGCATCGGGGTTGGCTACATAGCTATTCTGCCCCTGTTGCTTGGGATTAGGAACGGAGGTGGGGGTATAGACAGCCGCTTGTGCAACGGCTGTTACCAGCAAGGTAATCGATAGGATGATGCGTCGTAACATTATTTCTTAGTCATTGTATGATGTTATTTTTATTGTTTTTTTTCAAGCCACCAATTTGCTGCTCATAAATTAATCAAATTCGGCTGCAAAAATACTACTTTTTTTTGACATATGCAAGTTTTATATGCATAATTCATAATTTTTTTGTATCTTCGCACGCAAAATCGTGCAATAAATATCGGTTCTCGCGCCAACGCCAATACCAACAGCCAACTCCTTCATTTTCTTTCTCCGACTTCACCGAGCCATTCCCGAGGAAACCCCGAATCATTCTCGAACCATTTTCGGGGTCTTTATAGGCTCCTCTGATTGCTGCCTGTAGTTTCGTTCTTGCCTTGATATGAGGTGCAAAAAATGGAAAATGAGAGAGACGACAAGGGAATGCAACGAGAGACGACAAGGGAATGCCGTCTCTACGGGATATTTAGGGTGGCTGATGTTTTAGCGATTGGTGAGCTGGTCTTTGCGGACAGGGTCGCAGGTGAGGTCAACACCTAATTTCTTGAAGATACGTCGGTCCACTTCGCCCAACATAACGGTGCTATGAACCTGACAGCCACGCAGTTGCGGGAGTTGCTCTAATGCCCGTCGGCAGTTATCGTCATGCTCAGACAGTACACTGAGCGCCACGATAACCTCATCGGTATGCAGACGCGGATTACGTGCACCGAGGCAATGCACCTTGGTATGCTGGATAGGTTCAATCAAGTCCTGCGGTATGAGTTTCAAACCGTGGTCGATACCGGCGAGGTGTTTGGTCACATTGAGGATAAGGGCGGCGCTGCAGCCCAGCAACTCGCTGCTGTTGGCAGCCACGATGGTACCGTCGGGCAGTTCGATAGCCGAAGCCGTATGGCCTGTTTGCTGCTTGCGGAGATGCGCAGCGACCGTTGTACGACGCATGGTGGTGTCAATCTTGAGTTGGCGCATGAGTCGGAGGATCTTGTTGATTTCCTGCTCATCGCAGAGTCCTTCAGCCATGCGGTTGAGAGCGGTATAATAGCGGCGGATGATCTCGTCTTTGGATGCCTCAGCGCAGACATTATCGTCCACGATGCAGCGCGCCACCATATTAACCCCCATATCGGTGGGTGACTTATAGGGGTTCTCGCCATAGATACCCTCAAAGAGGGCGTTAAGAACGGGGAATATCTCAATATCGCGGTTGTAGTTAACCGCTACCTTGCCGTAGGCATTCAGGTGGAAGGGGTCAATCATATTGACGTCATTGAGGTCTGCCGTGGCAGCTTCGTACGCCATATTGATAGGATGCTGCAGGGGCAGATTCCATACGGGGAAGGTTTCGAACTTAGCATAACCGGCTCTGATGCCGCGCCGATTCTCCTGATAGAGTTGGCTGAGACACACAGCCATTTTTCCGCTGCCGGGTCCGGGAGCCGTAACGATGACGAGGGGGCGTTCGGTCTCAACATAATCGTTGCGTCCAAAGCCTTCTTCGGAGTCAATGAGTGCCACATTATCGGGGTAGCCATCGATGGTATAATGAATCCAGGAGCGTATGCCCATGCGTCCGAGGCGTTCACGATAGAGCGCGGCGCTCTTCTGACCATTGTAATGGGTGATGACAACGCCTGCCACCCTGAAGTTGCGATTGATAAACTCTTCGCGCAGGCGTAGTACATCCTCGTCGTAAGTGATACCCAGATCCTGGCGGACCTTGTTACGCTCGATATCCAGAGCAGAGATGACAATGATGATTTCCAGCGTGTCGCGCAGATTACCTAACATCTGCAGTTTGCTATCGGGTTTGAAGCCGGGTAGCACACGACTGGCGTGATTGTCATCAAAGAGTTTTCCACCCATTTCAAGGTACAATTTGTTACCAAACCGACTAATCCGCTCGCGGATATGTTGAGACTGGATCTCGGTGTACAGATCGTTGGAAAAACCAATTTTGCGTTCTATCATAAGGCTTTCTGTGTTTTGGTCCAAAGAACGGCATCGCCCTCCAGCGTCCAGTCCGGAAGCAAGGAGGATGGTGTATAGTGACTACTTAGGAATAACTCGCTGCAGGGTTTGTTGTGCACAGCAACGATGGCATAGAGCACCCTCAGTTGTAAGAAGGAGAAGGCGTACTGCTCAAGCTGAAGCAGTACCTGAGCGGCATAGCCCTTACCGCGGTATTCGGGTGCGATATAGAGACCTATTTCTGCGCGGCGATTACGCGGGTCGAAGTCAAAGAGGTCGGCGCAACCAAGTGTTTCGGTTCTCGGTTCTGGGTTATCGGTTCTCGGTTCTCGGTTTTCGATGATGAGGCGGAGTTGACCATCACGGTAGATGTCGCCTGTAGAGGCAACGACGTAGTCGCGGAGATCCTGCTGCGAGAGGGGGTTATGGTTGCTACCATCCGCCCAAGCCGATGCGTCATTCTCCCACCTATAGAGGTAGGGCACATCGGTAGGTTCTATTTTGCGCAGGTGAATCATCCCAATAGTCGGTCCAGGAAACTACGTTTTTTGGTAGGCTCTACCCCACCGTACGGTACGGGGCTTAGTGCTCGCCCGGAATGTATCATTTGATAGATGACTCCCCAATCGGGCAGACCGCCCAGGTTGCGGTCGTCGATGAAGAGATCAGCTGTCAGTTTGCGTGCCGTCAGACCGTCCTCAACCGGTTCGTCGGGGAAGTTGGTATTGACGGCATAGAAATCCAATCCGCGCTCGTGGCAGTAGCGCACAGCATCATCAAGCAACTGCCCCTCGCGAACGGACCAGAGGATGATGAGATGATGGTCCTCCTGCTGGAGTTTCCTGAGCGTCTCAATGGCAAAAGGTATGGGTTTGCCGATAGCCGGGTAAGCGTGGGTGACGATGGTTCCGTCAAAATCTACTGCGATAACCATTATAATTTACAATTTGACAATTTATCAATCCACCATTTTATCAATCCACCATTTTATCAATCCACCATTTTATCAATCCACCATTCCTTAATAGGTTTCCTCATTAGGGTCGCGCGGCTGCAGTTCAAGGTAGATCTTCTTGGGTGTGGGCTTGGTGAAGTACCAAGCGATGGCACCGATACCGGCGCACCAGATCATCGACTTGTAGCCGGCAGTCAAGTAATACGCCATGATGCCAAGCAGCATACCGCTACTGACCAAGAGGATACGGATAGCAGCCCATTTCTTATAGCGCTCGTATTTCAGTTGCTCATCCTCCAACGTAGCCAACTGCTTGCAGATACGATTGAAACCATATAGCCCTACGGGTACGGAAAAGAGAATGTCAAAAACAACGATATATTGCAGCAGTTTGCCGGCTTCGCTCTGCGGGTCAACAGGATTCAGTTGTCCCTTTGTCAGCAGGGCGTATAGCAGACCTCCGGCAACCAGAGTAACGATGAGCATACCGTAGTAATACCAATTGAGATAACGTGCGATTTTTTGTTCCATATGAAGTGTTTTTTTCGTTATGTTGTTAAGATGTCAAGAAATCATTTTTTGGGGTAGAGCACTATGCCTTATATTCCGTTCGGTTGATAATGGATCGTCCGAGGGTGACCTCGTCGGTATATTCCAATTCGTTGCCCACCGCCACCCCTCTTGCCAATTGGCTGACACGAACGCCGGAGGGAGCGAGACGACGGTAGATGTAGAAGTTGGTGGTGTCACCCTCCATAGTCGTTGGCAGGGCGAGAATGACTTCCGCCACGCCGCCCTGTTCCACACGACTGACGAGGCTGTCGATCTCTAAGTCCTTAGGTCCTACGCCCTCCATAGGCGAGATAATACCGCCCAGTACGTGGTATAAGCCATTGTACTGACCGGTATTCTCAATTGTTAGCACGTCGCGTACATTCTCCACCACGCAGACCAGCGTGCGGTCACGACCGGTAGAGGCGCAGATGGGACACAACTCGGTGTCGGATATGGTGTGACAGACGCGGCAATAATGCGTCTCATTTTTGAGTCGAAGGATTGAGTCGGTAAAAGCCCGGACCTCATCATCGGATCGTTTGAGCATACCTAAAGCCATGCGAAGGGCGGACTTTTTGCCCACCCCCGGCAATGAAGCGAACGAGCTCACTGCATCCGACAATAATATACTGGGATAGTCGTTCATCATCTGCGCACAGTGCCACCTCCACCGCGTGAAGAGCCTCCGCCACCTCCACCACTACGAACGGATCCACCGCCGCCATAGGAGCCGGAACTACGAACAGAGCCGCCACCATAACTACCCGAACTGCGCGAGGGTGTATAGGTCGAGGTAGAACGAGTTGATGTAGAGGAACTCGAGCGCGTCGAAGTAGATGAACTCGAGCTACGCGAGGGGGTATAAGTCGATGATGTGGTGCTACGCGAGGTAGCCGAACCTGCGGGCGAATAGGTACGACCTGTAGTAGCCGAGCTGCGTGAGGTCGTCGTAGCCGTGGTGCTACGCGAGGTAGTAGCCGCAGAAGTGCTACGCGAACTCGTACCGGCAACTGCGCTGCGGGAATAGGTACTACCATAGGTATTGGTGCGTTGAGCGGGAGTACCGGTGGTGCGAGCGGTTTGCGCGGTGCTGTGTTGCGAGGCGCGAAGATCAGCAGAACGGCTTGTTCCGGCTGAACGCGAAGAACCGACCGTGGCAGCACTACGTTGCGAAGCTATCTGACGGGCATTGGTCATACCTGTGTTTCGCGATGAGAAACTGCGTTCCGGTGCACCGGCTGCCAAGTCACGTCGGCTGACGCCGCGCGAGGATGCGGTGCTGCGCATCGAGGCTCCGTTGGAACGGGCAGTACGGGGATAGTGGTACGTGCAGCGGGGACTGGCACGATGGTAGTCATAGACATGGTAGCAGTAACGCTGGTAGGTCCAGGGTACCCAACCGTGCCCCCAATAAGCGGGCCAATAGCCCCAATACCAAGGCGATGCCCAGCATACCCATGTTGTCGCCCAGAACCAGTCATAAATAACGGGACGGTAGATATAGACAGGTTCGATGATGTAGTTCTCGCCATAAAGCCAGGCGTCACCTACAATCTGTACATGCACTTGGTCTGCTTCGTCTTTCTCCACCGAGATAGACGCTACATCTTGGTAAATATCCTTAGCCAGCACGGCTTGGATGATGATGAGGTGCGTACCATTACTCTCCATCTCCACGACACGCAGGTAGTCCACGATGCCGTCGCCGTTGAGGTCGAGATTGGAGATATGACGCTCCTCGGAGTTGAGTTGCTGCTCAAACTCCTCCAGATTACTTACTTCGCCAAAGAGGGTGGCGACAGCACGCAGGTCGAGGTTCTCGCTAATGTCGGAACCTGTGGACGACACTGTGATTGTCTCGTCCGCACGGGCTATAAAGCTGCTCGCTACGAGCAAAATAGCCATCAGAAAATAACGGGCGGTCTTCATAATTGTAGTTTTTTAAGCGTTTCACATCCATTACACCAGATGTAGGTCGTGCTTCATCTTTTCCTTCTTGGTACGCATATAACGCACGTTGTAAGGGTTGGGTGCAATCTCTATCGGAATATTTTCTACAATTTCTATGCCAAAACTCTCCAAGCCCACTCTTTTCACGGGATTATTGGTCATCAGGCGTAGTCTTTTCGCCTTCATGGCGCAGAGGATTTGTGCTCCCACGCCGTAGTCGCGTTCATCGGGTTGGAAGCCCAGATGAATATTGGCCTCAACAGTATCGTCACCCTGTTCCTGTAGCTTATAAGCGCGAATCTTATTCATAAGACCTATTCCCCTACCCTCCTGATTCATATAGACGAGGATGCCGCGTCCCTCTTTCTCAATCATCTCGAGCGCTTTGTGCAGCTGTTCGCCGCACTCGCAGCGGAGCGAGCCAAAGATATCTCCGGTAGCGCACGACGAATGCACACGGCAGAGCACGGGTTCATCTTCTCGCCACTCGCCCTTGACCAGGGCGATATGCTCCAGTCCGGTAGCCATATCGCGGAAGGGAGTCAGTTGGAACTCGCCATAACGCGTAGGTAGCGTAACGGTCTCGCCGCGCTCAATAAAACCGGCTTCGCCTGTTAGATTGTTAGACCGATTCGCTGACTGACCGGCTTGGCCTGACTTACTTTCTTTCTCCAAGCGATAGGCAATCAGGTCCTTGATGGATATGAGTTTCAGGTCGTTCTCACGTGCCACTATTTCCAATTGGGGCAGACGAGCCATCGTGCCGTCCTCATTCATGATCTCAATGAGTGCTGCAGCAGGCCTTAGTCCTGCCAGGCGGCAGAGGTCTATACTGGCCTCGGTATGGCCTGCACGCTGCAATACGCCACGCGACTTAGCGTAGAGGGGGTTGATATGTCCGGGGCGTCCGAAGGTCTCGGGACGCGAAGCCGGGTCTGCCAGAGCCTGAATAGTAGCGGCACGATCGTGCGCACTGACTCCGGTGGAGCAGCCCTCTAACTTATCTACCGTGACGGTAAAGGGGGTTCCCAACATGCTGGTGTTGGTATTAACCTGGTGCATGAGTCCGAGTTCTGCACAACGTTCCTCGGGTAGCGGGGCGCAGAGCACACCTCTACCGTTCTTCAACATGAAGTTAACCTTTTCGGGTGTAATCTTCTCGGCTGCGATAATAAAATCGCCCTCGTTCTCGCGGTCTTCATCGTCCACAACGATGACAAAGTTACCTGCTGCGAAGTCTTTTATTGCTTCTTCGATGGTATTCATGGTATATTTTATTTTTAATTTTCTCATATTGTTTGAGCCAAGCTTCCGGATTGAGTAGTGCGGCATCGGTGGCTGCCTTGTAGGTAAGGAATATACCGATGGGCAGCAATACAAAACTCGACAGCCACATTCCCGCCCATACGGGCCAAAGAGCCTCGCGAGCCATCTTGTAACCGGTGTTGTCGATGATATAATACACGACAAACATCAGCACGCTGATGACAATCGGTGCCCCTATTCCCCCCTTACGGATGATGGCACCGAGCGGCGCCCCGATAAAGAAGAAGATGAGGCAAGCAAAAGCGAGCGTGAACTTGCGGTGAAGTTCGATCTTATGTTTACGTATATAATAGGTGTAGTCCTCCAACATAACATTGTTGTACTGCACTTGGTCTTTCTTTTGCCGCGCGCGGTCCACTGCATTACTGACAGCACGCAGTTTCTTGCGGTCAGAGAGGGTGTTGTAGAGCGAGTCAATACTGCGGTACTGCTCCGGCGGCACATTGCCGATGACGAAGTCCTCCACATTCTCGCGGTTGAAATAATGACGATGGATTAGCTCGTTACTCTGGTTGCGAGCTCGGTCTTTTGCCAGCACGGTGACGGAGTCGATAGAGTGAATCAACTTGTTAACATCCTTGCTGACATGTTGGTCGGCCAATACGGACTCATCGTATCGTTTGAGGTCAGTATCGAACTCAATGAGCATCTCCTTGCGGGTAAATATCTCACGACGGTAGGGTACGTTTCGGCGCGACTTGGTAGCCCTCTGCTGCTGACGGTCGAGGTTCTCAAATCCCTCTCCGTCGTAGAGCCGCAGCATGAGGTAATGGTGGTCTTCGGTGACGAATAGCTGCCCCGAATCAGCCACCAGCACCGTGGCATCCTGGAAACCGTTGGAGTAGTCGTAAATCATCATATCATACAGCATACCGGATGGGGGATCCTTGTATGCCACGTAAATCATATACCCGGGCACACCGTTGTAGAACTCACCGGGGGGTATATCCAGTTCGGGACTCTTCTGGCGGAGCGAGAAAATCAATGCCCAGAGCTTGGTCTGGCTCATGGGCAGGATATAGTTGGAGAAGAAGAACGCCCCTACGCACAACACCGCGATGCCACACATCAGCGAACGCATAATTCGGAATAGCGACACACCGGCAGCCTTCATGGCCGTGAGTTCGAATTTCTCCCCCAGGTTGCCGAAGCACATCAGCGAAGCGAGCAGGATAGCCAAGGGTAGCGCCAGGGGTACCACAGACATCACTGCGTAGATAAAGAACTCCGCCAGCACGCTAATCTCCACCCCTTTGCCCACCAAGTCACGAACATGTACCCACAAGAACTGCATCAACAAAATGAAGCTGGTAATGATAAACGTCATGAGGAAAAGCCCAAGAAATTTCTTGAGCAGATACAAGTCAATGCGTTTCAACAGATGCCGCTTCATTTCGGTGCTCGGTTCCGGAATCCCGTTGCCCTCACGATTTATTTCTTAGGGAGGTCTTCTGCAAAGAAGCCGAGCGGCACGAGTGCGTCAGCAGAGTCGATGATATAGGTCTCCTCTTCGCCGTAAAGCAAGATTTGCATCGGTCTGCCGTACCGGTGTTCCGTTTCCAGCATAACCTGTCGGCATCCGGCACAGGGTGCGCCGGGTTTGGCAGTGAAGTGTCCCTCCGCATAGCATGCAATGGCGAGTGCCTCAACGGCCTGATCGGGATAGTTAGCGTTGGCAGCAAACAGGCAAGTGCGCTCGGCGCATAGTCCGCTGGGGTACGCTGCGTTCTCCTGATTACTTCCCTTCACGATAACACCATTAGCCAGGCGTGCTGAAGCACCGACACGGAAGTGAGAATAGGGAGAATACGAGTTGCGCGTCATGGCTTTTGCCTCATTGATGAGTTGGCGCTGACGGTCATCAAGTTCATCCCACGTCAGGCTATGAATAACCGTATTGAATACTATATCTTTCATACGCGTGATACTTTATAGGGTTTTGGCCACTTCAATCTGTTCGTACGTCTCGATGAGGTCCCCCTCCTGTACATCGTTGAAGTTCTTAATGCTAATACCACATTCCTGGTTCAGACCTATCTCCTTGATATCGTCCTTGCCATGCTTCAGGCCGCTGAGTTCACCCTGATGGATGACAATACCGTCACGGATGACGCGGCACTTATTCTGGCGTTTGGCTTTACCCTCACGCACAATACAGCCGGCGATAGTACCCACCTTGGATATATGGAAAGTCTGCAGAACCTCCAGGGTAGCGGTAACTTCCTCCTTGATATCGGGCGAGAGCATACCCTCCATAGCGGCCTTTAGTTCCTCAATGGCATCGTAGATAATGCTATAGACGCGGATATCCACCTCCTCGGCATCGGCCATCTTACGCGCAGTGGCAGTCGGACGAACATTGAAGCCGACGATAATAGCATTAGAGGCCTCAGCCAACAGCACGTCGGAATCGGAAATGGCACCGACACCACCGTGGATGACATTGACCTGAATATTCTCGGTAGATAGCTTGATGAGCGAGTCGGTAAGTGCCTCAACGGAGCCATCCACATCACCCTTGACGATGAGGTTGATTTCCTTGAAGTCACCGATAGCCAGACGGCGTCCGATCTCGTCCAGACCAATATGCTTCTTGGTACGCAGCGATTGTTCGCGCTGCAATTGCTCGCGTTTGTTAGCAATCTCGCGAGCCTCCTGCTCGGTAGGCAGTACGTTGAACTCGTCACCGGCCTGCGGTGCACCGTTCAGACCAAGAATGAGGCAGGGTTCACCCGGCAGGGCTTCCTGTATCTTCTGACCGCGCTCATTGAACATAGCCTTGATCTTACCATGATAGGTACCCGCCAGCACGATATCGCCCTGATGCAAAGTACCGTCGCCTACCAGCACAGTGGCCACATAGCCGCGTCCTTTATCCAGACTCGATTCGATGATTGAGCCCTTGGCACGGCGTTTGGGATTGGCTTTGAGTTCCAGCATATCGGCCTCGAGCAGCACTTTTTCCAGCAGTTCATAGACGCCGTCGCCCTTCTTGGCTGAGATATTCTGACTCTGGTACTTGCCGCCCCAATCCTCAACGAGGATGTTCATATTCGATAGTTGCTCCTTAATCTTATCGGGATTAGCACCGGGTTTATCGCACTTATTGATAGCGAATATCATCGGCACGCCGGCTGCTTGGGCATGGTTAATAGCCTCAATGGTCTGCGGCATCACGGCATCGTCAGCAGCAACGATGATAATGGCTATATCGGTCACCTTTGCACCGCGGGCACGCATAGCAGTGAAGGCTTCGTGACCGGGCGTATCAAGGAAAGTGATATGACGGCCGTTTTTCAGCTTCACGTTGTATGCACCGATGTGCTGCGTGATACCACCTGCCTCACCGGCGATGACATTCGTATTGCGGATATGGTCCAGCAGTGAGGTCTTACCATGGTCCACGTGACCCATGACGGTCACAATCGGGCAGCGTTCTTCGATATCAGCCTCGTTAATCTCCTCGTCGGCATTGATTTCTTCGGTCACATGGGCTGCTACATACTCGGTAGTAAAGCCGAATTCTTCTGCTACGAGGTTGATGGTCTCGGCATCCAAACGCTGATTGATACTAACCATCACGCCCAGCATCATGCAGGTACCGATAACCTTGGTTACAGGCACATTCATCATGGTTGCCAAGTCGTTGGCGGTAACGAACTCGGTGAGTTTCAGCACCTTGCTCTGTGCTTGTTCTTCGGCACGTGCCTCAGCCATCTTCTCGCGCTCCTGTTCACGACGTTCGCGTTTGTGCTTAGAGGTTGCTGTCTTACCTTTCTGGCCTTGCAGACGATTCAGCGTCTCCTTAATCTGGCGCTGTACTTCTTCATCGTCAATTTCAACCTTAGCTACTTTCTTTTTCTGCGGCTTGCCGCTCTTCTGATTGCGAGCATCGTTGATATCTACTTTATTCTGGCGGATACGTTCACGTTTGCGTTTCTCACCGTCCTTACCACCGTTGTTACCGGAGTTGTTGTTTGCGCCTTTCTGCTGATTGCCACCTTGTCCACTATTGGTGTTCTGCTGCGAGCGCTGAGCACGACGTTCGGCCTCGCGGCGTTCACGTTCGCGCTTTTTCTCCTCCTTGGATTTCTTACCCGGGTGCGTAGCCTGATTGATGCTATCAAGGTCTATCTTGCCGATGACCTTAGGCTGATTCTTCAGCTGCGGTTTGCCCAAGGAATAGATCTCGGTTTTACGCTCTATCTTCTCGGGTTCGGGTTTGGATACCGGCTTCCCTTCGGGCACCTGCTCGGATTTAGGCTCGGGCTTCGGTTCCTGTTTCGGCTCGGGCTTCGGTTCCTGTTTCGGTTCCGGTTTGGGTTCCGGCTTGGGTTCCGGTTTCGGCTCGGGTTTGGGTTCCGGTTTCGGTTCCGGTTTCGGTTCCGGTTTCGGCTCGGGTTTCGGTTCCGGTTTCGGTTCCGGCTTGGGTTCCGGCTTGGGTTCCGGCTTCGACAAATCAATCTTACCCAACACCTTTGGTCTGGGTATCTCGGTTGGGATATGTTCCGGTTTCTGATCCGGTTCCTCAATCTTGATTACACGCGGTATTTCACGTTCCTGGCGCTCGCGGGCCATCTGCTCCGCTTCCAGTTTGAGGGCCATATCCTTGTTGAATTCCTTGGCCAGAAGCAGATAGAGGTTGTCATCGATACGCGTATTGGGATCGGATGCCACCTCATGCCCTTGCTTTTTGAAGAATTCTACGGCCGTGGACGTGCCAATATTGAGTTCTTTACAAGCTTTAATGAGTTTTATCGCCATAAACGGTTTGTTTTAAAATATCAGTTTTCAATAATCATTTTTCAGTTTCTACTGCAGAAGAAGATACGGGTTCCTCTTCAAACTCAGCATTCAGGATGCGCAGTACCTCGTCAATCGTCTCTTCCTCCAGGTCAGTCTGCTTGAGCAGTTCCTCTTTACTCTTGGCCAGAACAGACTTAGCCGTATCCAGACCAATAGCCTTGAAGGCATCGAGTACCCACTGATCGATTTCGTCGTTGAACTCATCCAGATAGATATCCTCGATATCCTGCTCTTCCATTTCGCGGTAAACGTCAATTTGGTAGCCGGTAAGCATGGAGGCGAGTTTGATATTAAATCCGCCCTTACCGATAGCCAGGCTGACCTCATCGGGTTTGAGATATACATCGGCTTTCTTTTCCTCTACGTTCACATTCATCGAACTAATCTTCGCGGGTGAGAGCGCACGCTGGATATAAAGGTTAGGATTGGAGGTGTAATTGATAACGTCGATATTCTCGTTGCGAAGTTCACGCACGATACCGTGAATACGGGCACCTTTTACACCTACGCAAGCGCCGACCGGATCAATACGTTCGTCGAAACTCTCCACAGCCACTTTGGCACGCTCACCCGGGATACGGGCGATGTTCTTGATTGCAATAAGACCATCGTGCACTTCGGGAACTTCCTGTTCAAAGAGACGTTGCAAGAACAGGGGGCTTGTACGCGAGAGGATAATTTTGGGATTCTGGTTCTTGTTATCTACCTGTACCACTACGGCACGGACCGTATCGCCCTTACGATAAAAGTCGGTAGGAATCTGGTTCTGCTTGGGCAGGAAGAGTTCGTTATCATCCTCATCCATCAGCAACATTTCTTTCTTCCAGATCTGGTACACCTCACAGCTGACCACCTGACCCAGTAACTCTGAGTAGCGGATATACAGGTTTTCCTTCTGCAGCTCCAGGATTTTGGATGCCAGGGTCTGGCGCAGGTTAAGAATCATACGACGACCGAACTGCGAGAAGTCCACCTTGTCGGTCACTTCCTCGCCGATTTCAGCTTCTTCGTCAATCTCGCGAGCCTCGCTCAACTCAATCTGGGTTTCCGGATTGGCTACATCACCATCTTCCATAACCAGACGATTGCGGTAAATCTCCAAATCCCCTTTGTCGGGGTTGATAATCACATCGTAGTTGGCGTCGCTGCCGTACATCTTCGCAATGACGTTGCGGAAAGAGTCCTCCAGAACGTTTATAAAGGTCTGACGGTCAATGCTCTTGAGCTCTTTGAACTCCGAGAAAATGTCAATCAGATTGACTGACTCAATTGTTTTTGTTGCCATTTATTTAAAAAGTAATATTATATTTCACCTGTTTCACTTCATCGTAGCGGAAGGTTAGGGTTTCCTTCGCATCCACGGTAAAGGTATCCTCATCCACACTGACGAGCTGGCCACTGTGCCGCTTGCCTTCCAGGTCGGTCACAACGACGTTATGGCCAAGATTCTTCTCGTACTGGATACGGCTCTTAAAGGGAGCAGTCAGGCTAACGCTGCCTACCTCCAGGCTGTAGTCATCCATTTCGTGTGTCAATTCCTCAAGCGCCGCAACGATATGACGATTCAGCAGGGCGCAGAAATCCACATCCACCACGCCAAGGCGATCCACCTCTACGAGGATATTTTTGTCCTTATCAATCTCGCAGGTCTGGAGTTCGTAATCCGTACCTTTTAGGTACTCCTGCGCCACTTTTTCCACCAATTCTTTTGTTATCATGTTCGTAGAACGTTGTTTTCGTTGTTTTCGTTGTTTTCGTAAACTACGCAAGTTACGCAAACTACGTAAACTCTGTTTACATTTTGTACAACGTGAGGGAACCTTTCGGGTCCCCTCATTCAATTCCGGCTGCAAAGGTACAATTTTTTTCCGATATACGCAAATTTTTCGTGCATTTTTTTCAAAAAAAGTGCATTTTTTAGTATATCGGCACCATTGTACGCTTCACTTCGGCATGTTTATCGTAATTTTTGTACAGTTCTACCCCACTCGTCTGTACCTCGCCCACATGCTGTGTAGCCCATACTTTGACGGGTAGCACCATATCTTTTTTGCCGACTATCTCGCCCTCGGCCTCCAGGTTCTTCTCCACAGGCACAAGCACACCGTTGCGCATCGCATAAATATTTGACAGCCGCGCGTGCATGGTACCTTTCTTGAGTTTGAACTTCTCCGCCGGCTGACCGCCGTTACTGAGCAGGTTCAGCCACTCGAGATAGACACCTTCTATCTTCATGGCAAACGGCAGATTGAGTTTGACTGTCAGATCCACCGTGTAGCTCTGCAGGCGGTAGTCGTAGGCATCAACGATGAGGTTTTCGGTGAGTGTTGCCTTGACTACGCCCAGGAAGTTATACTTGCGCCGGTAGGTCAGCACGCAGTGGGCATCGTCTTCAGCCGACATTTTCCACCGGCGCAATTCATCGGAGGTATCCAACAGGTGCGCCGGATCCATCCTCAGGCTCCACAGGGCGCGATGGGTCAGGGTACCCTTATCCAGTCCGGTCGCCATCTTCTGGCGATTACGATCGCTATCGTGCTTCAGCACGCTATCGATCCTTGCGCGCACCTCGGGCGAGCAGTATCGTTTGCACCACAGCCCTCGAAACTGTACGCTATCCTTTCCTTCTTGCGCGCGCCCGGGTGCTTCGATAATCTCCGCGCCCATCTGCTCCATGCCCCAGGGGGCGTCGGAAGCATCCATCTTCACGTCACTTACCAGCGCGTAACGCACATTCTCGTGCGGCAAGTCCTCCTTCAGTTTGAGGTAGGTTTCGCGCAGCACACGAGCCAGCATCTTGCGCTTGGACATACGCGTTCGTTTGGCCTCGATGACCATTTCCTCCAGTGCTATCGGTTGGTCTTCCAGCACGATGGTCAACTGCTCGTTATCGTTCGCTGTCAGCCACAGTTGCTGTTGTTTATACCCCACATAGGTCACAGCAACCCGGGTTGCCGTGTCCGTTTCTATCTCCAGGCAGAAGAGGCCCTGATCGTTGGTAGCAGTACCATCAATGGGGTTGGCCACGGGATAGACGGTGGCATACACCAGCGGCGAGCCGTTTTTATCAACCACCCGTCCGCAGATTTTCGCGGCCTGCACATTCGCGCACGCCGACAGGACTGCCAGCAGCAGTAGGATTCGGTATCGCATATCGCCGTGTCTAACTGTCCTTTTTCACGCCATCCTTAGAAATTATAGGCGACGCCGATGCCGTTTTCGGAGGCGTTGAGACTCCAGTAGGCCTGAGACCTCCGGGTATGGCAGGCAGCGTTGAAGATGTCTACACTGTTGTGCATTTGGGAATAGCCGACACAAAGCGTCGGGATACAGGCAATCTCGCAACCCAAAGCGACTGCAGCCAATGTATTAAAGGCTGTTCTGGATGTAGCGGCAGATTTTAAATCCTTCTTCGTTGTCAGTAGCGTGATGCAAGCTGCCACATCTATACCGAGTCCCGCGCCCAGCAATACCCATCCGGCAGTAGCTGTTTTATAGCCTTTGCGGTACTGTTCGTAGGCCAAGGGGCACGATTCCTGCAAAAAACGTGCATAGGCTTTCTTTTCCATCACGGTCTCGCCGTAATAATACAACTCACCTGCGCGGTACAAGGGGTTGGCGCTCGTGACCACGGGCGTAACGGCGGGCGTGGCTTCGGGCGTACCGGCAGCGGCGGGAGTAACTTCCTGCGCTTGCACGAAAACAGCCATCATTACCAAACAAAATAATACGACTTTTTTCATATTCTTTCCTCCAAATAGCAGTTTTGATTTGCAAAAGTACTACAAAAAATGCAAATACGCAAATTTTTGAACATTTTTTTGCAAAAATAGTGTGCATTCGCTGCAAAATCATCTTATTTGTGACGATTTTTCTTGCATAGTTCAAAAAAATGTAGTAACTTTGCACCCGAATTTAGATTGGGGATATGTGTGCCAATGGTAAAATACGAATTATAAGATTGTTGTCGGTGTTGCTGACAGTGCTGTCTGTTTCCTGTGGCAAAGCCTACTCCCAAGGCACACAACAGCAGCCATGCGAGACGCAAACCGCTGAAACGCAGCAGTTGACCAACCTGCCTACGGTGTATATTGACACACGCAGCGGACAGGATCCCTACGACAAAACACACGAGCTACGCTGCCTCATCCGCATCATTGACAACGATGTGCTACTGACCGACTCGGGCAAAGTGCGCCTCCGCGGCAATGCATCAAAAGACTTCCCCAAGAAGCCTTACCACCTCCGTTTTGACAGCAAGCAGCACGTCTTAGGGTCGCCCGCCAAGGCTAAACGTTGGACACTCATCAACAACTACGGCGACAAATCGCTCATGCGCAATATTTTAGCATTCGACCTCTCGCGCCGACTTGAGCTGCCTTACACTCCCTTTATCCGCGCGGTGGATGTGGTGGTGAACGGTGATTACAAGGGGTGCTACCAACTCTGCGACCAGATAGAGGTCAAGAAGAACCGCGTTAACGTGGATAAGGGCGGTTTTCTCATCGAAGCAGACGCTTATGCCCAGAACGAGAAAGCCTGGTTTTGGTCTGACCGCTATACCCCCGTTACCATCCATTACCCGGATCCGGATAGCATCACGATGACACAGGTGGATTCCATCTGCGCCATCTTCAACACCATAGAGCGAGCCGCCCACCCTAACCTGGACCGCGAGACCTTCCTCCGGCATTTTCTGGTAGGTGAGATAAGTGGCAATACCGACACGTATTGGTCTATGTACTTCTACAAGTTCAGCCATAACGATACCGTCTTTTCCGGTCCGGTGTGGGATTTTGACCTCGCCTACGAGAATGACAACCGCACCTACCCCATCTGCTCGCGCAGCGATTACGTCTATCGCACAGTAGGCAGTTATGCAGGCGATATGCGAGCGTTTGTGGACGAGATTGTCCGCAGAAACACAGATCGGAAACACTTAGAAGCCATCTATGCCTACTACCGCGACCGCGGAATCATCTCCGTAGAGAGCCTGACGGCGGTGGTCGATTCGTTGGAAGAACTGCTCTCGGCATCAGCGGAACGCAACTTTGAGCGCTGGCCTATTCTTAACCAACGCGTTCACCAGAATCCCCGCACCGGTGGCTCGTTCGCCCAAGAGGTACAATGGATACGTGACTACATCGCCGAACGCATACCCTGGATGGACAACAAGCTCAACTACATCCCCCACCAGCATGACGGGATAGAAACGCCCGCCTCTCTTGGAAAGGGGGATAGAGAAGGGATGAAGGTAATACAGAACGGAAGCCTCTACATCCTCTACAACGGAAAGAAGTATAATGCCTACGGCATGGTAGTTGATAGTTGATAATTGATAATTGATAATTGATAGTTGATAATCATATGGAAAGACAAGTAAAGGTCCGTTTTGCCCCGTCACCAACGGGTGCATTACACATCGGCGGCGTTCGTACCGCCTTGTACAACTACCTCTTCGCCCGCCAACATAAGGGTGTAATGCTACTGCGTATCGAAGATACCGATTCTACCCGCTTTGTACCGGGTGCCGAGGAGTATATTTTGGAAGCACTCGATTGGCTTGGTATCGACATTGACGAAGGACTGCGTATGGCGAAAGGTGGACGGGAGATTGAATCCGTGGGCGAACATGGTCCCTACCGCCAGAGTGAGCGCCGCGAGATATATCATAAATATGTGCAGCAACTGCTCGACTCCAATCACGCGTATTATGCGTTCGACACCCCCGAAGAACTGGAAGCCAAGCGGCAGCAGACACCTATTTTTCAATACGATGCGCGCACGCGTATGGAGATGCAGAATTCGCTGACCTTAGGTATGGACGAAGCACTCGCACGCATCGCCCGAGGCGACAAATACGTGGTACGCTTCCGCATAGAACCCAACGAGGATGTGCATGTCTATGACCTAATCCGTGGCGAAGTTGTCATCAACTCATCCATCTTGGATGACAAGGTGCTCTACAAATCTGCCGACGACCTGCCTACGTATCACCTGGCCAACATCGTGGACGACCACCTGATGGAAATAACCCATGTTATCCGTGGCGAAGAGTGGTTGCCCTCGGCTCCGCTGCATGTGCTGCTCTACCGCGCCTTTGGCTGGCAAGACACGATGCCGCAGTTTGCCCACCTGCCGCTGCTGCTCAAGCCTGACGGAAACGGCAAACTCTCCAAACGCGACGGCGACAGACTGGGTTTCCCCGTCTTCCCGTTGGAGTTCCACAACCAAAAGGACGGTAGCGTCTCGTCCGGTTACCGCGAGAGCGGCTACTTCCCGGAGGCAGTCATCAATTTCCTCGCGCTATTGGGTTGGCACAACACCGGCGACCAGGAGATATACTCCATGCAGGAACTCATTGAGCAGTTCTCGCTGGATCGTGTCAGCAAATCCGGTGCCAAGTTCGACTACGAGAAAGGCAAATGGTTCAACCACCAATACCTGGTACAGAAACCCAACGCAGAACTGGCGGAACTGTTCCTGCCCATACTGAAGGAGAAACAGATAGCAGTCACCTACCCGATGGAAACGATAGCTGCCATAGTGGGCCTCGTCAAGGACCGTGTCAACTTTGTACCGGAACTCTGGGAACAATGCAATTTCTTCTTCGAGGCACCCGCATCGTACGACGAGAAGTCGCTGCAGAAACGCTGGAAAGAGGACAGCCCGCGTCATATGACGGAACTCATTGCCTTGTTGGAGGGCGTCAGCGAAGCCGACTGGCATCATAACTATGCCACCACCGACCAGAATGGTAATGCTGCCACCCGCTGGCACTTAGACGACATAGTCATGCCCTGGATAGCCGAAAAGGAATACGGTGTAGGTATCGTCATGAACGCCTTCCGTATCTGCCTCGTCGGTGCCGCCCGCGGACCGCATATCTGGGATATAACCCATATCCTGGGCAAGGAAGAAACCCTCCGCCGCGTGCGCAAAGCGTTGGAAGTACTTTAAGTTTTGTTTTATCACCATCCTACGAATATAGCTTTATGAAACACGGATTTTACGGAATGCTGATGGTTGTTTCCATCCTGCTTAGTGCCTGCACGGGCAGCGGACGCACGCTGACCTCTGCCACCGGTACCATCTACGAGTGCCTGGTTGTGATGAACGACGAACCCCTCACGGCTGACCAACGTGCCGCGCTGGCTCAAAACAGCCTCTACAACAACGGTTCGGCATACGATGAAGAGGTCAACAGCCTCTCCGGTCTGGTCCGCCAGACCATGGAAGCGACCATGCCCTGCCTGCCACAGGCTGAACCCTATTTCAACCTCAGCATCGTTTCGCATGCGGCCTTTGACGACCTGCTGAAGCCGACCCGCAACATTCTATTCGTGGATATCAATCCCGAACGCTATACGCGTGTCACGCCGAAACAGCATAGCGACTATTGGTCCACCCCGCAAGCCGTCTATACCATTCAGGCACCCGACAACGCCAGTTTCGTAGCATGGTGGCAAACGAACGGTGAACGTGTGCGAGACTGGTTTGTGGACCGCGAGATACAACGGCAGTGCCGTTTCCTGCGCGCCTACACCAATGAGCAAGCACGTCAGCAGTTCCAGCAGCGTTTCAGCGGCGACCTCTACATACCCGAGGACTACATGCTCATCCGCGACACACTACTGACGATTGATGGCAAGAAGACACAGTTCTTCTGGTGCTGCAACAACAAGGGCCCCATGCGCAAAGACCTCATCATCTACAGCTATCCTTATACCGAAGCGGATGCCTTTACCGCCCCCGCACTCAACCGTATGCGCGATTTGGTAGTAGGTGCGATGATTGAAGGGCAGGTTGAGGGCTCGCATATGGGCACCGAATACCGCGTCATTCCACCCGAGTACAAGGAGATAACGCTGGCACAGGCAGCCGACAAAGAACACCCTGCCATCCGTGTATGGGCGGCAGAGATTCGCGGCCTGTGGAAGATACTGGATGGCGAAGCAATGGGCGGACCATACGTCAGCCTCACACGCCTGGATGAGATACACCAGCAGGTCATTACCGCCGAGACTTTCATCTACGCCTCGGGTCAGAAGAAACGAAACGCCCTGCGCCAATCGGAAGCTATACTCTATACACTCCGACTGCAGCAAGACCTTATGCCGGTTGATAATTGATAGTTGATAATTGATAGTTGATAGTTGATATTTGATAGTTGATAGTTGATAGTTGATAATTGATAGTTGGCAACGCTGATTCCATATTTGACGGTAGAAGGTCTCACCAAACGCGTGGGGGATAAGGTGCTCTTCGCGGGCATCAACTTCGCCGTCAATAAGGGTGAGCGCATTGCCTTGGTGGCACGGAACGGAGCCGGCAAAAGCACGCTGCTGGATATACTGACTGCACATGCCTCTGCCGACAGCGGCAAGATAACGTTTCGACGCGACATACGCATCGGGTATCTGCCCCAGCAGATTGACTACCCGCCCGAGTTGGCGACCCTATCCGGTGGACAGAAGAAAAAAGTGATGATAGACCGGCTCCTGGACACGGAACCCGACCTGCTCATCTTAGACGAACCGACTAACCACCTGGACCTGGACACCGTTGCCAAACTGGAGGATACACTCCGCAAGGCGAACCGCACCATCCTCATGGTGACGCACGACCGCTACTTCTTGGATCGCGTATGCGATACCATCATCGAGCTGGAACAGGATGCTGTCTATCTATACCGCAATCCCAATGACGACTACGGCGGGTCGGTATATCAATACTACCTGCAGAAACGCGCGGAGCGTATCGACAACCTCATGAACGAGACCCAGCGCGCCCGAAACCTATACCGCACCGAACTGGAGTGGATGCGCCGCATGCCTCAGGCACGCGGACACAAAGCACAATACCGCATCGACCGCTTCTACCAGATTGAAGACACCGCCAAACGCGTTATCCGAGAGGATAACGTGCGCCTGGAGATGGAAAGCGGCTATATAGGCAATAAGATTTTTGAGGCAAAGGAGGTTAGCAAAGCCTTTGGCGATAAGATCATACTCGACCGGTTCTCGTATGTCTTTTCCCGCTACGAGAAATTAGGTATCATCGGCAAGAACGGTACCGGCAAGAGCACATTCCTGAAGCTCCTATTAGGCGAACTGACGCCCGACAGCGGTTCGTTCGATATCGGCACCACCATTCGTTTCGGGTACTACCGACAGACGGGTTACCAATTCGAGGCAGGCAAGAAAGTCATTGATATCGTGCGTGCGATTGCTGAGACGGTGGACTTGGGCAACGGCGATCGACTGACCGCCAGCCAGTTCCTGCAGCATTTTCTCTTCACGCCGCAGCAGCAGTACGACTATGTGGATAAACTATCCGGTGGCGAGAAACAACGCCTGCACCTATGTCTGGTACTGATGCAGAGTCCTAACTTTCTGGTGTTGGACGAACCCACCAATGACCTCGATATCCCCACCCTGCAGATTCTGGAGGAATACCTCCGCGCCTTCCGCGGGTGTCTCATCGTCGTGAGCCACGACCGCTATTTCATGGATCGCGTGGTGGACCACCTGTTCGTCTTCCGCGGCGAGGGACAGATAGATGACTTTCCCGGCAACTATACGCAGTGGAGAGAGAAGACCTCTCCCCAACCCTCCCCACGAGGGAGGGAGAAGACCTCTCCCCAGCCCTCCCCACAAGGGAGGGAGAAGACCTCTCCCCAGCCCTCCCCACAGGGGAGGGAGAAGTCCCCGAACCGTGAACGGCGCCTCAGCTTCAAGGAGAAGCAGGAGTTGGCAGAACTGGAAAAAAAGATGCCGCTCCTGGAGGCTGAGAAACAGCACTTGGAGCAGCAACTCTCGGGTATTCTGACTGCCGCGGATGAGATAGCCGAGGCGAGCCGTCGCTACGAGACTCTTACCGCGGAGTTGGACGAAGCCGAATTCCGCTGGCTCGAGTTATCGGAACTCAATTCCTAATTTATTTTGCGTAGTTCACCGCCCGCGTCTCGCGGATAACGGTGATTTTCACCTGACCGGGATAAGTCATCTCGTCCTGGATACGTTTGGCGAGGTCAAAGGACAGCAGCTCTGTATCCTTATCCGAGATCTTATCCGCACCGACGATGACGCGCAGTTCGCGTCCGGCCTGTAGAGCATAGGTCTTCACCACGCCCGGATACGACATAGCCATATCCTCCAGGTCATTCAGGCGCTTCACATAGGTCTCCACGATTTCGCGGCGTGCACCCGGGCGAGCACCGGAGATGGCATCGCAGGCTTGCACGATAGGTGCAATGAGTGTTTCCATCTCTATCTCATCGTGGTGGGCACCAACGGCATTGCAGATATCGGGTTTCTCGCCGTATTTCTCGCAGAGTTTCATACCTATCTCTGCATGCGGCAGGTCGGTGTCTTCTTCGGCTACCTTGCCCAGGTCATGGAGCAGACCTGCACGGCGGGCTTTCTTGGTGTTCAGTCCCAACTCAGCAGCCATCGCGCCACAGAGCATAGCTGTCTCGCGTGCGTGCTGCAGCAGGTTCTGGCCGTACGACGAACGATATTTCATCTTACCAATGAGTCGGATCAATTCGGGATGCAGACCGTGTACACCCAGGTCAATGGCGGTACGTTTGCCGGTCTCGATCATCTCTTCCTCCACCTGTTTGGTGACTTTGGCAACGACTTCCTCAATACGCGCGGGGTGGATACGTCCGTCCTGCACCAACTGGTGCAAAGCGAGGCGTGCTACCTCACGACGGATGGGGTCATAGGCAGACAGGGTAATCGACTCGGGTGTGTCATCCACCACGATTTCAACGCCCGTAGCGGCCTCCAGTGCGCGGATGTTGCGACCTTCGCGACCGATGATGCGGCCCTTCACCTCATCGTTGTCGATATGGAATACGGATACGGCATTCTCCACCGTGGTATCAGATGCGATACGCTGGATTGTTTGGATGATGATTTTCTTAGCCTCCTTCGACGCAGTAAGGCGTGCGTCATCCATGGTCTCGTTGACATAAGCCATAGCGGCTGTCTTGGCCTCGTCTTTGAGGGCCTCAACAAGTTGAATCTTAGCCTCTTCGGCTGACATACCGGATAGTTTCTCCAGCTGTTGCTCCGCCTGCTTGTGCATACGGTCAATCTCCTGCGTCTTGTGCTCGATGGCCTTCTGTTGTTGTTCTATCTGGCGTGACTGCTGCTGTAGCTCGTTCTGGCCACGTTGCAGCTCGCCCTGACGTTGGTTGAGTTGCTGTTCGCGCTGCTGGAGACGTTGTTCCTGCTGTTGCTTGCGTTGCTCATCTTGGCGCACCATCTTCTCGTGCTCCAGTTTGAGGGCTATGAATTTCTCTTTTGCCTCCACGACTTTGCGTTTCTTAATCATCTCACCCTCTTCTTCTGCTTTTTTGAGCATGCCTTGGGTGGAATAACGGAAAAACAGGAAGCAGAGCAGTCCGCCGATAAAGAAGGCACCGAAGCCTATAATCAAAAAGTATAATACCATATATATATAATTGTGTTAGATTTGTTCTTCGAGTAGTTGGTTTAGTGATTGCAATCGTTGTGCTATGGGTTCCAATGCCTTATCGCGTGCATCGCTGCGCAGGGCAATAGCGGTTTCCAGGGCCACATAGACCCACAGCAATTCGCTGGAAGACTGCGGCATACGGTGCAAATAGAACTCATAGCGGCTGTTCAGTAGCTTAGCTGCCTCGCGATAGACGCCTTCTTTGGATGCATCGACCTGCAGCGAAAGTTTATGGGCTTCCAGCTGTAGGGAGATGCGTTGCTTACTCTCTTGGCTCATTGTGTTAGTATTGTTAGGGCTGAATCGACCTGATTGATAATCTGGGTAAGGTAGAGGCGTGCTTTGTCGCGCGAAGCGGTATTGCCAATCATGGAGGCTGCTGTACGCACATCGCGCAACTCATGCTGCAGACTGACAATCTGCGCATGGCATTGCATGATTTCCTCATGCTGACGACGGTTGTCCTCCGTCAGCAAGCGGTTCTCCTCCATGATGGTATGCTGCTTGGCAAGCAGGGTCTGTATATTCCTCTCCAATCGATCCAGCTGCTCCATTGATTGCAATCGGATTGTTTTTTTTAGAAGCTGTAACCTACGCCCAAGCCCAATACGCCCATAAACTGAACGCGCTCGGCTTTAGAGATGGTGCCGTCTGCCAGTTCCTTCTCAATCTTCAGACCATTGATATATTTCAGGTTGGTGCTCAGCGTCACGTTGAGGCACTTGAGGAACTGGTACGAAACCATGACCGTCCAGTCCACATCGAAGTTACCGAAACGGCGGTTGTTGTCCCTGTAGCCTAAATACTCTGCGTTACTCAGGTCGTATTTGTTGGTCTCCATCTCGGCCTTGGTATAGTTAGCTACGCCTGCACCGTTGTCATAGGCATACATCTCTATCTTGTCCCATCTGTAGGGGGTGAAGAGTGTAACGGCAGTCGATAGTTTCAGGTCCTGATAGGTATAGTTGACACCGGCCTTGAAATTCAAACCGAGTTCTGCGCTGGCATTCTTGTACTGCTTGACGTTCAGTTCGTCGTATTTCCAGGTACCGTTAGCCTCCTGCAGGGTGGTGCGGAAATCATCACCGGGGGCATAGACGCCACCATCGATCATCTGCTGGGTGTACTTCTTGTTGTTGGCATCCGACACATAGGCGGTTACGATACGTCCGGCTATGGGAGATAGATAGATGGAGAAGTCGGCGCCGTTGACGCTCTTCTTCCAGTCAATACCGACGGATATATCGGTATAAGAGGGAGCCAAAATCATGCTGTTGATAGCACCTACGGTACCGTCACCGGGATATACGCGGCCCAGGTCCATCTGCGTCTGGAAGGCAGCACTGGCTGTCAGAAACCATGTTTTCTGGAACTCCCAACCGAACTTGGTATCAAACTTGAGGTGGTCGCTCGACTTCTGAAACTTGTCGAACTTCTGATCCACCCAGCTCAGACCGTACTGCACATCCAGGTTGCTTTCCCACGATAGATTGTTCTCGTTGTACAGCAGACGTACATTAGCGAATGCAACGCCTGTCACGTTGTTTTTACCACCGGCAGCCCAGTTTACCAGGCCCGTAGCGCTGGCATTCAAGCCAAGCACGCCGGTACATTTCCACGGTTTGGGAGCCTCAGCGGCTTCCTCTTGCGCCATAAGCGACAAAGTGGCTATAGCGCATACAAATGTAAGTAAAGTTTTTTTCATACGTCAATTATTTTGTTTTAATACGTTTATATTTTGGGTTAATTAATAATCACTTTAGTCTGAGTTATTGGCCCATTACAATATTTTTTATTTCTTTATTACCCATACTATTTCATTACTCCCGGGCCTCTGAGAGTGGAAACAATCACTAAATATATCCATATAAATTTCCAAATATTGTCTATTCGGAACACTTGTAAAATCATAGGCATGATGATTACAACGTACCCAATAACAATGGTTGGACTTATCGCAACTATATGATTCAATAAATGAAGACTCCAACTCGATTGGATGACGTTCCAATTCATTTGTCAACACACCCTTCTCCATATCAACTCTATATTGTTCCCAACAAATGGTACGCTTCGCATAATTCCACACCCTGTATCTACCATAATCCACCAAAGAGTCATTTTTATATTTCCAATAATATCCTCGACTATTCATGACCAAACTATCTGCCGGTATCACATCCAACGGTAATCTGCCACCTATTGAATCATTCTGATGCGCCAAAACATAATGACCCGAATAATAGTTCATCCACACGCCTGATGTATCTATTGCTATCGTATCCAGCCATGCGAACTCACCGGCTGCAATACGTTGCTCCAAACTAAGCGCCACATCTTCCGACGCTACCGAAACAACAGTCTTATCAACCATCCCATCCTGCTCCGGCTGCGACACGACCTCCCGCTTCACCCCGCACGACGCGAGCAGAAGGATCAGAAAAAGGATAATATGTCTAATACTGCGCCGTGTCATACACGCGGTCGGCTACATCGCTGCCTTTGATATGCTCAATGATGCAGAAGGCAAAGTCCGAGGCAAGACCCGGACCTTTGGCCGTGATCACGTTCTTGCTCTCCACGACGAGTCCGCCTACATAACTCTCACCCAAGGCGGCCTCGAACCCCGGATAGCAGGTAGCCTGTTTGCCGGCGAGGATACCCAATTGTCCCAATACCGACGGAGCTGCACATATGGCGGCTATCATCTTATTGTTCTCATTGTGCTGACGAAGCAGTTCGCATAGTCCGGAGTGCTTACCCAGCTGCGTCTGACCGCCCGGCAGGATGAGCATCTCGGCATCCGAGAAATCCACGTTGTCGAAGAGGCAGTCCGCCTCCACGCCTACGTTATGCGCACCGAGCACCAGGTCTTTGCCCGTCAGGCTGACCGTCGTCAGACTAATTTCTGCGCGACGCAGCAGATCAACCACTGTGATGGCTTCTATCTCCTCGAAGCCGTTGTCAAGAAACAAATAATTCATACTTTTCTATCGTTATTTATTTTGGTTGCCTTTCAATTTTCACTTTTCAATTCCAAATGGTACATCGTACATGAACAAATGGCACATGGTGCCAAGGGCTTTTACTTGAACTTGAAGTTATACGTTATCGTTCCCATCGCCTTGTCAGGACGGTCCACTACGTTGAACTTCGCCTTCAGCGCCGCCTTGATGGCGAGCTGCTGGGTCGTATAGTCGCTGACGGTAGAGCCCGGTCCGACGACGGCCGAGATGACCTTACCGTTGGTATCCACGGTGATATTGACTACCACCTTGCCTTCCTGCTTGAAGTCATTGCCGGGCGTAGGTAGCGCACCTACGATGCTGCGGCCGTTGAGGCTCCAGGAGTTGCCGCCCGAGTTACCGTGCCCGAGCGGGTTGCCTTTGGCGGCCGACGATGCCGACTCACCCGTACCGGCAGAACCTTCAGGCGACGAGGTCTGACCGAACAAGGCGCCCATCTGGTTGGCCTTGTCGATAGCGGCCTGCTTGCGTGCAGCCTCCTCGGCTTCGCGGCGTTCGCGCTCCAGGCGTTCCTGCTCCAGGCGCTGCTGCTCGGCGCGTTCCCTTTCGCGTTCGGCACGTTCCTGTGCTTCCGCCTCGCGGCGCTGCTCTTCCTGCTGACGGCGCAGCGCGAGCGACTCATCGTCCTCCTGCGTCATCAGGTCATTGTTCGAAGGCGGTGCGGGCGCGGGAGGCGGCGTAAAGGTGGCCTCCGACGTAGCGGCAGCAGCAACCAGGCCGTTCTCCTGGCCGCCACCCGTCGCGCTCTCGCCGAACGACACCATGATGCCTTCGTCCTCCTGTTCGGGCACGTAGCCTATCATCAGGAACCACAGCAACAGGAACACGAGTAACATGAAGATGAGCGTGCCGATAGATGCTATGAGATTAGAATTCTGTTTCTTCATCGTTTGGTAGCAATTACAAGCTTCATCTTGTGTTCATTGGCTATATCCAGCACATGAACCACCTCCTTATATGCTATATCCTCATCGGCATGCAGAGCGATATACATCGCGCTATCCTGCTGCTGAACCGAGGCGAGATACCCCTCCAGATCCTCTGCGGCTATCGCCACGGGTTTAGCCTTGCCCAGTGCCACAAAGTAATTACCGAGGTTGTCAATAGATACCTTGGCGACCACATTTTTGGTGTTCTGTTTCGCGCGCGACTGCGGGAGGTTAATCTTGATATCATTGGGCGACGACATCGTCGATGCCATCACAAAGAATAGCAGCAACAGAAATATCAGGTCTGTCATCGACGACATCGCAAATGTTGCCTCTACCCTATTTCGTCTTTTTAAACTCATAATTGTTTTAGTTTAGTGTTTAGCGTTTAGCGTTTAGTGTAGTTTAAAAGCTTGAAGTTCAGAGTGATAACACATTCAACTATTAACTCTAAACTGCACTCAACTCTCAACATTCAACTTTCAACTTCTTTCCGGGGTCCCCGACACGGCTTTGCCGTGGTGGGGAAAAGCGGAGGTTTCGGTCGCCCTAATGAACGCGGAGCGCTCAGTCTTCGCGACCGAAGACCGAACGATTTAAGCTGGTTCGTTCAGCAGGTCCATAAACTCCAGCGTGCGGCCTTCCAGCTGGCGAACGACATTGTCAATACGGGCTACCAGGAAGTTGTAGGCGAACATAGCCAGAATACCTACTATCAGACCGCCGATGGTAGTTACCATCGCTTGATACATACCCTCCGACAGAGCCGACATCTCAATCACGCCGCTGGCATTCTGCGCCATATTATAGAAGGTCTGCACCATGCCGAGTACCGTGCCCAGGAAACCCAACATCGGGGCGCCGGCAGCGATGGTAGCCATGATGACCATGCCCTTTTCGAGCTTGCCAACCTCCAGGTTACCCACGTTCTCAATCGCTACCTGCACATCCTGCATAGGGCGACCGATACGCGATATACCCTTCTCCACCATACGCGAAGCGGGCGTATCATTCTCGCGGCAGAGGTTGACGGCCGAGTCTATCTTACCTTCGTGGATATAGTCTTTGATCTTCTCCATGAAATGCACGTCTTCGCGGCTCGCGTTCTTCAATGTCACCAGACGCTCGATAAAAATATAGCAAGCCCACGCCAGTAGCAACGCCAGGATAATCATGATCCAACCGCCGTACATAGCCATTGAAAACAGACTGATGGACTCCTCTGCAGGTTCCATTACACCGCTCATCTCGGCCATCTCGCTGGCCACCGTGTCAATTTGATAAAAAAGCATATTCGTTTTAGTTATTATATAATTGTTGCACTTGTTTTAAAAAGTACCTTCGCCGTATAACCGGATTTATTGAATAGTCGGTTCGAAGGTGTGATTCCAGATCTCGGTTTGTCCCTCCTTCAGGAATTGGTATTTGAGAATCTGAACCTTCGCCTCAACTGTCAACGTATCGGACGCATGCGCATTGGCAATCGAGTCGCACACGGTAACGATATAGTTATCAAACGCCGGCACATCCTCATCCAAGCCAAACAAATCACGGAAACGGACATCAAAAACAGACTCGCTTGAGAACGAAGCGCCTTCGGATGAATGGTGAATGCCTAACAGGTGGCGAAGGGTGCGATAACTGGCCTGATAGACAGGCTCATCCAGGCTTTCCTTTTGCGCCTTCAGGGCCTCGTATGCTTCCTCTTCGTTGCTTTGGATTTTATAGTACGAATAGGGCTTTGTGAGGGATTGGCCCATGGTATAGGAACCAATGATTTCCTTTTTTTTCGTTGCACCGGGTTCCGAGGAAGAAGTCAGGCGATAGAGATCGTATTTGAGATAGATACTCTTCGCGCCGGCGTACTGTTTCTGCACAGCCTCGCAAGCGGCTTTCATCTGTTCGTCCTGTGGCGTCTGATACGCTACAGTCATATTGCCTTCATAGCCGATGGCTTTGTCGAAGGCATTTTGGATATCTGATGCTTCATATATATTATAGCACAGATATTGAATATCCTGCTCCACTTCGTAGAAATAAGTAGTGGGGTAATTGGTGTTTGCTCCACACGCTGTGAAAAGCATTGCGATGCCGCAGCATAAAGTTGCCACAAAGGGCATAAAGATCTTTTTCATAATGATTATTAAATGTTTATTTGTTTTGTTTTTTTGTTGTTACAATTAAATATGCACAAATTTGGCTGCAAAATTACAAAAAAAATCTGATATACGCAAATTTTTTTTACAAAAAATGCATATAGCACCAAATTCCTCTCCTGTAATCCTATCGGAGAGGCAAGCGTCAGAAGTTGTAAGGCAAGCGTCAGAAGTTGTACGTCAAGCCGATGCCGTTGCCGGAAGCATTGACGCTCCAGTACGGGCGAGCGGTAATTTTAGACGAGCATTTGGCATTGAAGATATCCACACTGTTGTGCATCTTGGAATAGCCGACGCACAAGGTCGGAATACTGGCAATCTCGAGCGCAGCCCCCACGCCTATCAGGATAAAAGGAATAAACGGAAAATGGCTGTCATAGTATGCCATAGGGTCCGTTTTTCTCCTCTTTTCCCAGGCTTTCCGTTCTTTGCTCTGCTGCACAATCATCGCGGTGGTTGCTCCGATATCCAGCCCCAGGCCGGCAGAGAGCAGCACCCAGCCTGCGATGGAGGTGTTGTAGCCCTGACGGAACTGCAAGTAGGCATCCTGGCAGTTCTGCTGCAGAAAGAGCAGATACGCCTTCTTATCCATCGTCGTTTCGCCATAACAATACATCTCACCCACGCGGTAGAGGGGCGTAGGCGCAGTCGTCGCTCCGCGATTCGTTTCCTGGGCACCTGCGATTATTGTGGCCATCAGGGCGATACATATGAGAATATTTTTTTTCATAAGACATCCTATTTATAGTTTAATCTATCGAATTCGCCTGCAAAGGTACAACTTTTTTCTGATATATGCAAAAAAATCGCAGAATTCTTGCGAAATCTGCGATTTAAGGCGAAAACATTTGCACAATTCAGAAATTTGTAGTACTTTTGCAGCGCTGATATGTGCAATAACGACCGGAATTAACCGGTCGAGCATAACCCAAGATGGCAGAGTGGATACATACAGATAAAGGATGGCGATATAAGCAGGAAAAGGTACACCTGCTGCGCGCCCAATGGCACGATTATCATGCCCCGACCATTTATATGCTCACATTAACTACCGTCAACCGTGAACCGATGTTTGGTCGGCTTATCGGTGATGTGGATAATGCTGAGATTGACCTCACTCCGGTAGGGAAGATGGTTTCTGAGGAAATAGAGCAAATACCACAATATAAAGGCTTTGAAAGCACCGAAATATTCAGATACGTAGTAATGCCTGATCATATACATATATTGCTATATGTGCGGAAAACTATTAAACATCCCCTCGGATACTACGTCAGTTGGTTCAAGAAGCAGTGCAGCGATAAAGGTTCCGCTCTCGCGGCTAATTCCGCGAGTACGCCCACCTACATCTTCGCTCCCGAATACCATGATCGTATCCTTACGCACGAAGGACAATTAGATAATCTGCGGCAGTACATTGAGGATAATCCTCGCCGTCTGGCCATTAAGCTTGCTAATCCCGACCTTTTCCGCCTTCACCAAAACCTCTCCTATGCCGGATTGGATTTCTCTGGGCTTGGGAATCTCTTTCTATTGGACTATCCGCTCAAACAGGTACTACAGTGCTCACGTACCCTATCACAGGAACAGATTGATTCGCTCAAACAGCAGTGCTTGATTAAGGCAGATTGCGGGACTGTGTTCATCAGTGCCGGGGTCTCAGAAGGCGAGAAACAAATCTGCCGCGCGCTGAGGGAATCCGGTTATCCGCTGATCATTCTATTAAAAGACGGATTCCCTGCTCCCGCTGATCCCAATAGCAAATATTTCAAACCTAAGGGCGTCTATTTCGAGACCTGCGCGGAAGGGCGATTATTGTTGCTGGAGCCAAAACCAGAGGCGTTTGAGAGACCAGATATCATACAGACTGTCAACCACAAACATCCCCATCTCCCTCATAACATCTCTCGATATCGCTTCCTCGCACTCAATGCAATGGCCGATATCCTCCACGCTTACCAAGGGTTCTGCTCTCGCGGCTAATTCCGCGAGCAATATCATTGCTGTCCCATTAAAATAGCAAAACGTTCTTTGAAATAACTGATATTTAGGGAATTATAGCGAAAATTTGCGCGCGACGATTTCATCGTCTTCTTGCCGCCGGGGGTGTCTTTCTGGGCGCGGAAGGCAGCTTGGTCGGCCGAGATCTTCGAGACGTCCTGCATACGGGCGGCGACCGACGGCTACCATCTGCTCGTCTTTGCGACGGATGGCAACCACCGAGGGTTCATCTACTACAATCTGTCTATCCACGATGATGATCGTGTTAGCAGTACCCAGGTCAATAGCTATTCTCTGTGTGAACATAGTTTGTGGTGTTTTAGTTTCGATTACTCTTATTCCATTCGGGGAACATCATCATTTGTTCTAACATGGCGGCGTTACCGAAGAGCGCACCGTAACGGGAGATATTATCGATGCCGGCCAGATCAATCAACACACCTTGCGCCAAGATGTCATCCGGATGGTCTTCTATATGCAGGATGATGATATGGGCTACTTGTTTTCGCATGAAGTTATAGTGCAAGTTGGGTATGTACGACCACGTAGAGGCACCTATTAGCGTGCTTACACTTGCTCGCCATGTGCGCCACATTTCGGACAAATACGGGCTATACCGACGCGGATTGAAAAACTCGCAATACAGCACAGCTGAGCCATTAAGGAAATGCGCATGAGTCGAATCGGAATGAGCGAACTCGATGGCATACATATGCCGTTCTTCCGGAGTCTCAGCCAGATACATACGGGTCAACAACTCCTGTTGATAGCCCTTGTATGATGTTCCCCGGAGGGCTACTACAGAATCAAAATCATTGAAGAACGGCGTTCTGTTCACATACGAGAGATACGCCTCGCGAGAGCTCTCCAGAGAGGGATTTACCTTCTCGGTAAGATATTCAAATAGGTGGTCCGAAGCAGGCCCAATCTTGTCGAAATCTCTATCCGGCATACAGCGAAGATACGATTCCATGCCATTGCGTAATAGCCGAACCAGACGGCGTAGCGTATCATTTTGGATGATCGTATAATCCAACTGGGCAACATGATCCGCCACAAAGGAATAGACGTTCGCATCATCTTCGCCAAAGCGTTCTGCGGTCTCCTTGTCGCTATAAAGGTCATGGAGCATGATCAGGGCGTTATAGTAGTCAGCATAGTCACGCGCTACCGGGTTATCTCCTGTATAGATGACAGACTGCAGTTTGGTACAGCCGGATAGCGGCTCTGTTTCATCATCCGGTTCATCGTCGAAGCATCTCTCAGGGATAAAAGCAGAGATATCCACAGAATCAGATAAGATGTCACAGGCATAATCGCCCCGAGGGGACACAAACCATCGTGCTTCTTGGTTAATGGAAGGTTGTCTGTTGCACGCATTCAACATGATGGATAGCACTACAACGAGTGCATAAGATAAGAATTTGTTCATAGTTGTATATTATTAATAATCTCCTGCAAGGTCTTCTTCAGCTCCCTTCTTACGATTCTCACTACCATTATCGTCCGATCCAGCTGAGGCATCACATCCTGCGCTTCGAGCACGTGACTCAGATAGCGCACATGGATGGCGTCATTATTATCTATCAAAAATGCCAAATCCGGGAACTTGCATGCCAAATCATTGCAGACCCAAAGCCTTTCAAAGGGTGGTATCTCCTTCATCAATTTGTTCTTAAGTTTAAACCACAGGCACACACGCGTATATGCATTATCAGACGGTTCATCCATGTGATATAACGTCAAACTCACATTGCCTTTATGGAGATCTAACTTATTTTCGCCCTCCACTTTTCCCTGAAAACCGGCTGCTTTCAGTATCGGTTCCACTTGTGCATAAAAACCAGGTATCATCATATTTTTCAATACATGAACTTATTTATAAAAGGAGTCAATGCCTTTGTCGATTTCTCCATCACGGAGCGCTTCGATGCCACGGTGATAGTTGTAAGTGTTTGGTTCTTTCACTTCTTCGTTGCAGAGGATGCAGCAGAACAATGCCGCAATAAAAAAGTTGATACGTTTCATACGCGTTCGATATTTTGAGGTATATACAGTTGCTTTGAATAGTCGGTAAAGAAGTCATGTCGCATGACTACAGACAATCGTTCCAAATTGGCGGTATGGAGTGATTGCGCATGCAAAATACGATAACAGTTTGCACGCTTGATTCCAAGTTGTTCTGCCAGCCATGTGACAGTATGATTCTGTCGAGTTAATTCGGCTCGAACCAGCGAGCCCACGTGGATTGGATAAGGTTTCATAGTTTAAGCGGTCTAATTTGTTTGCAAAAGTAATACAATTTTTCCATATCTGCAAATTTACATGTTATATTTACAAATTTTGATACACCATATTGATCATCCCTATAGCATTAATCATTATCATAGGGATAGTTTTTAATTGCACGTAATAGCACAAATTTTGCCTCTTCCGACACCTTATACCACATGGATGTTAAGTCTCCGTCCTCAGAATTAAACGTATCAACCAACTCACGCGATGGAGATTCTGTCTCCAGTACCAATCCCCGGCTATGCATCATATGGCGCAGAGTCTCATAGGCCGGAATATACCGATAGTTATGACTTATCACCGACTGCATATCACCCATAAACATAGCACCGGCAGCAAAATTGGTACGTGCAATCTGATAGAGGCAACGCGAGTCAATCACATTATCCTCGGAGCGCACGTACCTCTGCCACTCTTCATTAAAGGCAACAGCTTCGTCTATATTCCCCATTCTGGATAGCGCGATAGACTTGATGAAGTAGAAATTAGCAGCTCCGTCCAGCAGCATGCCACGCTCCGAAAGCGCTACAGCCGTATTATAGTCACCATTCTCCAAGGCAAGTATGGCATTCAAGAGGAGCGTACGAGCATCATCACCGGGCAAAAGATTGTGCTTGGTATCTGACGACAAGATGTCAATGTCGAACAACACATCCAGCATCCTGACTGCTGCGTAGTACGCTTCGTCCGGATTGTTCTGAGCGATAGCAGTATGCATCAGGCGCTTACATTCCCGTGCGGCACAATCATAATCCATTTCCTGCAGCGCACGATTATAGGTAGCATACTCCTCCACTCCGGCCTTGATTTCGTTCATATTATTGTGCTGGCGCATAAAACAATCTATATCCGGACGGCGGGTGATATAGTACGGCTGTACTGCCTCAGAAAGCCCCAAACCGGCAAGCGTCGTCACTCGGCTCAACGCCACATAAAGCTGTCCGGGCATAAAGGTTCCGCGGCTGAAGTCTATATTCATCCTATCAAACGACATCCCTTGGCTCTTATGAATCGTAATCGCCCAAGCTAATTTAAGAGGATACTGAGTATACGAACCGATTACCTCTTTGTCTAGTGATTTGGTCTTATCATTATAGGTGTAGGTGACATTTTCCCAAGATGCCGGTTCTACATCGCACAGCTGTCCGCTATCCAAACGCACCGTGATAGACGAATCTGTCAGTTCTTCTACCGTACCGACAGTCCCATTGACCCAACGATGGTGTTTATCGTTGCGGCAGAACATCACACGAGCGCCCTCTTTTAGGGTCAGTTCTTGAGGAACGGGGAAGCGCTTATTGGAGAAGTCACCATCTACTTTTCCCACGTACGTAATCTCTCGCTCGTCAATCTCAGACAAACGGGCAAAATTGATGCTATCTGCCGCATCATTGCGGGCACAGAGGGTCAAGGTATCTTTCGATCCCTGCCACATGGTGCGCAAGCCGCTGGAATTGAGCAGCATCAACTCTGCCGGATTATAGTGCCCCGAGCGGATATGATCCAACATAGAGAGGAAGCGTTCGTCCGTCTGACGATACACTTTCTTGAACTCGATACGCGGCAACTTAAAGCGGGAAAACACCTTTGCCTCATAGAAATAGGCTTTCTCTGTACCATATTTCTCACGGAAGAACTGCATCAATCCTTCGTCACGACGATCCACGACCGGTTCCAACTGATAGAGGTCACCCGAGAAGATGATCTGCTTACCACCGAACGGCAAAGAGTTATGCATTGCCTTGCGCAGGATTCGGTCGATGCCGTCAATCAGGTCGCATCGCACCATGGACACCTCGTCGATGATGATCGTATCTACGCGGCGCAGCATCACCTGCTTGTCGAAGTTGATCTGAAACTCCGTCATCGGCGTAATCGGGTCAAATGGCATACCAAAGAAGCTATGAATCGTCACGCCGCCGGCAAGGATCGCTGCCACACCGGTCGGAGCGACTACGACGAACTGCTTCTTGACATGCTCCTGAATGTAGTGCAAGAACGTAGTCTTACCCGTACCGGCTCGACCGGTCAGGAAGAAGCTGAAGTTGGTATTCTCCACCAAGTTCAATGCCTGCACCTGCTCCTCATTGAGCATATCAAATGCTATTTCGTTCGTCTCCATATGAATATCTTTTAAATGGTTATACAAATGCTATCTCAAGTTGTTGACATGCGCGTTTGCCGCGATGTTTCTTTACTACCACTATCTTTGCATCTTCCGCAAAACGAACTGCATTTTTGAAACACCGTTGAGCCCACGGATTGATAGTTAACATTTCTACTCCTGTAGAATACTGTGTGGCTGCGATTGTACCGGTGTTGCAGGTTTTCTCCACAATTATGAATCCCTCTACATTCTTCTTACACCACTCAAGGTATTCGGCATCCTTGATCATTATCTCTTGGATGGTATATCCCCTATATTTGCCGAAAGTAAATGTATCGTTCAATGTATATTGTTTTGCCTTCATCCTAATTTATCTTAATTATACCTACTCTTTCTGCCCAACTAAGCGCGGCTTTACGGCTTGCTGCGAAATAGCAGTCATCTAACATTTCAGCGACTTGCGCTTCGACATCCATCCGATCGATAGCTTTCCCTCCTTTTATTGCAGCCTCAGCAATGGTAGCGCATAGATGCTGATGCACCATCTCCATAACGAATTGACGGCTATATTTCGTGCCACGTTCTACCGGAATACTGCATATCTCCTTGCCAGTTTCTTTGTCCCGCACTTGGATGCCGCATAGTAGCGTACAGCCTGTCCCTTCGGCGATGCCTTCAACAATTAGAAGGCCATGCGTATCACGCACACCTAAACTATAAATGAAGTCATTGGGACGACGCTGAACAGATTGATACAAGTTGAGTCCTGTACTGGCCGAGATACCTATCGGCTTCTGCCCCATGAATATGGGTTGTAATGCGAGTTCGTTTTCCATAGTTATCAAAATTTAGAATCCTAATGCCTTTACGTTATTCTCCAATTCCTGAATTTGGTTGTTCGCGAACGCATGATCTAGTTTGGCATGCACTCTACTCGCTACTTCTGGTGCGTTCATCATACGACCTTGTTCTTCTGCTGCTGTTAATATAAGTTCGGTTAGCAATTGAGTGGAGACGGACTTTACAAGTTCCTTGCTATAGAACGCACCACGGTACATAGGATATACCTTCTCCGCCAAAAGTTTGTGCGTTTTGAGGTCGAAGATGCGTAAGCCATTGAGGAAAGTACACGGTTGACCATAACCGATATCCTCTTTAATCAGGAGACCTTCCGCAAACCGAGCTGCACATCCGTATGCGTTGCCGGAAGGAAACGCTTGAGCAGTTGTCACAAAAGCATTCATCGATTCCGAATAAGCGATGCTTCTCGGGGTCGCTAAACCAAAGTTCTTGAAAAGGGCAATTTCCTGATTCATAGTAGTAACTTTTTTGCGTTTTTTAAAATTCGATGCAAAAGTACTGCTTTTTTATCACATGGCAAACTTCTCGTAGGTTCAGTTTAATAAAGAACCAATAATAGCATAAAAAAGGCGACTATTGGACTATTTTTCAGCGCCAATTATCGTCTTGTTAACACTTTTTAGGTACGTATCAGTTATGGAGAATGCTATTGTGCTTTAGGAACCAATTCGTACTGCGCTGCCATACGTCTTATTACTTCGTCTCTGAAATAACGTAATAGATAGGATTAGATTTATTATCCGAAAAGGATTCGTTCCTGCTCCATGACTATCTTTACCTTGAAACTGTTCATTCGGAGAACATCTGGGACAGAGTATAGGGGATGACCCAATAGCCCAAGTAGAGCCGGACATAAATCATGCTTTTCTTCCTCCATCGTAATGGGTATTTGTGACGTCAAAGCACGGTATGCTGTAAAAGCACTTCTGTAGGATAGGTTTGTCTCTTCGGCGCTGATAAGATTAAGCATATTATTAAATTGCGAGCCATAATATACATCCTCCTCCATTTTTAGGATCGATTCCCTGCTGTTATAGTTATAACTCAACCTAACTTCCATCCATGTGATATAGTTATATGGTTCCATCTTAGATATAGCGATGCGGCCTGCATGCAAATTGTTTAAATCCGTGTACATCTGTTGCATGACATCGGTAAGTATCGTATCGAGTTCATTAATCCGTCGTATCTCATTCTCCGTATATAATACGCACATCCAATTAAGAAGTTTCCTGCGACGGCGAAGTAACTTACTCATCTTATCATAACGCTCGATTGGAAGAGACCCATCATAGAAATAATTGGTATCCCAGTTGGCAGTTTCTATGATGCGTCTCTCGCAAGTTTGCAGACGTTTTCGCAGTTGTGTTATATCATGTTTAGATAACGGATTCGCCATGAATATTACTCTTTTCATTTTTGCCTAACATGCGATCTATCAATTCCTGTAGGCTTTGTCCGAGTTTCGGACACGGGTCTTCAAATACGGTTACTGACATAACGATACAATTTATAGATTAATCTTCCAAAAAATGCGCTAAAAAATGCGAAACCGAGGGGGATAAGCACGACGCACAAATAGAAAAACGCACCTGAACTCAGCCATGAGAATGGTTTCATCTGCTCGATCTGGTTATAAGCAGCATGAACAGTGTCTGCATCCGCGCCCCATGCGCAGAACATCAAGTGAATAACGCCAAGGAGCAGTCCGCACATAAAACATATCTTTGCGATGTTTGCTTTCTTATTTGCGATGTTTGCTTTCTCATTGATTACAAACAGCTCTACCACTTGATCATCCTGGGCTTCAGAAATGACGTGATAGATGTTCATCATCTCAGCATACAATAGTGCGTTGTCTTCCGGTAAATATGGGATAATAGCATCCAAAGCTTCGCCAAGCGTTTTTTTATTTGATAGTTCGCTTGCAGGCACTTGCATTTCGAATTCGTCCTTTAAAAATTGAGTGAACTCGTCTGCCAACACATTTTCCTTGAAGATGTTTTCCCCTTCGCGATCGATGCTTATGCCTTCCTCTACAAGATAGTCATAGGTCTGCAGTAAATCTTCTGTCGTTTGCTGTGCAGTAATCATACGTGTTACCGATTTAATAGGTTATTGAAATAATAATCGAATTCTTCCAACTCGCGATACCATGCGCGGGATGAGGGATGATATGGATTGATGAGCGCAACAGGGTGTTGTATGCCGGGTACATTCAAATGGCACACGTAGTACTCCGTTTCTTGTAGTTCTTTTGGGTCAACGAGATACGGATTGTGCTCTTTGAGTGGCGAGTTTATCACACTCCCCCAGGCAATCACAATGTCGGGTTGCAATTCTTTCATGGTCTCAATAGAAGCCCAAAAATCACGCTCAGACAAATCAGAAGAATGAGTCTTTCGGAATGTCTCCCCCTTATCCAACGGCAAAAAGAACTGCACATAATTGGTAAATGCCATGTGTTCCCAGATTTCATCATAATCATCAGATCCCACGAATTTTCCCATATAATCAACGAAACGCTGGTATGTCTTCGTCCCATCAGTAATACAGGTTGTGGGCTCATCAGAAAGCTTTGTACCGCTCTCCGCATAGGGCGGGCATATTGCATTATAAGACGATGAGTCTTTTTGCTCAACACTCGTGCATTTAGTAAAGTATGGACAATCATGGACTCCGCAATAGAAGCTTGCTCCTAACACTAAAATCTTTTTTCCTCGAATTCCTTCGTTGTAATTACTGCCCACATAGGGCTTAAAGAAACGTTTCATTCCTATAGTTTTTGTTGGTTTGTGGTAGCCCTTCACACTTACTCAACCTACGGAAGGGCACGTAATTGGTTGAGGGTTTCTTTGTCCGTTGCTTAGGCGGCCTTGCGCGCCATTTCGTTCGCCATTGCCCAGCCTGCTGCCTCCAACATGGCTACGCTCATCGTTGGTGCCACAACTTGACCGAGCCCGGGAACGAGTTTTGACAACTCCTTGGCAAGCATCTTGAGGGGTTGCTTGAGCACTTGCCGTTTCATCGCTGTAACCGCCAGACCCTTTGCGACGCTCTTGGGGATATCTTCGCCAAAGGTTGCGGCGAGCGACATCGCCATGGTTGTCATGGTTACTGTGTCAGCGGCGAAGCCCATGCCCGGAACCGGGACCGCGTTTCCTGCTGCGGCTGCTACTGCGTGACTGTGGATGATAAAGCGTAAGCATCCATTAAAGTACAGGTATATACAAAAAGTTAGGGCTGCAACGTTGATGTTGCAGCCCTAATGATATAGTTGGAGTAGTGGATTATTGATT
>ONBH01000035.1 GCA_900316005.1 uncultured Bacteroidales bacterium | reverse complement strand
AATGGAAAATGGAGAATGGAAAATTCAAAGGACAATATAAAAACAATTAGGAAATTAAAGCCTTGAATCAATGATAAAACGTTTAATCCCCGTATTGATGTGTGCGGCACTATTGATGCCTGCTCAACACATGATGGCTACTGCCGATCCGACTCCTGCGCCCGCTATGACCCCGGCGCAGAAAGCTAAAGCTGCAAGAGCGAAAGCCAAGAAAAAGGAAGACAACAAGAAGTACGCCAAGAACAAACTGGATCTCTACCAGATTCACCACTTCACCATGTGGGGTGGCGGAGGTTATTCCGGCGTGTTGAACAAGACAGACTTTAGTAAGTTTGTCGGTGGTGGCGGAGGCCTCATCGGTCTTGGCTACGAGTGGCACTATAAGAAGTTCCAACTCGGCCTGGGTCCCGAAGTACGCCTCTTCTCCTCGCAAGACAAGCTCTTCCCCGGATTCGATACCGGATTCCCCATTGATGTCTATGGTACCGGTATGATAGCCGGTGATCCTCTGTCGTATTCCACCACGATGAAGAAGACCTATAACTTCCGCAATATGTCTGAGAACCAATTGGTAGGTCAAGTCATGTTGCCCATCATGGTTGGTGCACAGTTTGACAAGATTCCGCTCTACTTCATGGTGGGTGCCAAGGTGGGTTATACGTTCCTTGCCAACTGGAGCCAGCGCGCTGACCTTACCACTACGGTGCAGGAGCAGATCGCGATGTCCGAGTGGAAAGATGTGCCTTTCCACGGCATGATTACCGATGCCCCCTATTCGATGAAGGGTGCTTCGACCAACACCCTAAAAGGCGCCATTGATGCTGTTGTAACTGCTGAGATTGGTATCAAACTCAACGACTACCTCTCGGCTGAGTGGAATGCCAACAATGATGCCCGCGAATACCCCTGGCATATGCGTGTAGCCCTGTTCCTGGACTACGGACTGCCTCTGATGTCGAATGGTAACAAGAATATACCGATGATTCAGGCCAATGAGAAAGAGGCGACCTCCGTCTCACTGCACCAATCAGACTACCAGTCATCCAAACTCAACAGCCTGCTCGTGGGTGCCAAGTTCACCGCCCTGTTGCAACTGAACCGCCCCAAGAAGATGCGTCCTCAGCTGCCGTACCTCGTGGTACAACTGGTGGACTACTATACCGGCAAACCGCTTAATAATGCCGGCGTGCGTATGGAAACCAAGAATATGCGTACCGGTAAGGTGCTCAAGAAAGGCCCGAACCAGCGTGGTCTGAGCGTACAACGTCTCAGCCCCGATGAGTATGCTATCTATGTAGAGAAGGCCGGTTATCTGAGTGCTGATACCGCTTATGTAACGCTCGTTGAGGGTGAGAACAATAACCTCAAGCAACGTCTGGATACTACGTATTTCCGCCTCATCCCCGAACCGGTCTTCACCTGTACCGTTATCGACGAGAAGACGGGCGAGAAGATACCGGCTAAGTTAGAGTTCTTCCGCGATGATGTCAACAAAGTGGAGACTACCATTATGCAAGACCCCGCCGGAGATGGTGTTTCGACCAAGTTGACGGTAGGCAAGAACTATCTGGTTTCTATCTCGGCTGAGAACTATATCGCACAGATGTTCACCATCGGTTACCAAGGCGTAGAGAGCCTGAGTGCAACCTATGCGCTGACACCGGTTGAGCGTGGTAAGACGTATATCATCCAGAACCTGTTCTTCGTCTTCGCCAAGACCGAGTTGCTGCCTGAGTCTGACGGTGCGCTGACCGAACTCTTCGACTTCCTCAACGACAACCCGTCTGTTCGCATCCGCATCACGGGGCACACCGACTCCATCGGTAAGGACAAAGACAACCAGATCTTGTCAGAAGGTCGTGCTAACGCGGTTCGTCAGGCTATGATAGACCGTGGTATCGATCCCGAACGCGTCGAGGCCGAAGGTAAGGGCGAAAGTGAACCTATCGACACCAACGACACCGAAGAAGGTCGTCAGAAGAACCGTCGTGTAGAATTCACGATCCTGTAAGCGACAATTGTAGAGACGGCATTATTCCTTGCCGTCTCTCTCTCATCATAAAAACAGGAGACCAATCCGGTCTCCTGTTTCTTTTTTCATGGGGTCCCCAAAAAGCTCCAATGAGTTTTTTGGGGACCTCGGAGCCGAACGCGACGACTACATTTCCCAGCGTTCCAGGGATTGTGTCAACTCGTCGAAGGTCTTGGCCTTGCTCTTAGCGCGGACTTCGTTGATTTGGCGGTTAACAGCCTCATCGTAGGTCTCAGCCTCTACGTCGCGGATAACACCTAATGCTACCGGCAGATCGGGTACAATCTCGGCGTTAGCAACATCGGTGAATTTCTCCTGACCCATCATCGCGAGCATGCGGTGCAGGGCGGGATCTTCCATCTTAGCGTCGTGAACGAGTACACGCGGGTCATCGGCGGGCACAACAATCAGACGAGGCATTACGTTCGAGTAGTCGAGCGCCAGACCTTTGTCCTTGTTCGCACCGAAGATCATCTTCTCGCCGTGGCGGAGGATGATGCTGCGCTCGGCGCGGGTCTCACGGTCGGCAATCCAGTTGTGTGTGCCGTTGTTGAAGATAACGCAGTTAACCAGGCACTCAACGACAGATGCACCCTTGTGCTGCTGTGCCTTAACGAGGCAGTCAACGGTCGTAGGCATATCAACATCCAGCGTGCGGGCGAAGAACGTGCCGCGGGCACCCAATACCAATTCGGCGGGGATGAACGGACGCTCTACTGTGCCAAAGGGTGATGATTTGCTGACAAAACCCTTGGGGCTGGTGGGCGAGTACTGACCTTTGGTCAGACCGTAGATACGGTTGTTGAAGAGGCAGATGTTCAGGTCCACGTTACGGCGAACCTCCTGAATGAAGTGGTTGGCACCGATGGCGAGGCAGTCGCCGTCACCCGAGGTCTGCCAAACGGTCAGTTCGGGGTGGCTGGTCTTCACGCCGGTAGCTACAGCACCGCCACGACCGTGGATGGTGTTGAAACCGTAGGTGTTCAGGTAGTGAGGCATACGGCTCGAGCAGCCGATACCGGATATTACTACCGTCTTATGGGTCGGAATGCCTATCTCGGCCATGGCTTTCTGCATAGCGGCGCAAATAGCGTGGTCGCCGCAACCCGGGCAGAAACGTACGTATTGATCGGATTTGAATTGACTTGCTTCCATGATTATAAGGCTTTTACATGTTCAACAATACGTTCAACCGCAAAGGGCTGACCCATTATCTCGTTGTACTGCAGGAACTCCACGCCGGGCACTTTGGCGCGCAGCAGGGTAGCAAACTGACCGTTGTTCAACTCGCAAACGACTACTTTCTTGTAGCGGCGTATTACCTCGGCGGTATTCTTGGGCAGCGGGTTGATATAGTTGAAGTGTGCGAGTGCGCAGTTCAGCTCGTTGGCAGCAGCATGCAGGTGACCTTCGGTCGAACCCCAGCCGATGAGCAGGGTGTCGCTTGCGGCATTGCATTGAACCTTGAGTTCGGGTATGCGGTTGGCAACCTGGTCCACCTTAGCCTGGCGGGCTTTAACCATCTTCTCGTGGTTCTCGGGGTTGGTGGAGATAGAACCTTTCACGCTGTCGCGCTCCAGACCGATGTTACGGTGCTCGTAGCCTTCCATACCGCAGTAAGCCCAGTAGCGTACGTTGTTTTCGTCGCGCAGGCTGACGCTGTATTTACCCTTCAGTTCTTCGGGTACGCCTTGCGGCTTGATATCTGGCAGTTCGGCGAGCTTGGGAATACGCCACAGTCCTGTACCGTTAGCCAGATAGGTATCGGTCATGAGGATGACGGGAGTCATGTTCTCCAGGGCAATACGGCATGCCTCGTAGGCATACTGGAAGCAGTTAGCGCTGGTCGAAGCAGCGATGACTACAGCGGGGCACTCACCGTTGCGGCCGAATACGGCTTGCAGCAGGTCGGTTTGCTCAGTCTTGGTAGGCAGACCCGTTGAGGGACCGCCACGCTGTACGTCGATGACAACGAGCGGCAGCTCAGCCATGACGGCGAGACCAATAGCTTCGCTCTTGAGGCTCAGACCGGGACCGGAGGTCGATGTGCAGGCCAAATCACCGGCAAACGAAGCACCAATGGCGGTGCAGACACCGGCGATCTCATCTTCGGCTTGTACGACCATCACACCCATGTCCTTGCGGGCTGCCAGTTCGTGCATGATATCGGTAGCCGGCGTGATGGGGTAGGAACCCAAGAAGAGGCGTTTGCCGCATTTCTCCGCAGCGGCTATCAGACCCCATGCCGTGGCTTTGTTGCCGGCGATGGAGGTATAAGTACCGTGCTGCAGGTCTTCGGCTTTCTCCACGTTGATGGTGGTGATATTCATGGCGGTGTTGTTGCCGTAGTTGTAACCGTCGGTCAGCACTTTCACGTTGGGTGCGATGAGAGCGGGCTTCTTGGCGAACTTACCCTCCAGGAAGTGGATGGCTTTGTCGATAGGACGGTTGAAGAGCCAGCAAACGACGCCGAGGGCGAACATGTTACGGGACTTGAGGATGGCTTTGTTGTCCATACCGGAGTCCTTCAGGCTCTCCTTGGTGAGTTCCGTGAGTGCCACGGGCACGATTTGTACGGTCTCGGGGATACCCAGTTCGGTGAACGGGTTGTCAGTCTTGTAGAGGGCTTTCTCCAGATCCTTGGCGGTGAACGAGTCGGTATCAACTATGACCACGGCGTCTTTCTTGTACATAGAGTCGGTCTCGTTGAATACGGCGCCGGCTTGGTTGAATTTGGAGCCCAAGGTGCAGACCTTGAGAGCCGCTGCGTTCATGGCGATGATGACGTCAGCCTTGTCGCCCGGCGTATAGACGCCGTTACCTAAGCATACTTGGAAACCGCTCACGCCGCCCAGTGTGCCTTGTGGTGCGCGAATCTCCGCCGGGAAGTCCGGCAGTGTCGAAATCTCTTCACCCAGAATGGCGCTCAACGACGAGAACATGTTACCCGTCAGCTGCATGCCGTCACCCGAGTCTCCGCAGAATCGAACTACTACAGTTTGTTTTTGCATGATAAATTGTTTTAATTTATTGGTTAAATGTTGTTGGTTATCGTATGGATTCTTTGCTTTTAGCAAAACAGGCTGCAAAATTACTGTTTTTTTTTGATATGAGCAAATTATTAAGCCTGCTATGCAACATGTTCACCGCCTTTAGTTATTGATGTCGGGCAGCGGACTATAGTCGCGGCTGTAGCGAAGGTGTTGGTCGGTGTAGGACTCGGTGTAGTCCAGCAGCACATCCTCGATGTTGCCGTCCTGGTCGAATACCGGTGTATAGACGGGGTTCACGAAGCCCTTGTAGGGCGGGATATTCAGCGGCTGGTAACGCGCCAGAATCTCCTTGTGCAGTTCGGGATTTACCTTCACGGCGTATGCCTCGACCAGTTCCTTGCCCGCCTCGTAGTCGCCCGTTGAGGTGATGCGTTGGATGATGGCGAGCAGTTCGCCGTATAGGCGGCGCAGACCTTCGTAGTTGTGGATGCACATGTAGTGCTTGCCGTCCTTCTCAATAATCTCCACCTCGGGATTCTCGGTGTCGGCGTGGTCGAGTACCCAGTTGGCAATCAGCTGGCGGTTACGCATATGCGATTCCTCGATGTTCTTGCCGAGTTCTACGCGCGATAGCTGTGTCATAGCGCCGTTCATCATCTGCTGGTAGTACTGCGCCTTGTAGGCTTCCATATCGGGTGCAATGCCTAATTCCACCAGTTTCGGGTCCGCCATGTAATAGAGCGAGAAGAGGTCGGCGCGGCATTCCTCAATGGTGGAAGCGTGTTCGCGCAGGGCATCTTTGCTCACGCCGGGCATCAGTTGGCCCGAACCGTGACCGAGGCACTCGTGCAGGTCAACGTGTACGTCACTCATGTGTGCGCCGTACTTGCGGGCTATCTCACGTTCGGTATCGGAGAGCAGGAACTCTTCGTTGAAGCCGTTACCTAACGAGGCTTGGTTGTATGCCTCCGTGAGGTTGGCTATGGTGACGGACTTGGAACCGTACGACTTGCGAATCCAGTTGGCGTTAGGCAGGTTGATGCCGATAGGCGTTGAGGGATAGCAGTCGCCGGCGAGGATGGCAGCGGTGATGACCTTGGCGGATACACCTTTGCACTCTTTCTTCTTGAAGGCGGGGTCGATGGGCGAGTTATCCTCAAACCACTGGGCGTTGTCAGACATCTTCTTGGTGCGTTCGGTAGCCTCCATATCCTTGAAGTTGGTCATTGCCTCCCAGGCGCCGGTGATGCCCAGCGGGTCGCCATAGACCTCGGTGAAACCGTTCACGAAGTCCACGCGGCTGTCCAGGTCGCGCACCCACGCGATGGCGTATTCGTTAAAGGTGGTGAGGTCGCCGGTGCGGTTGAAGTCAATGAGTTTCTGAATAACCAGTCGTTGCTGGTCATTCTCGGCATACTGCAGGGCTTTTTCCAGATTCTCCACCACATGCTGCAGGGCTTCGTGGTACAGCCCGTCGTCCTCGGCCTTGAAGACGCGTTCTACAATCTCGCCATCGGCATTCTTGACCAGCTTGCTGTTGAGGCCGATCCATTTGGGTTCGGCGGAGTTATCCTTGTGTGCGTTGTACCACGCTTCGGCTTCCTGTTGTGTCAGCCCGTCGTAGTAGTTGCAGGCGGAGGTGAGGATGAGGTCTTCGCCATCGGCAGCGTTGACCTTCTTCGCCATCACGGCGGGGTCGAAGATGACGCTGACGAGTTCGTCGCTCAGGTCAATACCCGTCTCGGCGCAAGCCTGGCGGAACCACTGCTCGGAGCAGGCGGGCAGGAACTTATCCTCGGCGTAGTGGTGGTGAATACCGTTGGAGAACCATACGCGCTTGAGATAGGTTTCAAAACCTTGCCAGTCAGCGCTGGTGCGGTCGCCCTGATAGCCGAGGTACAGCTTCTCGCAGGTACGGCGGATACGCAGGTTGTAGCGACCGTTTTGGTCAAAGAGAATGTCCCGTCCCCACAGGGCGGCTTCGTTCAGGTAATACACAAGGGCCTTCTGCTGCACGCTGAGGTCCTCAAAACCGGGCACACGGTAACGCAACAGCCCGAGGTCTGCAAATTCTTCTACCATATACGGAAACGTGTTGAGATCCGGCGTCTGTTGCTTAGCCGGACGGTTGGAGCAGGCCACCAGGGTTAATAGTGCTGCTACCAGGGTGATTGTCTTTTTCATATCGTTTGTACCAGTTTTTTAGGCAAAATCAAAATCGGCTGCAAAGTTAACACTTTTTTTTCACATATGCAAACTTTTTTAATGAATAATGATTAATGAATAATGAATAGCTGCATTTTTTTTTGAGATTCAGAAAATGTTCGGAAATGGTTCGAGATTCCCTCGGGATTGTCTCGGGAACGGTTCGGTGAAGTCTCGCAAACTTTTTTTGACAACAATGGAGGAAAAATTGATTTTTTTTTATCCTTTTTTTGGTTATATCGAAAAAAAGTAGTATCTTTGCACGCCATTTTGTGTGCGTTGCTTACGAAATTAAATAAAAAAACGAGCAATAATGAAAAGAAATTGGTTTATTCCTGTTTTAGGAATGTGTGTCTGTCTGGCAGGCTGCGTGAAGATGCCGGAAGAGCAGCACACGAGTTATGAAACGCTGACGCTTCACCGCGAGACGGTGACAGCTATGCTGAAATGGAGTGCGGCTATCAAAGGTGCCGGCGATGTATCGATTGTATCACGCTGCTCGGGTACGCTCGACGAGATTAAGGTGAAGAACGGTCAGCATGTGAAGGCCGGCGATGTGCTGTTCTTGATAGACAGCCGTACGGCCATGAATAGTCTGGAGCACGCCAAAGCTGACCTGCAAACAGCTATTGCACGACGCGACAATGCCCAGCTCGAAGCCGAGAGTAACCGCAATCTGGCGCGTCAGGGCATCATCAGCGACTACATGCTGCGTACCAGCCTGAACGCCCTGCAGTCGGCGGAGGCGCAGGTGGCACAGGCACAAGCTGCCGTACGCGATGCCGAACTGCGTCTGGACTACTGCACCATCAAGAGTCCCGTGGATGGCTTGGTGGGAAATATCACTCCGCGCGTAGGCGACGTGATTGCAGAAGGCACGATGCTCACACGCGTAGCGGGTGTGAGTGAGATGGAGGTAAGTTTCTCGCTTACAGAGAGTCAGATTCACGCTTTGCTGGCTGAATCCGGCAGCCTCGACAAGTTGATAACACTTGCTCCTCCGATGACGCTTCGATTCAAGGAGGGCGGAGAGTACCGTTATAAAGGACGCATCACCAGTTTCTCCGGTATGGTGGATCAGAGTACGGGTTCGGTGACGTGTTATGTGACCTTCCCCAACCCCGATGGCGAACTGTTCTCCGGCATGCAAGGATCGGTAGTGATGCCTGTCGAATGGGAGGATGTGGTTCTTGTGCCCCTGACCTCTATCGTGCGCATACAAGATAAGGTGTTAGTCTATAAGGTAGGTGCCGACAGCCTGGCCACCAGCGCCCTTGTGGAGATTGAAGAATTAGGTGACGGACAGCGTGCCGTGCTTCGCTCCGGCGCCGAAGTGGGCGAAACCATCGTAGCCAAAGGCGCAGCTAACGTTCACGAAAATGATCGCGTAATTTGGTAGACCGCTAACGCTAAATGAATATATGAAAGGTAATATTTTTGTAGATAGAAAAGTAATGGCGGTGTGTATATCGCTGCTGATTGCTTTGGTGGGCTTCATATGCCTCAAGACACTTCCGATAGAGCAGTACCCGGACATCGCGCCGCCGACGGTGATGATTAGCACCTCCTACAGCGGTGCCGATGCGAATACGGTCATGAAATCCGTGGTCATGCCTATCGAGGAAGCCGTGAACGGTGTGGAGAACATGGCCTACATGACTTCGGAGGCTTCGGCTACCGGTGATGTCAATATCAATGTGTTCTTCAAGCAGGGTACCGACCCTGATATGGCGGCGGTGAACGTACAGAACCGTGTCTCGGCGGCCTTAGGTTTGTTGCCCCAAGAGGTGACGAGGGTTGGTGTCAAGGTTGAGAAACGGCAGAACAACATCCTGCAGATCACGGCACTTGTGAGCCGTGACGGTAAGTTTGACAACGACTTCATTGCCAATTTTATCGACATCAACGTCAAGCCGCGTTTACTGCGTGTCACGGGTGTCGGCTCGGTCCAACTACTGGGTAACACCTATTCGCTGCGTATATGGATGAAACCCGATGTGATGGCGCGCTACGGCATCGCGCCGGAGGATATCTTCGCAGCTATCGGCAATCAAAACATGGTGGCAGCCACGGGTTCGCTCGGCGAACAGAGTGGTAATACCTACCAGTATAACCTCGAGTACAAGGGACGTTTGCAGTCGATAGACGAGTTTGAGTCCATCGTCCTGCGTACGGACAAAGGGAATGTGCTGCATCTGAGCGATGTGGCGGATGTGGAACTCGGCGCGCTGAACTACAGCTTCTCCTCCCGCGTGGACGGTCAGCCCGGCGTAGCATACATCATCTATCAGGCTCCGGGAGCCAATGCTACCCAGGTCAATGCCGCTATCAACGATATTTATAAGGACCTTTCGGCATCGATGCCCTCCGGCTTGGAGTTCACGATTCTGCAGACCTCCGATGACTTCCTCTATGCCGCTATCCACAATGTGGTGGAGACGCTTATTATCGCTATCATCCTTGTCATACTCGTCGTCTATTTCTTCCTGCAGAACTTCAAGGCTACGCTTATCCCGTCCATCTCCATCATCGTGTCGCTACTCGGCACGTTTGCGGTGGTCAAGGTGGCAGGATTCTCGCTCAATATTCTGACGCTCTTTGCCTTGGTGCTCGCCATCGGAACGGTGGTTGACGATGCGATAGTGGTCGTCGAGGCGGTGATGGCGAAGATGGAGAGCGGCTATACCTCGGCCTATAAGGCTACCAAAGACGCGATGAGCGAAGTGACGGTAGCGGTTATTTCGTGTACACTCGTCTTCATGGCGGTGTTCATCCCCGTCACCTTCATGCCCGGTACTTCCGGTACGTTCTTTACCCAGTTCGGTATCACCATCGCCTCTTCTGTCGGACTGAGCTGTCTCTCTGCACTCACGCTCTGTCCGGCGCTGACGGCTGTCTTGTTCAAGCCTTCAGCCAACAGCACTCAGACTTCGGATAGTTTCGGTGCACGCGTCAAGAAAGCCTATGACGCGGCATACAATGCGATTCTCGGTAAATACAAAAACGGCGTGTCTAAGTTCCTGCAAAAACCCCGTCGTGCGTGGTTATTGCTCATTGGCGCGGCGGTAATCATGGTGTTTGCGATGCGCGCGCTGCCTGCCGGACTTGTTCCGCAGGAGGACCAGGGCGTCTTCCTCGTGGATGTGACGGCGCCTGCCGGTTCGCCGCTCGTCGAGACCGATAAAATCATGGCGCAAGTAGAGGAACATGTGCTGCGGCTGGAGGAGGTCGAGAGTTATGCCAAGATTTCCGGTTTTGGTATCGTCTCCGGAACCGGCGTCAACTACGGTACGCTCGTCGTCCGGCTCAAGCCCTGGGGCGAGCGCGAGGGATTGGAGCACTATATAGATATGGTGATGGCAAAACTGTATTACTCCTGCGAGGATATCAAGGATGCCAAGATCTTCCCCACCCAGATGCCCCAGATACCGGGTTATGGTAATAATAACGGTATCGACCTGCAGATGGAAGATCTGCAAGGCGGTGATATGAGCCGGTTCAACGAGGTGGTCAATGCCTTCCTCGCTGCCTTGCAGCAACGGCCGGAGGTACAGATTGCACAATCGTTGTACGATGAGTCGTTCCCGAAATACAAGGTCGATGTCAACGCCACACAGTGCGACCGAGCCGGTATCTCACCGGATGCGGTGCTCAATACCCTTGGCGCGTTCTGCGGTAGTGCGTATATCAGCAATTTTAACCAGTACGGCAAGGTCTATCGTGTCATGGCGGGTGCTGCACCCGAATACCGACTCGATCCCAATTCGCTCAATAACATCTTTGTGCGCATAGGCAATGAGATGGCTCCGATAGCACAGTTCGTGACGCTGACGCCTTCCGTGGGTTCCGCTACCCAGAAACGATTCAACCTCTATCAGTCAATTGCTTGTTACATCCAACCCGACGCCGGTTATAGCGAGGGCGATGTGCAGCGCGTCATTGCGGAGGTAGCCAAAGAATATCTGCCTACCGGCTATGCCTACGAGTACGGCGGTATGAGTCGTGAGTTGGAGGCGAACAGCAAGTCCAACCTCACCGCCCTCATTTACCTCGTTTGTATCCTGTTGATATATATGATTCTCGCCTCGCTCTACGAGTCGTACTTTATCCCGCTGGCTGTGCTACTGAGCGTGCCGTTCGGTCTGATGGGTTCGTTTGCGTTGTCGTGGGTCTGCGGTCAGGCAAACAATATCTACCTGCAGACCGGTGTCATCATGTTGATCGGTCTGTTGTCCAAGACCGCCATCCTCATCACCGAGTTCGCGGTTGAGAAACGCAAGCAAGGCATGGGTATTGTGGAGGCGGCTCTTGGAGCCTGTGAGGACCGTCTGCGTCCTATCCTCATGACCGTTGTTACGATGATTGCCGGTATGATTCCGTTGATTATCGAAGGTGGTGCAGGCGCTAACGGAAACCGTGCGCTCGCTATCGGTGTGACCGGTGGTATGGCGGTAGGAACGCTGGCACTGGTGTTCGTTGTTCCGGCATTCTATATCATCTTCCAGAACCTGCATGAGAAAATCAGCGGCAGCCCTGTGAAAGAGGAAAGCAAAGAAGAAATGGAAAGTGAAAAGTGAAAGGTGAAAGGAATAAAAAGTGAAAGGAAAGAAAATTATGAAAAAGATATTCATTATTCTTAGCCAAAAGGCACGATTTTTTCATTATTCATTATTCATTATCTGCTGCGCGATACTGAGCTCTTGCGGCGTGTACCGCAAATACCAATCGCAGACGGAAGCTCCGGACCACTTGTTTGGTACGGGTGATACCATTGAGAGCCTGCAGGCTGAGACTACCATCGCCGACGTCTCCTGGCGCGAGTTCTTCACCGACCCCTTACTGCGTGACTTGATTGACTCGGCGCTGGTTCGCAATACCGACCTGCAGTCCACCCGCTTAACCGTCATGCAGGCACAGGCTTCGCTGCGTGCCGCCAAACTGGCTTATCTGCCCTCTATCAGCCTGGCGCCGCAAGCCGGTGTAGCCGGTACGCTGCCGGCGGGCGGTTCGTTCAGCAGCCCGACCTATACGTACCATGTACCCATTGCCGTGGACTGGAACATCGGTATAGCCGGTTCTGCTACGGTGAATAAGCGTAAGTCCAAAGCCCTGTTGGCACAAGCCGAAGCCTCGCGCGACGCCATGCAGGCTAACCTCATCTCCACCGTGGCGCAGGAGTATTTCCAACTGCTGCTGCTGGATAAGCAACTCCAAATCCTCATCCAGACCGATAGCCTCTGGAACCTCTCGCTCGAGACCGAGCGCGCCCTCTGGGCGAATGGTAGGGCGTATTCTACCGCCGTCAGCCAGATGGAGTCGTCTAACCTGAATGTCAAGATGCAGATTGTGGAGGTCCAACGCGCTATCCGTAGCGTGGAGAACGAAATATGCAAACTGTTGCGCATCACGCCGCAGAGCATTGCCCGCGGCGAGTGGGGTAGGTACGAACTGCCCGAGCGCTACAGCACCGGCGTGCCTGCTACGCTGCTGCAGAACCGTCCCGATATCAAGGCTGCCGACCAGGCCCTGGCTGAGGCGTTCTACAATACGGCATTGGCCCGCTCGGCTTTCTTCCCCTCTATCTCGCTATCCGGCCTCATCGGTTGGACCAATAACGGTGGTGCTATCGCCAATCCGGGGGCGCTGTTGATGCAGATTGCAGCCTCGCTGACGCAACCTATCTTCGGGCAAGGCAAACTGCGAGCCAACCTGAAGATTGCCAAACTCAGCCAGGAGGATAAACTCAATAGCTACGTCCAGACCGTCATCAATGCCGGTAACCAGGTCAACGGCTATCTGGCAGACTGTCAGTTGGCACGCGACAAAGACCTGCTCTACAAACGTCAGGTCGAGGTGCTGCAGGATGCTTGTACCGGCACCCACGAACTGATGAACAGCGGTAAGGCCAGCTACCTCGAGGTGCTGACGGCACAAGAGTCGCTCCTGACGGCCCAACTCAATGAGGCATCCAACCTCTACGATGGCGCTCAGGCACTCATCGCACTGTATATCTCCCTCGGTGGTGGCGGTAAGTAATTTCCCTGCGACCACCCGTAGAGACGGCATTCCTTGCCGTCTCTCCCGAGAACCGATCACCCAGAACCGAGAGACGGCATTCTTTGCCGTCTCTCATTGTATATCCTATCGTTATTATAATCAAAAAGTTATTAAAGTGGCTAAAAATGCGAACGTAATCGCAAAATCTATATGAATTTTGTGTTAAAATCGCAAAATCTTTATAAGATATTTGCATATATCGAAAAAAAGTAGTACCTTTGCAATCGCAAAGAAATTTGCAAGACATATTGATTATTAGCGTTTGCTTTTTGTTCGGCACGGCTCTGAAACCTAGGAAACTTCAAATCGTGTAAATACCCTAAGAACAAAACGAGCAAGCGTCCTTGCGTTGCACGGGCGTTTCTTGTTGGTATTTACTGGTTTTCCTAGGACCACAGAGCATGAACAAGAATCGTTCGTGCTTTTTTGTGCATGTACGCTTGCTCGAAAAACGCTGCAAAAGTACAACAAAAATCGGACATATACAAACAAAAATGCAATTTGGACCAAAAAGGACCATAAATATATCGCAAAAAAGTAGTACCTTTGCAGGCGAAAAAACAAATAAAAATTATACGACCATGAAAGGATTATCATTCTCACTAAAACGCGCTGTTGGAATTAGCGGTTTGAAAACCAAAATTGCCCGCAAAACAGGCATTCCGACTACCAAACAAGGTCTCGAACGCAAAATCGGACAGAGTGTCTTGTCTGTCTTTACAGGAGAAAAAAACGAAAATAAACAAATATACAACTATTAAAATAATTCACTATGGGACTTCTCAATTCTATTAAAGACCACTTTACGAACGCAGAGTTCTCGGTGGCACCGAACAAAAAAGTGAAAACTATTTGTGCGGATTTCAAAAAGACATTTGGTTGCACGCTCGCTATTTACAAAGGTGCTCAACTCGCAGACCCTGAAATGACATTGGCAGAGTTGAACAAACGTACTACCAAAGATGTCACTACGAAGAGTAATGACGAGTTGAAGATCAAAGCTTCGATGAAAGTAGGCGAAGCAGAAAAACTATTCGACCAGATGTTCGGTTTGACCGTTCAAATCAAAGATCCGAAAGGGAAAGAGTGTGTGGATAACAAACTGACCATCGGCCAGGCCGCTCGTGGTGAAAGTAAGTAATAGGATAAGCCTGCAGTCCTTAACGTTGCAGGCAATAAATGATTATTTATTAACTTTAAATTCAATCAATTATGGCAGAAATTGCATTAAAGGGTAACATGAAGGTTAAGACCCTCAAAGCTGATTTCAAGAAAGCATTTGGAGCATCTCTCCGCGTTTACAAAAGCGTAACCTGCAAGGGCGCATTTGCTGATGACGACGCTACGCTGGCATCTATCCGCGCAGAGGGTAAAGCCGGTGGCGAACTGAAGATTGTTGGTAACATGCAGGTAGGTAACTTCGAGAAGAAGATTGCTGAGATGTACGGTATTGGCGTTCAGGTTGCTAATGCAAAGGACACTGAGTTGGCAGACAACAGCGGTACAATCTCTGCTGCTGGTCGCGCATAATTTGCAGTCCAAACAGGGCTGGGGAGTTTGAAAACTCCTCTGCTTAACATTAAAAATGGAGAAGGCCGAAAATCCAACAAAGAGTAGGCGAGATTTTAAATATATTTATTATGGCAACTCCTGTTGTTACAACAAAAACTTACAAAGAAAAAGCCGTTATCGGCGGTGTAACTGTTTGGCTGAATAGCGATAACTCTATCGAAATCAGCGACACAAGCTACCCAAGTGTAAAAGCGGGGCTACGTGCTTTATCAGAAAAAGCAGGTTTTAAGTATGACCCTGATTGGACAGTACAACAGTTAGGAAAAAAACTTATTGCATTTGTAAACAACAAATGATTATTCTGCGAGGAGGGAATCCACTCCCTCCTCGCTTCAATAGAAAAGAATATGGAGTTTAAAATAGATAGAGGCTGTTTTGTGAGAGATATCAGTCTGGATATAATTGATGCAAAACCTGC
>ONBH01000032.1 GCA_900316005.1 uncultured Bacteroidales bacterium | reverse complement strand
CGCGAAAGCAGTACGAACCTTGAAAGTGTGTGCTTATGTGCGTACGAAGGACAAATTTTTGAGAAAAACAAAGAAAAATTTGCATATCTCAAAAAAATGTAGTACCTTTGCAGCCGCAAAGGTGCAACTCCTCTGCAATGAATTATCAGCGGATAGTTCAGTTGCGACACCGCAACGCATATATATTATACTGACGAACCAATCTGTACATACATAAGTCTGGCAGCTTATAAAAGGAAACAGTTGGCAATCCGTCAGTGCATACTTTGGTATGTACTGCTTTTGCTTTTGTTTCCTTGGGTTATGCCAGACACCCGTATGTACGAAAGCATAAGCAGTATCTTTTTGTATGCTGCTTTGAGATAAAATATGATCTTTGAAATATTGGATTACCGTAAAACCTCAAATCACCGAATGAAAAATCCTCAAATCACCGAATGATTTTTCCACAAACGGCTAAATAAAAAATCCTCAAACGGCTAAAAATTTTCAAAAATATTTGCATATTTCATTTATTTTTACTACCTTTGCAGCGGATTTAAAATACTAACAAAAATGGAAGGGAAATTTGTATATAGGAAACGTGTAGCAGATGAATTGTTGGAATTGCAACTGGAAGCGGCAGGATACGTACTTGTAGAAGGTGCTAAGTGGTGTGGTAAAACGACTACGGCTTTGCAACAAGCGCATAGTGTTATCTTCTTGGATGACCCGGCCAATCAGCAATTATACAACCAAATGGCGGAGATGCAGACACAAAAACTATTGGAAGGCGATACTCCAAGGCTACTTGATGAGTGGCAGAAATATCCACAACTATGGGATGCCTGCCGGTTTGTAGTGGACAGAAGTAATAAAGATGGTATGTTTATCCTGACGGGGAGTGCTAAACCTGTGTCCCAGGACAAGATTAGTCATACCGGAACAGGGCGTGTAGGTTGGGTAAAGATGCGCCCGATGAGTCTCTGGGAGTCCGGAGATAGTAATGGTTCCGTATCGTTAGCCGAACTATTCAGATCTCCTTTGCAAGCAGAGTCTGCACATGAGTTAAGTTTGGAGGATGTTTGCTTTTTGGTGTGTAGAGGCGGATGGCCGAAAGCATTGGACAAGTCTGAGCGGGCAGCGCTCAAGCAATCATACAATTATATTGACGCAATTGCCAAGCAAGACATATCGGATGTTGATGACACTAACCGTAGTGAAGATAATACACGTCGATTGCTGCGCAGTTATGCGCGCAATCAAGGTTCACAAGCATCTTACGGAACTATAGTAGCAGATATCAGCAATAATGAGAAACACATGATGAGTGACGCAACCGTAGCTTCCTATATAAAAGCGCTAAAGAAACTTTTTGTGATTGAGGACATGGAGGCTTGGAATCCCAACCTGCGTAGTAAAGCTGCCATCCGGACTGCAGATACAAGGTATTTTACTGATCCCAGCATGGCCACAGCTGCATTAGGTATCGGACCTGCTGATTTGATGAAGGATTTGAATACGCTCGGCTTGTTTTTTGAGACGATGGCTGTTCGCGATTTGCGCGTGTACGCAGAAGCAAATGACGGTCAAGTATTTCATTATCGCGACAGCAATAATCTAGAGTGCGACGCCGTTATTCATTTGCGCAATGGACACTATGGCTTGGTGGAGATTAAGTTGGGAGGTGAAAGTTTGATTAACGAGGGTGCGAAGAACTTGCTGTTATTAGAGCAAAAAATCAATACAGATAAAATGTATGCACCTTCATTCAAGATGGTATTGACAGCAGTTGGACAATTTGCATACCAACGTAAAGATGGCATATATGTCGTTCCTCTTAGTTGTCTAAAGCCATAAATAGAATAAATTTTGAGCATCAACTTAATAAAAGCGGTAATCCAAAGCGGTTCACCGCTTTTTCGTCTATCCTCACCACCGAGCAATGATTAAGAGATAAGACATTTTGGAACATTGTTGATAATTTTTGACTAAAATAAAGTATCATGAAAAGAACGATTGCAATCTTTGTAGTAAGTGTACTATTTAGCGGCTTTATTGCCGCAGACATGTCCATCGGCAGATGTCAGTTCTATGGAGAGATGCCTCCTCATAGTATGAGCATCGGCTCAACGGTTGTGTATTACCATGAGATGAGTTCTTCCTCCACCATTCGCGGACAGACAGAGTATAAGCAATGCACCGGCGATGTATGGGTGATTTACCGCTCCGCCTCAGATGCCCAACGTCTGCGGTTCCAAACCACCAACGGCTCAGTGCAAACATGTTATGATTATTAAATGAATATAGTATATGACTGAACTAGAAAAACAAGTATTGCAAGAATACAAATCCGCATGTGGATTACGTAATGGAAGTAGCATAAATCAATGTATTCGTCAAGGAAAATTGCCAAGTGAGGTAGAAATACTTGATAAATTGATGGAAGGAGGAGAAACCCCTGCCACCCTATACCGAGTTTTAGATGATCGATTTGTTAACATCAAGTGAACTAAAGCTCTGAGAAAAAATCAAGTTTTTTATACAATGTTTAATCATAAATCTATCTGCCTATGAAAAATTAAAGTCAATAGAAATATCAACCTTAAGCGTTTGCTTATGATAGGAGAGTTGCCCGCGCTTTTTGTTGTTTTAGGAATAGGGCATAATTGATTTGTTAAATATTAAATTTTTATGTATATGATTTGGATCATTATTTTAATAATTGCTTTAGTTGTTATTGTTCTGCTTGTAAAGAAAGGACAAGAAAAGAAAGAAGCAAATAAATTATATCTTCAGGAATGTGCGAAAAAACTGAATGAACAATGGGCTATTTGCGTCACCAGATTTATATATTCAGAAAATCTCGAACCTTGTTTAATCCACATTGTTGAGAAAAATGGAAAGAAAGAGGTATTAAGGGTAGTACGCAATAGTTCACAAGAAGAGCCACTCTTTAAAGTATCGGAAGAAGGAATCCCAGACAGTTATAGGTATCGATGGAGCGGCGACAATGATAGGGGTGTTTATTGTATGTGCGATATTGATATTGCAAGCAGTTCTGAAAAGGAAGAACACGCAAATGTTGAATGCGGACTCACACTAAATTATAATCATGAAGTGTTATGCTATATTGTGCTCGCTTTTGTAGATGATGTCAATGATGCTGCAGACATTATTAATGAAAAAGCTTAAATTGTGCCTATAACCAAATAATAAAGTGGAGGCAAAAAAACTAATCAAAATGGAAACTGATACTCAAGAGCAAGAATTTTTTGGAGATCCTGAGGCATGTGCAATTTCGCAATCTTCATTAGATATATCTTCGCTTGATTTAAAAGCAAATGACTGTCTAACTAATGCCTTTAAAGTTGCTCAGAAGTACAACTTTTGTGAAATTGTCGAGGGTGTATTGTGTTCTAAAGATTGCGTAGATGGAGGTATGTGTTTTGTGCGTCACGCATGGAATTACGACACTCGCAACCATATATATTTTGATGAAACAGTGAAATTAGATGAGACTAAAAATAATATAGTTGGCAAAATCGATTATCAATATTACAAATGTTTCGAGTACACACCTGATTATGCATTAAAAAATCATAAGTCTGAAGGTTTTCAATATTCATATAAAGACTTAATATTATTTTTGAAATCGAAGGTTGTCTCACAATACTTTCGTCCCGAGTGGACTATAGGGCGCTATAATGCAGAAAATCATGTCGCTTTGATGTATAATCTCATTGCGGGATTTAGTTACTTCTTTGAGAAACAATCTGCCGATGTGATAGGAGAAATTCTAAAAGTCGGACGAAATGGAAAGGTTAATATTCATAAAGTTGCTAATAGTACCGGTATTCATGAGAAGTCTATTCAGAGTTTCTTTAATCTGCTTATACAGCACGGTTTGCTCGTTAATTCTATACCAACGAAAGATGGGATAAAGGAATATCGCAAACAATTAGCGGCAATAAGATTATCACAACCATCATGGGTGGATAGAACTACAGAAGAGAAACTGCCGATGGATACATCAAATGCTGAACAACAATATTTTGACGCTATAGACAACGGCAAAACTATTTGTTCATGCATGTTTGAATTGACTTATCGTTGCAGCGAAATGTGTCTCCATTGCTATAATCCCGGAGCAACTCGCAATAATCAAGAAATCAGTCATCGTGGAGATTTGCAGGAATTGACCTTATGTGACTACAAACGTATTATTGATGAAATGTTAGGACTGGGCTTGGTAAAGGTTTGTTTAACTGGTGGCGACCCATTTTCTAAAGAATTTACTTGGGAACTTTTAGACTACCTATATGAGAAGGATATTGCCGTAGATATTTTTACAAATGGTCAGCGAATTACGAAAGATGTACAACGATTAGCAGAGTATTACCCTCGTCTTGTCGGGATTAGTATATATAGTGGTATAGCTGAAGACCACGATGCAATTACTCGTATTCCTGGTTCATGGAATCGCTCTATGCAGGTAGTAAAAGAGCTATCCGAATTGGCTGTTCCGATGAACTTAAAATGTTGCGTAATGCAACCCAACCTCCACTCCTATTATATGGTGGCAGATTTGGCTCGTCAATATGGAGCAAAACCGCAATTTGAAATTAATATTACTGAATCTAACGATGGAGATGTCTGTGCCAAACAATTACGCCTCAATGAAGAACAACTGCAAGTAGTCTTGCGTGACACCAACCTTGCACTATATGTTGGGAAAGAAGCGCCAAACTATGGCGGGGTTAAAAGAGATCTTTCTTTATATAGTTGCGGAGCAGGAAGAACAGGTGTCTGTTTATCTCCTAATGGAGATATGCGCGCTTGTGTAGCATTTACGCAAGTATATGGTAATATGCACACGCAAACCGCCATAGAGATATTAAGCAACAGTTTATCACTGCAAGAATGGCGTAAAGCCGTAGTGGCAGACTATTCGGAATGCGGCAAATATGATTATTGTGACTATTGCAATCTTTGTGCAGGTGTAAACTATACAGACCATGGCGATTTTCGAAAACCAGCAGAGACAAATTGCTTTATGGCTAAATGTCGATACAATCTTGCTCAAAAACTCATAAAAAGTGAAGATAATATGACCAGAGAACAATTTGTAGAGGCTTTGCAGAAATTACCGAAGACTGAGGTAATGCTGCGACGCCAATTCCATACAAAGGGATAAATGGTGTCTCCCAGTTAGTACACCTATAACCTCTAAATTCTTACTATCATGAAAGTGGAACTTGGAATCAGCGCAGCGTCTAATGTAATGACATTGAGCACTTGCCCCATGGCTTCTGAGGTTCAATGCGGTATCATGTATCGTATGAGCTAAATTTTATGTGTCAAGAGGGGCTGCAGGACTCTGCATCCCCCTTGACTTTTTTTATAATTCTATAACTAAATAATATGCAAAAATTCTCAACTCAACCATCCGAAGATGGTAAATACGAAGTCATTCGTTGGGATGAAGTGAAAGAGGCATGGCAAAAAGCAGATAAATACCCTACAGAAGATCAAGCCAAGCAGCAAGCTGATTTTCTGAACAAGAAATACAATGAGGAATTACACGAGATTAAATAAATTCTTCGCTAAAGCAATGGACTATACACTCATAGCTGGTGATGCTATGCGTGCATACCCTTATGTTATAGACAAGCGAGGAGATAAAGAGATATATAATCTTTCTCCTATTCACTGCCGCAGTTTTATAGTTGGGCAACAAGGTGACGGGAAATATATTGTTTCAAAAGGTAATGGGTTAGCATATTCTTCTTACACATTCCTTTATACGCCGGAAATGCCGACAGATGTTTGGGGATTATTGCGCAAAGAGGATGCATTACGAGACTTCTACTGCGGACAAGATGTACAAGCATTGGGAATTAAAGCCAATCAGATGGAATGTGTGATAGAATTAGACCATCCTATCTTTATTCCTCAGACTAAGGAGACACTTAATCCCTGTTTATTGCAATATAATGTTGAATGCCCATGGCGCATAGCAGATGCTGGATTTATGACACAAGACCAAATTTGGGATGAGGTTACAAAATGGGAACGCCTGAACGACAAAGCATTTCAAGTGGAATATCTTATTGCAGCTAATGTACTTATCCGTAATTTGCGTACTTTGCATGATAATGGTGTACTACACAACGCATTAACTTACGAGAACATAACATGGGCATTAGAGTTGTTAGATTTTGAACTTTGTCATACTCCACAGCATCCATATGGTAAAGAAGATTACGTTCGACATGTGCCTGTATTGTTTGATAGAGAAATTATAGATACTTACAAACTTATCAACTACATTGCAGGAGTGCTTCGCCAACCTGTAGATTATAAAAGAGTTGACAGTTTATTTTTAGAATACGGCTTTGACATAGAGAACTTTAAAGTATAATTAACATGTGTTTGATAACTAATGATTTTTATAAAGCTATCTGTCCCCATGTACAGGATGTTCGTACTGATGTTTTAGGCAATGTCATCGCTCGTCGTGAAGGCAGAGGTAAACGTATTATGCTTATAGCTCATCAGGATGTAGTGCGTATGATGGTAACACACATTGACAATAATGGATTTCTATATATTAAGCCTTCCGGCGGAATAGATGTGGCTATTATGCCGGCTAAAAAAGTGCTTATTCGTCATGACGACCAATCCATTATTGGCGTTGTAGGGAAAAAGCCTATTCATCTCCAAAAGGACGAATCGCCCAAGCCTTCCTGGGAGAGTTTATGGGTAGACATAGGTGCTAGCAGTAAAGAAGAAGCACTTCAAAAAGTTGAATTAGGGGACTATGTGTATTTTGATTCTCCGTTAACAGAATTATCCAACAACCTCTTCAGTGGAGCTTATCTGGATAATAGAGTCGGCCTTTCCGTACTTACGCATGTAGCAGAGCATATATGCAAAGAAGATGTACCATGGGAGATATATTTCGTGGCGTCTAATCTTGAAGAGATTGGATGGCGAGGAGCAATAACCGCAACCTCTTCAATAAAACCTGATTACTGTATTTGTGTAGATGTTACACATGCCACAGATTTCCCGAACATGAATGTTATTCAAGATGGGGATATCCGCCTCAATGCTGGGTGCGTTCTATCAAAAGGGCCATATATAGACGAAGGAATGTTAGGTATACTAAAACAAATGGCAGTAGAAAAAGCAATCTCACATCAAATCCAACCTCTCCCGTATTCAACATCAACAGAAACGGATTTAGTGCAAATAATCAACGGAGGAGTAAGATGTGCGTTAATAAGTATTCCTTGTCGCTATATGCACACTCCACAAGAAATGGTTTCTACAAAAGATATGGAAGCCGCTGTAAATTTAATCACTGGCTATTTGCTATGTTAAATTCACAAATAACACGTACCGTATAAAATGGATGGTATTAGCATCAAACATCATTGTAACAATTCATTGTTTCCATTTGTGATCACAGTAAGACCTCTTATCTCATAAAATACCGTATGATAGCACTTTGGGTTATATTATTTATCATTGGAGTTCCAATCGTTGTGGTCTTTTGGATTGTGGTTGCTCTAATCATTGTCGCGGTGCATGAAAGTAAGGAAAGCCGCGAGTATCCCCATATTAATAAATCTTTGAATCCTCTAAGAATATATAACCCCCGCATACGGAGTGCTAAGCAAACCATCATAAAATTAAGATAATCTATGGTTAACGACAAACCGGATTACAGTGATTGGAAGCGGTGGTGCTTTATTCGTAGAGGCAATACGGATCTAAGTCCTATCGTAGCCACCATTGACATCGATGGTTTTATCCATCTTGGAAATACAGACATGGGACCCATCATCGCAACTATCGATTATGACGGCTTTGTACACGAAGGGAATACCGATATGGGGAATATTATCTATTGTATCGATTGGCCGTTCATTAGAAGGGGCTGTACAGATATGCATCCAATTGCATATACCGTGGATGTGGATGGTTTCATTCACCTTGGTAATACCGACATGGGACCAATTATCTATACGCTTTCAGAAAACTAGGTAGGATGAATCATTACAACATCATAGGAGATATTCACGGGCGGACATGCTGGAAAGAGCTTGTCAAGGATGACTACATCAATATCTTTGTGGGCGATTATCTCGATCCATACGAGCAGATACCATACGAGGCGCTGATTCACAACTTTGTTGATATCATCGCGTACAGGATAGCCCATCCGCAGACCGTGCTGCTATACGGCAATCATGACTCTCCGTATCTGACGGGCATAGAGCACTATAGTCGCTATGACGCTGTGCATGCAGAGCAGAATAGGCAGCTATTCCGAGAGACGGCGCATCTGTTTGCCGGTGTGGCATATGCCATAGGCGACAAAGCGCTGGTGACACATGCGGGAGTGAGCAAAGAGTGGTATGAGAAAGAGTTCGGGCCATACGAAGGTGCCAAGCCATCCGAAGTGGCGCAAGACATCAATGAACTATGGGCGCATAACAAGAACGAGTTCTCTTTCGATACCAATGCCGAATCTCCTTATGACACTTGCGGAGAATCAGCCACGCAATCGCCGCTGTGGATTCGTCCATGGACGCTAATGGAACATAATCTATTCGTCAGCACACCCTATCTACAAATCTTCGGTCACACGCAAATGGACAGTATAATCAACATAGACAACCAACTTGTTTGCGTGGACTGCTTGGGTTCTATTGTCAAATCTTTTCAACTATAAACATTATGAAAAACCTTTTACTAATATTGCTTCTTGTGATTGCTTGTTTGCAGTCGTGTGTTATATATGTTAATGAACCGCAGAAACCATCCAACCTGCCGCAACCTACCGGCGGACAGCCATGGTGGTATGAAACAGATAGTGATGACGTCGATTCGGACTACCCTCCTGACACGATTATTACTATCGTTGGCGACACAACAAAGCATGAGGACAGCGAGCCGCCGACTCCTACGGAGGATGATACGACTCAGAACTTCGTGCCTACTTCAAAATATGAGGTCGATACCATTGCTGGCGTGATGGTATTCAACGTCTATCTCGGATGGCCCGTCGGTCAAATGGAAACTGCAGTTTTGATTCGCGATTTTCCGTCAGAAGGCGGAGAGATAATTTTCAATATCTATACCAACAACCTATACATGTCTATGTACGGCTTTGAGAAATACAGAACCGATTTCTATACCTTCTCCAGCGAACCGCCCTATTGCGGGTATTCCAGCTATTCGCTCGATACACAAGCTCTCTGCCAATACAAGATGATCATCACCGCAAACAACACAGGTGTCGAACGCTCCTGCATAGGTTATTGGGCATGCAACAACGGCGGTGGTTTCTATTCGTCGTTCAGAATAGTTTTATATCAAAGTTGCAATGCAAGAGATTAAATAAGAGAATAATGAAAAATAAATGGAATTATATAGCAGTTAGCACTAAATAAGTTGAAAAGTGGGTAGAAATACTCACTTTTTCCTTGTAAGTTTATTCTTTTGACATCTTTTCTCCTATTGTCTGTAGTAATTGCATATAATCTTGGTTAACAACAAAGCCATCTCTGTTTAAGATAAATGCTTTGATTATCTCATTAGCAACATGTTTGTAAGTGTCAAAAAAAGTGTGCAGACTGAAGGGATAGTTACCATTAGCAATTATTCTATCTTGTCTCAACTGTTTGTCTACCAGGCAATAAAGTGTATTATATATAAATACCCCTATAGTTTCTTCGTTAAGACGGTCATCAAATATAACTGTCTTTATTGTATATGCCTTATTTCCTTCTGTCGCTGTTTGTATGTCAATAAATAGATAACCATATTTATCGTTATTATTGACATCTGATAAACTAATAACTAAATCTGACGATTCAATGTCTTGTGCAAACATACCATTAGACATGAAATTACAATTTGGGGCGAAATCATTTCCCTTTATGACATTAGGACAACAATTTTTTTGAATATAGTCATTGTCAATCTCATGTAAAACTAATCTCATAGATAAAACCTCCATATAAAAAACAAGTTTTAAGTTAAATTTTCAGCAAAATTACTATTTTTTTGGGAATTATATAGCAGTTAGCACTAAATAAGTTGAAAAGTGGGTAGAAATACTCACTTTTTTATATTTCATGACCGCATAGTAAAACATTGCGGTTAATACACTTTCGTGGCTCAGAAAAACATCCTAATTGTTCAAAATAACCTTCTGTATCCCAAAATGAATAGCCCCAAATAAAAGACTTTTTAGGTGTTTTTGATACCATATAATCAAACATATTTTCTAATTCTCCGCTATATCTATACTTTGGCATAAACATTATCTTACGCAGGTAATAACTATTAATCCGATTGATGGCTGTTTTATATTCGACAAGTGGCTTTGAATCTGTTCGGTATATTCTCAAAGATAATGGTTTGTCTTCAAGAGCCACTAAACCAATTATCTCTCCATTCAATACAGCCTTGATGCTATATTGGCTCAAACAAGGGAAAGTCATGCCATATTTACGTAAATCTTTCGATGTTAATCTTTTGTACTTTACTTCCATAATGTAAAATTTTGTGCAAAATTAATGTTTTTTTTCGATATATGCAAGTATTTATATAATAAAACTACAAAATGCGTAAAAGTTTATGGATAGACATATGGAATGATAGGAGCAAAGAAAATGTAATCCAACGTCAGCAACAAGGTTATAGTTTTCTCCAATCTTATACTATGACTAACTTCAAGAACACATTAATGGAGTTAGCAAAAGGACTTGGAATGTATAAAGGTAGTCCAACTTCTTGTTATGTTGTGATTATCCCTCCAAACAGAAAAGAAGTAATTAGGATTAGGCTGTCTGACCACCCATCTACGAAGGACGAATGGGTTGCAGGAGAAATTACTGGATTACCAAATCGACGTTATTCGATAGTTATATTCTCTAATAAGAGTATGCCATTACAATCTAAACAGAATGTGATAGAAACAGATTGGACAAATTATGACGTGGAAGGTATACCTGTTTATGAGAAGTGCTTTAACCGTCTGGTTGGTCAAAATAAATACATATTATACATTATCACTCTTGTTAACCAACCATCTTAACACTTGAATACTGGCATTTCTTACCGAAGGCAATAGCGAACATCAATTCAAATCGTTGTCCTTCGGTAAGTTCTTTTGTATTATACCTGAACACACTCTCGTCAATGTATCTTGGTAGATACGAACGATTTACCATATGGTATGTTCCAAACACCATTCTCTTGAAACCACCCCAAAATCCTTCTATTCTATTGGTAGTAAAACCTTCTGCATTAGTAAACTCTCTGTCCTTGTGACACACAACTGCATGATAGAAACCCTTCTCATTTTTATCTATAGCACTATACACACCTAACTCATCGGTAGTAATATAACTACCTGCTTCTACGTTATTCTCAATTACGTTAATCAACGTCTTTGCTCTGCAATCTTCTACTTTCCACACCTTTGCATATGTATGAATACGTGGCTTATTATCTGCATCTACGGTATAACTGGTCTCTACCATACCGAAAATAGGGGTTTTAGTCTTGGTACTACGTCCCTGTGTACCTTCTACCTTCTGATGGTTATGCTTGTTGGTTTCTCTACCACCGAGATACATTTCATCACATTCAACATTTCCAGATAACAATCTATCCTCATCTTGTTTCATTAATGTACGAACACGATGTAACATATACCATGCAGTAGTCTGTGTTACCTCAATATCCTTTGCTAATTGAATAGAGGAAATGCCGTTCTTATGACTACTGATAAGGTAAATACCAATCATCCATTTGGAGATAGGTAGTTTGGTATTCTCAAAGATAGTACCTGCAACGACGGAGAATGATTTATTGCAATGCTCACAACGATATTCTTGTTTAGCATTGCTACGATGTGCGATGTGTCTAGAACCGCAATACGGGCAACGAACAATGCCGTCAGACCAACGTTGATGATAAAATTTTGGATAATTGTTGATAATTTTTGACTAACAATATACTAATATGTTCAAATACACAAAACGACTGATTTCTGACATCCAGTTTTGGTGTCAGGAATGCAAAATCCGGGCAAAAGAAAACGCAGAGTTTGAACGCATCGAAGACGAAGCATTTGCAGAATACCGTCACCCGATGGCAGGCTTTGGGTATTATCAAACGATGAACCACAACCGCAAAGAACGCCTCCGGCAGCATAAAGAGCAGCTTGCTGCGATTAAATAATAGACTATACATACGCCTATGAATGTCTGTTCGCCTCTCATATTCTTAGGTGTGATAGGCTTTTACTTTATTATTCTGTTTTACTTTCTTTTGTAACCATCCATTAAACTACCTGTAGTTCAATGGATGGTTACCGGCAATCACGTCGTTCATTAGGTTGGATGCCATCCAACAAAGGGACATTAAGCAAATTTTACGCTCAGAGTATTTTTCGCTCCTACCAATTTTACGCTCAGTATATATTTTGCCTCGAAACATTTTGGGGATAGTGCATGTTTTGGCTTGCAAAATTTGCGGGATAGTGCACCTATAAAGCTGCATTTCTATGATATTTTGTACTGGCATAAATGGCATAAATTATTTTTCAACATCCCTGTTTTCTGCCACTTCTGCCACTTTATTTTTTTTATATAGTATCCTTTGCCCCTTTCAGCTTGTGTGTTTTTTTGTTATTCCGAATGTTAGCTTGTGTCTTTTTTATAATATAATCACTGCTTGCCATGAAAAAAAGACACAACCATTAGTATATTTACCATCCTTATTTCATCCCTCCATACGTATGCTCTAAGCCCAATAAGAAAAACCCAATAAAAACACTCTTCTTCCTCATAATCCGCCTGCCTATCCGCTGGCGGATTGTTTTACTTGCCGTGTACGACTCGCATACCGGACGGATACGGAACGATAACTCACCTCTCGCCACTAGTCTTTGCCTTGTAAGTGAATGATAATATTACGTAGCAAAAATGTGTAAAATTCACAAAATGTAGTGCTGAAAAATGTACCTTCAGTAACCTCTTTCGGAGGCGGATTTTTTGTCTACGTTGAATGATTTACCTCCCAAACATAGAATGAAGTAGTACAAAATTTATATTTGCTTAACGGAATAAGCAATTTTTTTGCAAAAATGCTTATTGGATTAAGCATTTCGAAAGACGGTAAGCAGATTGCAGATGTTCCTAATGCTTTCATTGCAGCCGATGGTATTGAATATGCTTTAGGCAACAAAATTCCTCTTTGGCTATTCGGATTCCTGTATTAACATTTGCTCAAAGCCCAATTCCCTACATTCGGGTACTGCAGATGTAGCAAAAAAGCGAGTCAGTTACGACTCGCTCTTTTAGTTTGTAGGAAGGAAGAAGATTACTTTTTCTTCTTGCCGGCTTCCATGCTGGCTTTCAGGTTTGCCAGAACATCCAGGTCACCCAGGGTGGTCTTTTCTACCTTCGGCATTTCGGGAGCCTCTTTCTTGGGAGCTTTGTTCTCCTTGGCGGGAGCTTCTTTTCTCTCTTCCCAAGTACGGAGGTGGCTCAGCAGGATGCGCTTAGCGTCCTTGTTGAACTCAATCACGCGGAACTCCATGGTGTCGCCTACCTTAGCGGGAGCGTCCTCTTTGTTCTCTTTCTGCATGTGACGAGTGGTGCAGAAGCCTTCGATACCGTCCTCAAGGCTGATAACGGCACCCTTGTCGTTGATCTCAACGATCGTGCCTTCTACAATGGTGTCAACGCTGTATTTGCGCTCCAATTCCTCCCAAGGATTGTCTTCCAGTTGCTTGTGACCCAAGCTCAGGCGACGGTTCTCCTTGTCGATCTCCAGAACGACAACCTCGATGGGTGCGCCGATAGAGGTGAACTCATTGGGGTGTTTGATTTTCTTGGTCCAGCTCAGGTCGCTGATGTGAATCAGACCTTCTACGCCTTCTTCGATCTCAACAAACACACCGAAGTTGGTAAAGTTGCGCACCTTAGCCATATGGCGGCTACCGATAGCATACTTCATCTCTACGTTCTCCCAGGGATCGGGTTTGAGTTGCTTGATACCAAGACTCATCTTTCTCTCAGCGCGGTCCAGCGTGAGGATAACGGCGTCGATTTCGTCGCCCACCTTCAGGAAGTCATTAGCGCTGCGCAGGTGCTGGCTCCAGCTCATCTCGCTGACGTGTACCAGGCCTTCTACGCCCTCAGCTACCTCAACGAATGCGCCGTAATCGGCCATCACGACAACCTTACCGTGAACCTTGTCGCCCACTTTCAGGTTTGGATCCAGAGCATCCCAGGGGTGCGGAGTGAGCTGCTTCAGACCCAGAGCAATGCGTTTCTTCTCTTCATCGAAGTCGAGAATAACGACGTTGATCTTCTGGTCAAGCTGCACGATTTCCTTCGGATCGGTTACGCGGCCCCAGCTGAGGTCGGTAATGTGGATCAGACCATCTACGCCGCCCAGGTCGATGAACACACCGTAGTTGGTGATGTTCTTGACGGTACCCTCGAGTACCTGACCTTTTTCCAGGTGCGAAACGATCTCGCGTTTCTGTGCCTCCAGTTCGGCTTCGATGAGTGCCTTGTGCGATACAACCACGTTGCGGAAATCGGGGTTCACCTTCACGATCTTGAACTCCATGGTCTTGCCTACGAATACATCGTAGTCGCGGATGGGCTTCACATCGATCTGGCTGCCGGGCAGGAAAGCTTCCATACCCAGTACATCTACGATCATACCGCCCTTTGTGCGGCACTTGATGTAACCGGTAACAATCTCTTGATTGTCGCAAGCCTCGTTGACGCGATCCCAGCTACGGGCAGCGCGAGCCTCCTTGTGCGACAGCACCAGTTGGCCTTTCTTGTCCTCTTGGCTCTCGATGAAAACTTCCACCTTGTCACCTACCTTCAGGTCGGGGTTGTAGCGGAATTCAGCTGCGGGAATCAGACCGTCGGATTTGAAACCAACGCTAACGACTACCTCGCGCTTGTTGATAGACATAACTGTACCTTCTACCACCTCGTTGGCTTTCACAGCGTTGAGGGTGGCGTCATAACGGGACAGCAATTCTTCGTTTTGTGTGCCTTTCGACTCTTTCTCGTAGGCATCCCAGTCGAAGTTCTGGAGAGATTTGTTCTCTGTCATAATTGACTTTTGGGTGTTCGGTCGGCTTCCTTCGGATTATGGCGAGCCGCTTTCGTTTGCAGCGCAAACGCTTTTAGGCGAGCCCTATTCCCAATCCCTTATGGGGTCCCCGAAAATCTGTTGATTTTTGGGGAGAGGAGGAAATGCGATGCGCTTCCGGTCACAGGGTGACCGCTTTCGCAGAGCCATTTCCGACGAAGTTACCCGAACGTTAAAGGGTTAAACATTTATTTATAATTAGGCCGTTGGCTTTAGCCATTAGCTTTTTTTTCTTTACGGGGTCCCCGAAAATCTGTTGATTTTTGGGGAGAGGAGGAAATGCGATGCGCTTCCGGTCACAGGGAGACCGCTTTCGCAGAGCCATTTCCGACGAAAAAGCCTGCAAAATTACTACTTTTTTTTGATATACGCAAATATTTTCGTATTTTTCTTTGATTTTTTTTCTTTCTCGTCATTTTAGTTTGCAGAAAGAGGAAAATCTCCGTCACAAAAACGCTTCTGGGTTCTCGCTGCTCGCTTCTACAACGCTAATGCCAATAGCTGGTTTCCCTTTCAGCGTAATTAAAAGTTGCAAGTCCCTCCAATTAGTGCCATTTTTTTTCTACAATATCGATATATTCTGCAGATTTTTGCAATTAAATTTGCATATGTCGATTTTTTTTAGTATCTTTGCAGCGAATTTGTAGTATTGTATGATTTTTGACTGCCAGTATGGCAGTAATTATACATTGGTATATTTTTTGTACCACAGCAACGCGCAGGCTTTTGATAAATGCGAATCGTAAATTAAGCGCTAAAGATGGGTACAAATGACTGGTGAAGGGGTGACGGGTGACGGGTGACAGATCCAATTTATATATATACACGTGTATAAGAGATAATTATACATCTGTCACCCGTCACCCGTCACCCACTCAAACTCTCAACTAAATACTTCTCTCAACTAAAAACTCTAAACTGCACTAAACACTAAACTCTCAACACTCAACTCTAAACGTCTCACAACTAAAAACTCTAAACTGCACTAAACACTCAACTCTAAACACTCAACAAAAAGAACACTTCATCGAGTCAAAACCGCGACCATACCGCGACCTGACCGCGACCTCACCGTAGGGTCAGACTAAAAAACAACCCAAAAAACAACCCACCCAAACCCCAAACGATGAGCCGGTTATTACATCCGTCGCTTTTAACGCCGTCGCATACGATTGATATTGTGCATTTCGGCGTTATTTTTAACGCCGTCACCTTCGTTTAATTCGGTTAATTCGTGAATAACAATGCCGTCTCTACGGGTAACCACACGAGTACCATGCCAATGCCAATGCAAAGTAAAAAAACACTCTCCGGTGCGATTTTTGGCATAAAAATTTGTATATGTCAGATTTTTTTCGTACTTTTGCAGCCTATTTGTGCATGAAACGACAAAATACACGTATGAAACCACTAAACGAATTGACCATCGCGATGGCAAATGACCACGCGGGTTATGAATTGAAGAACACACTCCGGCAATATCTGGAGGGTGAAGGTGCCCAGGTAAAGGATTTTGGTTGCTATTCGAAGGAGAGTTGTGACTATCCGGATTTTGCCCATCCGATGGCAGTGGCCGTGGAGAAGGGTGAAGCCGATTTTGGTATCGCCATTTGCTCCACCGGAAACGGCATTACCATGACGGCAAATAAGCACCAGGGTATTCGTGCCGCTCTGTGCTGGGAGACGCGCTTGGCGGAACTGGCTCGTCAGCACAATAATGCCAACGTGCTGAGTCTGCCCGCTAATTTCATAACGCCCGACAAGGCGCTGGAGATTGTGAAAACCTTCTTCACTACCGACTTTGAGGGCGGACGCCATGAACGTAGAGTGAACAAAATACCAGCTTTTTAGTTGAGTGTTGAGTAATAACTTGAAAATGGATATCATTATACATATTCGGAAAACAGTTCTTCTGCTTGTCTGCATCTTGAGCTACTTTGGCGTAAGTGCCGCACCGGCGGATAGTGCGAAGATTGCCAAACGCCAGCAGGCAGTGTCGCACCTTAAGCAGCATTTTAAACTATACGGCTTTATCCGCAACTACTTCACCTACGATAGCCGCGAGTCTATCTCGGGGCAGGGCGACCTGTATAACTACCAGCCGCTCGATGAGCGTTGGAACCAGACCGAGTTGGAGGCGCAGACCTCCGGTATTGCGCGCCAAGACCTGAATGCCATCGGAACTTTCCGTTTTCTGAGTATAACCACCCGTGTGGGCGTTGATATCATGGATTACAAATGGCGCGGCATGGAGATAGGCGGTAAGATAGAGGCTGACTTCTATGCGGCGCTGACGATGAAAAACGGTCAGACGCACACCCTGAGCGGCGTGGCGCAGCTTCGTCTCAGGCAGGCGTATATCACTCTGGGCTGGGATAGTTTGCGCATGAACGATAAGGATTTTGCGCGCGTGGATTTGATGCTTGGTCAAGCTTGGCACCCCATGGCAGCCGACCTGTGTGACGTCATCGCACTGGCTTCCGGCGCACCCTTTGGCCCCTTCAATCGCTCGCCGCAGGTGCGGATGGACGCACGTCTGGGACGTTACTTTACGCTCACCGCTACCGGATTATGGCAGATGCAATACCTATCTACCGGGCCCGAGACGCAGTCCGGCGAGTATATCGCCTATAGCAAAACGCCCGAAGCCTATCTTGGTATCTCGGTGCACGACAAAGGCTGGTTAGCCCGCGCCGGTGTGGATGTGTTGAGTATCTCGCCGCGCCATCTGGGTTCGGTGACCGATAACAACGGCAAGACCGTTTCCGTCCGGGTCAACGATCGTATCACCACCGTCTCGCCCTTCCTCTACCTGCAGTACAAGAAGGATGAGTTCTCCATCAAGGCCAAGACCGTCTTGGCGGAAGCGGGCGAACATATGAATCTGGACGGAGGCTATGGCGTCCGTGCTACTAATCAGGATGGTTCATGGTCATACACCCCCCTGCGTCAGAGTGCCAGCTGGGTGAGCATCGTATATGGCGGTAGAGTAGGGCAGCAGGAGGAGAAACACCCGCAGAAGTTGCAGGGTATCCTCTTTGCCGGCTATGTGCATAACTTAGGCACGAAGGATGCCTTGCTGGATGCCGATAACGATGGCATGGCGGATATGTTGTGGACTCCCCGACCCGCTAATATGCGTCAGATGTGGCGCCTGTCGCCCACCTTGCAGTGGACGATTGGCAAGTTCCAGTTGGGCTGCGAATATGAGATAACCTCGGTGCGGTACGGCGATTTTGCTGCCGGCGACCTGCGCGGTCTGGCCGGCACCAACCTGCATTGGGTCACCAACCACCGCGTACAACTGATGACTCGATTTAATTTCTGATTCATTCTCCGGAGGAAAGCCAATGAGTAAAGAGAAGATCAATCGTATAAAACAATTCCTGACGACGGAACTGTGGCGAACAACAGGTCGAGAGAATCTGCCGTTTTGGCGTAAGGTGCTGTATTCGCTGCTGAAAGTGTTGACACTGACGGTACGTGGATTTCAGTCGAAAGACCTTGCCATCAAGGCCAACGGCCTGACCTATTCACTGACCTTTGCCATTGTGCCGATACTGGCGATGGTATTGGCTATCGCTAAGGGGTTTGGTTTTGATGCCATCATCGAAGCGCGCCTGAACAATTCCTTTCTGGGCGAGATGAATCTGGTACCGATGGTCATGGGTTTTGTAGAGCGGTACCTGGATACTACACAAGGCGGTGTATTCATCGGAATCGGTCTGCTGATATTGATTTGGGCTGTCTATGCCTTCTTCCGGAGCGTGGAGTTGGCATTCAATGGTATCTGGAACGTGCAGCAGTCGCGCAGCATCGCGCGGCAGTTATCGAACTATATCTTTATTCTGTTTCTGGTTCCGATACTGATGGTGGTGACCTCCGGATTGAGTATCTACCTTAACAGTGCCGCATCATCGCTGACTCATATATCTATCTTGTGGGATATGCAGCGCGGCTTTGTGAAGTTCCTGTCGTATTTCATCGTATGGATGGTCTTCACGTGGATATATTGGGCCATACCAAATACGAAGGTGCGTTTTGTGGCAGCCTTGGTGCCCGGTGTGCTGATGGGCACCTTGTTTCAATTGCTGCAAGCCCTATCGATGTACCTCATCGTCTTTCTGTCGCGCACGAGCATCGTCTATGGCGCTTTTGCCTCAATACCCCTATTACTTATGTGGCTGCAGTGGTCGTGTCTGCTGATTCTGATAGGCGCTGAGTTATCATATTCGATACAGAATAAAGAGGAGTTTGAGTACGAGAAAGACCTTAATGCTATGTCGCGCCGTTACAAAGACTGCCTAACGCTTTATTTGCTGGCGGCAATTATCGAGCGCTTCAATGCCGACGAACCGCCTTTGTCGGCGCACGAGATGGCGCATAAGTATCGTCTGCCGGTCAGGCTGGTGAACCAGCTGCTCTCACGTCTGTTGGAGGTGGGAGTGGTACGAACGCTGTTTGTGGAGAATAACGAGGAGAAGACCTACCAACCAGCCTTAGACACACATAAAATAAGTGTGGGCATGGTCTTTGATCGCATTGACGCACAGGGAACCGAGGCATTCCTAAGGGGAATACCCCGTGATGTACAGGAGTTCTGGGAACGATTCCTGCAGATGAAGGCGGAACATAATAGTCTGAATGAAGTTTTCGTAAGCGAGTTGAAACGATAAAAAGCTAATTTTTTATCGCAAGCGGTTACATTACGCGCGCGTGTGAACATGTTATAAAAGAACCTTATTTCGGCTGAAGCCTCGAACGATGGGTAAAGCCGTATGCAGATTGCAAAATTGAAAATTGAATGATTAAAAATAATATGAAAAAACATTTACTTTGTTCTTTTATTGTGGTTTTAGGCCTTGTTTTCAGCATGCCGGTCATGGCCGGATTTGATGATGGCTTGGATAACGGAAGTGACACCGGCTCATCCACGCAGTCGGGTGACCATCGTTCGGATGTGTCGGCGGATTTCCCGTACGCCTACTATTTTGAGATTCTGGACTCGACGGCGATGACGGTCTCCATCGAAGGCGTGTATCTGCCTCAGACGACATCGGTGGCGAGTCTGACCATCCCGGGCGAGTTGACAGAGAACGGCCTTACGTACTACGTGCGGTCGATTCGCAATCTGTCGTTCAGCGGGCAGGCTGCCATCACGGATGTGATGATAGAGGAAGGTACGGAGACGATTCATCAGAATGCGTTCCGCTACCTGACGAAGTTGCGCTACTTGCAACTGCCCTATACCATCACCGAGATAGGTGAGGGTGCCTTCAACAACTGCGACTCGCTGGAGAATATCTATTGGGACGTGGCAGACTACCGGGCTACAACCAATGCGTATGGTCCGTTCTACGGTGCGCGCGAGCATATCACCATGATGAACTTCGGCGAGAATGTACGGGCAATACCGGCGTATTTCTGCTACGGCATGACGCAGTTGCAGGGCTTTGAGAGCGGTAGTGACTCCATCCGCACGGTGCGTCGTAATGCCTTTGCGGGTTGTACGTCGCTGTACTGGTTCCCGTTCTACGACGGTCTGGACACCATCGAGGCACAGGCTTTCATGGGTTGTACAGGGCTGTCGCAGGGAATGTCGCTGCCGACGTCGTTGAATTATGTGGGCGACAGCGCCTTTGCCAACTGCACCGACCTGATGAGCGTAGATTTCAACGGCAATCCCGACATCTACGGCCGCGGCGTCTTTGCCGGCTGTACGACTATCGAGACTGTCACTTTCCCCTCGACCTGGGATCATATCCCCGACTATGTCTGCGAGAACATGACCTCGCTGAAGAGTTTCTCGCAGCTCGCGGACTATAGCGGTGAGACCGTCACGCAGACGCCGATAACATCTATCGGCCAGTATGCTTTTTCCGGTTGCTCCGGGATGGAGAACCTGACGATCCCCTCGTCGGTGACCACCATCGGTCAGAATGCCTTTGCCAATTGTACGTCGCTGAAGTCGATTCGCTCGGAGGCCGTGACGCCTCCTGCGGCCGGCGCAGCCTTTATAGGCGTGCCCAAGACGATTCCTGTGATTGTGCCTGCCGGCACGGAAACAGCATACCGCCAGGCCGATGGCTGGAGTGAGTTCAGCCTGATCATGAACGATAACACGCCTTACGGCACTTGCGGCGACGGCCTGACATGGATGTTTAGCTACGCCGACAGCACGCTGTATATTACCGGTAGCGGCGCGATAGACAACTACGACGCATCATCGGACGCTACAGCCGGCAATCCGAGTCCGTGGAATGCGGCGCAGCTGCAGAGCGCGATCTACCATGTGTCGCTTGATACGACCATTACCACGATAGGCAATAACGCTTTCTACGGCGGTTCGAATATCCGCGAGATGGCGCTGCCGGCCAGCATCACCAATATCGGCGTGGATGCTTTTGTGGGCTGCTCGGCGATAGAGCAGGTCTATTGTTATGGTAAGGTTCCTCCAACGGTAGCCAATGGTGAGACGCTTCAACCCGTCGCTTTCCCCGACATCGCATCGACGGTGCCTGTGTATGTGCCCGCTCAGAGTTACTACACCTATAAGTACCGTACGGGTTGGAGCAACCTTAATATCAAATATATGAGCCTGAGTGGAACCTGTGGCGACAATCTGCAATGGGTGCTGAACCCGAATGATAGCACGTTTGTCATCACGGGAACGGGTTCGATGATTGATTATGCGGATGAACAGAAACGTCCGTGGGTCTTGTACGATGAGAATGATATGCCTACCGATTATTCAATGTACGTCAAGACACTCAGTATGCCCGAAGGTATGACGACGATCGGTAAGAATGCGTTCTATTTCTTCAACATTACCCGACTCAATATCCCCAGTACGGTGACTACAATCGGTGAGAACGGTTTTGATGCCTGTTCCAAACTGACGGAAGTGACCATTCCCGATAATGTGACGACCATCGGCGCAAATGCTTTCAATGGTTGCAAGCAGTTGCGTTCCGTCTCCATCGGTAGCGGTGTTAGCTCGATCGGCTCGAGTGCATTCGGTAACTGCGTCAGTCTGATGACCATGACGATTAGCGAGCAAAACAGCACCTTCGACAGCCGCGATAACTGCAATGCAGTCATCAATACCTCGACCAATGAGTTAGTCAGCGGTTGCAACGGTACCGTCATACCGAATACCGTTACCTCCATTGCCTCGTTTGCCATGAGTTACTGCAAGTCGCTGACGACTATTACCATCCCTGAGAGCGTGACGCTGATTAACGGTTATGCGTTCAACCAATGCGTAGCCCTGCAATCTATTACATCGGAGTCCGTCACACCACCTACCTTGAAGTCAGGCGTCTTCAGTGGCGTGCCGGATACCATCCCCCTATATGTGCCGGCTCGCGGCATAAGCGCTTATCAATCTAACTCGGGTTGGGCTTATTTCAAAAACATCCTTGCCTTGCCTTGCGACACCACCTACCGTTCGGAACAAAACGTGACAGTACTATCGACAGATCTGCCTTATATCTGGAACGGACAAGAGTTGAACGAGTCGGGTACCACGCAGATTACTCTGCAGACAGCCGATGGCTGTGATAGCATCGTGACACTGAACCTGACTGTTCAGCCAGGTGGCACTTGTGGCGAGAACCTGACTTGGGTATTTACCGAAGCCGATAGCACCCTTACCATCACGGGTACGGGCGAGATGTATAATTATCCTGAGGATACGCAGTCGTCCGACGGAGGAGGTACGACGCCAAATCAGGAACCCGTGACGATGGCACCCTGGATGGAACAGGAACTCATGTTCGCCATCTACCATATCCAGCTGCCTGCCGGACTGACCTCTATCGGCTCGTATGCCTTCTATTATCTGACGAATGTGGATGCGGTCGATATACCCTCCTCGGTATCGCGTATCGGCGCACACGCCTTTGACCAATGTGGTCAGATGACTACCTGTACGGTAGCCGAGAGCGGCATCACGGAGATAGGCGACTATGCCTTCAACGAGTGCGTGCAACTTCTGTCCTTCGACATCCCGACCACCGTTACGACCATCGGCGAGGATGCCTTCCGCAGCTGCTCCCAGTTGCGCGTGGTTCATATCCCTGCCGGCGTGACGACGATTCAGCCCAGTACCTTCTATGCCTGCCAACAGCTTACGGCCTTCACGATGGAGGAAGGTGTGCAGACCATTGGCGAGTTTGCCTTCAATGCCTGCAAACGCCTGACGAAGGTCAATTTGCCCTCTACCGTGACCTCGATTGGCGATAACGCCTTCCAGTACTGCGAACGGCTCTCGTCGGTGGATCTGTCCGAAAACCTGACTTCCATCGGTGCGATGGCTTTCTATGAATGCCCGTTCACGGAGATCGTGCTTCCCGCTTCGCTGACGACCATCGGAGCCGGAGCGTTCACCAACTGCGAGAATATCACTTCGCTCACCTCTGAGGCTATCACGCCGCCGGACTGCGGCAGTGGAGCTTTTGAAGGTGTGAATACCAATATCGAGGTCTATGTGCCTTACCGTAGTGTGTCCGACTATCAAGAGACCACGCCCTGGAGTGCATTCGCCAATATTCAGGCTATCCCCTGTGAGGAGGTCTTCCGCAGCAGCGAGACGGCCGCTATGTGCGAGGGGGATTTCTATGTATGGCATGATCGCGAACTGGCCGAGGCCGGCTCGTATCAGGATACACTTAAGACGGAAGATGGTTGCGACTCGATTGTGACGCTCAACCTCTCCTATTATCCGACCTACTTCTTCAGCGATACCATCTACGGCTGCGAAAACGACCTCTACGAATGGCATGACCGCTACCTGGAATTGGATGGTATCTACTATGATAGTCTGCGTACCGTCAACGGTTGCGACTCGATCTATCGTGTGGACTACCGTCGTCACCCCATGTCTATGGTCTATGACTCGGCTACCATCTGCCAAGGTGAGTCCTTCCTATGGAACGACAGCGCCTATACCGAGGCCGGTCAGCATTTCAAGGCACTCCATACCGTCTATGGTTGCGACTCCTTCTGCTACCTCGACCTGACGGTCAATCCGGCCTACCACTTCGATGAGGACGTGACTATCGCCGAGACACAACTGCCGTACGTATGGCATCGTTACGAATTGAATGAATCGGTTAACCTGGATGACACTTTGCAGACCGTGAACGGTTGTGACAGTATTATATCGCTGCATCTGACCGTTATGCCGGTCGAGTACGTATGGGTACGTGATACCGTATGCTATGACGAACTGCCCTACGAATGGCGCGGACAGCAATTGGTGGTATCGGGGTACTATTTCGATACGATTCGTAGCGCCGTTACCGGTCTGGATAGCATCATCTATGCGAATACGTTCATGGCATATCTGCCGGTAGAGGCTTCTACCGAGACGGCTACCATCTGCGAGGGCGACAAATACGAATGGCACGGCATGTCGCTGACCGAGGAAGGTCAGTATATGGACACCGTGCTCAATGCTGACGGCTGCGACAGCATCTGCTTCCTGCAGCTGCATGTCAATCCGGCGTACCATTACCGCGAGAACGCCGTGACCTGCCAAGGCGAGTTGTTCGAATGGCATGGTCGCTATCTGGAGACGGCAGGCACGTATTTCGACAGCCTCCGTACCATACACGGTTGCGACAGTATCTACGAGATAAGCTTGGCAGTCAATCCGATGTACTCGGTCTATGATACCGCTTATATCTGCGCGGGCGATAAGTACGAGTGGAACGGTCAGTCCTGTACCGACGAGATGCAGTATATGGTGAACCTGCATACAATGAACGGCTGCGACAGCTTCTGCTACCTGCAGTTGTACCACTATCCGGTTTACTTCTACGAGGAGAGTGAGACACGCTGCGAGGGTCAGTCCTTCGAATGGCACGGCCGCTCCATCAAGACCTCGGGCATCTATTACGACAGCCTGCAGACCGTACACGGTTGCGACAGTATCTACAAGTTGGAGATGACCTACAATCCGACGTACTTCTTCCTCGAGACGGCTACCATCTGTCAGGGCGAGACCTACCTCTGGCACGACTACGAATATACTACCGCCGGTATCTACTACGACAGCCTGACGACCCTGACGAGCTGCGACTCCGTCTACGAGCTGACGCTGACGGTTAATCCGTCGTACGACATGACGGAAGAGGCTACTATTTGCCAAGGTGAGAAATACGAGTGGCATGGCCAGTCGCTGACCGAGTCAGGTCGTTACAATGATACCCTGCATACCATCAATGGTTGCGATAGTATCTGCACGCTGGTATTGACGGTGAACCCGGCCTTCTCTTATTCCGAGGAAGTAATTATTACTGAGACCCAACTGCCGTACGTATGGCATGATCGGGAAGTGACTGCCTCGGGTGATGTTCAAGATACACTGAAGACGATAAATGGCTGTGATAGTATCATCACACTCAATCTGACCGTCTTGCCTGTGGAGCGTATTTCCGTAAGCGACTCAGCTTGCTATGTGGACCTGCCTGTTGAGTGGCGTGGTCAGCAATTGGTGGTATCGGGTACCTATTACGATACCGTTCGTACTACCGGCACAAGACTGGATAGCATCATCTATACCAATCATTTCACCGCCTATCTGCCGGTAGAATCGCCTACCGACGAGGCGACTATCTGCCAAGGTGAGAAGTACGAGTGGCACGGTCGGTCGCTGACCGAAGCAGGTCAATACGTGGATACCTTGCTCAATGCAGACGGCTGTGACAGCATCTGCTACTTACAACTGCATGTGAATCCGTCCTATCAGTTCCAGGAGAGCGCCTTGACTTGCGAAGGTGAGCCCTTCGAGTGGCATCATCGTTCGTTGACAGTTGCGGGTATATATTACGACAGCCTGCAAACCATCAACGGTTGCGATAGTATCTGGACCCTGACGCTGACCGTCAATCCTGCATACGACATGACGGAAGAGGCGACCATCTGCCAAGGTACCTCGTACCGCTGGCAGGGCTCTGATTATACCACTGCCGGTACGTATCACGACAGTCTGCAGACCGTACACGGTTGCGATAGTATTCTGACGCTGGTATTGACTGTCAACGAGACGTATAGCTCTACCGAGGACGTCGCTATCTGTCAGGGTGAGGCTTTCGAGTGGCATGGTCAGACCTACACCACGGCGGGTCGTTATCAGATGACCCTTGAGGCGAAGAATGGTTGCGATAGCGTCTGCACGCTGAATCTGACGGTGAATGCCACCTATACGAAACAGGAGTCTGCTTATATCTGCGAAGGTGATACCTACCGTTGGCACGACAGAGACTATACGACAGCCGGTATCTATCACGACACCCTGCAGACGATACACGGTTGCGACAGTATCTGCACGCTGACCCTGACGGTCGGTTCGGTAACGACGATGCCGGAAGAGACGATGACGGTTTGCGCGAAAGAACTGCCCATCGTATGGAAGGGCCAAAGCATTACTGCCGCCGGTATGTATTACGACACGGTTCGCAATAGTTACGGCTGCGATAGCATCTATTATTCGCTGCGCCTCATCGTCAATCGTGAGGTGACGACAACGGAGACGAGTGTTATCTGCGACGGCGAGACCATTACCTGGCATGGCCGTTCGCTGACGAAGCAAGGCCTGTACTACGACACGCTGCAGACCATACACGGCTGCGATAGCATCTGCGTATTCAATCTGACGGTTAACCCGAGTTACTATATTGAGGAGATCGTCTCCATCCGCGAGGATAAGTTGCCGTACCAGTGGCAAGGACAGAGCATCACGCAGGCGGGTACCTATTATGCCGACTACCGTACGGTAAATACCGACTGCGACAGTATCTATACCTTGCAGCTGATGGTAACGGCGTTGCCGATATATACGGTCAACGTTGAGGCCGACCACGGTCATGTGAACGGAACGGGTACGTATCCCGAAGGTACGCGTATCACCCTGACGGCTGTGCCCGACGAGGGCTTTGAGTTCCAGATGTGGTCTGACGGAAGTGAGACTAACCCGAAAGAGTTCGTTGTGATGCAGGACACCACCTTCCGTGCGCACTTCTATATGCCGGAGGTAGAGCAGGAGGTTGTGGTTGATAGTATCGAGACCCACTCGGTAACCATCACCTGGGACACCGTTGCTGGTGCGGTACTCTATGAGTTGCGTATCTATAAGAATGGTCAGCTGGTGGTGACCTACGAGGTGGATCCGGATAATAACATCATCGGTGAGCACCATATTGGTCCGGACCGTATTGTAGCCCGCAAAGACTCCACGGGTGGTACGTCGGAGACGCTGCAAGTGAATATCGGCGGTCTGGAACCCGGTCAGGACTACACCTACAGCCTCGATGCATTGGACGACGATCGCAGTTACGTTGGTGCGCAGTCGGGTGTGTTTACTACGGAGGAAGAACCCGGTGACGGTCTTGATACGCTCTTCGACAAGCAGCGTCATTCGGGTGCCCGCAAGGTACTGCGTGATGGCCAGTTGTATATCGAACTGCCCGACGGCACGCGTTACAGCCCCGAGGGCGCGAGATTGGATATCCTTTAACCTTTAACCTTTATCCTTTAACCTTTATACAATCCCTATCAATATGAAAAAAATCACTTATTATGTTCTACTGCTGACTGCCTTTTTGGCGGTTGGCAGTAGTGCGTCTGCTACCGTTATCGCGGTGCAGTCTGCTTCGGAACTGACGACGGCTTTTCAGGATGCCCAATCGGGTGATGTCATTCAGTTGCAATCCGACATCGCGTTGACCTCGACCCTTTGGCTGGGTACGGCGAATATGACTGATAATTCCCGTGCGTTAACCCTCGACCTCAACGGCCATACCCTGTCGCGCACGGCGAATGTGCGTATGATTGACGTTACGCATGGCTCGCTGATAGTACAGTCTTCGTCTGCAGGGGGTAGGGTGGATGACTATGCTTCGGTAGCGCAGCAGTCCCAGCTGGAGGATTTGATGCTGGTGACGGGTTCGTATCTGAAGGATATCAATCCCCGAACGGATAACAGTTACTATTCCCATCTCGTCATCGCAGAGGGTGTGACGATCAATGCCGGTCAGAATGCCATCACCATCGACCGCGTTGGTAATGCCGACGGCCATTCTATCCAGTACGGCACCGATGTCTATAACCGGGGCACGGGAAACGCGATAGGGGTCGCGCATGGCGCGCGCGTAGATATATATGGTACTATCTATGCCCAGAAGTACGGCATCAAACCCAACGGGCTGCTGGTAGCTCCTACTACCGACGGCGAGACGCTGCGCACCGTAAGTAGCGATGCACAGTATGTCAACTACCAGGTGGAGGCTACCGACACGGCCTATGCGCCGTTTATCCACGTACATCCGACGGCTATGATTGCCACCAATGCTATCGCTGCCGAAGCGACCGCTGTCTATGCGTCCGGTTATGCCCGATGGCTGATAGAGGGTGGTTGTTACGGTAATATGGGATTGTATATCCGTTCCGGTTGTGTGAGCGTGCACAATGCGTATATTGAGTCCTCCAATCCCGAACACAGTTCCGGTACGACGCAGTATCATGGTGTGGAAGCCGAGGGCTCGGCTATCGTGGTGAATGCCCGTTCGAGTGTGGGTGGTGATATCTCGCTTTATGTCAGTGGAGCAACGCGTGTGGTATCACAAGCCGGATATGCTCTGGAGGAGATACCGACCAATGCGGCAGATACCGGTTCGTATATCCGTGAGATTGTTTTGGAAAGCGGTACGTTCGAGGCACCCGAGTATCCGATTCTGGTGTCCGAAGATACCAATATCGAAATAGGTGATGATGTTGTGATATCTACTGTGCTGGCCGGTTCATGCGGCAATGACTTGACATGGAGTTATTCGCCTATGAGGCGCACGCTGACAATTTCGGGAAACGGACCAATGACGGAAATCTCGACCGATCAACAACCTTGGGCAGATTTTCGGACGGAGATACAGACTGTCAGTCTCTCGGAAGGAATAACTACCTTGAGTGCTAATGCCTTTAGTGGTTGTACGAACCTCTATACCATCAATATACCGTCCACGATGACGCACATAGGTGACTATGCTTTCTATGGCTGTAACGTGCTGTCGTCTGTCTACTGGGATGCCGCTAACTATAATCAGACGAAGAATAGCAGTCCGTTTGATAACGCCCGCGAACACATTACCGGTTTTACCATCGGTTCCAATGTGACATCTATACCGCATCACTTGTGCTTTGAATTTACGGCTCTAACATCCGTTGTCATCCATGAGGACATACAGAAGATAGGTAACAGTGCTTTTGAGGCTTGCCGCGCATTGCAGACATTGCAAATGTACGAAGGGGTGGATAGTATTGGTGAATATGCCTTTAAGAATTGTACCACGCTGACGACGCTGACGATACCTCAATCAGTTGGGTGGGTAGGTAATAATGCGTTTGAGTCCTGCGGCTTTAGAGAGGTAACGCTGAACGACAATGATCAGTGTTTGCACACGGATGTGTTTAAGAATTGCGATTCCATATCCGAATTGACGATACCCTCTACGTGGCGC
>ONBH01000004.1 GCA_900316005.1 uncultured Bacteroidales bacterium | reverse complement strand
CACTGCTTTGCGTGCAAGCGCCGAAGCGGATAGTGTTTGTTTGAAGTTATTCGGCAACAATGTCCGATTCTCGTACGCCTGTTCCTTAATCAGTTTCTCGAGGGCTTCGACCGAGAGTTTTTCTTCTGCCGTTCGATGGATATAATAATAGCGCGCTTCAAGGTCTTTGGTTCTTTCTATGACTCGGAGATGATGCGTGAATGGCACTGAGAAGAAGTCCTCCACTGGGAATTCCGCCACATTAGGAATAACAATGCTATGATATATATCTATTTGATTTTGAGCCTTTTGCAAATCGGCAATTGCGATTGCCGATTGTTTCGGACGAGATTCGGCAATTGCGATTGCCGATTGTTGAGAAGATTCGCCAATTGCGATTGGCGATTGTATAATATTCTGATTACCAGCATCTAACAATAGCCATTCTTCATAGAAACGACGCATATTTTTAGACCGGGCAGGTCTTTATACAATCTGTCGCTGATGGCTTTGATGGCACCTGAGCCATATTCCAAGTTGCGCGTATTCATAGAGAGATACTTGCCAATAATCAATTATCAATTATCAACTATCAATTATCGTACGGCCGATCGTTCGAGGCTTTGCCGAGATAAGAACTATCAACTATCAATTATCAACTATCAATTGTCAATCAACTATCAACTATTTACGAGAGTACCCTTAGTTGTTCCTTATTTCTACCTTATTTCTACCTTAGTTGTTACCGCTCCGTCTATAGTCCCACCTTCCCCAAAAACCTCTCCGGTCCTGCTTTTGGCGCTAATCCGCCATGTTAAAATTTGTCGTGAGACTGTAAGACTCTGAGACTCTTTACATAAACCTCTGATTTATAGCGTGTTATATTTACTACAGAGTCTCAAAGAGTCTCAGAGTCTCATTGTTAACATGCTTTTCGATAGTGTCCGCATTCAATTTTTATGACTTGTCCTTGTTCTTGGGAGTACCTATTTCATAGAGATACTCAGGAGAAATATCCAAACGCCCTTGAAGCCATGAGACAGTCCAGCCATCCAACTGAAATTGGCTAAATTGCTGTTTGTCTTGAAGGGATGCAAACAAAGGGTGAGACGCAATAAACTCTTTCGCATCAAACACGCGTTGCTCGCCATTAGAAAATGACAGAGACAAGCGGTAGTCGCCTAAATACTTGGCACTATTTATCCAAATAAGATTCATATCAGTCAAGCGGTTTAATGTTGATAATCTCTTCGCCTTTCTCCATGCGGAGCCAATTCTCTTTCAGTTCATCTTTATGTTGGTCATACCACTCATATACAAGATTCAAAACGCGGCGAGGTAAATTACCGTTAATCTCACCTGTATTGATATCCATTGTTGCTCGGTAGTCATTATAACGGATATGAAAATGCGGAGGATTATGCTCCGAATTATACATCGTGATGACTATTCCATAAAAACGACTAATTTCAGGCATCGGTTGATTATTTTAATGATTTTGCGGTTGCAAAGGTACAACAAAAATTGCACATACGCAAATTTTCGGAAACTTTTTTGCAAAAATAGAGTGCAAACTCTATATTTTATCCGGCAGAAGGGGTGCTCATGCTTGCATGAAGGCATCTCTTATGGCGGATAAAAGTAGGTGTTGATGGCGGCCGGCGTAGCGGGCGGCGAAACGCTGCTGATTGGTGGATTCGGCAGGTGTCTTGACTTTTTTTGATTTTTTAGTCTGACCCTACGGTGAGGTCGCGGTCAGGTCGCGGTCATATCGCGGTTTTGACTCGAGAGAGTGTTCTTTTTGTTGAGTGTTGTGAGTGTTGAGTGTTGAGAGTTTAGTGTTTAGTGCAGTTTAGAGTTTAGAGTTTAGAGTTGAGTGTTTAGTGTTGAGTGCAGTTTAGAGTTTTTAGTTGTGAGTAGTTGATAGTTGATAATTCTTATCTCGGCGAAGCCTCGAACGATCGGCTAAAGCCGTACGATAGTTGATAATTGATAGTTTTTTTTTTGGGGGGACGGGTGACGGGTGACAGATGTATAATTATCTCTTATATACGCGTGTATGTATATATAAATTGGCTCTGTCACTTGTCACCCGTCCCCCCTTCAGCTGTCATTTGTACCCATCTTTGCGTTTAATTTACGATTTGCATTTATCTCATCCGTTGTTCTTTCATATACTAACCAACCGCGTTGAGTACCGTGATGAACTCTTTTCGGTTGAGAGTTTGACGAGACACCTGTTCGTTTAGTACTGTCAGTCCCCCCTATATAGGGGGGATGACGTACGTACTAAAGAACGAGAGAGGTGTCTGTCAAAATGCAAAAAGAAAACAGGAGCAAGATTACTCTCACTCCTGCTGCGCTCCCTCTAGGACTTGAACCTAGGACCCCCTGATTAACAGTCAGATGCTCTAACCGACTGAGCTAAGGAAGCTTTTGCTTTTGAGACCCAAAAAACGGTCATTTTTTCAAAAGCGGGTGCAAAAGTACTGCTTTTTTTTGATATGACCAAATTTTTTTCGAAAAAAATGTCATTATTCACAAAAAAAAATCATTTTTTGCACTTTTTTAGGTGAAATATGGAAAATTTTTAGTAACTTTGCAGCAAATTTTGAAAAACAAGCAGAAAACTACAGACATGAAAAAAGTCCTTGGTTTAGGCAATGCCCTTACCGACATCCTCCTGCAGGTGTCCGAAGACGATTTGCGTGAGTTGGGTCTGCCGAAAGGTAGTATGAGTCTCATTACTATGGAGCAGGCCGAGAAGATTCAGATGCGTTTTGCGTCGGTCCGCAAGCACATGGTAGCCGGCGGTAGCGCCAGCAACACCATCACAACGATTGCAGCATTAGGCGGTAAAGCCGCATTCATCGGCAAGGTCGGCAACGACGAGGTGGGTGAGTTCTACCGCGAGGATATGTTCAAGAACGGTGTTAAACCCATCCTGCTGACCTCGCCCGACCAGATGTCCGGCTGTTCTATCGTACTGATCACGCCCGATGGCGAGCGGACTTTTGCCACCTTCCTGGGCGCAGCCGCAGACCTGCATGCCGACGATATCCGCAAGGAGGCGTTCATCGGCTACGACATTTTCCATATCGAAGGTTACCTGGTGCAGGATAACGAACTGATCGAGAAAGCCATCCGTCTCGCCAAGGAGTCGGGGTGCATGGTCAGCCTGGATCTGGCATCGTACAACGTGGTAAACGAGAACCACGTTTTCCTCAAGGAACTCATCCACAAGTACGTAGATATCGTCTTTGCCAATGAGGATGAGAGCTTTGCCTACACGCACCTGAATCCCGAAGAGAGTGTTGCTAAGATTGCCCGCCAGTGCGACATAGCCGTAGTGAAGGTTGGCAAACGCGGTTCGTACGTGCAGCAAGGCGACAACCGCTACCATATTGGTGCTATCACCACCTCATGTCTGGACTCCACCGGCGCCGGTGACCTGTATGCAGGCGGATTCCTGCATGCGCTATCCGACGGTTTCGATATCCACAAATGCGGCGAGATAGGAACCATAGCTGCCGGTCGCGTTGTGGAGATCGTCGGTACCAAACTGAGCGAAGATACCTGGGATGAGATACGCCGTATCTGCGCCCTCTACCGCGGGTTTATGATGAAATACGCCCTTTAGAATGATGGATTGATAGAATGATGGATTGATTATTATGAGAGCATTATACGTTATTTATCAGTTTTTGATAGCCTGGCCGGTGCTGGCGCTATGCACCATGTTCACCGCCATCACGACTATTCTATTTCAACACTGGCGTAACAGCTGGTGGCTGCACGACATCCAAGCCTGGTGGTCGCGCATGTTCTTCTATATGATGTTTCTGCCCGTGACCGTCAGCGGTCGCGAGCATATCCGCCCCAATCAGTCTTATGTTTTTGTAAGCAATCACCAGTCGCTATTTGATGTGTTCGCCATCTACGGCTGGTTGCCTGTCATCTTCAAATGGTTGATGAAGGCTGAGTTACGCAAAATGCCCTTTGTAGGTTCAGCCTGCAAGGCAGCCGGACACGTCTATGTGGACCGCCGCAACACCCGCGCCGCGGCCGAAAGCCTGCGCGAGGTAGAGAGCGTGCTACGCGATGGTGTGTGCACCGTTATCTTCCCCGAGGGTACGCGTTCCCGTACGGGCGAACTCGGTCCGTTTAAGCGTGGCGCCTTCCAGATAGCTATGGACCTGAACCTGCCCGTCATCCCGCTGACGCTGACCGGTTGCTACGAAGCCATGGCGGTGGGCGACAAGACGGTCAGACGGCATCCTATCCACATGCATATCGGTGAGGAGATAGACCTGGCACAGTTTAACGGCGACCGCGACGCAGCGATGGCTGCTGTTCGTCAAGCTATAGCAGATGAATTAGCCGCCCGCAAGCATGCCTGATAGTCGCCGACATACCCTGCGACTCATCGTCATGATCCTGACGATGTTTTCGTGCATGCGCGTGCATGCAGATAATATGGATATTTTTCTGCAGAACCCCATCACGCAGCACGCCAATATCGGTATCAGCATCGTCAACCTCACTACCGGAGAGTCGGTTGCCTCGTACCGCAGCGACAACCTCATTCCGCCCGCGTCGGTCATCAAGTTGCTCACTACTGCCACCGCCCTGGAGGTATTAGGCAGCGATTATTGCTTCCCCACGGTGCTCGAATACACGGGTAGCATCAGCGAAGGCACGCTGCACGGCAACCTCTATATTCACGGCTACGGCGACCCTATGCTGGGATCCGGTTCTCAGACATTCCTCACCGATTGGGTACGCGCCGTTAAGGCTGCCGGTATCAGCGAGATAGACGGTCGCATCATAGCCGATATGTCGCTCTTTGACGGCGATGCCATCAACCCGGGTTGGCTCTACGAGGACGCCGGCAACTACTATGCACCCGGCATATTTGCCCTCGCCTACATGGACAATACGCTGAATGTGCAGCTACGAAGCGGCCCGATTGGTTCGGTTGCAGAAGTTGTTCGCACCATTCCTGCCATTGATAGTCTAAAATTTGAGAACCACATCCGCTGCACCCAAATCGAATACGACGGCGCCTATGTACACGGCTTGCCCTACCAGCAGGTTCGTTACCTGACGGGTAGTATTCCCTCGAACCACGGCCTCTTTGGTGTACAGAGCGACATACCCAATCCGGGCCTGCTGCTCGCCCAGCACCTAACCTCAACGCTCCGCCGCATGGGGGTCAGCGTGACGAAAGAAGCCTCCTATCTGAGTGAGACTGACCGCACACACCGTACGGAACTGCATCGCCATATGGGGCAGCCCCTGGCGTATATCGTCAAGAAAACCAACATGAAGAGCGTCAACCTATACGCCGAGATGCTCTTCCGCGTGCTCGGAACACGTATCGCCGTACCCGGAACGATTCATAACTCCGATAATTTTATCCACAACTATTGGCGCAACCGCGCCGTAGATATCTCATCGGCGATACTGAAAGACGGTTGCGGTCTGGCACCGCAAGATGGTATATCCGCCGATAGCTTCGTTCAGCTGCTGCAATATATGGATCGCAGCCCGCAACGCGAGGCTTTCTACGCTTCGCTACCCGTCAGCGGCAAGAGTGGCACGCTCACCGGTTTTCTGGCAGGCACTCCTCTTGAGGGGCGTGTACATGCCAAGAGCGGCACCATAGCCGGTACCAAGAACTTTGCCGGCTACATCGAGATGCCCAACGGTCAGCGACTGGCGTTCGCCATACTCGTCAACTCAGCACAGGGCAAGGCGCGCAATATCCAACCCATCATCGCTCGCTATCTATTGGATGTATATAAGTCAAACTTATAGTACTAACACGCTGCTGCGCGAAGACTATCCCGACGCACCGCATCTGTTTACCATCCGCACCGACTACCAGACAGCCGGGCGCGGACAGGCTGGTAATGGCTGGGAATCAGAGGCCGGCAAGAACCTGCTCTTCTCCACCCTCATCCGCCCCGACAACATGCCGGCAACAGAGCAGTTTAGCCTATCCATGGCAGTAAGCATAGCCCTCAGACGGACTGTTGCGTCGCTGCCGGCGCTCGGCGAAGAAGAAGTCCTGACCGTCAAATGGCCCAATGACCTCTACTACGGCGACAAGAAACTGGCCGGCATCCTCATCGAGAATATCATTCAAGGCGCTAACATATGCCGCTCCATTGCCGGTATCGGGCTGAATGTGAACCAATTAGTCTTCACAACCGCGCCTAACCCCATCTCACTTGCCTTAATAACCGGCCGAACCTTCGACCCGGAGGAGATACTCAGCCTTTTCCTTGCAGAACTCCCGCGCGTCTTAGCGATGCCGTTCGACGAACTACAAACCGCCTATCTCACACACCTGTACCGCCGCAAGGGATTCTACCCGTACCAGGAACGCGAAGTCAGTATCCTGCCAACCAATAATATATCACCCGAGCAAGCCCAAGCGGAACGCAAACCCGTCTTCATGGCCGAGATAGCCGGCATTACCGCCTTCGGCGAGATCATTCTTCGCGACAGCGAGGGACAGGAACACACCTACCACTACAAACAGATTCGATATGTATTATAAGCATTTTTACCATTTAGTTATTGGTATGCTGGTATGCAGTCTCTTTGCCTGCAAACCCGATGAGCCCAAGACTGACACGACCAACACGACTAACACGACCGAGACGCCGGAGGACTCCGAAGAAAAACCCGAACCGCCCGAAGACCCCGAAGACCCCTCCACGCGGCGCGACTACGACTTCCTCTTTGACCTCAATGCCGTACCGGAGGTTGAGATAAAGGTCAGCGAAGCGGAATGGAACACCTATCTCACCAACTTTGACCGGAACCCCAACAACTCCAAATACGTCTGGGCATCGTTCACCTTCCGCAAAGGTGACCTTATATACACGCGCGATAGCGTGGGCCTGCGCCCGCGCGGGAACACCTCGCGCATACGCCCCGAAGGAGAGAGCGGCCAACCGCACAGCAACGATGCACAATGGCGTCATGCACACTTCGGCATCAAGTTCACCGAGGCAGAATCGGGGCAACGGTTCTTTGGCGTGGATCGCCTCATCCTGAAGTGGTTCCGCAACGACCCTACGTATGTACACGAGATATACTGCTATGACCTCTTCCGCCGTTTTGGCGTATGGTCTGCTCCCCGCGCATCCTACTGCCGCCTCACCATCCAAATCGAGGGGGACGACCACCCCGTCTATATGGGTGTATATGAACTATTAGAGAATCCGCGCAAAGGATGGCTTGACGCCCGCTATCACGACGGCAAGATACCCGACAAGGACGGTTTTCTCTGGAAAGCCCAATGGGGAGCCAACCTCAGCGACGGTTCCACCTCGCTAATGGGGGTAGCCGACGATGAGGGCAACGGTTTCATCTATACCCTCAAGACCCACAAGTCGCGTCTGGGCGAGGCACAAAACGAGCTGTCGGACTTCATTAACGGCATGACTCCCCAACCCTCCGGCAGCGACGAACTCAAGAATTGGCTGGAAGAGCACATGGATATAGACCTCTTCCTCCGCGCTTACGCCGTCAATGTGATGGTGGGTATGTGGGACGACTATTGGTGTAACCAAAACAACTACTACTTCTATTTCGACGCCAACCACCGCTTCTACTTCATCCCCTTCGACTACGACAACACCCTCGGAACCGGCTCGGAGGGGATGGGCAATCCCGGCACGAAGGATCCGCTCAACTGGGGGCCGCTGGATGGCAGCCGCATGCTCATGCGCAAGGTGATGTCGATTGCCGAATACCGGCAACGCTACATCAACTACATGCACGAGCTGGCTGCCTCTGACGAGTTGTTTGCACCCAATGGCTCCGCTGCACGCATACAATACTGGCAGGCAATGATTATGCCCTATGTAGATAATGACACCGGCAAAGACTGCGTCATCGAGGATAAACCATCGGAATGGAGTTCCTACCAGACCTACCGCCTGCTGACGGGCGAAGTAGGCGATGGTAAGACCAAAGAAAGCAATTTCTTCAAGACAAAAATCCATTATTTGCCACCTCAAGAGTAAAAAAATACATTTTTTTCACAAAAAATTTGGTCAATCCAAAAAAAAGCCGTACCTTTGCACGCTTTTTCGCATAACGGCTAACGCGAATTGGCGCTATTACGAGTTAATAACCCCCCTGTTCGGCCTACGCCGGACCTAAAAAACCAATAGAGAAAAGATGAAACGTACATTCCAACCTTCGCAACGCAAGCGTCGCAACAAACACGGTTTCCTGGAGAGAATGGCTACCGCCAACGGTCGTCGCGTACTGGCTGCCCGTCGCGCTCATGGTCGCAAGAAACTGACTGTAGCAGACGAAGGCCGTCACAAATATTAAGAAGCAAGTCACAGCTGATTAATACATTATTACAGGGAAAAGAGACGCGTCTCCTTTCCCTTGTTTTGCAATAAAATCAACGTAAACTACGAAAACAACGTAAACAACAAAGAAATGCAATCTACTCGTCAGAACAAAATAGCCCGCCTTATCCAGAAGGATCTGAGCGACATTTTCCTGCGCTATGCCCGCACCCTGCAGGGCACACTCATCTCCGTGAGCGAGGTGCGTGTCTCGCCCGACTTGGGCATCGCCAATATCTACCTCAGCATATTCCCGCACGACAAAGTGCAGGAAACGATGAACCACATAGAGTCTGACCATGGTAAGATTCGCGGTGAGTTAGGTACGCTGGAGCGCCACCAACTGCGCATCATACCCGAACTACACTTCCATCTGGATGAGACGCTCGACCGCATGGAGCGCATAGACCAACTTCTGAAAGGCTAATGGTGCAAAGCTCATGACACCGGTCGAGACCAAAATAGCGTGGCGGTATCTGTGGGCAAAAAAGAGCCACAACGCCATCAACATCGTCAGCGGTGTAAGTGCTATAGCCGTAGCCGTTGTGACTGCCGCGCTTGTTTGCGTGCTGAGCGTCATGAACGGACTGGGCAGCGAGGTCGAGAAGATGTTCTCACGTTTTGATCCCGATTTGCGCATCACAGCCCGCGAAGGAAAGTTCTTTTCGCTCAACTCAGATCAATTCGCTGCGCTCAACAACCTCAACGAGATAGCCATCACAGCCGTCACCATCGAGGAAACGGCGCTCGTTGAGTTTGAAGATCACCAGATTCCCGCTCTCATCAAGGGGGTTGATACCTGCTACCAAGCCCTGACCGACATTGATTCTATCATCGTAGATGGCCACTACAGCGTCTTTGACGGCGCCTTTGAACGCACCGTCATCGGTCAGGGACTGGCGTGGCAATTAGGCATCGGGGCTAAATTTGTCGCTGCCGTTCATCTCTACGCCCCACGGCGAACCGGCCGTGTCAACCTGATGCGACCCGACCAGGCTTTCCTGAAAAAAAGTTGCTTCATAGCCGGTATCTTTGCTGTCAATCAGGTGGAATACGATGACCGCATGATGCTGGTATCGCTCCCCTTGGCGCGTGAACTCTTCGGCTACACGAACGATGAAGCCACCGCCCTCGAGCTACGCCTCAGCCCCGGCGCGGATATCAACAAGACCAAAAAAGAGATCCGCCGACTTTTGGGTAGCGACTTTCTCGTGCTGGACCGCTACGAGCAGCAAGAGGACTTCTACCGTATTCTCCGCATCGAGAAATGGCTTACCGCCTTGCTGTTGCTATTCATTCTACTCATTGCCGCATTCAACCTCATCGGAAGCCTCACTATGCTCATGCTCGACAAGAAAGAAGACATCCGCACGCTCCGTAATTTGGGAGCCGACAATTCCATGATAAGACGTATTTTTACCCTCGAAGGCTGGCTCATATCCGCCTCGGGCGCCATTGTTGGCCTCGTATTAGGCCTCATCCTCTGCCTCATGCAGCAGCAGTTCGGGTTCATTAAATTAGGTTCCGGCACGGAATATGTTCTGGCTGCATACCCCGTCCGGGTACAAGTAATTGACATCATTATCGTGCTCATCAGCGTATTAGGCATCGGTTTCACCGCCGCTTTCATTCCTACACGCCGTATGCCCATACTCTGCCTGGCAGCACTCTTGCTCACCGCCTGTGGCAGCAAAAGCCAACCCGACACGCCGGACGCAACCCCCATCGCAGATACCGTCCTGACGCTCGCACGCGTACAAAACCACGGACAGTGGTACCAAGATATCGACTGCAACGTACTGTCACTCGACCTCTACAGCGAAGGACTACATTTCAACGAACGCGGCTACATTGAGGGAAGCGGCACCAATCTCTATTTATCCGACATCTTCCTGCCACTGAGCGACACACTACTGACAGCAGGCACATACCAACTCGACACGACTGCGCTTCCATATACCGCACTGCCCGGTGTGGCGTACGATAATACAGCCGCCGGATGCTATATACTGCTCATCGAGAATAACAACATCCGGCAAATCATACTCGTCAGCGAAGGCTCATTCAGCCTCGAAGAGCAAGACAGCACTTTCGAGCTGAACTTCGACCTCAAGACACGCGACGATAAAACCTACCGTGCTACCTATGTCGGAACTCTACAATGAATACAAGCAATACCTCCGTCTGGAGCGCAACATGGCTCAAAACACCCTTGAGGCGTACCTCATGGACCTGAAAAAACTGGAGGATTATCTCGAGAAGAAAGTACCCGGGACACCTGCCGAGCGCGCCAAATACGAGGATCTGCAGGCGTTTATCTACGACACCTTCGGCACCCAATCCAATTGGCGCACGCAGGCACGCGTTATCGCCGGACTGCACTCGTTCTACCGCTTTCTACTCTACCATCGCTACCGCGACGACGACCCCTCCGAGCTTATCGAGACGCCACGCAAGGAGATGCACCTGCCCGAGGTTCTCAGTCTGGACGAAATCAACGCACTCGTCTCTGCCATCGACCTATCTACACCCGAGGGCAACCGCAACCGAGCCATCATCGAGATGCTCTATGGCAGCGGACTACGCGTCAGCGAACTGGTCTCACTACGTCTGAGTGACATGTACCGCGCGGAAGGCTACATGCTCATCCGCGGCAAGGGTTCCAAGCAACGCCTCGTGCCTATCTCGCCAGAGGCAGAGAAGTGGTTCGCCTTCTGGCTGCAAGACCGCTGTCACCTCAACATCAATCCCGCTGACGTCGACATCGCCTTCCTCAACCGACGGGGCGGACAGCTGACCCGCGCCATGATTTTCACCATCATACGACGCCTCGCCGACAAGGCAGGAATCCAAAAGACCATTTCGCCACACACGCTGCGACACAGCTTCGCTACCCATTTGCTGCAGAACGGTGCCGACCTGCGCATCATCCAGCAGTTACTTGGTCATGAGGACATCACCACCACCGAAATCTACACCCACGTTGACATCCAGGATTTGCGCAAGGCTATCCTCAAATACCACCCGGCAAATCAGAATTGATAATTGACAATTGATAATTGATATCTATTGACATTTTGACATTTAAACGGTACATATTGCGTGTAGAGACAGCATTCCGTGCCGTCTCTGCGAAGATAGCCGTCCTTCTCCTATCAATTTACACGTTTCAATCTCTCCATGCGGTGGAGACCACCATCGTTGGCGAAATAGTTGATTCAGAAACCGCTCAACCCGTTGCCAATGTCAACCTCGCCCTCATAGGAACACCCTTCGGCACTACGACCAACGCTGAGGGCATCTTTCTCTTACGCGCTGACCTCAAGCATAGGACTACCCTCACCGTCTCCGCCATCGGCTACAAGACCCAGCGTTTCAAAATCGAACCCGGCATCAACGCAGGCATTGATATTACCCTTGAGGAAAAGACCACCTACCTGCAGGATGTCTTTGTCGTTCCGGGCACCAATCCTGCATTGCCGTTGATGGCGCGCGTTCGCGAACGCCGTAAAATAAACCAACAATCGTGTATCTTCGCGCCATTCAACGAAGCAACCGATATCTTTGTGAGCGATATTCAGGCACGCCACCTACGCAGACGGTTCTGGCAGCATTTGCAGAACGGGCTAATCCAAGCCGAAGACTCCACTTATTTCCTGCCGCTATACCATTCCGCCACAAAGGGCGGACAAACCACCTCGCGCGCGGTGCTGCTTCCGGAGGAGGAATACCGCGCGCAACTGGCGTATCTGGATACCCCACCGGATTTCTACGCCAACACGATTCCCTTCTACGGCACCAATTTCCTCTCACCGCTCGCCGCTGACGGTAATGCTTTCTACCACTTCTACCTCATTGACAGCCTCTACATAGATGCCGATAGTACCTCCGCACACGGGCGAAAAGCCTATATTATTGATTTCCGCACCAAGAATCCCTACTACCCTACTTTCAACGGCCGCATGACTATTGACTCGCTCACCTGCGCCCTTCTCTCCATCGAGGCTAACGCTCCGCACGAGGTAGCAGCCAACTACCTCCGTGCGCTGACAATTAGCCAACAATTCGCTTTCAATCCCGACAGTCACCCGACGGCTGACCAACAGCCGACTGACGGTCGTATCTACCGTACATATACCGCCGAAACCATGATTTTGGACTACGCGGTCCGCTTTGACACCACCCGCACACTCCCGACCGTTCTCATTCGCCATACTGCTGCAGCCGATAGATTTCCAAAAGACGAGGGGCTGCCATTCCTCTCCGCGCATGACTCGTGCATGACAGCTACGGACGCCGACTCCGCCATGCAGAACGTTGCTAATCTACCCCTTATCCGCGTAGCGGACTTCTTGGCCAACACCATTCTGACGGGTTATATTCCTGCCGGGAAATGGCTTGAGGTGGGTAATATCAACCAATTCTTCCGCGTCACGCCTCGCGACGGCGTCCGCGTAGGTGTCGGGCTGCGCACCAGCCCGCAACTGATGCGCAATATATGCCTGGATGCCTATGTCGGCTATGGGTTTCGCGACCAATCCTTCAAGGGCGGTGCCGGACTGCATTTCAACCTTCCAACCCCGCGACGCCATCAATTACATCTGACCTTCGCCGATGACTATCAATACCTCGACCGAGCAGCCTTTGGTTCGCTCTACCTCGAAAACGCAGCCCTCTTCAACCAACGCGATTTCACAACAGCTCTGACGCAGGCTTTCATTCCGCCTTCGCGTCTAACAGCTTCAAACCAGATACGAGCACGCGAACTACGGATTGCATCAACGAACGACTGGTCTTCGCATTTAGAACAAGACTTCTACGCCACCATCTCACGCTACGAATCCCGAGAACCCAGGACCCGGAACCCGGAACCGATTACCCGCATCGCCTCCGTCGGAACCACCCTCCGCCTCTCATTCGATGAGAAGAAAATAGACCTTTTCTTCCGCCGCATTCATGTATATGGCAAACTGCCGATTCTCTGTCTGGGACTGGAAACCGGAACAGTACAATACGATGGCACGCCGTCCTACCAACTCTACGGGCGCATCAACCTGATGATACGCCAGCAAGTACCGCTGGGGGTAATGGGCAGTCTGGATTATCTCATAGAAGCAGGCTTGCTATTTGGCGAAACACCGGCTCCCTTGCGAAAGTATTTCAGCGGCAACGAGTCTGTTTCGTATGCCTTTGACCGCTTCACGCTGATGAACAACCTGCAGGCCGGTGCCAACCGCTATGTGCTACTCCACACACACTGGAACGGACGCGGTTGCCTCTTCAACCTCATCCCGGGCATACGGGTGTTGCGGCTTCGCGAACTTGCAACCTTCAAATTAGCTTGGGGAGAACCATTCAATGTACCCTACACCGAAATAGGCGTAGGTATTGGCAATATACTACGCGTCTGCAATATCTACTCGCTCTGGCGACTCACCCACCGCAACGAACCGGCATCACCCAACTGGGCGATACGCTTCCAATTCAGCCTTGAAAAATAAGACACCTACCGCCTATGCTTGAAGCGGAGCGGCATTGGCCATCTTTGTGATGGTATCAATAGCGAACGGCACGCCTTCCGTAGCCTTCTTTTGCACATGCTCGACCTTGTTCTTGTATCGCCCGAACTCCGGCATACCGGGGTCAACGAAGATAATGGGTGTTCCGTCTTTCACGTACTGCAGCAGGCTGGCAGCGGGATACACATTCAGGCTCGTGCCAACCACTAACATGATGTCGGCTTCAGACGAGATGTCGCATGCCTGTGTAAAATACGGTACACCCTCGCCAAAGAACACGATATAGGGGCGGAGCAGACTGCCATCGGGGTGACGATCACCGTAGTGCTGTTCCCAACCCTCCAGATCGACCGTATCCGTCTCGTTAATCTCGGAACGCAACTTGCGTATCTCACCATGCAGATGGGTGATATGCTTGCTGCCGGCACGCTCATGCAAATCGTCGATATTCTGCGTGATGACCTGCGTCAACGGATACATCTTCTCCAACTTCGCAATAGCGATATGTGCTGCATTGGGTTGCGCCTTCAGCGCATCGCGACGGCGGGCATTGTAAAACTCAACGCACAACTCCGGATTGCGCAGCCATGCCTCATGCGTGCAAATATCCTCCACACGGTATTTCTCCCACAGACCATCCGCGTCGCGGAAGGTACCAAGACCGCTTTCGGCACTCACACCCGCGCCCGTGAAAACCACGATACGGGTGTCCTTGCCTTTTGCCGCCAGTATCGCGGCTGCTTTTTCCATCATCGTTGCCATAATTCGTAGTGTTTAGAAACTTATTTTGCCTGCAAAGGTACTACTTTTTTCGCATATATGCAAAAAAAAGTGAAAAATTAGGACAAAAGCTTGAATTTTGCTTTTTTTCTTGTGTATGTCAAAAAAAAATCGTAATTTTGCAGGCTAAATTGTAAATTATGAAGAAAACAATCCTTTTGAGTATTGTCTGCCTCTGCCTCGGTCTGAACGCCATGGCAGAAGATGTGATATATCTGACCACCGAGCAGTTCAAGGAGCGCGTGATGGATTTCACGACCTACACACCTGCCACCGGTTGGCAGTACAAGGGTGACAAACCCTGCGTCATTGATTTCTACACAACCTGGTGTGGCCCCTGCAAACGTCTGGCGCCCATCATGGAGGAGTTAAGCCAGACTTATTGCGGCGAAGTGGTATTTTATAAGGTGGATACCGAGCGCGAACGTGAATTAGCCTATTTCTTCCAGATCAGCAGTATCCCGCAGGTGCTATACATCCCCAAGGCCGGAGACCCGATGCTTCTTAAGGGGCTTTACCCGAAGGAGAATATTGTGCAAATCATCGAGGAATTCCTCCTGGGACGCAAAAAATAATGCCAATGCCAAAGTAAAAAACTATGCAGGTTGAATTTGTATTACTGGTTCTCTCACTGCTCTTCTTCATCAGTATTCTGACGGACAAGATTGGTTATCGGCTGGGCGTTCCTGCCCTACTGTTGTTCCTATCGGTAGGTATGTTGTTCGGGCCGGATGGTATCGGCAAGTGGATTGGCACAGACGGCATCGGCTATATGGTCAATGTCGGTACCGCCCAGGCACTCGGAACCGTCGCGCTCTCCATCATTCTTTTCTCCGGCGGTATGGACACCAAAATTACCGAGATTCGTCGCGTCTTGGCACCGGGCGTAACACTCGCCACCTTGGGCGTACTATTCACCATGCTTATCACGGGTCTCATCATCGATGTCGTCTTCGACTGGATGCACCCCTTATGGAAAGGCTCGCTCGCTATGTCACTACTGATAGCCGCTACGATGAGCAGTACTGATTCCGCCAGTGTCTTCTCCATCCTGCGCACCAACGGTGTACAACTCAAACACGGTCTGAAACCCCTGCTTGAGCTCGAGAGCGGTGCCAACGACCCGATGGCGTATATCCTGACCATCACACTCATCGGCATTGTCACCGAAGGTCCGGAAAACTACACCGTGCTGGAAATTATTCAGAATGTACTGATACAGCTCGTGATGGGCGGTGTGATGGGTTTTGCATTTGGTAAAATGATCGTGCAACTCCTCAAGCGCGTACACCTATCCAATCAGAGTCTCTATCCCATCATGGTTCTATCGGCCTGCGTGTTTATTTTCGCCGTGACCTATTACCTTAAGGGTAATCCGTATCTGGCGGTTTACATCGGCGGCCTGCTCATCGGCAATACCAAGTTCGCCCGCAAACGGCAGACCAAATCCTTCTTCGATGGCCTGACATGGTTGGCGCAACTGGTGATGTTCCTGATGTTAGGTCTGATGGTACGGCCGCTGGAGCTGATGAGCTGGCAGGTAGCCATCACCTGTCTCATCATCTCCTTTGTGATGATTTTTGTCTCGCGGCCGCTAAGTGTATTCCTGTGCATGTGGCCCTTCAAGAAATACAAGATCCAAGACCGTATCATGCTCAGCTGGGTTGGTTTGAAGGGGGCTGTGCCTATTATCTTTGCCATCTTGTGCGTAGCAGAAAATGTGCCAAACGCCAATATGCTCTTCAATGTGGTCTTCGCATGCACTCTGTTCAGCCTATTGGTACAGGGAACTACACTCAACAAAGTTGCCAAACGGCTACATTTGGTCATGCCTGCCGAGCAGGAGCACCGACTCTATTATTTTGATATCGATTTGCCCGAAGAGATTGAATCCCTTGCACGCGAACGCGAAGTGGACGAAACCCTGATGAAACGCGGCAACTGCCTAAAAGACCTCGCAATCCCCAAAGGAACACTCGTCATCATGGTACGACGCGGCGAGAATTTCTTCATCCCGACAGGTACAACCGAACTAAGGCTTAAAGACCAACTACTCATCATCTCCGACCACGATGCCACAGAGGCTAAGAAGGCACTGGAAAAAGCTGACGAGGAGGAAAACGACATCATCGAACTCCAATTCATGAACAACACAATTGATTTTGTCAAAAATACTTGGCGTAAAATGAAAGGTGAAGACACCAACGACTAACGACTAACATGAAAACGATTTTTCTAACCGGTGGAACCGGAACCATGGGATTCGCAGGCATGCAGGAACTGTTGCGTTACCCCGAGCAATACAAGGTGCGCGTGCTGGCGCGCCCGAGCGAGAAGAATAAGAAATTGTTGGCCCCCCACCTCGACCGTATCGAGGTGGTTTGGGGTGACCTGACGCGCTACGAAGATGTGCTCCGGGGCGTCACGGGTTCAGACTACGTGCTGCATGTAGGCGGCATGGTTTCGCCACAGGCCGACTACCGTCCGACCGCTACGCGTAAAACGAATATCAAAGCCGCCGAAAATGTGCGTGACGCCGTCCTTGCACAGGGTAACAACCAGCCCGCCGTTGTCTATATCGGTTCCGTTGCCCAGATGGGCGACCGCCGCGAACCGCTTCATTGGGGACGCACCGGAGACCCGATCTGCGTGTCGGCATACGACCACTATGGCATCACCAAGGCCTGGGCGGAACGCATCCTAACAGACAGCGGTATCAAGAAATGGGTCAGCCTGCGCCAGTCAGGCATACTCTACCCTGCTATTCTCAAGAACTACGACCCCATCATGTTCCACGTACCCATCCGCGGCGTATTGGAGTGGGCTACCGTTGAGGACAGCGGACGACTTCTGGAGCGCGTTTGCCGCGACGAAGTGCCCGAACGATTCTGGAAACGCTACTACAACATCGGTTCCGGACCTCAATACCGACTCTCCAATTACGAGTTTGAGTGCCTCCTACTGAATGCCATCGGATGCCCTAAGCCGGAAAAAATATTTAATTCCAAGTGGTTCACCACCCGTAATTTCCACGGTATGTGGTACCTTGATGGCGATGATTTGGAAGACATGCTCCACTTCCGCGATAATGTACCCGTGGAGGAATATTTCCGCCGCATGGCGCAGAGTCCGTCCCTGCCGGCCGGTATCAAGTTTGCCGCCAAGACCCGTATCGCCCGTTTCTTCCCGCATATCATCAAACTCGCCATGTGGTTTATGGCTATGTCACGCGAACACGGGACACAATGGTGGATCCTGCACCACAAAACAGACCGCATCCACGCCTACTATGGTTCGTTGGAAAAATACCGTGCCATCCTGCCCTGGAAGAAGATGGACCTTAGCCACAACTCCAATGAGGCCATCCGACTCAACCACGGCTATGATGAACAGAAGCCGATGTCGGAGTTTACCATCAAGGATATGCAGCATGCGGCACAATTCCGAGGCGGCAAATGCCTCAGCAACGCCATGATGAAAGGGGATTGGGATACGAAATTAGAGTGGCAATGCGCCGAGGGGCACAAGTTTATGGCCTCGCCGCGTCTGGTGCTACTGGGTGGCCATTGGTGCCCCGAGTGTTTCCCCTGGCCTTACCCCAACGTTAGTTACAGCCGTCCCTGGCAGTGGGACAAAGAAGCCAAACGCAACCCATTCTTCGCACAACTCTGGGCTCCATTACACGATGCCGATGAAGACAACGTTTACGGTCCGGAAGTCTTTGAGGGATGGGAGAAAAACCATTAACCATTAACCATAATAATGTATTTCGACGAATTACCCCTTTCAGACGGCGTATTAGATGCCCTATGGGATATGCATTTTGACGAGTGTACGCCGGTTCAAGAAAAAACCATCCCAGTCATACTCGAGGGACGCGATGTGATATCGTGCGCCCAGACCGGTACCGGCAAAACCGCCGCTTATATCCTGCCCCTGCTCACCAACCTCGAGTTCGATGGTCATGATCCCGACAAACTCAACGCCATCATCATGGCGCCTACGCGCGAACTGGCACAGCAGATTGACCAACAGATGCAGGGCTTCGGCTATTTCGTACCCTTCTCATCCGTTGCCGTCTATGGCGGACGCGACGGCGGAGCTTGGGGCACACAGATTAAGGGTCTGCAAACAGGTGCGGACGTCGTCATCGCCACGCCGGGACGACTGCTCTCACACATGAATATATACGATATCGACTTCTCAGGCGTCAAATACTTCATATTGGATGAAGCCGATAGGATGCTAGACATGGGTTTCTACGACGACATCATGACTATCTACAAGCGCCTGCCGCAGGACTGCCAGAAAATCATGTTCTCAGCCACCATGCCAGCCGATATCCGCAAAATGGCGAAAGCCATCATGCACGACCCCGTGGAAGTGCAGATTGCTATCTCGCGCCCGCCCGAAACGATTCATCAGATGGCGGTGGACCTCTACGACAACCAGAAAACCGGCATGGTGCAGCGGCTTATCCACGATGGCATGAAGAAAGTCATCGTCTTTGTCGGCAAGAAACAGCGCGTCAAAGATCTCACACTCGCCTTGCGGCAAAAGGGTCTCAACGCACGCGCCATGCACTCGGATCTTGAGCAAAAAGAACGCGATGAGGTGATGCTGGATTTCCGCAATGCCAAGATTGACGTCCTCGTTGCCACCGATATCGTCGCGCGAGGCATTGATGTGGACGATATACCGCTGGTCATCAACTACGATGTGCCACGCGATGCCGAGGACTATGTCCACCGTATCGGGCGTACCGCGCGTGCCGAGAATAAAGGTGCAGCCGTCACATTCATCGGCCCGGATGATAGACGCTACTTTGCCAAAATCGAGAACTTCCTGCATAAACGTATCGAACGTATTCCCGTTCCCGCCGAATTGGGCGAAGCTCCTATCGTCAACGAATGCGCCAAACCCGCCTCAAAAGACAAGCCTCACTCAAAAAACAAGCCCAGAACAAAAAATAAGCCTCGTTCAAAAAACAAGCCAACTTCGAAAAACAACTCCATTTCAACAGAACAGCCAGCTTCGAAAGACAACCCGGCCTCAACAGAAAATCACAGCCGGCGGATGCGCCACTCCTTGGGATAAAGGTTATTGAGGCGATTGCCGACATTCTTGGCAAAACCGATGGCTACACCCTGATACGTGAGTAGCAACACACCCAAAGGCAGACTCTGGGGCAACGAAATGGCCTCCATTCTCAAGTAACTCAAGGCCTTCTCCAGATCCAGTTCCACATTAGGGAAGGCTTTCTTATTAAGGGCCTTGGCCATACTTAATGCATGCTGCGGAGCCACCGTTCGACCACGCTCTTCGCCAATACCAAAGCCGGTGGAGATACAGATAAGTTGGGTAGAGAGATATTCGATTAACTCCTTATATTTCTTAGGATATGCCGTCATGAAACGATCGTTCTGACGGATGACCCATTGCTCCGGTTTCAAAAGCCAACGGCGCATCTCATTCTCGTAGTTGACATTCGGGTCGCCCTTCTTACCTTCACGGATACGGTAGGGCGCGAACGGCTCTTCCATCTTGCGTAACACGCAGAGGTACAAGCCCTCACTCTTGGTTTTATGCGGATAGAAATGATAACCGGGATATCCCTCGGTGATCCCCCACGAAGGCTGATACTGTAGGGGGAGCACTTGCGCACCAAGGCAGTCTTCTATCCATTGTACATTATCCTCGTTTTCCTCCTCATTGAAGGTGCAGGTCGAATAGATGAGAATTCCGCCGGGTTTCAGAGCCGGCCACACATCCATCAGAATCTTACGTTGCCGCTCGGCACACATGCGCACATTCTGCACGCTCCACTCCGCGCGGGCAGTCGGGTCCTTGCGAAACATGCCTTCGCCCGAACATGGAGCATCCACCAGCACGCAGTCAAAGAGGTTGCGACACCTTTCGCCGAAGTCCTCCGCCGGATTGTGGGTCACTACTGTATTTCCATTACCCCACTTCTGGATATTCTCGCTTAGAATAAACACCCGCTGACGATTGACCTCGTTACTTAGGAGTAGCCCCTCGTCGCCCAAGAACTGACTTATCAGGGTTGATTTGCCGCCGGGCGCCGCACATAGGTCTAATACCACGCTGTTTTTGGCAACATATTGGTCCAGCGCCTGCTGCACAAACATCGAGGCGGCTTCCTGCACATAATAACAACCGGCATGAAACAGCGGATCCAACGTAAACTGTGGGCGTTCATCCAAATAATACCCATCGATATGCCATGGAACTTCAGCCGTATCACAAGAAAAAGTAAGCACATCCACCTTGTCATTCAGACGGATGCTGGTAGGCGCTTCTTCCTCCAAAGCCCGAAACAAATGGTCTGCTTCCGAACCCATTTGCTGGCGTGTTCTATCTAAAAAATCGATAGGCAGCATAATTCAGCGTGCAAATTTACGGAAAAATTTGCACATATGCAAACTTTTTTGTAATTTTGCACCCAAATTGTGGAATTTTTAGATAAAATATCGAATTTAAACCCCTCGCAGCAAGCTGCAGTGGTATATAATGAGGGTCCCCAACTGGTTATCGCCAGCGCGGGATCCGGTAAGACACGTGTACTCACATACAAGATAGCCTACCTTTTGGCCTCGGGTGTGCGGGCTTCGAACATTTTGGCCTTAACATTTACCAATAAGGCTGCGCGCGAGATGCAGGAGCGCATTACCAAACTGGTGCCTGCAGGCGAAGCACGCTATCTGTGGATGGGTACCTTCCATTCCATCTGTTACCGTATCCTACGACACGAAGCAGAGCAGTTGGGCTTCACGCGTGATTTCTCCATCTACGACACGCCCGACCAACGTTCGCTCATCAAGCAGATTGTGCGCGAACTGCAGTTAGACGAAAAGGTGTACAAGGCACCCGATGTGCTCAGCCGCATCTCATCGGCAAAGAACCGTCTCATCTCGCCCGAGATGTACGCACGGGATGCACAGATTCAGAAAAACGACCGATACGACCGGCTCTACGAGATGAGCCGGCTCTACGAGTACTACCAGGCGCGGCTCAAGGCTGCTAATGCGATGGACTTTGACGACCTGCTGGTCAACTGCTGCCTGCTCTTCCGCCAGCATCCTGAAATTCTCAGGTATTACCAGGGGATCTTCCATTACGTCCTCGTGGATGAGTATCAAGACACCAACCATGTTCAGTACCTCATCGTGCGTCAACTCGCCGAACCGCAAAACCATATTTGCGTGGTGGGAGATGATGCGCAGTCGATTTATTCCTTCCGCGGAGCGGATATCCAAAATATTCTGTCCTTCCAGCAAGGCTATGCCAATGCCAAACTCTTCAAACTGGAGCGCAACTACCGTAGCACACAAACCATCGTGCGGGCAGCAAACAGCCTCATCAAGCATAACGAGCACCAGATATTCAAGGAAGCCTATTCCGAGAACGAAGAGGGCGCACGCCTCCGCCTGACCGGCTATCTGTCCGACCGCGAGGAGGCACAGGGCGTTGTGCAGGGCATCAGCACCTACCTGCGTCTGCCGCTCACCGGCTCAAAGAAGATCACCGCCGATGATGTCGCCGTGCTCTACCGCACCAACGCCCAGTCGCGAGCCCTGGAAAATGAACTTCGGCATCACAACATCCCCTACCGCATCTATGGCGGAACATCGTTCTACCAGCGCAAGGAGATAAAAGACGCCGTTGCCTATTTCCGCCTCGCCGCCAATACCTACGACAACGAAGCCCTGCAACGCGTCATCAACTATCCCGCACGCGGTATCGGTGAGACGACCGTCAAACGCCTATCGCTATGCGCAATAGAGAATAAGGTGTCCATGTTTGAGGTAGCGACCAACCCTGACCGCTACCAACTGCCCGTATCACCCGCTGCCAAACGCAAGATACAGAACTTTGCCGACACCATCCGCCGTTTTCAGGAGGCTATCGATTCCACCGATGCCTACTTCTTTGCCGAGACCGTTATGCGCGAATCGGGCATCATGACCGCCGCCGCGCTCGACACTACGGCCGAGGGGCTGGACCGCAAGCAGAATCTGGACGAACTGCTATCCGGTATTCATGAGTTTGTGGACAGACGCATGCAGGAGGGCATATCTTTCACGCCGATTCAGGATTTCCTGGGCGAGATCAGTCTCCTGACCGACCAGGACGAGAACTTACAGGATCAAACGCCGCGCGTGACGCTGCTTACCGTCCATGCCGCCAAGGGTTTGGAGTTCGCCGTGGTCTATATCGTAGGGCTTGAGGAAAATCTCTTTCCGTCACAGTTCTGCAAGTCATCCGCTGAGATAGAGGAAGAACGACGCCTGCTCTATGTAGCCATCACCCGCGCCATGCAGGTGTGCAACCTCACGTATGCTCGGCAACGTTTCAAGAATGGTACCATCAATTTCTCCTCGCCTTCGCGGTTCCTGAATGATATTGACCGTAGCTGCCTCCAGCTGCAGGAAGCTGCTACGCCTCAACCATCGCCCACCCGATACGGCTCGCCGATGCCCGGTTATAGCCGCCCGACCTATACGGCACAACCTACTGCCACTCCAACTGACAGGTTCCGTCCAATAACACCCGCAGCAAAACCATCTGCTACCACCAACAGCACCTTTGCCGCCGGCAATCGGGTTCGCCACCGCGTCTTCGGAGATGGCACCGTACAACGCATATACAACGAGAACGATAACGAGAAAATCGATATCCTCTTCGACAAGCAAGGCAAGAAAACCCTGCTCCTTACCTACGCCAAATTAGAAAAGATCTAATGCGAAAAAGAATTCTTAATTCTTAATTTTTAATTATATAGCAGGAGTCCTACTACTCCTGCTATTGCTATGAGCAGCATCGGGTGACTCGCTATATTCACCACCCGGCTGCCCTTCAGCCTTGTCTTGGCGGTCATATCCGGCAGAATACTGCACACTAACACCAACGCAAATATCACCCAACTGCGGCTGTCAATAAACGATGCGGGATTCATCAGACTCCATGCCGCATATGCAACAAGCAGCACAACTAATATACGAATGATACGCATTGCGGTCTGATAAACCTTATTCTCACTCCATTTTGCCTGCAATTTATCGTAGATACGACAGATGACAGACATGATTATCAGACTCGGAAGAATGATGGCGAAGCTCGCCAGTAGACTACCCCACACGCTACCCGTGGCTGTATAACCGACATAGGTGGCACAGTTCATACCTATAGGTCCGGGCGTCATCTGGCTGATGGCGACGATATCTACGAACTCCTGGTCAGTCATCCAGCCGTGTTCCAATACCTCACTGCGTATCAGGGATATAATCGCCATGCCTCCGCCAAAGCCCAAGAAGCCGACACGCATAAACGCTAAAAATAACTGCCAGTATATCATATCTTGCGAGCCATTTTGACCACCGCGGCGGTAATGAGTGCTACAACAGCTGGACGGATTCCTTTGAAAACGGCTTCCACCCAACCCAATTCCTTGAACTCCGTAAACCAGATAGCGATCGCCAGTATGATGACAATCGAGGGCAACACGGCACCCATGACCGTCGCCACCACGCCTTTCCAACCGGCGATACGATGCCCGATGAAGATGGCACTATTGACCGCTATCAGTCCCGGCGCGGCCTGCGCCAAAGCAATCATATTCAGGAACTCCTTCTCATCAATCCACTTACGTACATCCACCACTTCGCGCTGGATTAAGGGTAACATGGCATAGCCTCCACCCAAGGTGAAGGTGCCAATCTTGAGATAGGTCCAGAATAGTTGCAGCAGTAACACGACGCCGGGTTTATTTGTCGCGCAACTGCTGTTTGATGAACTTAGCCATCATGTTGATAGCGGCGTTGTTGTGTCCGCCTTGCGGAATGATGACATTTGCATAGCGCTTGCAAGGCTCAATGAACTGTTCGTGCATAGGCTTCAGCACCCGCTGATAACGCTCAATGACAGCCTCGATGGTACGTCCGCGCTCTACGATATCGCGCTTGATGACGCGAATGAGGCGGTCATCGCCATCGGCATCAACAAAGACCCGCAGATCCATCTCGTCGCGCAACTCGGGGTGATGCAGCGTCATGATACCTTCTACGATGATGATATCGCTCGGCTCTACATGTATTGTTTCCTTCTGTCGCGTCGAGGTAATATAGTCGTAAACCGGCTGCTCCACCGCGTGTCCTTCCTTCAGTTCCTGCAGGTGCTTGATGAGGAGGGGCCACTCAAACGCGTTCGGGTGGTCGAAGTTTATCTTCTGCCTCTCTTCAGGCGGGATATTCGAACTGTCGTTATAATACGAGTCTAGTGGAATAACTGTCACCTCACCTTTTGGGAGGCGTTCTATGAGTTTTCTGACTACCGTTGTTTTACCCGAGCCGGTACCACCCGCAATGCCGATAATAAACATAATAAAGACGGTTCTTTTCTTATTTCAATATATCCTCCTGTTTTAACGTCAGGGATTGACGGTCACTTTTACACCTGCGGCAAGGCTTAATTTGTCAACTTTACAATCTCTGCATCAATAACAAATTTTCGCTGCAAAGATACAACTTTTTTCGGACATATGCAAATAAAATTTGCAAATAAATCTTCAAATATGCAAATATAATGGAATAAATTTGTTCAATTAAGCAAAAAATAGTAATTTTGCAGTCAAAATCAGACCGGATGAAAAAACAACATATTGTTTTCATACTATTTTTACTGACTCTGTTTGGCAAAAACATACTGTTCCACACCTTTGCCTTCGACGGAGCGATGCCGTGGGGCGCGTGGCAGTACTATGCCGCCAAACTGTGCGTGGCCGTCTGCATTGCCTCGTTCGTGTACATCAGCCGCCGCCCGTGGTGGACGCTGGCGGTGCTGCTGATAGTGGACATCTGGGGCATCGCCAACTGGCTGTATTTCCGTGCCAACGGTATGTTTGTAAGCCTCTCGATGCTCGGTTTCGCAGGCAACCTGAAGGGATTCGGTAACTCCGTCACCTCGTATTTGGACTGGCGTGCCCTGCTTTTTTTGCTGCCCACATGGTTGTATGCCGCTCTGCTGTTTTTCCTGCGCGACAGACAGGAACGCCGTTGGGTGCCGTTCGCCATATCGCTTGTCGTCGGTGTGCTGCTTGTTATGGCCGACAACACCCTGATTCACGTGGTAAACAAACAAAAAGGGCACGACTACGGACGGCTGACCGTGCAGAAAATGCTGCCGTTCTTTGTCAGCGAACACCGCATGCTTTTTGATTGGGAGGCGCAATACAGTCTGCTGCGCGACCATTCCATCATCGGTTACCTGCCTTTGCACCTTGTCTACGAACACAAACTGAACAACTACCGGCAGAAAGCCGCCGACACCTTTACCGAAGAGGAGCAGGACCTGTTGATGCATTGCCTGCAACCCGATTCCGCCGTCCGCTTGCAGCCGAACAGTCATCTGGTGCTGGTACTGGTCGAGAGTCTGGAGTCGTGGCCGCTCTATTACGAAGGCATTACGCCCCATATCAACCGCCTGGCGCACGACCGGCACAGCCTTTTTGCGGATAAAGTCAAGTCGCAAGCGCGGCACGGCATCAGCGGCGACGGGCAACTGACCCTCAATACCGGACTGCTGCCGCTGCAATTGGGCGTTGCCTGCATCCTGTTCGCCACCAACGAATACCCCAATATCGCCCATCTCTACCCGCGCAGTTCGGCAGTCAACCCCACCAAGGGAACCTGGAACACCACCGCCACCATGCCCGCATATGGTTACCGCGAACTCATCGAGGCGGAGCATATTGCCGGAGACGCATGGAATGACCTGGATATATGCCGGGAAGCCAAGCGCTGGTTACTGGCCAGCGACACGCTGAGCTGTTCGCTGGTGATGACGTTCTCCAGCCACTCGCCCTTCACCCGCATCCGTGGAAACGTACCCGCCATTACCGATGACACACCCGACGATATGCGAAGATACCTAACCTGCATTCACTATGCCGATTCGTGCATTGGATTGCTGTTAGACAGTCTCGAGGCACATGGGCGGTTGGACAACACGACCATCGTCATTACGGGCGACCATGCCATCTTCCACGAATCGGAACGGCAGCTGTTAATGCCCTACGCCCAAGCCCACAACCTGCCCATTACGGCGACGGACCTCTTTATTCCGCTCATCATCTATTCCCCGCACGCCGACGGACCTACGGAAATAAGCGACCTCTGCTACCAGATGGATATTTACCCGACTGTTTTGCGCGCCATAGGTTGTGAAGGTTACGCATGGAAAGGCCTGGGGGCGGACCTATACGACCCGGATGCCCGCGCCAACCGCCTGCTGAGCGAAGACGAGGCCTACCGCCTGTCGGACAAGATTATACGCAACAACTGGTTTGAAAAACGACTGACACGATGACTTTTGTACTGCAAGACAGCTGCATACGGCAGAAATGGCCGTATCCGACGCTCAAGATAAAAGGCGGCCCTCGGTGCAAGACACTACGCAATGTAGAAAGGATTTGGGCATTTCTGATGCGACACGAGGCTACACGCCACGATATGCTCCTATGCGTTGGCGGCGGAAGCATCAGCGACTTGGGCGGTTTTGCCGCCTCCACTTTCAAACGCGGCATCCGCTTCGGCATCGTTCCGACGACGCTGTTGAGCATGGCGGACGCCTCCATCGGAGGCAAGACCGGTATCGACTGGCAGGGGTTCAAAAACTCGGTCGGCACCTTTCATAAGCCGACCAAAACCATCATCGATACCCGTTATCTCCAAACGCTACCCGAGCGCGAGTTCCTCAGCGGCATGGCAGAGGTCATCAAGACCGGACTACTGAGCAGCAATGAGGACTTCTACGCCACACTCCGCGCGCTGGAGGACGGACACATCAGCGAGGAACTGATTCTCCGCATCCGCGCCATCAAGTCCGACATCGTACGTCGTGACCCGCGCGAGAAGAATATCCGTCAGTGGCTCAACCTCGGCCACACCATTGGCCACGCCTTAGAGGAAGCCGGATTGCAATGGGGACGACCCATCCCACACGGCTATGCCGTGATGCAGGGACTGGTAGCGGAATTGTATCTTTCGGTCATGAAACTGAATATGGACCGTCAGCCCCTGCGCCTATTGACCCATCTGATGATAGAGCACTACGGCAAGGTGGGCTATAGTTGCAAGGACTACGACCGGCTCATCGCATTCATGCGGCAGGACAAAAAAAACACGAACCATACTATCCGATTCGTGTTGCTAAAAGCTGTTGGCGAGCCCGTGCTGAACTGCACCGCTGAAGAAGCGGAGATTCGCGAAGCGTTAGACTTCCTCTTCACGCTTTGAGTAAGCATCTACGATGCGTGAGACGAGCGGATGACGCACGATATCCTTTTGGTTGAACTCGACGATGGCTATACCTTTTATATCGCGTAGGCGCGCAATGGCATCTTTCAGTCCAGACCGCTGCGAGGCGGGCAAATCAATCTGCGTCAGGTCACCGGTCACAATCATCTTGCCGTTGATGCCCAAACGCGTCAGGAACATCTTCAGCTGCGAACCGGTCGTATTCTGTGCCTCATCCAGTATGACGACCGCATCACTGAGCGTCCGTCCGCGCATGAAAGCCAAGGGGGCAATCTGTATCACCCCGCGCTCCATGTATTCGTTGAGTTTAGCCCCCGGAATCATATCCTGCAAGGCGTCGTATAGCGGCTGCAGGTAGGGGTCAATCTTATCCCTCATATCGCCGGGCAGGAAACCTAATTTCTCGCCCGCCTCTACGGCCGGACGCGAGAGGATAATACGCTTCACCTCCTTATTTTTCAGCGCCCGCACCGCCAGTGCGATAGCCGTATAGGTCTTACCACTACCGGCTGGGCCGATGGCAAAGAGGAGGTCATTCTCGGCATATAGATCCACCAGCCGCTGCTGATTAAGGGAGCGCGCCACGATACTCTTGCCATTCACGCCGTGCAGGATGAGACTTTCTTTCTGGTATTCCTGCGGCTGCCCGCCGTGCAAAAGGGTCAGAATCTCTTTCTCGGAAAGCGTGTTGTTAGCTATGCAGAAACGCTCTACGGCACGAAGGTTCTTCTCAAATCGCTGAATGGCACTCTCCGTCCCGCTAACCTTCACCTGATAACCACGCGCCACGATACGAAGGTCCGGATGCTGGTTCTTGAGGCAGAGCATATTATGGTTGTTTACCCCATAGAAAACAGAGGTATCCGTGTTATCGTTTAGTTCGATGATTTTGTCCATGTTTTGTCGTTGGCGATAGTAATGAATAATGATTAATGAATAATGAATATCTTTTTTGTCGCTCAAGAACCGGGAACGGAGTAGTGAGGTAACTCGTTGAGGAACTCGATTCGGTTCTCCGTCACGCAGGCGGCTATGGTTTTAGGGCCATTACTGAGAATTAGATAGGGTGCTTTGAGTTTGCGGTTATAGACGGCTGCCTGGTCCAGCGTACGCTGGGTCAGCGCCACCGATTCCGCCTTAAATTCCAGCAGCATCCAGGGCCTCATGTATGCGTCATACACGATGGCATCGCAGCGTTTGGACACATCGCCTACATGAATAGCCACCTCCACACCTATTCGGCCGGAGGGGTAAGCAAGTTCCTCCACCAGATGATGAAGGAATTGCTGTCGTACCCATTCTTCGGGGGTCAGTCGTACCCAACGGTGGCGCCAGATACAGAAGACCTGACTCTTATCACCGTCTATGCGCGTCTTTAACTCTTCTCTCAATTCTTAACTATCAACTATTTCTGCCAATTATCCTTGAGCGAAGCCGTGCGGTTGAACACCAGTTTGTCGCTGGTTGTATCGGGGTCCACGACAAAATAGCCCTGTTTGAGGAACTGATAGTGATGCTGTTCGGCCACACCATCGTTGACGGGCAGGGGTTGCATCTCTTTCTTCAGGGCTTGCTCTACCTTGCAGGTCACCACATGCAGGCTGTCGGGGTTGAGCAGTTCGCGGAAGTCCCCCTCCTCTGCCGACGGGTTCTCAACGGCAAAGAGGCGGTCGTACAGACGAGCCTCAGCCTCGATGCAGGCGTCGCATGCCACCCAGTTGATGGTCGATTTGGTCTTGCGGTTACCGCCCTCGGTGCCCGATTTCGACTGCGGGTCGTAGGTGGCATAGACGGTCGTTACCCGACCATCGGCGTCCTTATCGCAACCCGTAGCCTGGATGATATACGCTGCTTTCAGGCGCACCTCACGCCCGCCGGGACTGAGGCGATAGAAGTTCTTGTCGCCCTCTTCCTGGAAGTCGCCGCGCTCGATATACAACTCGCGTCCGAAGGGCATCTCACGCGTGCCAAGTTCGGGTTTGCCATCGATATTCTCAGCCACGATGGTCTCACCGGCGCCTTCGTAGTTGGTCAGCACCAATTTCACAGGGTCGAAGATGGCGCATACGCGCGGAGCAGTTTCCTTCAGGTCCTCACGAACGGTATGCTCCAGCAGTCCCAGATCAATCATTCCTTCTACCTTGGTGTAACCGATTTTGTCGATGAATGCACGGATAGCGCGGGCGCTGTATCCGCGGCGACGCAGACCGCAAACGGTCGGCATACGCGGGTCATCCCAACCTGCCACCAGACCTTCCTTCACCAGCTGCAGCATCTTGCGCTTCGACATAACGGTATAGGTGATGTTCAGGCGGTTGAACTCATACTGATGCGGACGGTAGTCGCTGTCGGCAAACTGGTCGATGAACCAGTCGTAGAGCGGACGGTGCACCACGAACTCCAGCGTGCAGATGCTGTGCGTCACACCCTCGAAATAGTCGCTCTGGCCGTGTGCAAAATCGTACATCGGATAAACGTTCCACGTACGCCCCGTACGGTGGTGCGGGTGGGTTGTGATGATGCGGTACATGATGGGGTCACGGAAGTGCATGTTGGGGTTAGCCATATCAATCTTGGCGCGCAGCACCATGCGTCCGTCTTCAATCTCGCCATTCTGCATGGCTTGGAACAAGCGCAGGTTCTCCTCCACCGGGCGGTCCCTGTAGGGCGAAGCCACACCGGCTTCGGTAGGAGTACCCTTCTGGGCTGCTATCTGCTCGGCGGTCTGCTCATCAACATAAGCTTTGCCTTCCTTGATAAAACGGATGGCCAAATCATAGAGCTGCTGGAAATAGTCGCTGGCATAGTATATCTGTCCCCAGCGGAAGCCCAACCAGTGGATATCGTTGCGGATGCTGTCCACATACTCCACATCTTCCTTCACGGGGTTGGTGTCATCAAAACGCAGGTTGCAGACGCCGTTGTATTTCTCGGCGATGCCGAAGTCCATGCAGATAGCCTTTACGTGGCCGATATGCAGGTATCCGTTGGGTTCCGGCGGGAAACGGGTTTGGATTCTACCGTTGTTCTTACCCTCAGCCAGATCTTTCTCCACGATCTGTTCAATGAAATTAAGGCTTCTTTCTTCTTTGCCTGTTTCCACAATTCTTTCTTGTTCCATATAGTTATTTTATTTTTTCTGCAAATTAGCCTACAAAGGTACTACAAAAATTGCACATACGCAAATTTTTTCAATGAATAATGAATAATTAACAATGAATACCCACATTTTTTGTAATTCAGTCCCTACAGCAGAACCACTTCGGCGGTGGAGATGCCTTTCTGATTCTTGCGCACCTGAATCTGTTTCTCAATGGTTTTCAGTTCCGGCACGTGCGATATGACGCCTATCAAGCGGTTGCCATCCTGCGATAGTTTCTGCAGGGTGTTGCGCGCCTGAATACGGCTATCCTCGTCCAGCGAACCGAAACCTTCGTCCACAAACATCGTGTCCAGATGGATCCCCCCTGCCGACGATTGTATCTCATCGCTCAGACCGAGCGCCAGCGAGAGGGAAGCCATGAAAGACTCTCCGCCAGACAAACCCTTGACCGTACGCGTCGAGCCGCTATGATGGTCCACCACATCCAAGTCCAGACCGCTCTGCTGGGCGTTATTCGATGCCTCTCTCTTGCGGCGTAACTCGTATTGGTTATTGGTCATCTTCAGCAGGCGCAGATTGGCTTTGCGGATGATACGTTCGAAATAGGCGGATAGGATATAGGTCTCCAGCATGATTTTCTCCTTGCCGGACAGCTGCCCGGTCAGGGTGTCATTCAGTGTCTTGAGCCATTGATACTTATCCTCTATCACTTTCATCTCTTTTTCTTTGCTGCCCAACCTCGCCATGGCTGCCCGGTTCTGGCTGATGCGGCCCTCGATGGCGGTTAGGATTGGAGCGATGCGGTTGTTGATCTCATCCTGTGCTGCTTGCCGTTGGGCTTCTTCGTCGGCTTTGTTGATATGAACGATGGTTTTCAGGGTCTCCTGCAGCGTGCGGATGGTTGCCTGTACCGTTGCAATGGCCTGTATGGTGGTATTCAATGCGTTTTGTGCGGTGTCTATAGCTTGCTTGCGGGTCTGGGCTTCCTTACGCAGCTTGGTTATCTCCGCTTGGGCTTCCGCGCCATTCTTAAATCGGCATCGGGCTTGCAGCGTTTGGATTTGTGCTGCGGCATGATCGCGATCTGCAAGGGCTTTGGCTTTCGTTTCACCCAAGGTCTTCGCGTACGCCAATCCCTTGTCACGTCGCTCTGTGTTCTTCTGCAGCAAAACGGGGATAGCCTGCTTGCGTGTTACCTTCTGTGTGACTTCCCCCAGTTGCTTCTGCAAGCCGTGGATTTGCTCGGGCAACTGATTCAGCTCAGCAATATCGGCGCGATAACCCATTTCCCGCAAGCGGTTTTCCTCGGCTTCTATCGTCTTAAGTATGCCGGCGCAGACGTTGGATTGCTCGATAGCGGCTTTGCGTTTCCGGTCTGTATCTTGCTTCAATACCTCCAGTTGTTCTTTCGACGGTGCACCTTCGGTTTTCTTAGCCTTGGCAGGATGGTGAACCGAACCGCAGACCGGACAAGGCTGCCCTTCCACGATAGTTTCTGCCAGGATGCCTGCCTGCGCAGCGTAAAACAGACTGGTCTTCCGGCTCAACGCATTCTCCGCTTCCTCGGCAGCATGATTGCGTGTTTGATAACCCTCTTGCGCCTTTTGGAGCAAGGTTCGATTCTTCTCTAAGGCAGTCAAATCGGCCTGGTAACGGGTTAACCGGTCTAACTGTGCTTGGATAGCCGCCTGTTCCGATTCCGGATTGCCCAATGCCGCCAACTCGGCATTCAGTCTCTCGCGTTCGTCCAACAGCATCTGCAAGGTCTGCCTACATTTAGCCTCGGTCCCATTCGGACCTTCTATGCTCTGCAGCGTCTTCTGGGCTTCCACCAGGTGAAGCTGACAAGCGGCCAACACCTCATAATCGCCTATGTTACTTTCCAGTTGCGTCGCCTGCGTATTGAGTCGTTCTATCTCCGGTTCTGCCTCACGGGCGACTGCCAACTGTTTCTCCTTCGCCGGTTGCTCTTCTTGCTCGAGATGCTGCAGTTTCTCTTGTTCTTTAGGCAGTTGCTCGGCGGCTTTCTCATGGCTTCCGATGATGGCAATCTGCTCGTTACAGCGCTTGATGATGAGGTCCTGCGCCTCGCGCTGACGTTTCTGTTCGGCGATGGCAACTTGGTCCTCAGCCAGAATAGCCTCGATGATTTCTATCATCCGGGCTATAGTGGTAAACTGCTTCATGTCTTGCGCCTGCCTCAATGCCGGCTGTTGTGCCGAACCCTCGGCGCATTGTACGCCGCCCATGATGGTGCTAACGGACACCTTGGTTTCCTCGTACTGTTTCTTGCTGTCCAAAAAAGTCTGTGTTACCCTATCCTGCAGCATCTTGTAGTTCTCGGTTCTGAATATCTTCCGAAAGAGCGGCAGCCGATCGCGGGTCTCTGTCATCAGCAGCTTCATAAAATCGCCCTGCGCTATCATCGCTATCTGCGAGAACTGGTCACGGCTGATGCCCAACACCTCCTGAATCTTCGCGTCCACCTCCTTGGTTTTGCTAATCGTCTTACCATCCGGACACAGCAATAGCGCACCTGCGGACACGCCCGTCAGGCCTTCGCCGCGTTCTTTCTTGCGTTCATAGTCCATCCAACGGCATATCTCGTACCGATAGCCCGCGTAGTCGAAACAGAGCGTCACTTCGGTTTTGTCGGTCGGCTGCGCCATCGAGCAACGCAGCACGTGCGTGTCCTTGCTGCGATATTCACCGCTCATCGAACCGTATAACGCATAGAGGATGGCATCAAAGATAGTCGTCTTACCGCTGCCCGTATCGCCGGTTATCAGGTACAGACCCTGTGTGCCCAAACGGCTGAAGTCGATGGTCTGCTTTTCGGCATACGAGCCGAAGTATTGTAAGGTCAACTGAATAGGTCTCATACAAAAATCGCCTGAATAAGGTTCGTTACTAATTCGCTCTGCGCCTCGTTCATCGGCTGGCCGTTCTGTTTCTCAAAGAACTCACACACCAACTCCTGCGGCGATTTGTTTTCCATATGCTCGGTCTCTACGCACTGTTGGTTATGGCGCGTGCGCGTATTATCGTATTGTAGCACCATCGCCAGCGGATAGACGTTCCGTAGCTTGTTCATCGCGTCCACCACCTCGTCTTCGTCCGTCAGCGTCAGTCTTACATACATGTTCTCATATCCCTTGCCGACATAGAATGCTTCGGACATCAACTCATCGTATGTACCGCGCAGGTCTGCCCAGTCATGCAGGGGAACCAACTCCCTCTCACGTATCGTCGTCCGGCCTTTCTCGCTCAGTTCAATGATGCTGACGCTTTTGGTATTCTGCACTTCCGAGAACGAGTATTTGAGCGGCGAACCGGAATAGCGTACATGCTTGTACTGCACGTGTTGCGGACGGTGCAGGTGTCCCAATGCCACATAGTCAAACTGCCGGACTATCTCCACATCCACCTCGTCCAGACCGCCCACAACTTCCTCTCCCTCGCATCGCTCGCCGCCTTGGATATATTGGTGGGCTACCAGAATATTACGCGCTGAATAATCCGGCTTCATGGCTTCTACTGCCTTGGCGACAGCCTCGTCGTAGCGCTCCATCGGCTCACCGCTGTCCTCCAACGCGTCCTTGAAGGCAGACCTTACATCTATCGGACGCACAAACGGCAACAGGTAGATGTTAACCTCGCCGTACACATCCGGTATCGTCAGCTTCTGCGGCTCGCGGCTGAAGGGCTGCGAGAAATACACGCCGTTACGGCGCATGATGGCTGAGCCGAATGCCAAACGCTCGGCGCTGTCGTGGTTGCCGGATAGGATGACCACATGCGGACAACGTGCATGCAGCTGCGTGATAAAATCACTCAGCAAAACCACCGCCTCAGCCGAGGGTGTTGCGGAGTTATATACATCGCCTGCTATGATCACCACATCGGGTTGTTCTTCCGCTACGATATGTTCTATCCGCTGTAGAATGTATTTCTGGTCGTCTATCATCGAGAACTCATTCACGCGTTTCCCGATATGCAGATCGCTTGTATGCAGAATTTTCATTGCTTACTCCCTTTAATTATGGTACAAAATTCCATCAATCCATCATTCCATCCATCATTCCATCATTACAGTCGCTCCCTGCGCGGTATAGGTGACACCGTCACGGATGATATAAAGCTGACCGTTGACAAGCTGTTTTTTATCGGATAAATCAGGGATTTTTGCAGATTGGTTCGTACCGGTGGGTATCTGACGCGCACGATAGGCTGCCAACTCATTCTTCGCCGCTATGACCAAGTCACGGAATTGGTCGTAGTTCATGGCAATAGCAAAAGCGATAGCACCCAAGGTCTTACCCGCTGCGATATCGGTATTCCAATGCGCACCCAAGAGCAGGCGACAGTTAACCCATTCGTCCATCATCTGCTTGATAGCCAACGCGTTATCAGGATCAATATACAGCAGACACATGCCAAACAATCCACTAAAATAGCCGTGACCGGAGGGGTACGAAGTAGCATCGTTGCGATTGACGGGATAGTGAGTGCCTTTGTACCACTCACCGAAATAATAATACGGCCGCGGACGCGTACGCCAGAGCTGCGAGGTATTCGCCGACTTCATCTCTTCGCACAACTCCTGCAGCGCGTTCATATAGGGGAAATCCGTGGTATTACGGGTGTAGGTCACGGTATATCTGCCCTGCGCGCTACGCGTCCAACTCACATTGGTGATAAAGGGTGCATTCATCACACTATCCGCCGATACGCGGTAGAGGGCGAAATAGTAGGGCTCGTTCATAATAGCCCAGACCGAGTCCCAACGCTCGTTGCGGATGCTATCGTAAGCACGGGCAGCCTCCTTATATTGGTAAAACTTGATGGAATCATCCTGCCATACGAGTGAACCGACTTCGGGCGGAGCAGGCAAGAAAAACTCACCATTAGGCAATGCAGCCTGCAGGTCGGGATCCAAGGTGACAGAAGCACGTGCGGGCAGCATAGTAGCCCCAAAGAGAAGCATGGTAAAAAACAGTTTTTGCATTTTCATATAATCATTTTTTTCGATTAATACTATGATTTTTGCGTCATGGCTTGTGCCTCTAACCGCCCCATTTGACGCTGAAAACGGATATGGAAACATACAGCCGGGATAGCCAGACCGATGACGAAGGCTATCCACATCCCCTTCGCCCCGAGGCCCATGGGGAAGGTCAGCACGATACCCAACGGCAGCGCCACCACAAGATAGGCTATATAGGCTATACGCATAGGCACGCGTACATCCTGAATACCGCGCAACATCGCACCGCCGATACACTGCAGCCCGTCGGCATACTGCAGCAGACCGGCTATCAGTATCAGCGTACTGGCAATAGATATCACCTCGGGGTCGGAAGTGAAGACATAAGGCAGATAATTACGCAGCGTAATCATCACCAGTGCACCTATGGTATTCATCATCAAGCACAGGTGCACCGAGGCGCGCGAAGCCATACGGACCGCCGGCAGGTCACCTTTGCCCAATTGGTGCGATACGCGGATGGTCGTGGCCGAACCGATACCCATAGCCAGCATGAAGGTCATATCCGCCATCTGATTGGCTATATGGTGCGCAGCAAGCGATTCCTTGCTAATCCAACCGATGATAACAAACGAAGCCGTGAAGAGAAAAGCCTCCACAAACGACTGAAAACCTATCGGCACGCCGATACGAATGAATTGGCGTATCTCTTGCCAACGGAACATACGGCGCTGAATAAGGGTCAGATACAGCCTCCAGTCACGGCGTATGAGGATGACGACCACAAAACAAACCGCCGTCAGCGTGCGGGCTATCAGCGTCGCCAATCCTGCTCCCTCGGCTCCCATCGGGCGTATACCCCAATGACCAAAGATAAAGACGTAGTTGAGCAGGATATTCAGTAGATTGCACGCCACCGTGATGACCATAGCAACGGTGGTGTTGCCGAGTCCCTCCAGAAACTGCTTGCAGAGGCAGAAGAAGAGAAACGGCACTATCGATAGCACGATGAGCGTGAAATACGGCCGGGCGGCAATGACCACCTCCTCTTCCTGCCCGAAGCGGTGCAACAAGGGGATACAGGGCACCAACAGCACCAGCGCCAGAATGGCTACGAGCAACGTAAAGATCAAACCATTAGCCAGCAGACCGGATATATGTTCCTTGCTCTCACAGGCACCTACCGCATAACCTACCAAGGGTGTGACAGCCATCAGCGCCCCCATGGCAAAGACCATGACAGTAAAAAACAGCGCGTTGGAGAAACTCACCGCCGCCAGGTCCGCCGTACCGTAATGGCCCACCATGATACTGTCAAAGAGCCCCACTAAGGCAGCACCTAACTGCGTGAGCATCACCGGAAAAGCCAGCCGTAGGTTGCGCCGGTAATACGGCAAATATGCTTGAAACGAGTACGCCATGCCTTTATATGACCGCGTGGAGGTTATCAGTCAGTTGTTGCACACTGCTGGCACCAACCAGTACCGATGTCACACCCGCCTGTTCCAGCACCCAGCGCAGTGCCTGTTGGGCAATAGTGCGTCCGGATGTCTGCGCTTCGTCTTGGAGTTGACGGAGGTAGTCTAACAACTCAGGCGTGCGGCGTTCGGAACGGAGGAAATGCTCCTTGGCCATGCGCGAGTCGGAGGGGATGCCGTCGAGGTAACGGTCGGTCAGGAGGCCTTGTGCCAAAGGCGAATAGGCGATGAAGCCGATGCCCTGTTCGCGGCAGAAATCCAAGATGCCTGTCTCGATGGGTTCGCGGTTGAGCAGATTGAGTTTGCCCTGATAGATAAGCAGGGGTACGTCGTGTTCGCGGAGGTATGGTACGGCTCTGCGCAGCGGTTCGAGCGGCCAGTTGGAGATACCCACATAGAGCGCCTTGCCCTGCCGCACGATGTCCACGAGGGCTTGCAGCGTCTCCTCCACGGGCGTATTAGGGTCGAAGCGGTGGGAGTAGAACAGGTCCACGTAGTCGAGGTGCATGCGGCTCAGCGACTGGTCGAGGCTGGCCATCAGGTACTTACGACTACCCCACTCGCCATAGACGCCCGGCCACATGTCGTAGCCGGCCTTGGTAGAGATGAACAGTTCGTCGCGGTAGGGACGGAAATCCTCGTCCATGAGGCGACCGAAGGTGCGTTCGGCACTACCGAAAGGTACGCCGTAGTTATTGGCGAAATCAAAATGCGTGATGCCGTTGTCGAAGGCATGACGCGTGATGGCACGGCTGCGCTCGAAAGGCGCATCGTCGCCGAAGTTATGCCAGAAACCGAGACTGATCTTGGGCAGCAGAATGCCGCTACGTCCGCAGCGGTTGTAGAAGGACGGGAGGTTCGCATAGCGTTCCTCGGAAGCCCGATAGGGAGCAGGTGTTGCCATGATTTTGTGTTATTTACGCGTTATTATTGTCTAATTGGCTGCAAAGATACACTTTTTTTTCGAAATATGCAAAAAAAATTTGCGTATATCAAATAATTGTTGTACTTTTGCAGCCGCTTTCAACCTCTGGTGTCATTACACCCACGGGGTCCCCGAAAAGTTCTGCAAGAAGTTTTGGGGAAGAGCGGAGGCATCGGTCGCCTGTCAATTAAGCGAAGCGGTATTGACCATTGCGACCCGATTGCCGAACGCTCACGCGAGGGGATAATTGGTTTTGACAGCAGGCAGGATGGGTAGGTAAGCATGCCGTGCACGGACACCGCACGTAAATCGGGTCTAAACAATTTAACTGGCAACAACAACTATGCTCTCGCTGCCTAACCGAAGTACAGTAGGTTAGCCTTATTTCCCCACAAGGTGGGGAATCGAGACATCGCTCCAAGCCCGGCTTCGCGGCTGAATGGGTAACGGGGTCCCCGAGAAATCTTTGATTTATGGGGTGTCCTATAGCGGTGCAGAAATTGCGAAGATAGCCTCAATGGCGCTGCGACAGCGAGGTGAAACAATAGCAGATAAGCCGTTGGTTGGTGGTTCGGGTCTTGCCAACGGACGAAAATGAAGGCCGAAATAAGCATGTAGAAAGCGTATTTGTTCCCTGTTTGGACGCGGGTTCGACTCCCGCTATCTCCACGTCGGAAGGTCTAGGTCTATCGGATGCCGTCTCCAACGGCATAAAGAGACCAAGACCTTCCTCCTTTTCCCAAAAACCTCATACTGAGCTTTTTGGGGACCCGAATTGTGATCTCAGACTACAGATGTCGCATACAGCGACATAAAAAGTCAGAGACCTTCCTCCTTTTCCCCAACGAAACAAGTTTCGCCGGGGGCCCCGAATGCTGATCTTGGTCTATCGGATGCCGTCTCCAACGGCATAAAGAGACCTAGACCTTCCTCCTTTTCCCCAACGAAACAAGTTTCGCCGGGAGCCCCGATTAATGATATCGGACTATCTTTCGATGGGAAGGTTCTTGATTCTCAGTTTGTAGTTGCGGTACATACCGTAAACGGTGCCGTGGGAAATGGTTATCTCACAGAGTGAGATGAGATTCGACTTACTCGTGAAGTTATTGACGGCATACACTACCGGAATCGTCACCTCGGACGGGATGTAACTGTTATCCACCGCCACTTGCTTGCCTTTTACCCAAAGGATGGTATTCTTCTGTGAACTGCTTCCTTCGATACAGCCGCCGTCGGAGTCATAGACCTTGATATAAGAGGATGCCATATAATATTTGAAGTCCTCACCGGCGTTATTCGTAAAGCGCAGATCGATATACAGGCGACCGTTAGCCACGTAGCAACGATTGACCGTTACAGAGCAATCGGCAGGCCATTCCCATGTGACAAGGGCTTTGGATTTCGGTTTAGGAGCCGGTTGGGGCGTGGCTTCCGCAGGCGTAGTTGCTGCCGGAGCGGCAGGCTTTTGAGCAGCAGAAGGGGTATTGGCCGCCTGCGTGATAGCGGCCTTGAGTGAAATACCTAACAGGTTGCCCGCCAAGGAAGTACAGCCTACCTGAATATCCTGCGGCGTAGCGCTCATGAGTTGGGTTTCGGCCTTGATGGTCTGCGCCGTTTCTACATCGATGATTTTCGCGGAAGCGAATATCGTAGCCGAGTCTACCATGACTGCCTCAGCCACCAACACATACTGCGCACCGGTCAGTTCGCCCACCCGCTTGATTTGGTCGCTGGTCACCATACCCGTACGCTGGAATGTCTGTTCGCCCAAGAGTGCATCCAAGTCCGTGCGGTCGTAGCCCTCGTAGCCTTCCGCCTCGGTAATGGCTTTCGCCAGACTGGTACGAAGCATCAGTTTGTGGGCATACGAGACCTGACCGGTCTTATCGACAGTCTCCAGAATAGCAACTTTCTTGACTTCGGGTGCGATAGTCTTGGGCTTGCGGTCCGCCATGACCATCAGCGGCAGCAGCAGGCTGAGGAAAAGAAGGAACTTTCTCATTATTTCAGGTATTGCAATAAGGTTTGACATATCTTGGGAGCCAGTACTTGGTAGGCCTCAACGACGGCTTCATCGAATCCCAGCGGACTCTTGCCCAGCTCGGTCAGGGTGGTCTCATAGAGGCGCGCGGCGAATGCGCCGCGGTCGATAATGATGGTGGTGTTCACTTCGCCGGTGTAGAACGAAGCATTGCCAAACTCGGTCATACGCGTCGTACCCACCAATCCCGTGACCTGCACCGTCCAGTCAGCCTCTTGCGCCGAACGTACCAAGGTATAGCCGCTCCGGGTCAACTCGGCCGTGAGCGTTCCGCGAAGCGCGGTATAGTCGTAGGTTGTCGTCAGCGCGTTCACGACGAGATAGACCTTGTCCTGTGCGGGTTTGACCGATTTCTTATTCTTAGCCTGCAGAGGCCACAAAATGCCCGCCGCCAGAACACAAATGAGGATATACAGATACTTCATTTTCATAATCGGGTGCAAAAGTACAAAATTTTTTGCATATATGCAAATGGATGAGAAGAAAAATTATCTTTTTCACTTTGGCACGGAGTTTGCAATAGATACGAGCGAATGAATCAATTTATGGAAAAAGCTATGAAAAATCTACTGAAGAATCTGGGCATACTGCTGCTCGTAGCAGCGGTCAGTGCCGCCACCACACTCACCGTAGTGCATTACACCAACCCCTATCAACCCACACTCGCCGCCGCCGGACACGACTCCGTTGCCACACCCGCCGCCTACAGCCGTTTTGCATCGCTGCCGCAGGCAGGCGAGACCGACTTTACCAATGCCGCCGAACTATCCGTCAACGCCGTGGTGCACGTCAAAACAACCTACCGCAGCCAAGCCTCCCAACAGCGGGTCGACCCCTTCTTTGAGTTCTTCTTCGGTCGTCCGGGTCAGACCTACGAGACACCGGCTCAGCAAGCTTCCGGCTCGGGCGTGATCATCTCCGAGGACGGATATATCGTTACCAACAACCACGTCATCGACCACGCCGAACAGATACAGGTGGTGCTGAACGACAAACGCGAATACACCGCTACCCTTGTCGGAACAGACCCTACCACCGATATCGCGCTGCTGAAGATAGACGAGACCGGTCTGCCCGTTATCCTCATGGGTAACTCAGATGCTCTGCGCGTGGGCGAATGGGTACTGGCGGTCGGCAACCCCTTCAACCTGACATCTACTGTCACCGCGGGTATCGTTTCCGCCAAGGCGCGTAATATCAACATCCTCAATGCCGACATGAAGATTGAGTCGTTCATCCAGACCGATGCAGCCGTCAATCCCGGCAACTCGGGCGGTGCGCTGGTCAACACACGCGGTGAACTGGTCGGCATCAACACCGCCATCGCTTCGCAAACAGGTTCGTATTCCGGCTACAGCTTTGCCGTGCCTACCAGCATCGTGCAGAAAGTAGTCAGCGATATACGCCAGTACGGCACTGTACAACGCGCCATCCTCGGCGTACAGATGCGCGAGATAACATCAGAGTTGCAGAAAGAGAAGAAACTGACCACCCTGCAAGGCGCATACGTGGAGATGGTCGTAGAAGACGGTGCTGCCGAGAAAGCAGGCATCAAGGCAGGTGACGTCATCACCAAGATTGACGATTCAGCCATCAAGACCGGAACAGACCTGCAGGAACAGGTAGCACGCCACCGTCCGGGCGACCAAGTGTTGATAACCCTACTCCGCGACGGCAAGAAGATGACCGTCCGCGCCACGCTGACGAATCGCGAAGGCGGTACCGGATTCATCTCACCCGAGGACAAAGCATCCGTCTTAGGCGCTACGTTTGAGGAACTCAGCGACAAGCAGAAGGCACAACTGGGTATCAACTACGGCTTGCAAGTTAAGAACCTCAAAAACGGCAAACTGAAGAGTGCCGGCATACCCACCGACTTCATCATCCTGAAGGCCAACAACCGTTCTATCCGTACGGAGGAGGACCTGAACGATGTAGTCCGCCATGCTTCTGCAGCCCCCGAACGCGACCGCGTACTATTCATCACCGGCTGCACACCTCAAGGCCGCATCCGCTACTTCGCCATCGATTTGGCCGAGTAAAGAAAATAAGGAATAGGTATATACTACAATCAGGTGACCCCTCAAAGGCCACCTGATTTAATTTTTATCCTATTCAAAAGGATGAGCTTGTTTGTAATCGTAAATAAGCGAGTTGAAAATCCAGGCACGTAGGGTGGAATAGGATTTGCCGTTAGAGGCAATGTGTCCAGCGGATTCGTAATCACGGAGAAGGCGTGCCTTTGCTTCCGGATTGTTGAGGATTTGCTTGAGTTGGGTGTTGGCAGCCTTGAAAGCGGCCGAGTTCCATTTCTGACGCGGAGACTGATGCTGCTGGTAATCCTCTACGCGTTCGCGGTAGAAGGTTTTGCCGGTTCGTTTGGACTGATAGAAATAGCCGCGGCAACGACCATAGGGTTTTCCATGAATTTCATCAATGGAAGCAGATGGGAAAACTTGTGACATAAATTCAGGTGTTTTTTAGGGTAAAACAAGGGATATCTATAGGGGTTCGTGAGAGGGCATATATTGTACTTGACTGTCGTTTGACCGTCGTTCGACTGTCGTTCGACCGTCGTAAATATCTGCTTTCGCGAGCGTGTTTGGGAATGATATTTGAGTGGTAACTTGCACATAAAATATATAAAGTGCTACAAAAAAATAAATATGCTGTTACATATAAAAATATAAAGTGTTGCAAACAAGTTGCGTTATTTTGGATTGCAAAGGTACAACAAAGTTCGCACATATGCAAATTTTTTGTGTCAATCGACCTGTTTTTCCAACATTTTGCCTGCAAAAATGCAGAAAAATCCCATAATTGCGCATAATTTTTTGCATAATTCTAAAAAAAGTAGTACCTTTGCAGACACAAACTCACGCCGGGGTCAATTTTGCTATAGGGATGGGTTTGTAGTTGAACGTCTGATGACAGAAGGCGTTAGTGAGATAAACTCTAACAAAGACTGTGGTCAGAAGTTTGGCGGACATAATTAAAGGCGTTTACTAACGCTTGTTTTCGACTTCTTGAAACCTAGGAAACTTCAAAGAAGAGATCTTGTTCGAAAGCAAGGCAGTAGTAGATGCTCATGGGTGTATATTTTTACGCCCGCGTATGCTGTATTGGTATGCGCGTGTGCCTATATACACAGCGTGGGTTTCTGCATTGCTTATTCGACAAGATAGGTTTTCCTAGGACCTCAAGAAGCGGATAAGCAAGAAAAGGAATCCGCGTTTTTATGTTAACGCGAACCCATAAAAGCGTTTGTATGCCTTCATCAGTTGATTCGGACAGAGTAGAATGATGGCAATCCGAACGCCGCAAGGGTGATTGCAATGTTTCTCGTAACTGTCGAATGACGGGTGACATACAATTCTCCTGCGCTTCTATAGGAATACTTACGGTTGAGGGAGACAACCAAACAAAAAATTTAAACAAATGAAAAAAGTATTAATGATTCTTTGTGTAGCTGTTATGGCCATTGCGATGACCAGCTGCAGTTCACTCGGTATGGTTGGTCTTATCTATGATGGTGACATTCAGCCTGTAGCAGTAACCTCCAATGCCTTAGGCCAGAAAGTAGGCACAGCCACGTGCGTTAGTGTACTGGGAATAGTAGCTGTGGGTGATGGTGGTATCAACGCGGCAGCCAAGAACGGCGGCATCACGAAAATCAGCCACGTTGACCGCAAGACCCTGAGTGTTCTGAGTCTATTCACAAAGTACGAGTATTTCGTTTACGGCGAGTAATCAAACCCAAGGGGCACATTCGTTCGTGTGCCCCTGTTTTTTTATTATAGCAATGAAAAAAACAATTTTAACACTTGCCCTGACCGTAAGCGCGCTGATGCTTTTTGCCGGCAAAATAGAGGATAGATATGTTACGCAGCAGTTGTCCGACGGCATGCTGTTCTTTATCAAGCCGTATGAGTTGCCCAGCATGCAGAAACTTCCGGCTGCACAGTTGGATGTAACATACGGAGTCCAGTTTGACACACTCACGCTGAACATGAGTGTATATTATCCGGAAATCCTGGCCATAGATTCCATACATTTTGTCAGCCGACAGACGCTCCCGATTAGGAATATTGAAACCTTCTTTATTGACAAGAGCAAAAAGAATTACATTCATCGTTACAGCATCCATTTCCCGTACAGCGAACTGGAAAAAATGTACAGGGCGGATACGCCGTTCAAGATGATACTATTTACCGACAAAGGGCAGTTAGCGTACGGCTATTCCATCTCGGGCTGGCTGAAGGAAGCGGACTGGATGCGGCAGATTATGTTTCTTATCCGCCATAACCGCAAGGAACAATAAGGCTTATATTCCTCATAAATAACGACAAATCCCGCAGGAAACACTCCTACGGGATTTTTTTGCGGAAATATCAATAGTTGGAACATAAAGTCTTCTTACGCTTCGCGGAGGAGGAAGAGCTTGTCGCCTCGGCGGATGGGTTCGGGCGTACGGACGGCAAAGAGCGTGCCTTGCGGAATGGTGAGGGCGGGTTGGCCTGCCTCGTCGTGCAGATCGTGTGCGAGGATTTCCAGAGCACCGGTTGTCTCACCCGTGACCAAGAGGCGGTCACCCTCGTTGATAGCGGGCAGTGCCTCCAGGTGGAACTCCGCCACGGAGAGGTTCTTATAGAAATTGGTACAACGGCCGGCATAGACTTTCTTCATCGTAGCCTGACTGCCATAGTGGTGGGTCCATTCACCAAGGCGTTGCCCCAGGTAATAGCCGTCCCAGAAACCGCGGTTGAAGACCGTCTTCAGACGGGTGTTCCAGTCCTCGATACGCGGCGTGATAACCGCATCATCACGGTAGAGCCCTTGCTGCCAAGCCTCGACAGCCTCTTTGTAGCAACCCACCACGGTCTTGACATATTCTGCACCGCGTGCACGACCCTCAATCTTGAGCACGCGCACGCCGGCGTCGAGCATCTTATTGAGGAAATGGATGGTTTTCAGGTCCTTGGGCGACATGATATACTGATTGTCCACCTCCAGTTCTATCTCCGACTCCTTGTCGTGCACGATGTAGCCGCGCCGGCATATCTGCATGCAGGCACCGCGGTTGGCAGATGCGTTGAGGTTATTAAGGCTGAGGTAACACTTGCCGCTGACAGCCATGCAAAGCGCGCCGTGGCAGAACATCTCGATGCGAATAGGTTCGCCCTTGGGGCCGCAGATATGTTGCTGCTCGATATCGCGATGGATAGCTGCCACCTGCTCCAGGTTCAGCTCACGCGCCAGCACCACCACATCGGCATACTGCGCATAGAAACGCAATGCCTCGGTATTGGCGATATTAAGTTGGGTACTCAGGTGCACCTCCACGCCCCGGCTATGGGCATACTGCAGGGCTGCTATATCGGAGGCGATGATGGCATCCAGACCGGCTTCGCGGGCGTTATCCACGATCTCGCGCATGAGGGGTAGGTCCTCCGGATAGAGAACGGTATTCAGCGTCAGGTAGGTCTTGACGCCCTGTTCGCGGCAGCGACGTACGATCTCGTGCAGGTCGGCGGTGGTGAAGTTAGCCGACGAGCGTGAACGCATGTTTAGGTGCTCCACGCCGAAGTAGATACTGTCTGCTTTTGCTTGCAGAGCAGCCGATAAGCTCTCCCACGACCCCACCGGCGCCATGATTTCGATATGTTCCATTTTTTCAGGTACCATTTGGTCATTTACCATTTACCATTTGGTGATTTAAATATTCGGCTATCTGGACGGCGTTGAGAGCCGCTCCCTTGCGTATCTGGTCGCCAACGAGGAAGAATGTCAGGCCATTGGGGTTAGCCAGGTCCTGACGGATACGGCCGATGAACACCTCATCTCTGCCGCTCAGAAAGAGTGGCATGGGATAAGGCAGTTCGTCCGTCCGACCGTTGCCGATGCAATCGGGGTCATCCATCAGCGCACAGCCGGGTGCAGTACGGAAAGCCTCGCGAGCCTCAGCCACGCTGATGGGCCGTTCGGTCTCTACCCACACGCTCTCGCTATGGGCGCGAAGCGACGGCACGCGCACGCACATAGCACTCACCGACAGGTCGGAATGCATGATTTTGCGCGTCTCGTGGTACATCTTCATCTCCTCGCGGGTATAACCGTTGTCGCAGAACACGTCAATCTGCGGAATGAGGTTATACGCCAGTTGGTAGGGGAACTTACGGACGGTCACCTGCTCGCCCTTAATGACTTGGCAGTACTGTTCCTCTAATTCGCGCATTGCTTGTGCACCGGCGCCGGATGCAGCCTGATAGGTCGATACATGCACGCGGCGTATGGGGCTGAGCTGCTGCAGGGCTCGGAGCGGCAGCACCATAAGAATGGTGGTGCAGTTGGGGTTAGCGATGATGTTACGCGGGCGAACTAAGGCATCGGCGGCATTGACTTCGGGTACCACCAGGGGTACATCCGCGTCCATGCGGAAAGCCGATGAGTTATCAATCATCACCGCCCCGTAGCGGGTTATATCCTCGGCATACGCCATTGACACCGAACCGCCGGCGGATACAAACGCGATATCCACGCCGCGGAATTGGTCGCCATGTTCCAGACGCTCCACCACGCAGTCCATGCCGCGGAATGTATAATGCGTACCCGCGCTACGCTCGGAACCGAAGAGGCGAAGCTTATCTACAGGAAACGCGCGCTCATCGAGCACGCGCATCAGTTCCTGTCCTACAGCGCCCGAAGCGCCTACGATTGCAATGGTCATCGCTATCAGATTTTCTTAAAGAGCAGGCAGGCATTATGTCCGCCAAAACCGAAGTTATTACTCATTACAGCGCGCAGTTCGCGATGCTCAGCCTTGTTAAAGGTGAGGTTCAGACGGTAGTCGATATTCTCGTCCTCATCATCAGCCTCGTGGTTGATAGTCGGCGGCACGATGCCCTCGCGCATCGCCATGATGGAAGCGATTGCCTCCACGGCGCCGGTAGCGCCGATAAGGTGACCGGTCATCGACTTCGTGGACGAGATACTCAGCCGGTAGGCGTCTTCGCCCCATACCTGCTTGATAGCCATCAGTTCTGCTACATCGCCCAGCGGCGTGCTGGTACCATGGGTATTGATATAATCAATATCGGCGGGTGTCATTCCGGCATCCTGCAGCGCCAACTGCATCACGCGCATAGCGCCCTTGCCCTCGGGTTCAGGAGCCGTGATATGATAGGCATCGGCATTGATACCTGCTCCCGCCAACTCGGCATAGATGGTCGCGCCGCGACGCAGCGCATGTTCGTACTCCTCCAGCACCAGACAACCGGCACCCTCGCCCATGACGAATCCGTCACGCGACTTGGAAAAGGGTCGGCTGGCGGTCTCGGGCGAGTCGTTGCGCGTCGATAGGGCGCGCAGGGCATTGAAGCCACCCACGCCTAAGGGGGTGATGACCGCTTCGCTGCCACCGGTCAGCATGATGTCAGCTCGCCCTACGCGGATGGAGTCCAGCGCAGCAGCTATAGCACTGCCCGACGAGGAGCAGGCTGCCGATACGGCAAAGTTTGGACCCTTCAAACCATACAGCAGGGATATATGTGCGGCACCGATATTGGGTATTACCTTCGGTATATAGAAGGGGCTAAAGCGCGGCGTACCATCGCCCAGCGCATAATCCGCGCACTCGTCTTGCAGCGTCTGCAGACCGCCCATGCCGGTAGCCCATACCACGCCGATGCGTTCGGGGTCTTCTGCTTGCAGGTTCAGGCGCGACTGCTCAAGCGCCTCCTTAGCCACCATTACCGCAAACTGGGAGTAACGGTCCATCTTGCGGACCTCCTTGCGGTCCAGAACCTGCGTGATATCAAAGTCTTTGACCTCGCCGGCAAAGCGGGTCTTGAAGTTGGTGGCATCAAATAGGGTAATCGCACCAACACCGCTGCGGCCTTCCTTCATCGCCTGCCAGGTATCGGGCACATTATTTCCCAAAGGTGTGACGGCACCCAAGCCTGTCACTACTACACGTTTCATTTCCATTTTTTATAGACTAAAAACGAGTCTACGGCTTATCGGTCGCAGACTCGCTTGCTTCATTTTTGCTTGATTAGGCGTTGGCGTTCTCGATATAAGCGATGACGTCACCTACGGTCGAAATCTTCTGGGTATCCTCATCGGGGATAGTGATTCCGAACTCTTTTTCAAAATCCATAATCAGTTCAACGGTGTCCAGCGAATCAGCATTCAGGTCGGCTGCAAAGCTCGCTTCGGGGGTTACTTGTGACTCTTCCACACCAAGTTTGTCAACGATGATGGCTTTTACTTTTGCTTCAATGTCTGACATATTCTTTATTCTTTAGAGTTAATATTTTTCGTTTCAAAATGTACTAACACACAATTCAGGCTGCAAAGTAACAACTTTTTTTTGAATTATGCAAATTTTTTGGCATTATTTGTTCTTTTGCAACGCAAAAATAGCAATTTTATGCTATTTTTTCAAAATTTTCGGGCTATTTCTTCTTCACTTATACGCAAAAGAACGATTTTTCCATCGGGTGTACGGGTGAACGAAGGAAGCCGGAAAAGTTGGTCAATCAGTTCTTTTTGTTCGCTATCCGTCAGGGGCTGTTGTCCACCGGCGGCACTATAGGCCAGCGTCAGGGCGATGCTCTTCTGCCACTCCGTGCGTAGCGACGAACCCGTTGCCATGACATCTGCTACGATATTCTGCAGCACCTGTAGGGCATTCTGCCCGTTGAGTTGCGGCGGCACGGCATTGACCGAGAAACTCAGCGGCGACAGCTGTTCTAACTCAAAGCCCAAGTACCGCAGGTCTTCCTGCAGGCTCTGCACCAAGGGGATCTGGTCAGCATCCAAGTCCCATATATCGGGAAAGAGCAACTGCTCGCGAACCCCTTGTTCTGCGCTGATCTGACGCATATATATATCATATAGTACGCACGCGCGTGCACGTACACGATGGATGATCATCAGTCCGTCGCCATCCGGCAGTACGATATAGCGGTTTCCTACCGCCGTGGGCGTACCCGTCGGTACTGAGACTTGCTCTTTGGCAAAGAGTTCCGCCTCGGGCTTATGCAGCCCATCGTACAACTTCTGCCATTCGCGCGGCGCCTCGTTCTGACGGCTGTGGAAGGGGTTATAGTGCGTCTCATTGCTGATGACGGGCATCGCAAATGACGGCTGCGAACTCCTATCGCGAGTCGGTATCTCAGGCCTACCCTCTACATCAAAATCCAGCGAGGGGGACACATTGAACTTACCCAAGGACTCACGCACGGCAGCCAGCAGAATCTGGAAAATCATCTGCTCGTCTTGGAACTTAATCTCCGTCTTGGTGGGGTGGATATTCACGTCAATGGTACCCGGATCTACCTCAAAATATACGAAATACGAGGGATTGGCATCCGCCGTCAGGGTGCCCTGGTAGGCAGTCAGTATGGCTTTGTGGAAATAGGGATGACGCATGTAGCGTCCGTTGACGAACAGGTATTGTTGCGGCTGCTTGCTCGCCGATTCGGGTTTGCCGACAAAGCCGTGGATAGACACCGCTTCGGTTTCCACCTTCAGGTCCACGAAAGCAGCCGTATAGTCTTGCTTAACCGAACGCGAGAAGAGCTGACCGATACGTTGTTTCTCGCTGCCCGCAGGCAGTTCCAGCAGTATCTCATCGTTGTGCACCAAGGTAAATTGCACCTTGGGCCATACCAACACGATGCGGTAGAAATCCTGAATGAGGTTGCGCATCTCGGTCTGGTCGGTCTTGAGGAACTTACGCCTGACAGGCACGTTGTAGAACAGGTTCTTCACCTTGATATTGGTGCCCACGGGGCAGGCTATGGGTTCCTGACGCAGCACCTCGGACCCTGCTATCTCCAATAGCGTACCTACTTCGTCTTCCTTGCGGCGAGTCATGACCTCCACGTGCGCCACGGCGCAGATACTCGCCAGTGCCTCGCCGCGGAACCCCATGGTATGCAGGCGGAAGAGGTCGGCAGCCTCCTTGATCTTAGAGGTCGCATGCCTTTCGAAGGCCAGCCGTGCATCCGTCTCGCTCATACCCACGCCATTGTCAATCACCTGCAGCAGCGTACGGCCGGCATCGCGCACGATAATCTGTATGTGCGTAGCACCGGCATCCAGCGCGTTCTCGACCAGCTCCTTCAGGCAGGACGCCGGACGCTGAATAACCTCGCCGGCGGCTATCTGGTTGGCTACACTATCGGGCAAGAGACGAATGACATCCATGGTACAGGCTCAACGTAGGAAATAATACAACAGCAGTCCCAACAGCAGCAGCGCCACCCAGAACGTGAGTTTCGACTTTTGGCGCGCCCGCTGTGCGGACATATTCTTCTCGTGTTCCTCGCGGAACGAACCGCGATGAAGGCGCGCAAGTTTTTGCTTGCGCGCCTCTTTCTCCTCATCGAAGTAAATGGGGCGGTAGTCCCATTCACGGGGTTTCCTTACTTTGGGAAACAGGATAGACATTTACTTACTTGATGATAGCCAGGAAGGTGTCATCCTCCATGAACTTGGCGAACTCGATATCCTTCTGGGCACGAGCCTTCATGTTGGCGTCACGCTCAACGGCAGTACGCATGTTGTTGTACACAGCGTCGCGGTCGTTGGTGCGAGCACCTACGATAGCCAGCAGGTAAGCGGTCGTAGCGTTGGGGTTCTGAACAGCGGCCAGGGTCTTGCGTGCACCGGCATAGTCCTCGTTCAGGATTTGCTGAACAGCAGCGTTGTTGCTGGCACCACCCTTGTAGGCGCTCTTAGCCTTAGCATAGTCACCCTTCATGGTGTACAGCGTACCCATAGCGGCATTCAGGTCACCCTTCGTACCGGCAGCCTTGCCCAGGTATTCCTCGGCCTTCTTCAGGTCGTTGTCAGCCATAGCGGCAACACCGGCGTTGTAGTTCACGTCAGCATTGTTGGGCTCGATAGCCAGCGCCTTGGTGTAGCAGCGGCGAGCCTCAGCCACGTTGTTCTGAGCGAAATAGCACATACCCAGGTTGTTCCATCCGCGGTAGTCGTTGGGGAACTGCTCGGTCACCTTGCGGTAGATAGCCATCTTCTCGGCAGCATCATTGGTCAGGGTAGCAGCATACAGCATCTCCTCTACGTTGAGAGCGGCGGGGTCATTCTTCATGTAGTTGCGGATCTCGTCGTCTGACTTACCGATGATGTCGGTGGTCAGAATCAGACGGCTGCGGCGCAGAGCCGGCAGAATCTCATCAGCGATAGTCTTGTAAGCTACGCTGAGGTTCTTAATCTGAGCCTCACGCTCTTCGGGGTCTTGGTACATCGACAGCACACGCAGTACCAGGTCTTTGTCCTGCAAGTTGCTGGCCTGAACGGCTTTCTGGAAACCTTCCCAGTCCTCAGCAGTCATGTTGGCAATGATGTCAGCAGCCACCTTGTCTTGACGCATCTGACCCTGCAGGAAACGCTGGGTGTTAGCCTGACGCTCTTTGGCAAGACGGGTGTTCAGCTCTACGCCACCTTCCGGGCTGGCATAACCGGCTACCTCCAGGCTGTGAATCTCTTTCTTGGAGTCATTGCTGGCATCCTTGATAGCTGCACGCAGGTCTTTCATCTGCTGGCTACCGGTCTCTGACGAACGGAGGTTAGCCTGCTGGATGAGGAACATGATGTCAGCCTCTTGCATCTCTTGGATCACGCGTTGGAACTTGTCAGCAGTTACCTGCGAGGGAACATCCTGAGCCTGAGCCAACTTAGCGGTCGTAACAACACCATCGGCAATCTTCAGGTCGGGAATCTCCACGGTCTTCTTACCTTTGCGGGCCTCAAAGCGGAGATACAACTCCGACTTAGCCATCTCGGGTACATAATCAAAACTTACAGAGTGGCTGTAAGCGGCACCGCTCTTGTACAGTACGGTGTTACCATTCTCTTTCACCTTCTGGCCTACGTAGGTCACGGGCTCGCCCAATACCTCACGGCCGTCAAACTTCAGCACCGGAGTAATCACTACCACAGCCTTCTTCGAGAACTTCTTGGCAGGGAAACGGCCGGTAATCTCAGCATTAACCTTGTTGCCCACTACCTGAAGAGGACTCGGGTTCACGTTAATCTGATTCGGCTCTACAGGAGCACCGCACGATGCCAGCAGCAATGCAACCGCCATCGTCAGAAAAAAGAAACTTTTCTTCATACTTTTCACTTTGGTTTTTATAGTTTATTTTAATCTAAATGCTACTTTCTTTTGCATTTTTTCCAAATTCGGCGGCAAAGTTACAAAAAAATAACCAATTACGCAACTTTTTTTCATTTTTTTTTCGTATTTTCGTTTTTTGTTTGTATCTTTGCACCAAAATTTGACAAAATCATGAAGAAAATCCTATTTTTAGGCATCTTGCCGCTCCTGTTGACCGCATTCTGCGCCTGCCAGAAAAAACCCTCGAAAGTCGAACTGCTGCGCGCCGAAAAACACCGCAACGACAGCATCGAACTCGTCCACACCCGGCAGACCCTACTCTCCGCCGATTCGCTCCTGCAGACACTCATACCACAGGTCGAACCGCTCATGAAACTGTTCCGCTACGAGAAGAACGAGAAATACGAAGACAGCGGTTATTATATCCATCGCCTTCTCCGCACCGAGGGCAACACCACGCGTAACTTCATTCAGGCGATGGTTGCCGACGACCGACGACTCATACTGCGCAGTTATGTCTATTCCGCGCGACCGGTTAACCAGCAGACACTCCGACTCTCCGTCGGCGAGTTATTCGTTGAGGCCGAGGGCAGCAATCACGCCTTCGAGGCCGAGGGCATACACGAGATCATGTCTATCTTTGGCGATGATGCCCTCAGGCTGCTGCAGTTTGTGGATGCCAATCGCGACGAGCGTATCCGCGTGCAGGCGGCTGCGTCTATCGTTTATTACCTGACTAAAGACGAGAAGCAGGCTCTGAGCGACACCTATGCCCTGGCTGCGCTCATGAAGCAGATTCACGACCTGGAGCAAACCATCGACCGCTGCAACCGCCAAGCCGCCATCCTCACCACCCGCCTGTAACGCGTTCGGTCCTCGGATCGCTATGGTCGATACCGCTACGCTAAATCGACGGGCGACCGAGACCTCCGCTCTCCCCAAAACCTCATGTTGAGCTTTTGGGGTCCCCGAACCACGGTTATAGGTTCTGGGTTCTAGTGCCAAAGCCAAAAAATTACAACTTGCGCTTTTTTGCATGAACAAAGAATTATGGCAAATGAAATAGTACTCTACAACCCAAATGAGGAAGGCGTAGTTATCTATCGCACAGATGATAATACGCTGCAATTAGATGTGCAAGTAGCAAATGCATAAGTGAGCAAATCGATTCGATTGGCAAAGAATGATGTTTGCTACTTCTTGTTCAAGAACTGCAGGTAGTCCTGCAGGGTGAAGGGATTGTTCACGAGCTTGAAGTTGGTATCCGTGATGGGAACAGGCGTGACATTCAATTCGCGGAAAGCAGCCTGCAAATCCGGATCCTTAGCAATAAGCCCGATGTACCACTCCGCCTCCGTCATGCTCTCCAGGCCCGTGACCTGCAACGCACACTCGGTATGCGTCAGATAAGGCAACTGCATGAGGTCAAAGTCCTTGATGAGGAACTGGGTGAAGTTGAACAACGCCACCTCGTACAGCAAGCGATTCATGCGATAGGTCTGCATCGTATCCTGCGCAGCATCGTTCACGTTATGCTCGACGGGCATTACCAACAAGACATACGACGCTTCCTGACGCTCAGTGGAGAAGGCAGCGTCGGTCTGTACTTCCTCTTTCTCTTCTTCTACCACGCCGCGTTTATCGGCAAGGCCCGTGACGCTGCTGTTATCCTTTTGCGCCTCGCTACCCTGATTCATCAGAGCAAGCATATCACGTGCCATAGACCCCATCTCGCTATCGGGATAACGACTTACCATATCCCTCAAGCCGGCAATGAAGGCTGTCTGCCCCTCTGTCTTAGCTGTAGCTATAGCATTCAGGAAGAGGAAACGCGGCATCAGGGGACTGAGACTGAGGCTATCCTCGGCAAAACGGGTATTCCGCTTCACGGTTCGGAAATCCGCACGACGGAAGGCCTCGTAGGTAGCCTCATAGAGTGAGTCTTGGACGAAAGCAGTATGGCGCAGGGTTTCAAAATAATTCGGGTCACCGACGATACGTGCCTGCTGCGTGCCGGGGAAGAGGCGGATAATCTCGTCGCGATAATGCGTGATGAGCGTGTCATTCTGCATGCGCAGCGCGCTCAAGTACTGCATATAATAGAGGTCCACGAGGTTGGCAGTATCGTTGGGGAAGCGGCGGCAGTAGTCCTCAAAAGCCTCGTCGCTGAGGCGTTGGTTGCCCACCTTATCGCGATAGATGGCGATGAGGTTGATGAGCGCAGTAGCTATCTGACGATTGCTCTCCGCAAAGTCTTCTTCGGTTTTGGGAATCTGCTGCAGGTAGTACGCAGGGTCATAGGGGTCCGTAACGGGTTCCAGTTCCTGCTTGTCCGCCATCTGCGTGGAGTCGGCGGGTATGGAGTCAGCCTCAGCCAACAGTTCATCGTCAACGGGTGTCTCGTTGTCCGCCGGCATCATCAGTCCGCCCATAGACGACATTGCCTTGCTCTGGCGGCGCCAGTCATCCTCCAGGGGTCGTCTGCCCCAGAGGCGTTGGAACTCCTGTTTGCCGTTGTTCATCAGCTGTGTGTTATAGAAATACCACTCGGCTGCACCTTTGGCTGCGCCTAACATATTCATGGTATTGACCGCAGCCTTGCCGTCGCCCAACTCGGCTGCACGGGCTTCTTCCGCTGCACGGATAGAGTCCTGACGTTCCTGCTCGCGCAAGTCCTCTATGAGTTTGTTGGCAACAGCCAACTGTTCCTCTTCGCTCAGCGTTGCCAAATATTGCAGGGAGTCCTGCAGGCTGACAACTTGGGTATTGACCACGACCTCGTCGAGCACCTCACTGAGTTTGCGTACACGCAGGTAGTCGGGGTGGGTGTTCGTCAGGATATGAATAGCCTCGCCATACATCTCAGAGGCGGACGCATAGTCGCGTTGCTCGTACGCTATATCACCCGCCTTGACCAGGACTTCGGCTTTCTCCATGCCGTTCTGGGTGCTCTTCTCGATAGCGAGACGGTAATAGTACATGGCGCGATTGGTGTCGTTCTTCTGCAGGTATATATTACCAATAGTGCCGTAGATTCGGTCGAGGCGATCCTTGTTCTTGGATAGTTTTGCCTGCCGGCGGAGGTTCTTGACGGTCTTGACGGTATCGCCCTCCAGCTCCGCATAATGCAGGCGGGCATTGAACTCGAGGTCCGGAGCGGGATTGAGGTGTAGCACCTCTTTGTAAACATCCTTGGCCTTGGCGTTCTGCTTATCGGCCTGAAGGAGTTGCCCATAGACATAGGTGAAACGTGCTTTGTAGCCGCGCCGTTTCTCGCCGCCTAACGCCACACGCACATAGGGCAACGCCTCTTGGTAACGCTGCTGCTTGAGCAACACATCAGCCATCACAGCCGAGTAGAAGGGCTTATGCTTGCGCTTGAGGTCGTCGATATTCACTTTCTGCAGGATGTCTTCAGCCTCGTAGAGCCATCCCATCTCGCCGTATGCACGCGCCACCCATAATTGGCATTGTGCCACCAGGTCTTTATCCTGGTCGTAGAGGCGTGCCACGTAATTGAATGTACCCACGGAGCCGAGGAAATCGCCCTTATGGAACTCAGACTGCCCCAACATCATCCATGCCAGGTACATCTTGTTGTTAAACTCCTTCTGTTCCAACCACGCCCGGTATTTCGGATCGCTTCGTTTCTTGGGGTTAATCTTTTTGGGCTTCTGCTTGATGGAATGGAGTTTGATGCACTTACGGCATTTCTCGATGGCGACATCCATCTTTCCGGCAGCCGACTGCGCAGCCTGATGATTGCTGACGGGATAGAGATTCAGCACGCCGGCAAAGTCATCTTTATTAGCCTGGTCCATCTGTTTGATGCCCTCATCGTACGAGAGACGGCCGTTGTAGTAGATGTTGTAATAGGTCTTGGTCTGGTGGAAGGCACGCGAGACGGCGGTGTTCTTCTGCGTAGAACACCCCGTCATGACAACCAATACGATTACCCAAAATCCTATGTACTTTCCACGATCCATCAACTATCAACTATCGTACGGCTTTAGCCGATCGTTCGAGGCTTTGCCGAGATAAGAACTATCAATTATCAATTATCAACTATCAACTATCAATTATCAACTATCAACTATCAACTATCAATTACGTCAACCCTTTTACGTGCGAGGGCGCAGCCTGAAACTCCTTGAGGTAGAATGGCTCATAATAAGCAATATCTGCCCCCTTAACCATTAACCTTTCCCCTTTCACCATTAAGTGCTGTGCTTCGGGCAGGATATCCGGCAGATAATGGCGGCGGTCATTTTCCAATAATGAGCAGCATTTCTCAGCTCCGTCACCAAAATAGTACAAGTTCTCCGTAGCATCCACCGCGGGCCAACTATCATCTACGATGACGCGGCTCTCGATGGCGCTCAGCGCCTGCAATCCATCCGCCGTATAACGATACAGGGCGGTATAGACCTCCATGCGTCGGGCATCAATCATGGGGCAGAGCAGCGCCCCCGGGGGCACTTTGCCGCTGGCAATAGCAGCATGGCATAGAACCTCGGGCGTAGAAACAGGCAGGAGGGGTATGTTGAGCCCGTAACAGAGTCCTTTGGCGGTACTCAGGCCGATACGCAAACCCGTATAGCTGCCCGGTCCTTCGCTCAGGGCGATGGCATCAATGGGGAGTTGCTCCTGACGCGCATACGCCAACAGTTGCTGTATATATACGGGCAATAATCCGGCATGATTGCCCGCGTCGCGGGATAGTTCCTGCCGTATTACCCTGCCGTCTTGGCATAACGCCGCCGAACAGACCTTCGTACTGGTTTCAATACCTATTATTGTCATTTCGCATCCAATTAGCCGACAAAAGTACTACAAAAATTGCACATATGCAAATTTTCAGCCATTTTTTGTTCAGATTTTGTCATTTTGCCGCTTTTTCATTGCTCCTCTCCGTTCAAAAGATGGTCGGGCAGCTTACTCGGCCATCAACGAGCGCAGTTTTTGTATATCATGCTCATCGCGTGCAATAATACGTCCGTCACTTGCGCGGATGAGTATTGTACAAGGTATGCCTGCAACGCCATAGGTAACGGCATTGGGGTCTTCCCAGCCCATCAGTTCGCTACCATGCTGCCAATCCAATTCCAGGGCATCTATTGCGCCGAGCCATTTGCTACGGCTGTCATCCAGGCTGACGCCGAGAATCTCCAGCCGGCCGTCAGAGGCGGCATACAACTGCTTGAGCGAAGGCATTAACTCGCGACAAGGACGACACCAACTGGCCCAGAAATCGATGAGCACATAGGGGTGCTCTGCCAGCAGTTCACTCAGTTTCAGAGTCGTGCCATCGGGGCGGGTGGTCTCAAAGTCGGTATAGATCTGCCCAACAGCTGTCTTCTGCTCCGCGAGGAATGCCTGATAGACTCCCTCCAGGCCATAAGCCTCCAGCGAGTCGCGGTTGAGCGAATTGAATACTCGTGCCTTCTGGTCGGTATCTAATCCATATACCAGGTCTTTGGCTATACGGTAAGCATCGCCGGTATTGGCGTTCTTCTCAATTAAATCAATCGATTTCTGTGCCAAGTCATCCATAACAGCCATCTGCTGTTCCTCCGTATCGACGAGCTCTAACTGCTGTTCGGCACGCTTCATCATGTCTTCATATTGCTCGTAAGCACTCATCTTAGGTGCCTTTTGGGCGCACCCCGTCCACATCACACCCGCGAGGGCAAATACTAATAGTTTTTTCATATTTTTAGAGAGTTTTTTCGGTAATACGGTATGACGGTATGACGTCATTGCGTCATTACGATGGTTTATTATTATGGTAGGGTGGAATGGTTTGGGGCAAATTCCATCATTGTCTGCAAAGCCGGTGAGGGTTTGCCCCCGGGCGTAAAGGAACCCATATTATACCCCGCCCACCCCAGGGGGATATACTCCGCCGGACGCCAGCCGCCGTAGCATTGGGGTTCCCAATAGAAGATACCCCTACACGAGTCAATTTCGCTGATTCTATCGAGAAAATCCTGCATCACCATCTGCGACAAATCGGCGATGGAATCGTAGTTAGCAGCGGGCCACGGGTCGTTGAGCATACCTACCTCGGAAATCATCACAGGGCAGTGGAAAGTAGCAATCAGCCGGCGGATATTTTGCTCCGCACGCTCATTCATCTCCTGCCACGGCAGCCCCGACCACTCTGTCATCATCGGGTAGTGGCTCAGGCCAATCATATCAAAGCGTCCGCCGTTATCGAGCATGGCACGGAAGAACCAGTCGCGGTACTCGTAGGCGTTATCCACGTGCACAATGACTTTCACATCAGGGAAAGCCTCTTTGGCAGCCTTGTAGCCCACAGCCGTAAAACCGGCATAGTGCGTCCAGCAGTCGTCGATATTCTCACCCTTGTTGATGAGTTTGCCGGTAGGCCAAAGCATGCCATTGGGCGTCTCGTTGCCGATTTGCACCCATTCGGGACGAACGCCGGCTTCCTTCAAGGCATAGAGCACGTCAAGGGTGTGTTCCTGCACGGCATCGCAGAGTTGCTGATAGCTGTAGTTCTGCCAGGCGGCGGGGATTGTCTGGTGGTGCGGGTCGGCAAAGAAATCGGAGTAGTGGAAATCAATCATGACGCGCAGCCCCTGTTTGGCAGCACGAAGAGCCATGTTTACAACATCGTCACGGTTGCTCCACCCGGTAGCATGATGCACCCACACGCGCAGACGAATGGCATTCATACCCATATTCTGCATGATCGTAACAGCATCGCCGTTATGACCGGCAAGGTCGTAAAAAGGCACACTATCATGCTCCATCTCACTAAGCCAACTGATATCCGCCCCGCGGGCAAAGGAGCCGACGGGAGTGGCTGGACGGTAATAACACGCACTCAGCGCGAAAGCAGCAAGCGCAAGAAGAATGATTTTTTTCATGGTCGTAAACATTTTATTACCCAATAGGGTCGTCAATATGCTTTTCGGGTGCAAAATTACAAAAAATAATCGGAACATGCAAACTTTTGCGCTAAAAAAATGCAAGTAGAGATATAAAAAGTAAAAATATCGGCTATAAATTTTCAATTATCACTTTTTTTTTGTACCTTTGCGGCTGATTTTGAGGAACTATGTCCGATACCTATATAAAAAGCATGCCGAAAGGACACTACATACTACTATTACCGATTCTGCTGCTCGTTGCATGCAGTCGTCCCTCTACGCCCAAACCCTATGGGTACTACCGCATCACGCTGCCCGAGCACAGCTATCAGGTATTCGACGAGCCGTCATACCCCTATTCGTTCCTATACTCGCGGCATGCCGTCATTCAACCCGTCCGCTATGAGAACGAACGCTACTGGATCAATATTGTCTATCCCACGCTGAACGCGGCTATTCATTGCAGCTACAAACCCGTTCACGGGAATCTCCGCCAGCTGACCGATGATGCCTGGGAGTTTGTATTCAACCATGCAGTCAAGGCATCCGCCATACCCGAACACGCATACGCCAATCCCGAGGCGCATACCTATGGGGTGTACTGCCAACTGATGGGGAACACCGCTTCGCCCATGCAGTTTTTCCTGACAGACTCCACCCGTCATTTCTTCCGCGGTGCCGTCTATTTCAATTGTGTACCCAATCAGGACTCCCTGGCTCCGGTTATTGACTATATGCAGGAGGATGTCCTTAATTTGATAGAAACGCTCCGATGGTAGAACTTGCAGAACAAATCATAGCCTCCCGCCGGCGCGGACACAAACTGCTAGCGCTACTTATTGACCCCGACAAGCCTCAGCCGTTTGCCGCCTTGCCATACCTAAACGGGCAGGTGGACTATATCTTTGTAGGTGGAAGCACAGGCAGCATTTCTCCTGATTTCATCGAAACAATACGTTCACAAGCCTCACTACCTATTGTACTCTTTCCGGGTTCGGAAGCGCAATATAGTCCTCAGGCAGATGCGCTGCTGTTTCTGACGCCGATGAATGCCCGCGATCCACGCTGGCTTATCGACCGCCAAGTGGCGGTTGCTCCACTCATTGACGAAAGCCGCATCGGTGTAGTACCTACCGCCTATCTGCTTATTGACGGTGGACGGGTAAGTAGCGCCCAACGTATCATGCAGGCTGAGCCCCTGCCGCGCACCGAGGTAGCGCGCATTAGTGCATACGCCAAAACCGCCCGTTTGATGGGTAAGTCGCTACTCTACCTTGAGGCCGGGAGCGGAGCGGCAATACCCGTTCCGGCTGACATCATCCGTGCTGCAGCAGAAGCATTCGGTCAATCGCTGCTTGTGGGAGGTGGTATCCGCACACCCGAAGCGATGATGGAGGCTTTTGAAGCAGGCGCTGACTTGGTCGTGATTGGTAATCATTTTGAAGAGGATCCTGCCTCGCTGACGTTATTTACCCACCCCTAAAAGCTATGACAGATGACGAACGCTATATGACCCTGGCACTCGGCGAAGCCCGCAAGGCGCTGGCGCGCGATGAGATACCCGTAGGCTGCATCATCGTATGCAACAATCAGATTGTAGGCCGCGGATACAACCTCACCCAGACGCTTGCGGATGTCACGGCGCACGCCGAGATGCAAGCCATCACAGCTGCAGCCGAGACATTAGGGGGTAAGTACCTGACAGACTGCACGCTATACGTAACGCTGGAGCCCTGCATCATGTGCGCCGGCGCAATCGGGTGGGCACAGCTGGCGAGGGTAGTCTATGGAGCCCAGGATCCCAAACGCGGCTACACCACCTTTGCCCCACGGGCGTTGCACCCGAAATGTCAGGTTTCATCGGGAATTTTAGAAGAAGAGTGTAGCACGATACTTCAATCATTTTTTCAATCCAAACGCCTATGAAAATCCACGAGTGGACCACATTTACGTACCTAAAAGACCTGCCCGTCTTCACGGCAAGTTCCACACGCCAACGTTTCTTCGCTGCGCTGGTAAAGTCGCTGATACTGGTAGCTGTTGCGCTCATAGCATGGCTTGTCTATCCGCGTTTCAGTCGCGATGCGTCGTCACTACTCATTGAGGCAGGCAAACCCTGGCCGTACGAGAAACTAACGGCTCAGTTCGATTTCCCCATCTACAAGACTGATGCCCGCTTGGCGCAGGAAAAGGAAGACCTGCTTGCATCGCTGACACCTTGTTTCAAACATATCGACGGGCGCGATGCACGCTACCTGATACTATCGGTAGAAGACTGGGAGCAATTGCAAAAAGAGGAATATACATCCATTTCGGTCATCTCGCCGGATCATACGGCGCGTACCGTTCTGCTGCGTAACGTCTATACGCCCAAGACTGCCTATTTGGCTACCGGCGAAGAAATGCTGCCCAACTTGATTGAAGATACACTTACCAACAGCAAACTCCGCAAGACCGTACTTGCCAACCTATCCGAGACGCAAGGAATGGTACAGGCGGGCGAGAAAATCATTGACCGCGGCGATATAGTTACCCCTGCCACCCATCAGATTCTGGTATCCCTCATGCGGGCAGAAACGGAACGCGACTCATCGGGTTATATCACCGGTATGTCGGGGCTGTACTATTTCATCCTTGTGCTATTTGTGATGGGTTTCCTCGCCGTGTATCTCATTATCTTCCGTCCGCGGCTGTGGGCGATAAAGAGTCTGACCTTCTTTGCACTGCTGATGTCGCTGATGATTATCACGACCTCACTGCTGATTCGCTTCACGGACCATCAATGGTTTTGGGGTGTTCCGCTGGCATGGGTACCTATTCTGACACGCGTGTTCTACGATTCGCGCACCGCGTTCTTCCTGCACCTGACTAACTGTATCATCATCGCGCTGGCAACACCGCAGCCGTTCCTCTATTTCTTTGTTCAGGCATGCGCGGGTGGTATTGCGGTAGCCACCCTATGGGATGTGTCGCAGCGCGCGCAACTGGCACGGACAGCAGGCATGGCACTATTAACCTATGCAGTCACTTATCCTGTTCTCTTCCTCTACTCGTTTGGAACATTCGAGACCATCGATTGGTACATCTACCTCTACTTCATCATCAACGCCGTACTCATCATCTGCGCCTATGGTGTCATCTATCTGTTTGAGAAGATGTTCCGCCTGGTCAGCAGCATCACGCTGGTCGAACTGACGGATATCAATTCGCAACTCATGCATGAGTTTGCCGAGACTGCACCGGGTTCGTTCCAACACTCGCTACAGGTCAGCAACATAGCTTCCTCAGCCGCACGCGCCATCGAAGCCAATGCCCTATTGGTTCGTGCCGGTTCGCTCTATCACGACATAGGCAAGATGGCGGCACCGCTCAACTACACCGAGAACCAAGCCGGTGGCGATAACCCGCTGATGAGCCTGAGCAATCAGGAAGCCGCCCGACAGGTCATCACCCATGTTACCGAAGGTGAACGTATCGCGCGCAAGCATCGCCTGCCGGAAGTGCTCATCCAGTTCATCCGCTCGCATCATGGAACCTCACTGACGCGCTATTTCTATAACTCGGAGGTACGCCGCGTCGGCGCAGAGAATGTCAATCCGGCCGATTTTGCCTACCCGGGTCCACGGCCTCAGACCAAAGAAGCGGCTATCGTCATGATGGCCGATGCTATTGAAGCACGCAGCCGGAGTCTGGATCAATTCACGCCCGAGACAGTCAGCCAGATGGTGGACAACATGATTGATTTGCAGATGCAGTCCGGCCAGTTCGCAGACACGCAACTGTCATTCCGCGATGTAGAGACACTCCGGCGCGTATTCAAGGAACGCCTCATGCTCATCTACCACCATCGCATACAGTATCCTGAGTTGCCCAAAAATGAAAATACTAAATCGTAAGTAAATTGTCCAACTATAAACTCTATCTGGCCCCCATGGAGGATGTGACGGATCCTGCCTTCCGCCTCCTCTGCAAGCGATACGGTGCTGATCGCGTCTATACGGAGTTTGTCAATGCCGATGCCCTCGTTCGCGATGTGGAATCTACCGTCCGCAAACTGCGTATCAGCGATGCGGAGCGCCCTGTAGCCATTCAGATATACGGCCGCGAAGCCGGCCCGATGGCTGATGCCGCCCGTATTGTAGAAGAGGCGCAGCCCGATTTTATTGATATCAACTTCGGCTGCCCTGTCAAGAAAGTAGCCGGCAAAGGCGCCGGTGCAGGTCTGCTGCGCGATGTACCCAAGATGCTGGCGATCACGCGCGCCGTGGTCAATGCCGTCCATCTGCCCGTCACCGCCAAGACACGTCTGGGCTGGACACACGATGAGTTGTACCTACCCGATGGTACACCCTTTATCGTCAACCTGGCTGAAGCCCTGCAGGACTGTGGTATTCAGGAACTGGCCATCCACGGCCGCACACGAGCCCAGATGTACACCGGGGAAGCCGATTGGACACTCATCGGTGCGGTCAAGAATAACCCGCGCATGCATATACCCATCATCGGCAATGGTGATGTCACCACTCCCGAACGAGCACGCGAGTGTTTCGAACGCTACGGCGTGGATGCCATCATGGTGGGACGCGGTACCTTTGGCTGCCCGTGGCTGTTTGCCGAGATGAAAGAGGCTTTCATACCCGATTTCGAAGCTACACAGCTGCATGGCATCCGTATCCCGCGCACCATGGCTGAGAAAGTGGAGGTACTCAAAGAACATGTCAGCCGCAGCATTGAGTGGATTGGCGATGAGCGCAAGGGTATCATTCACTCACGTCGTCACTTTGCCAACTCACCGGTATTCAAAGGTCTATTCGACTTCAAACAGACCCGCATCGCCCTTCTCCGCGCCGATACCCGTGACGAGGTATTCCAACTCATGGATTACATCGTCGAACATTGGGGAGAATGATATCTTAGTCCTCTATTTCAAGAACCAGGCGGAAGCCGCAGGACTCGGTCTCGGTAGTGGGGCTGAGGGTTTGCACCTCGGTCAGTACGGCTGAGGCTGCACTGGAGATATAACTGCCACCCATGACCTGATATTTGCCGGTAGAGCCATCCGGCGTGGCAGTCCATTCTGCCACATTACCCGTCATGTCATACAGACCAATCTCATTGGCTTTCTTCTGTCGTACGGGGTGAATCTTATTCTTACTGTTAGCGCTATACCAGCCGACTTCGTCTATTCGATCGCTGCCGGCATACATATAATGCTGCACACCGTCTTCATTAAAGAGCGCTAAGGTAGCATCGCCGGGCACTTTGATGCGCACGCCAATCATCTCGGTAACGACAGCCGCCCGCTCAATGTTACGACGTTTCTTGTACTTAGCAAGCTTCTTTTTTTTGCCCTTCTCATCGGTAATTTCCGGTCTCTTACCACCGCGGTTGGCACCTTGCGCAGCATACTGCCATTCGTCGGCGGTAGGCAGTCGGAAGAGGTAACCGCTGAGGCTGTCCAAGCGATAGATAAAATCTTGGCAAGCAAGCTGCGAAACCCCGTTAACAGGCATCGAACCGCCTTTGTGCGATGAGGGATTGCGCTTCATCAGCGCCTTCCATAGTGCCTGGGTCACCTCTGTCTCACTCATCATGAGTTTGGTACCCGGCAGGCGAAGCATCTTGATAGTCTGACCTGCCACGTGCACCTTCAGCACCGAGTCACCGCGTGCTTTCATCTTAGGCGGAAGGGTTCGCTCGCCGTCAAGTGCAAGTCGGAAACCACAGTCGTAGAAGCTATAGGACGGGTCGCGTCCCTCACGGGCAGAGAGGCGGGCATTGAGCGTAGAGGTATCCCAACTGCTACCGCGCACAACACGGCGGACGCCTTCCTTTGGTCCGCGGGGGTCTATCTGCGTGTCGGGGCCATAGGGTCCATACCAATCGGCACACCATTCTGCCACGTTACCCGTCATATCATATAGGCCGAAAGCATTCGGGGCTTTCTGCGCAACGCTATGGGTGCGGTTGCTGCTATTGAGATAAAGCCAACCGACGGCATCGTAGTCGTTGCTTCCGGCATAATGCGTTTGCTTGCCATTCCCGCCTCGAGCGGCATACTCCCATTCAGCTTCTGTGGGCAAACGAAAAGGCTGTCCGGTGATGCTATCCAGACGCTTCAGGAACACCTGGCATTGCTCCCAACTGACCCATTCGATGGGCAGGTCGTCTGCCAACCAGTCGCCCGAGTCCTCGCCCATGACAGCTTTCCAAAGCCGACGGGTAACTTCGGTCTTTCCGATGAAATAAGGAGAAATAGCCACACGATGCACCGGTTGATCGGTAGAACCAACCTCGCTATGCTGTTCCTTGGTGCCACCCATTTGGTAGGCTCCGCCGGGTATCTCGGCCATCTCAAACTCCACATTTCCGACCGTAAATACCAATCCAAGTATTACTGTTAGTATATTCACGCGACCATTACTACAAAATGTATGCCAAACAGTTTGGAATACAGAGTACAGACCGCTGCGCTGACAGAAGACAGATTGGATTAGCAAACAAAAAGCGACTTAGATTTTTCATCTAAATCGCTTGATGTCGAGAAGACGTGACTCGAACACGCGACCCCTACGTCCCGAACGTAGTGCGCTACCAACTGCGCCACTTCTCGTCGGAAATGGCTCGCCAAAAGAATTTCGATTCTATCGAAATTGGGGGGCTCGCCTTTCCTCCTCTCCACACCGAAACATAGTTTCGCTGTGGTATTTTGAAGATCATTTTCTTCAGTTTTCCTTGATTTAACTATTGCGGTAGGATTTTGGGGTCATGCCTGTGTGGGTTTTGAAGAACCGGTTGAAAAAAGCCAGGTTCTCAAATCCCAGTGACATGGCAATCTCCTTCACCTGCAGGTTGGTAATCTTCAACTGCGCTTTCGCGTCGGTCATAATGGCCTCGTTGATGATATCGCCTGCCGTCTTGTTGCTGACCTGCTTGATGGTGCTGCACAGATGCGGAAGCGTCATGTGCATTGCATCAGCATATTCAGAGACGTGGTGCCACTCCGCATAGTGGTTCAAAACCAACTTGGTATATTCCTGATAGATGGCGGTTCGGCGGTCTTGCGGTTTTACCAAGTAATTATCCTGCGTCCTTGCATAGGAGGAATAGGACAATTGCAAGAGGTTGAACACATACACCATCTTATCGGTTGACAACATCGAAGGCTGGCAATTGCTGGCTTTAAGCAGTAAGCGCGCCATATCGCAAATGACCTCGGCCTTCTCATCGTCCAGATGCACGGTCGGGTTCCTGAGTTGCAGTGCCTCGAGTGTCATCTGAGTACCAAAGGTGTTTTTGTCAAGGAAGGAGGATGAGAACAGCAGATAATACACCTTGGCATCCTCGCTGAACTCATGAATCAAAAGAAAACTACCGGGCTCCAAAAGCACTACGTCATTCTTACGAAATTCGTATCGGGTAATTCCGATGGTTGCTCTGGCACTACCTTCGACCATGATGGCGTACACTCCACATTTAATCTTGCACGGGAAGCGGCCGTACTCATTCATGATCCTGCCGCTGGCATCTCCGATCAGGAAATCAACAGGGCAATCCAGTAATGGTATTTTCTTTTCCTCCATATTTACTTTTCAAGCGGCTCTTATGTAAGCCGTTTTTCTCAGGCATTTTGTGCCCTCAATCAAAAAGCGGGTGCAAAAGTACTGCTTTTTTTTGACATGACCAAAAAAAAATGCACTTTTTCGCTAAAATAAGTGCATTTTTTGTATTTTTGTGCTTTAAATCAGTCAAAAAGGGTCGGATTATCTCGGTCAAGTTGCTTCAGTATGGCGCGCATGAGTGTTTCGCGGATTAGACGTGAGCGGTTGGAAATGCCATACCGTTTGCAGTACCTGTTGACGAGTTCCGCCTCCTTCTCATTGAGCAGAATACTAAGTCGTTGGGTACGGGGATAACGTCGATATGAGGGTGTTGGTTTCAAAACTCAATACCTAAATTAAGTCCTACATGTACGATGCTGCGCCCGAGTGATCCGCTATAGGCGACATCATCCAAGGTCTCGGTAACCGTGAATTCGTCAGCCTGGAAAGCGGCGCGTGCGCCGAGCAAGAGAGCCGTTTTCTCGGCAAACTGGTAGCGCCAACTCAAAGCCAGATGGGCAGCCAATCCGCCCTTGGTATGGTGGGTAGTAAATCCGTACCCGATGCCAAGGCCAATCTCCGGGGCATGTTTACCATCAGTAAGGGGCATAGACATGACCACCTGCAGGGGGATATAGATTCCGTTTCTATCGGACAGTAAGGCTGTTTGAACGCCGACTCCGCCGCCCAGGAAAACACGTTTGTCGCCAATGCGCCGGCTACCAATCCAGAGGTCAGCCCCCACTCCGCCGCCGGTGTTATACCCCGGCACGATGGCTCCGCCCCCATTAAGGGTAAGACGTAGCGCCACGCGTGACTGGGAGGCTTTTTTCTCAACTACAGGCTTAGCCTCAGCCGGTGCTTCGGCCTCGGTGGCTTCGTCTTCTACTGAGACGATTTCAGCAGCAGGATATTGAAAACGGGCTCCATTTTGGTCGCGCAAGATGAGCACCTCGTCATTACGAAGGATGATGGCACCCCGCAAGACTTTGCCGGACCGAAGGGTAATGACCTCAGCGCGGAACGGCGTCACGCAGAGCAGCAGTAGCAAGAGTAGGGATGCAATCTTTTTCATGTGTCTATGAGTTCAAAGTCAATTTGTCGTTTCTCGGCATCCGCCCGCATGATGCGCACGCGCACCTGGTCTCCTAAGGTAAAGACGTGCCCTTCTGCGAGCCCCTCTTCGGCATTTATCTTTTTTCGTCCGGCCCTTCCGCGTCTGCGCCGAGTATGTTCGGGCGCAGGTGTGGTACGCAGGCAGAAGTTCTTCTCATCAAAGGTGAGGTAATGATCCGGACAGATTGTGCGGATATGTACCAGCCCCTCGGCGTGCGAGTCGTTGAGTTGCACAAAGAGTCCGAAATCAGTCACGTTGACAATCGTGCCCTCGTGTTCTTCGCCGATATGCGAGCTCATATAGCGGCATAACATCTCCTTCTGCGAGTCGCGCTCTGCCATGGCGGCAGCCTGTTCGGCATCCGAGCAATGGCGACAAGCCTCCTCAAGGTCGGGCGGCAGCCCCTTGGTGCGCACGCGTTCGCCGAGGATATACTGCGCCACGAGGCGGTGAACCATCATATCCGGATAGCGGCGAATGGGAGAGGTAAAATGGGTATAAAAGGGGAATGCCAGTCCGTAGTGGCCGATGTTATGGGTAGAATAGACCGCTTTAGCCATTGCCCGAACGAGAAGCATATCCAGTGTTTGCGCAGGCACATTATCGCCCATCTGGCGGCGGAAGCGCTCCAGGTTCTCCAGTTTCTCGGTATCAGGTTTGTCATGTACACGATAGACCATTGGTTTGTTGGTCTTGCCGATATGCGTAGCAATGGTGCGGTTGGCAAGCAGCATAAACTCCTCGATGAGGTGGTTTGCCTCGGTGGCCTTATGGAACCAGATATCCACGGGATTGCCTTCTTCGTCAAGCTGAAAACAGAGTTCATCCTGCTCCAAATCAAGCGCACCGGCGGTCATCCGTTGCTGCCGGAGGGTGCGGGCAAAGCCATTGAGCGTCACGAGTGCTGAGTCCAGTTCCGGCGAGCCGGAAGAGGACTGCCCATCCAGAATAGACTGCACCTCGCCATAATGGAAGCGATAGTCACTATTGATGACCGTACGGCACACCTTATATTTGAGCACCTGCGCGTCACGCGAGAGGGTAAAGATGACCGACATGCAGAGTTTATCTTCGTGGGGATTGAGCGAACAGAGGTCGTTACTCAACTCCTCGGGCAACATAGGCAGGACGCGGTCCACGAGGTATGTACTGGTGCCCAGGTCATAGGCACGTTTATCCAGGTCAGAACCGGGCTCCACATAGTGTGTCACATCTGCAATATGCACACCCACCTGCCAGGTTTCATCGTCCTCATGGAGGAAGGATAAAGCATCGTCAAAATCCTTGGCCTCAATGGGGTCAATAGTGAAGGTAATGACGCCTCGCATATCCCTTCTTCGCAGTATTTCGGTCTCAGAAAGCATAATTTCGTGCAAAATTACTAAAAAATTTGCATATGTGCAAATAATTTTGTACCTTTGCACGCTTTTTTATGAAATTTAGATAAAATCACTGTATATGACACACATTAAAGTTAGCCAAGTTAATCAGCCCGCATGGAGCGAGATTACAGTACATGCCAATCTGCCGGAGAATCTGAAGAAGTTGCAGGAGTTGGCCTACAACCTGTGGTGGGTATGGAATTCGGACGCCAAGAACGTGTTCCGTTCCGTTGACCGCGAAGCATGGCATCGTGCCCAATCGAACCCTATTATGATGCTCAACTACATCTCGTACGAGCGCATGACCGAACTCTGCAACGACCAGTCATTCCTCATGGAATTAGGCCGTGCTTATGCCGAATACCGCGCCTATATGGATGTACCCAAAGACAAAACCAAGCCGTCAATAGCGTACTTCTCAATGGAGTATGGTCTGACGCATATTTTGAAGATATACTCGGGTGGTCTGGGTATTCTGGCAGGTGACTACCTGAAGGAAGCCTCCGACTGCAACGTAGATATGACCGCTATCGGATTCCTATACCGCTATGGTTATTTCACCCAGACTCTTTCACCTGAGGGTCAGCAGATTGCCAACTACGAGGCTCAGAACTTTGCCCAACTGCCTCTTATCCAGATGAAGGAAGAGGACGGTAGCCCGATGATTATCGAGGTACCCTACCCTGGCCGCACCGTAAAGGCGTATCTGTGGAAAGTGGCTGTAGGTCGTATTGACCTGTATCTGCTGGATACCGACAACGAGCTCAACAGCGAGTGGGATCGCCAGATTACTCACCAACTCTATGGTGGCGACTGGGAGAACCGTATCAAGCAGGAAATTCTGCTCGGTATCGGCGGCATGCTGGCGCTCAATAAATTAGGTATTAAGAAGGATGTTTACCACTGCAACGAGGGTCACGCTGCCCTGATGGGTCTGCAACGTCTGGTGGATCTGGTGGAGAAAGAGGGTCTGAACTTCAACGAGGCACTGGAAGTGGTTCGCTCGTCGGGTCTCTACACCTGCCACACCCCCGTTCCCGCCGGTCACGACTATTTCGAAGAGGGCTTGTTCTACAAGTATATGTCAGAATATCCGCAGCGTCTGGGTATCGAATGGAAAGACCTGATTGGAATGGGTCGTCAGAACCCCGAGGACAACAACGAGAAGTTCTCGATGTCAGTCTTCGCTCTGAACACCTGTCAGGAAGCCAACGGTGTAAGCTGGCTGCACGGCGAGGTATCGAAGAAGATGTTCGCGCCCGTATGGCCGGGTTATTTCCCCGAGGAACTGCACGTAAGTTACGTGACCAACGGTGTGCATATGCCTACTTGGGCTGCATCGGAATGGAAAGAGCTGTATAAGAAGACCTTCCCGAAACAGTGGTGGTTTGACCAGTCGAATCCGGAAATGTGGAAGGCCTACAATGACCTCAACGACAAGGATATCTGGGATGTACGTATGAGCCTCAAGATCAAGCTCATCGATTATATCAAGGAGCAGTTCCGTGATGACTGGATGAAGTCGCAAGGTGACCCCGCCCGCATCGTTCGCGCGCTGAACGAGATGAATCCCAACAACTTAATTATCGGTTTCGGTCGCCGCTTTGCTACCTACAAACGTGCGCACCTGCTCTTCACGGACCTGGAGCGTCTGGAGCGTCTGGTTAACAACCCCAACTATCCCGTGCAGTTCCTCTTCGCCGGTAAGGCTCACCCCGCCGACGGCGGTGGTCAAGGCCTCATCAAGCGCATCATTGAGATCAGCCGTATGCCGCAGTTCCTGGGTAAGATTATCTTCCTGGAGAACTACGATATGCGTCTGGCTAAGCGCTTGGTATCCGGTGTGGATATCTGGCTGAACACCCCGACTCGCCCGTTGGAGGCCAGCGGTACATCCGGCGAAAAAGCCCAGATGAACGGTGTGCTGAACTTCTCGGTACTGGACGGCTGGTGGCTGGAAGGCTACGTTAAGGGAGCCGGCTGGGCACTGACCGACAAGCGTACCTACGAGAATCAGGCGCACCAAGACCAGCTGGATGCTGCTACCATCTACCAGTTGCTGGAGACGGAAATCATCCCGATGTACTATGCCAAGAACTCGAAGGGCTACAGCCCCGAGTGGATCCAGACCATCAAGAACTCCGTTACGAAGATCACACCGCGCTTCACTACCAAGCGTATGATGGACGACTACTTTGAGCGCTTCTACAACAAACTGGCTGTTCGTCATGGTCTGCTCATCCAGAATAACTACAAGAAAGCCCGCGAAATCGCTGCTTGGAAAGAGAAAATCGCAACCCACTGGGATAAAATCCGCGTACTCAATATCACGGCACCCGACCGTTTCTTCTCGAACCCGAGTGTGGGTGAGAAATACACTATCACCGTGGATATCGACACCGACGGCCTCAACGACAATGGTATCGGCATTGAACTGGTAGCTATACGCACCTCGACTCACAACAACGACAAGCTCTACGAGGTTGAACCGATGAAGGTGACCAAGGTGGAAGGCAGCCGCATGCACTTCGAGACCACCTACCAGATGGACTATGCAGGCGGTATGAAGTTCGGTATCCGTATGTTCCCGCAGAACGAGATGCTGCCTCACCGTATGGACTTTGCCTACGTGCGCTGGCTGTCGCGTCAGGAACTGGATTAATCGGACAGCTGCGCTGTTAGACCGGCTTAGCCTGTTAGAAAAAAAAAGATGTGCCCGAAAGCACATCTTTTTTTTAGGGCAAACAACTCTCGCCCGCCCTCATACTGCATTTTGCAGCCTTAGGGAATCGGCTTTGGCAATCTGGCGCTCGGCTAATTCACGGGTGATAAGTACATCGGTGCTCTTTTTATCCTTTGCCTCTGCGGGCAGCGAATACATCAGATCCATCATCACCGTCTCCGTCAGCGAACGCAGACCGCGCGCCCCGAGTTTGAATTCAATGGCTTTGTCCACGATATAATCCAACGCCTCGTCCTCAAAACGGAGTTGCACGCCATCCATGGCCATGAGTTTTTGATACTGCTTGGTGATCGCATTCTTGGGCTCCACCAAGATACGTCGCAGGGCTGCGCGGTCAAGAGGCTCCAGATAGGTCAGGATAGGCAAACGACCGATAATCTCGGGTATTAGGCCAAAAGACTTCAGGTCCTGGGGTGCGATGTAGCGCAGCAGGTTGTTCTTATCAATGCGCTGGGCTTTCTGCACAGCATCGAAGCCTACCACCTGAGTGTTGAGCCGCTGGGCAATCTTGCGCTCGATACCATCAAATGCGCCACCGCAGATAAAGAGGATCTGGCTGGTGTCAATCTTCACAAACTCCTGTTCCGGATGCTTGCGTCCACCCTTAGGCGGAACGTTAACCACGCTACCCTCCAGCAGTTTCAGCAGTCCCTGTTGCACACCCTCACCGCTCACGTCGCGCGTGATGGAGGGGTTGTCGCTCTTGCGGGCAATCTTGTCAATCTCATCAATGAAGACGATACCCTTTTGGGTCTTCTCTACATCATAGTTTGCCTCTTCCAATAGTCTTACCAGGGTGCTCTCCACATCCTCGCCCACATAGCCGGCTTCGGTCAGCACCGTCGCATCAACGATGGTGAAGGGCACCGAAAGCATCTTGGCGATGGTGCGTGCCATGAGCGTCTTGCCCGTACCGGTAGAGCCCACCATGATGATGTTGCTTTTCTCAATCTCGACGCCGTCTTTGTCCTTGGGTTGCAACAGACGCTTGTAGTGGTTGTACACCGCCACGCTCAAGTATCGCTTAGCCTCGTCCTGACCGATGACATACTGGTCGAGGAAGGCCTTGATATCCGTAGGACGCGGCAGGGTTGCCAGATCCAGATTCAGCTTATCAACGGGTTTCTTGACCTGTTTTGCCAAGGCCTCCTGCACCTGACGATGCCCTTCTTCAATGCAGTCGTAGCAGATATAAGTGCCCGTCTCACTGGAGAAGATATTCGTGGTCGTTTGTCCGCAGAAACTGCAGACCGGTTTTCGATAGGATGCCATACTTAGCCTTATTTCTTGGTATAAACGCGGTCAATCATGCCGTAGGCGAGTGCCTCCTCGGCAGTCATCCAGTAGTCGCGGTCGGCATCGTGGCGGATACGCTCGATATCCTGTCCGCTATGCGAGGCGATAATCTGGTAGAGTTCGTCCTTGAGTTTGAGTATCTCCTTGGCTGTAATCTCGATATCGGAAGCCTGCCCCTGGATGCCACCCATCGGCTGGTGAATCATCACGCGGCTGTGGGGCAGTGCGGCACGCATACCCTGCTCACCTGCCACCAGGAGCACGGCACCCATGCTGGCTGCCATACCGGTGCAGATGGTCGATACACGGCTGTGCACAAACTGCATGGTATCATAGATACCCAGTCCGGCATAGACGCTTCCGCCCGGGGTGTTAAGGTAGATGTGGATATCCTTATCGCTGTCGGCCGAGTCCAGATAGAGGAGTTGGGCTTGAATAACATTGGCCGTATAATCGTTCACCTCCGTACCGAGGAAGATGATACGGTCCATCATCAGACGGGAAAAGACATCCATCTGCGTGACATTGAGTTGGCGTTCCTCCAATATGGAGGGCGATATATAACTATCGCGCATGACATGCTCTACGTGCATGGTGTTCATACCGCGAGACTTGGCAAATTGCAGAAAATCGTTCATCGTATTGAGTTATTTATTGTTAGGTTGATACAATAAGGAGCCACGCTTGCGCGCGACTCCTTAAATTATTACGCGTACGCGCGCGTTTAGTTAGCAAGAGCCTTCTTGGCGCGGCGACGATCCTGAGCGCACTGAATCTCGTATGCGATGTTCGGAGCGATACACATACTGGAGTACGTACCTACAATCACACCGATGAGCAGGGCGAATACGAAGCCTTGGATACTCTCACCACCCAGGATAAAGATGGCCAGCAATACCACGAAGGTGGACATCGTCGTTGAGAACGTACGGCTCATGGTAGCATTGATGGCGTCGTTGATATTGACACTGCGCTCACGCTTTGCATACAGCGTATGGTACTCACGCACGCGGTCGAAGATAACCACGGTATCGTTAATCGAGTAACCAATCACTGTCAGGATGGCAGCGATGAAGGCTTGGTCAATCTCCATCGAGAAGGGCATAATCTTCCACAGCAAGGCGTACGAACCCAGTACCAGGATTGAGTCGTGTGCCAGGGCGGTCACAGCACCTACCGAGTAAGCCAGGTTGCGGAAACGAATCAGGATGTAGAGGAAGATACCGATCAGCGCGCAAATGATAGCGATGATAGCGGCATTGGTGATATCGTCGGCAATAGCCGGACCCACCTTCTGCGACGACTGGATACCAATCTCAGGCATATTCTCCGTAGAACGGAACTGCTCAAAGGTGGTTCCTTCCGGCAGATACTGGCGGCAACCCTCATACAGGAGTTCCTCAATGCGGTTGTCCACTTCCTCGCTATTATCCTTAATCATAAAGTTGGTCGATACACGCAGACGGTTGTCGTTACCTACGGTGATGACGCGGATAGTCAGGTTCTCACCGGCGGGATTCTCCGGCGTGAAGACATCCGTCAGGGTGTTCTGCATAGCCTCGGTCGAAACGGGCTCAGCAAAACGAATCACATAGTTACGACCACCGGTAAAGTCGATACCCAGGTTCAGACGACCCATCAAGTGGGGCTCCAGACCCAACAGACCGATTACTACCAGCACGCACGAGATGATATAGAAAATCTTGCGGTTCTCAACGAAGCGAATCTTCGTATTCTGCAGGAAGTTCTTCATGTACGACGTAGTGAAGGTCAGCTCCTTAGCGTTATCCTTGCTTGCATAAGCCTCCAGCCACAGACGGGTCAGGAACACGGCGGTCAGGAACGATGAGATGATACCAATCATGTACGTTACGGCGAAGCCCTTGATGGGACCGGTACCAAAGATAGCCAGGATAGCACCCGTCAGGAACGAAGTCACGTTGGCATCCACGATGGCAGAGATGGCACCCTTGAAACCATCCTGTATTGCCTTGCGCATGTTCTTACCGGCGCGCATCTCCTCACGGATACGCTCGTAGATAAGCACGTTGGCATCCACAGCCATACCCATCGTCAGCACGATACCGGCAATACCCGGCAGGGTCAGTACGGCTGAGAACGAAGCCAGAATACCTACCAGCAGGAACACGTTGCACAGCAACGCTGCATCGGCAATCAGGCCGGGGATGAGACCGTAGTAGAAAATCATGTACAGCAGAATCAGCACAAAGCCGATAGCGAAGCTCCACAAACCGTTAACCACGGCTTCGTGACCCAGACTCGGGCCCACAACATCCTCTTGGATGATACGTGCGGGAGCCGGCATCTTACCGGATTTGAGGGTGTTAGCCAAGTCCTTGGCTTCCTCTACGGTAAAGTGACCGGTAATCTGTGAGTTACCACCGGCGATCTCGTTCTGCACGGTAGGATAGCTATATACATAGCCGTCCAGCACGATAGCAACCGATTTGCCGATATTATCCTTGGTGATACGCTGCCAGGCCTTGGCGCCCTCAGCGTTCATCGACATCGATACATTGGCGTAAGCGCTGGTCTGCGAGAAGTCGGCACGTGCGTCGGTGATGACATCACCTTCCAGGCTGGCACGACCGTCACGCTGGGCCTTCAGGGCTACCAGGGTGAAATACTGACCGGCCTCATCCACAGCCTTCACACTCCAATAGAAGCGCAGGTCGCGGGGCAGTACCTGTTTGGCAATTGTTCCGGTGAGCATCTGCATCACGCGGGCGGTATCCTTGGCATGAACGGTACCTACAACGGGGCCTTGGTAAGCCTGACCGGTCTGGCTGATGCTGGGGTTCAGGATGAAGAACAGGGGGTTCACCTTCTGCATCTCACGCATCTGGGCCTCGCGATCTTCGTCGCTAACAGCAGCCTCGTCTGTCTCAGCTTCGTTGCCCTCAACCAGTGCAGCGAGGTCATCGGTCGTCTCGGTCTCAGTCGTTTTCTCTTCCACGGCGGGGGTGGTATCCTCTGCTACAGCTTCGGTAGCCTCGGTAGCCTTGGCATACTCGTTGTTGATGGTAGCCAGTTGGGGCAGAATCTCGCTGAGCTCATAGGTCTCCCAGAACTCCAGGTTCGCACTACCTTGCAGCAGTTTGCGCACGCGCTCAGGCTCCTTGATACCCGGCAACTCAATGAGAATACGGCCGGCCTGGCTCAGACGCTGGATATTGGGTTGAACCACACCGAAACGGTCAATACGGGTACGCAGTACGTTGAATGAGTTGGCAATAGCGCCATCCACTTCCTCACGGATAACCTTCTCAACCTCGGCATTGGTGCTGGTCAACGTCACCTTGTCCTTCAACTCGAAGGTCGAGAAGATCGTTGCCAACTGCGCGTTGGGGTCGATGGCATAGAACGACTCAATGAACAGGGTCACGAAGTCACGGCCGTCACCATTACGCTGCATATCGTTAGCCTTCTGCATAGCTTGGGTGAAGAGGGCTGAGGTGTTGTTGCCGCTCAGCGAACGCAGAATGTCAGGCACGCTGACTTCCATGATTACGTTCATACCACCCTTCAGGTCAAGACCCAGGTTGATTTCCTTGGTGCGGCATTCCTTCAACGTGTAACCGAACCATACTTTTTGCGTAGCAATCGAATCCAGATACACATTCACCATGGCATCATCGCCGGCTGCATACTCCTTCGCCTTGTTGTCATAATGACGAACAACGGCGCTGAAACTCAGATAAAAGGCGCATACCAATGCAAGGCACACCGCCAAAATCCGAACAAGTCCTTTGTTTTGCATAATGTTTTGTTTATTGTTTTACTATTATTTTTTTCCTTTGTTTTGGTGCCGTTTTGCTGCGCGCGCTCGTACGCATACGGGCACACCCGCACAAAATAGCCTGCAAAAGTACTGCTTTTTTCTGACATACGCAAATTTTTCTTGCATTTTTCATAAAAAAAGTAGCAAATAATTGCAAAATACGCCCTATTACCCCCTATTCAATGGGTATCAGGCAGGCTAAACGACCAAAAAAAAGACCCGCACTGCGAGTCTTCCTTGGTTGCGGAGGATGGGATCGAACCACCGACCTTCAGGTTATGAGCCTGACGAGCTACCACTGCTCTACTCCGCGATATAACCACGTTTCATTCAAACGGGACTGCAAAAGTACTGCTTTTTTTTGACATGTGCAAATTTTTCAGCACATTTTTTTGATTTTTTGTCAAAAATAGTCATTTTCTTCAAGAAAAGAGCCTCTCAACACTCAACTCTAAACTCTAAACTGCACTCAACTCTCAACTCTCAACTGCACTCAACACTCAACTCTAAACTCTAAACTCTAAACTGCACTCAACACTCAACACTCAACTCTAAACTAAAGAAGTCATCCAACGGCTCCTTCGAGCGACACTTGCAGCAGTTTTTGTGCCTCCACAGCGAACTCCATCGGCAGTTTGTCCATTACCTCCTTGGCATAGCCGTTGACGATGAGTCCGACGGCATCTTCGGTGGATATACCGCGCTGACGGCAGTAGAAGAGTTGGTCCTCGCTAATCTTACTCGTCGTGGCCTCGTGCTCTACCGTGGCGGTGGGGTTCTGAATCTGCATGTCGGGAAAGGTATGCGCACCGCAGCGGTCGCCTAAGAGCAGGCTGTCGCACTGGCTGTAGTTGCGGGCATGGTCAGCACCGGGCACGACCTTGACCAGACCGCGATAACTATTCTCACTCTGCCCGGCGGATATACCTTTGGATATGATACGCGAGCGCGTGTTACGCCCCAGGTGTATCATCTTGGTTCCGGTATCAGCCTGCTGGTAGTTATTGGTGACGGCTACGGAGTAGAACTCGGCAGAGGAGTTGTCGCCGCGCAGGATGCAAGAGGGGTATTTCCAGGTGATGGCACTACCGGTCTCGACCTGCGTCCAACTCAGACGCGCGTTCTCATACGTGATGCCGCGCTTGGTTACGAAATTATAGATTCCACCCTTGCCTTCCTTATCGCCCGGGTACCAGTTCTGGACAGTAGAGTATTTGACCTCCGCATCCTTCTTCACAACAATCTCCACGATGGCAGCATGCAGCTGGTTCTCATCGCGCATCGGTGCTGTGCAACCCTCCAGGTAACTGAGGTACGCCCCTTCATCGGCCACCAATAGCGTTCGCTCAAACTGACCCGTATTCGAGGCATTGATGCGGAAATAGGTACTCAACTCCATCGGGCACCGCACGCCTTTGGGGATATACACAAAACTACCATCGGAAAAAACAGCCGAATTGAGCGCAGCGTAGAAGTTATCGCTGTAGGGCACCACGCTACCCAAGTGTTCGCGCACCAATTCCGGGTATTCGCGTACCGCCTCAGATATAGAGCAGAAGATAATCCCCTGCTTGGCCAATGTGTCGCGGAAGGTGGTCTTGACGCTGACGGAGTCCATCACGGCATCCACCGCCATATTGCCCGCCAGGGCGGCACGCTCCTCCAAGGGGATACCCAACTTATCGAAAGTCTTTTGTATCTCGGGGTCTATCTCGGCGTTGGCTTTAGCATTGGCATTGGCCTTAGGTGCTGCGTAATACGAGATAGCTTGAAAATCAATATCGGGTATTCGTAGGTGCGCCCAAGTCGGAACGGGCATCGTCAGCCACTTGCGGTAGGCTTTCAGACGGAACTCCAAGAGCCACTCGGGTTCCTGTTTCTTGGCGGAGATTAAGCGAATAACCTCTTCGTTGAGCCCACGCGGGATAACATCCGTCTCCACGTCGGTCGTAAAGCCGTACTTATACTCCTGCGCTGTTATGTCTTGTATAATATCTTCCATCGTCTGTTTATACTATTAGAGCCGCCCTATCAGGCGGCTCCATGGAGGTCGGTAGCAGATTCGAACCGCTGTCCCCGGTTTTGCAGACCGGTCCCTAACCACTCGGGCAACCGACCAATTTTTCAAAAGCGGCTGCAAAAGTACTGCTTTTTTTTGACATACGCAAATTTTTCTGACAAAAAATGCAAAATATTGTGTTTTTTTTTGAAAAAAAGTGACCGATGCTTGCACAAATGAACTATTTTCCGTACCTTTGCAGCGTTTTTTAGACTAACAACCAACGACAAAAAATATTCATTATTCATTAATCATTATTCATTGAAATGAAACCATACATACATACTGTCCGCTATTACGAATGCGACCGAATGGGCATCACGCACCATAGTAATTATATCCGGTTCATGGAGGAAGCCCGCATTGACTGGATGGACCAGTTGGGCTACGGCTTCGAAAGGATGGAGGCGGAAGGCGTCGTATCGCCCGTCCTCGCCATCGAATGCCATTACAAGCACTCCACGACCTTTAAGGACGAGATTGCCATTGAGGTGCGCGTAGCGGAAATCACTACGCTGAAGATTAAGTTTGCCTACACCATGCGCGTCAAAGATACCGTCGTCTGCACTGCCGAGAGCCTGCACTGCTTTATGGAGAACGGTCGTCCCGTTGCCCTCGAGCAACGCTTCCCCGACTTCTACCGTATCCTTATGGCTTGACCCGGCAGGTAATTCGTTATATCGTTCGACACACTCGAACAATCATTTTCGGCTGCAAAGATACAACATTTTTCTGATATATGCAAAAAAATCGCCCTTTCGAGCGATTTTTTTGATTGGGAACCTCTCCCCACCCTCCCCACAAGGGAGGGAGAAGGGAATGAAGGGAACCTCTCCCCGACCCTCCCCATAGGGGGAGGGAGAAAGGATGCGGTCGGGTTAATTTGCCCACTCTTGTCACCTCCCCTTGTGGGGAGGCCGGGAGGGGTTTTTACTGCCCATCGTACGCTGCCATCTCCAGCGACCAGATGTACGCCTTCATCGACTGCTTGCCGCCGGCGGTGTTCTTCTGCGCACGGTAGGCGGCTTGGTCAGCGGC
>ONBH01000019.1 GCA_900316005.1 uncultured Bacteroidales bacterium | reverse complement strand
AGCCTATTTCCAGGAATACGATGTGAAGGTCCCGAACGAGGCTGTGACGGGTGAGTTGAGCGACGAGCAGAAGAAGCAGCCGGGTAAATGGAGTGCCGCCAAGCTGAATGTGATGCTGACCGCGGAGGCGGGCTATGAGTTCAAGCTGCTGACGGGTAATTCGCTCTCGCTGGGTGCCTATGCCAACTACAGCGTCTATACGCTCTATCGCAACGATACGAGCGCCGAGAGCTTGGTAGGCGTTAAGAACCCCGAGTGGAACACGCCGGCGCCGGTGAATGTGCTGTCCGCCACGGATACGTACGCCAAGGGCATCGGTTATTTCGATGTAGGCGTTAAGGTGGCATACCACTTCAACTTCCCGAAGCTGCGGTAAGACGCGAGATGTCGTCATGACGGTATGACGTCATTACGACGGTAAATAAAGCAGAGATTGCTATTAGTCCGGATGATAAGGCATGCGAGGCCTCAGATAGACGGACACGATAGTGATCTCTGCTGTCGCGTTCGGTGTCGCGTTCGATTTTACGACCCCGAGATTGTCTCGGAATTGGTTCGAGATTGTCTCGGGATTGTCTCGGGATTGGTTCGGTTCACTCTCGCGGAAGAATCGACAAAGTAATGGTTCGAGATTGGCTCGGAATTGGTTCGGGATTGTCTCGGGATTTCCTCGGGAACGGCTCGGTGAAGTCGGGGAAAGATTTTTGGTGGAAAATTGCAAAAAATCGTATGTTTTTTGCGATTTTTGTCGTTTTATTTGCATATATGCAAAAAATGTTGTACCTTTGCAAACTATTTTTAAAGGTATAAAAAAAGACTGCAAAAACATACGAAATGAGGACTGTATTATCCCATATAGTAAAACTACGATTTATTACTGTATTATCCCATATAGTAAAACTACGGTTTATTAAGGCAATTGTTTTGCTTTTGCTGCTAATGATGTCGGTTCTGTCGGCATCGGCAGCCCGCCAACAACGCTTATCATCCACCGAGGGCAGTGAGTTCTGGGTGGCCTTTCTGAATAACAACCAGGCATTGTCGTCCGATGGTTCGTTGGACTTGGAGATTATCGTAACCGCTGCTCAGCCGGTGACGGTCAAGGTGGCTACGGCAGACGGTTCGCTGGTTGGGCAGTTGCAGGTAACGACAGCCGGCGGATGGGACACCCTGAAGATAGCTCCGCAGTTTGTACAGCAGTTGTATCCGGAAATCATGCTGACCACGCCTACGGATGCGGGTCTGCATGTGTATTCAACGGATACGGTGACGGTATTCACGTGCTACGCTTATAACCGTATGGGTTTGGCGGGTTCATCCAGCCGTGATGCTGCGTTGGTGCTGCCTGTAGCGGCGTTGGGAACGGAGTATATGGTTCAGACCTTCCGTGAGGAAACGATGTCGTCGGAGTTTGCCATTGTGGCAACGGAGGACAATACGCATGTGTATATCACTCCCTCCAAGAGCACGAAGGTCGGCGTGTCACCGAGTACACCTATCGTGATGAACAAAGGCCAGGTGTTCCTGGTGGAGTCGCAGACAGCATCCGAAGATGCACCGGATGTGGACCTGAGCGGTTCGCTCATCTGTGCGGATAGACCGATAGCTGTTTTTACGGGTAATGAGAGTGCTGTTGTGCCCGAGCGTGTCGAGGGTAATGCCGGTGACCATACGTACGAGCAAGTGATGCCGATAGATAAATTAGGAACGAAGTTCTATATCGGTCGGGCGCAGAATACCTCGGTCAATGCGTACAGCGTGACGGCTGTATATGACAATACAGAGGTAACACTGTCGTATTACGATTTGGCTTACATGACGGATACCACGGTGACGGTGACGCTCAATAGAGGCGAGTCGCTGGTGGAAAAGAGTGACCCGGCATTCCCCGTGGTGTACCGCGTGGATAACGAGGGTTGGGCTGAGAACGTGGTGATAGAGGCTACGCAGCCGGTGTTGGTGTATGACTACATGTCGATGCCGTCGGTAAACCAAGGCATGGAGGGGCGTGTGCGTTACCAATGGGGTGATGGTGCCAACGCGATGGTAGCGGCATGGACTCATCGTCTGAATCATGCTACATTCTTCACCAAGACCTTAGACCCGCAGTATGCGAGCAAGAATATCCAGCGGCATTTTGTGCAAATCGTGACCAAGACGGCCGATACAGGTACATTCACGCTGAGTAATAGTGATGGAACGACGACGTCAATATCAGCCTCGAACTTCACGGCATTCACAGCCGACCCCACGATGTCGTATGCCTCGATACAGGTGCCGCAGAGCGGTGGTCATACCCTGACCAGCACGGGTGAGGGCTTTGTGGGTTTTGTGTACGGACTGGGTGAAGGTCTTTCGTATCAATACACCTTATCATTCAATCCGATGCCGGGGCTGGACTCGATGTTCGTGACCACGAGTGATCCGACTATGTCGCCGTCGTACGATGTGGCGCGGAAAGACCAGGGTTGGTATCAGCGTCAGAAAGACGAATATCCCGACCCCCAGATGGCACACTGGGATACGGTGCGTGTGTGCGACAGCACCACGGTGCCATTTGCTATAGATTTGGGACGTTTTGCAGACACACTTCACTGGAGCATCTATCGCTACAGCTCGACGGGAACGCGCGAGGCGGAACCGCTGGAAACAGAGACGCAGCAGAGCCAGGCTTCGGGTTTGCACAGCTGGTCGTATCAATTTATATTGGATAACCAAGACGGTTTGTTGCCTCCGCAACGCGACCCCTATACGTTGTATGAACTGGTGACGGTGACTGCCCGCAAGCATATCGTATGTCAGGACTTGCCGCCCGAGTATGACACGCTGCATACCTTGATACAGGTGACTCGTCTGTACGATGATACTATCAAGCGCGTTATCTGTATGGGTGATACGATCTATTTCTACTACGATCACCACGATGGTACTGATTATGTCGTGCCCCACGACCGCACGCGGCTGGACTCGACGCGTTTTGCCCCGCAAGATGCCGCCGCAGCATATAAGGAAGGCTATGTAGGCGGCTACAACTACTACCAGCGCCACTACCAGACGCTGTATGGCTGCGATAGCTTGGTAGCGTTTGAGTTGTATGTGTGCGACACGTTCCGCACGGTCATCGATACGTCGTATTGCGAGAACCGATTGTCAGAACTCTATATCACCGACAAGTTAAAAGGCAACTATTTCCGTCGCGCAGACGGGGTTTATTATGACACCCTGAAGACGCAGGGCTGTAACTACCGAAATATCGATGCTACGTTCAAAGGTTGCGACAGTATCATTGAGTTGCATCTGCATGTATCGCCTGTGCCGGTCTCGACCAAGTACCGTACGTGGTGCTCAGCGGACACGGCGGAGGTGTTCTATGAGTGGATAGTAGGTTACAACTGGCAGAAGGGTCACGAAGACACGCTGCGTATCTCGTCGCGCGATCCGCGTTTCCGTGAGACGGGTTCGGGCAGTAACAAGAAGAAGATCGGTCTCTTTGCCGACACGATGATGACGCATGGCTGTCCGGAGTGTCCGGGTGGCGGGTGCGACAGTATCCTGCAGTTGCAGCTGACGATGCCGCTGAATATCAGTCGTACCTGGTATGAGTCATTCTGCGATTCGCTGTACGATTCGATTAACCATGTGCTATATAAGAATGAGAGTTTCCGTTGGCGTACGTCGGGTCGCTACGCGATGGACCAGACCAAGCGTCTATGGAACAACTCGACGGGTGAATATGTTCGCGCCGACAGCCTGACCTATCTGCCACCTCGCGCGGGCGGACGGAGTTATATGGTCATTGACTCGGTGCCCGGTCGCAAACGTTGGGATGAGGAGCAGCAAGACTCCGTCATGGACTGCGATACGACCTATATCCTATACCTTACGCCGCGTGCGATACGGTTGGTGGAACAAACGATTACGATACCCGATAATGTGCAATATACCTGGGTGCGCACCGCTAACGGCATCACGCATAGCGATGTGTTAGGCCCGTTCAGCGCTGCCGGTTCGCCCTATATGTTTGTGGACTCAATCTTTATCTGCGAGAGCGAATATACCTGTAGCTGCCATGATTACTTCCATCTGCATGTCGTCATCGCATCCAACTACTACTACGAGGAGTCGCTGGAGATGTGCGACAACGATACCTTGCGCTGGGATACCCACCATTGTGGGCACGCTACGGATACGGTATTCCGTCATATGCAGGCGGGTACGTATATTATCTATGATAGCTTGCGTACCAAGGGTCAGCCGATGGAGACCGACTCGGTCTTCCGCTTGGCGCTAACGGTGCATCCTACCTATAGTTACTACGACACGCTGCATATCTGCGACCGCGACACCGTCCGCTGGCAGAACCTGCTTATCGCGGGTGACAAAGCCGAGACGGGAACCTCCGTTCCGCAACGCACCTATGCACACGGGCAGCACTACGATACGGCGGCATATGCATCTGTATCCAGTTGCGATAGTATTTATTACCTGACGCTCTATGTGCATGAATCGTTCTATCAGGCAGAGGACTCCGTCATCTGTCAGGATGAACCCTTCACATGGCTGCACCACGAGGGACACAGCCTGACGGACGAAGCCGGCAACCCCGTGACGCTCTCGACCGCTGAAGCGGGGCGGTTTGTATATATTGACCATCTGTACACCTCCGATTGCCCGACCTGCTCGGCTGCAGCGCCCGGCTGTGACTCGATTTTCCGGCTGACGCTGACCGTACGGCCGTCGTACATAGGCGAGCGTATCTTGGTAGAAGAGGACACTACCTGTCAATCCGACCTTCCTTATATCTGGACGGGTCACCTGGATGAGCATGGACTGCCGATGCAGTTCAGCGTCAGCGGCACCTACCGCGACTCGCTGAAGACGGTAGCCGGTTGCGATAGCGTGATGGAGTTGCGCCTGATTGTCATACCCAACACCACGCAGAATCTGGATACCATCCTCTGCCAGAATGATGAGCCATTCTACTTCGGTTCGCAGCTGCATTATATCGTGCCCGCTGACTCGTTGCCCGGTACGTACTATATCAGCAAGGAAGTCGGAATAGCCGGCAAATGTTCGTATCTGGAGAACCTGAGTTTTACGATTCATCCGTCGTTCTACCACGCGCAGTACGACACCATCTGCCAGGATGTCATCCAGCCTGCATACACATGGACCGACTCCACCGGCGCGACGCACGATGCGATAGCCATCTCCATTGCACGTACGGGAGATTATGTGTACCATGACAGTCTGCAGACTATTCATGGCTGCGACAGTATCTGGACCCTTTACCTGCATGTGGATACGGTTTATTCCTATGAGGAGACCATCACCATCTGCTCTAACGATACGCTTACCTGGCAGAAACGCACGTACGAAGGCCATACGCCCGGCACGTTCCATTACGACACAACCTGGGTGACGCAGGAGTTGTGCGACTCGTCGTACTACCTGACGCTGCATGTACTGCCCGCGTATCCGATGGTGCAGGACACCAGTTATTTCGATATCTGCGATGATGCACCATTCATATTCTACGAGACTACGTACAACGCCAATGGCGAGTGGGTCAGTCCGACGCATGCCGAGCAGCGATATGTGTTCACCCGTATGGACACCACCATACTGGGCTGCGACTCGATGGTAGCGCATGTGGTCTATGTGCACCCCACCTGGTACTTCCCGCAGACGGATACCATCTGCCAGGACACGGTGACGACGCTATACACCTGGCAAGACCTGAATGGCGTGACGCGCAGCAAGACTGCTTCGCGTGCGCACGCGGGTACCTATATCTTATATGACTCGCTGACGACCAATGCGGGTTGCGACAGTGTGTATGAGTTGTCGCTAACCATCCTGCCGTCGTACTACAACTACTATGAGGTGCAGATGTCCAATGAGGATACACTCCGCTGGCAAGGCGTGCTGTATGGCGGCTCGATGACAAGCCTACCGCACGATGTCCGTATCGTAGGCGGCGATACCACGATCATCACGCATTATCCGACTGTAGGAGAGGGGACACTGACTTGCGATAGTACTATTGAGTTGTTCCTGCGCCAGGGTAAGATATACCGTGACACCGTCTATGGCTACACCTGCTCGAACGTGCCCTATACCTGGTACCGCAGGGATTTGCAGGGTAATGACTCGGTAGTGATGACCGGCTTGACGGAGGAGAAGACGTATTTGGATCGCCATGTGACGCATATGGGGTATGACTCGCTGTTCTTCCTGGTATTGGAGTTCTATCCCACCTACCTCTCTGCGGCGGAACGCACCACGCGCGACTCCGTTTGTCAGGGCTTTGCCTACGAATGGGCTGACCACTATACTATCCCCGCCGGGCTGGGCGTAGGCGAACACATCTTCCGCGACAGTCTCCATACCGAGGCACACGGTTGCGATAGCGTATGGACCCTGCTGCTGCGTGTGGACTCCGTCTATGACTATACAGAGGTTATAACCATCTGCTCGAACGATACGTTGGAGTGGCAGAGACGCCTGATATACGACCTGACGGCCGGCGATTATCGGTTTGATACGATCTGGACCTCGGCGCAAGGCTGCGACTCGGCATATCATCTGAACCTGCATGTCAATCCTGCCTACTTAGAGGCGCAGGATACGACCTATCATTCTATCTGCGATAACGATAGTTTCCTCTTCTACGGCACTACCTACAACGCCAACGGCGAATGGGTGAGCCCGACGCACGAGGTTCAGCGCATGGAGTTGCACTATTGGGACACCACCCGCGTCGGGTGTGACAGCCTGGCGGTGCATGTCATCTATGTGCACCCCACGTATCTGTACCATACGCCGGATACGGCGACCTGCCGCTATGTACCTTTCAGATGGGAGAACCACGAGAACCGCCTGCTCTACCTTGTGGAGACCGGCGAGTGGACAGATTCGATAGCCGTCAGCCGGATCGGTACATTCCATTATGTGGACTCGCTGAAGACGCAGACCTGTTCGCTGTGCCACGATGGTGGCGGTTGTGACAGTGTATGGACGCTGACGCTGACGGTACATCCCGTCGGGCGGTTTGACTCCGCGTACGTAGTATGCTCTAACGACCTCATCACCTGGCAGCGCCGCCTATATGTAGGCGTTGACTACGACACGCTCCGCTGGGGAGCGATAGCACCCGCGACGGCTCGCTACGATAGTGTCATCTACTTGCCGGATACCATTGCGTATGCCGATACGGCGAGATACCAGAATGAGTTCGGCTGCGATGTCATCTACTACCTGCAGCTCCGCATCGACACGATGGCGTACACCCGTATCCATGAGTCGATATGCGATAATGACTCGACATGGACTTTCGGTCATGACCGTTGGTATCATACATCGGCGGAGTATTACCCCGCCAACTATCAGGATTATCGAGCTGACAGGCAGGTCATCCTGCTTGACTCGCTCTACTCGCAGGTAACGGGTTGCGATAGTATTGTGGAACTGACGCTGGATATCTATCCGTCGTATCGCTTCGATACGACCATCACGACCTGCTCGAACGTGCTGACCAACTGGCGCAACCATATCAACGTGAACTACTGGACGACCGGCACCTACTACGACACCGTGCCTACGGCACATGGTTGCGACTCGGTATTTGTGCTGCACCTCTATGTGGTGCCGTCATTCTACAGCCGTCAGACGCAGTATATCTGCAAGAATGATACCGTCGATTGGCATCTGCAGCGTATCTACTATGAGCCCGCGAACGAACGCGATGTATATACGACCTATACGGTGACTTACAGTACGGGCGAGGCCTGCGACAGTACGTATATCCTGGATGTCTATTTCTTCGACTGGTACACCCAGCGCGACACCGACGTCATCTGCGGCAACCAGCCTTACTACTGGCGCGGTCGCACCCTGACGCAGCCGGGTGTCTATTACGACAGCCTAAAGACGAAGGTATGTCATTGCGACTCGACCTTTATCCTCTATCTCAGTCACCACCCCGTTTACCTCTACGAGCAGTATGACTCCATCTGCCGCAACGAGGAATGGGCCGTAGGCGACTATGTGCTGGATGACACCTTATATAGTATCTATGGCTGCGACTCGATCTACCGCACCTACCTGCACGTATCGCCCGATTATGCCTTCGATACGGTATTCACCTTCCGTGACGATGAAGTGAGTGTATGGCAGAATCAGCGCTATGTAGGGTATCAGGCGGGCGGCGACTACCGCGTAGGTGAGTACTATGATACGGTGCGTTATACCTCGAAGTACGGCTGTGACTCGGTTTATCGAGCCCGCTTCACGGTGTACTACGAGCACTACGACACGGCACGTGTCTTCTGTACGGGTGAGAGCACTATGTGGCATGGGCGCACCTATACTGCGCAACTGGCTACGACCCTTTACGACACCATCCGCACCTACACCACGTGGGGCAACGACTCGACCTTCTATTTCCGCGTGCGCTTTACACAGTCGTACTACTTCCCCGACTCCGTATCCGTATGCGTGGATGAGGGCTATGAGAACTGGCATGGTCACCCCATTGACTCGCTGCTGGCACGCGTATGGCTGATGACGGAGGATACGACGGTGACTTACTGGGATTCGTGCCTGACGGTGAACGGTTGCGACTCTGTCTATAAGCTGACCATCCATGTGCGTCCGATAACCTATTCCGAGGTATGGGACACCCTCTGTATCGGCGATTCCTATCCCTTCCACAGTCGTTACCTGACCGAAGGTGGCACCTATGTGGATACCGGACTAAATATCTACGGTTGCAAGCATATCGAGACCTTGTATCTGACCAAGATAGACCCGCGTGAGTATAACATTGTCGTCACGGATGTATGTGCCGACGGTGGCGGGTATGCGATAGCCGTTAGCTGCGGCGTGCGCAAGCCTAAGACCTATTCCATCATCTACGATGAGAATGACCAGTTGGATAATATCGTCAACAAGGTCTATGATGACTCGCTTATTCTTGTGCCGATTCCAGAGCCTTCAACGCGGCAGGATTATGTGCGCCCCGACTGGTATCACGCCAAGTTGTACCTGGAGGGTGTCTGCGTGGATAACGAGATTGTGGCGCAGGAGTACGACCTGTTGATTCGCTACCCGTCGTGGATTATAGAGCAGCACTGGAACGACGCCATCGGTATTCTTGTGCCCGAACTGAATGGCGGGTATCGTTTCGATGCCTATCAGTGGTATCAGAACAACAAACTGCTTGTCGGCGAGACCGATTCGTACCTGTTCCAGCCGCATTACCTGGAGGACGGCGGATGGTACTACGTAGCCCTGACACGTGAGGGCGAGGACTATGCCATCCCGACCTGCCCGATACAGGCGTCAATAGGGCCCGAAGACCCGCTCATGCCTACTACGCCGTATATCTCCGTTGTTCCGACGATTGTGGAGAAGGAGAATCCCGTAGTCTATATCCTATCGCCCAACCAAGGCGACTACTACATCTACGACCCCCACGGCACGCTCTATAAGAGCGGTTCGTTCGTGCCCGACGACCATGCGGCCGCCGACCTGCGCGTACCCGCCGTCCCGGGTATGTATATTATTCGATTGAAAGATACCACCGGACTGAGACGTGATGTCAAGATCCTTGTTAAATAAGCCGATGATGAATATGAAAATCCAATCCCTTATGCGTAGATTCTTGACCTCCATAGTCTGCTTGATGACAATCATGCTGATGTTGCCTGCAGCAGCGTATGCCCAGTCGCGTATTGACACGGGTGACCGTCGTATTGATAAGCAGCACCGCAATCATGTCTCACCTTATCGCACCCACGACCGCCGTAAGACCTCCGATCGAAAGGGCTTGAAATCTTCCGTTCACTCGGGCGAGTGTTACCTGGCAGGTTTCTGGGTGGATGCCGGTTACGGACGTCTCTTCCACAACGTGCCTGATGTGAAGCATCTGGGCGGCGGAGGACTGTCCATTGGTGGGCTCTTTGAATACGAGAGCGGTTACTTCATGCTGCAGACCGGCGCCGGTATTTCGTTCCGCCAGTACAGCGACTCGGTGCATGATGTCTTTTATACCAACCAACTCTATGGCGCCCTGACAACGGATATCCGCTGGAATACCATTCTGGACTCGTATGGCGTGCCTGTGGATGTATTATATTATTCCTTTACCGAGCGCAAGGATGTGGCGCGTACACTCTCGCTGCAGATACCCTTGCTCTTGGGCGCTAACTTCGATGGTTTCTACTTCCTTGCCGGCCCCAAACTCAGCCTCTCGTTCTGGGGACAGACTGTCATGAAGTGCAATGCGACATCCGAGGCCGACTACAGCTCGCGCTATATAGGCATGTACGGGGAGATGGATAATCACGGGTATCGCCATAATGTGCCGCTAAATTATACAGGGCCGGCGCTGTGGAATATCCGCTTCAATATCATGGCTTCCGCCGAAGTAGGGTGGGAGTTCTACCTGGGTGTCAATCACCTCCGTATCGCGGCTTATGCCGACTACGGGCTGTTGACACTCAGTCCCTCGTCGGGTAATCAGTTTGTATCGGTGCCCTATGACACCAAGTTTAACTTCGAGACCTTCACCTTCAATCATGTCTATACCACCGCAGAGGCGGCCGATAGCCGGATGAATGAGTTCTCAGCAGGACTGAAGTTCACGTACTTCTACGAGTTTCCGGAACAATTCCTGCGCGTCTTGAACCGCAACTATAACTACTCCCGCCGCAGGGCAACACGCTAATTTTTGGATACCAACAATGAGAATACGTACTAATCTGTTTCTGTTATTTGTGGCACTTCTCTTTGCTTCGTGCGGAGCGGTGCATAATCGTTTTCTTCGCGCCGATGTAGTAGGCTTCGGCTCGACGGTGAATACCAATTTTGAGTCTGTTCCCTACGACTTGACGCAGCCGGCTGAAGCCTCCCTGATGCATGAGTTCATCACGGACTCTATTCCCCAAGGTGGCCATTCGGCAGTCTTCTATGCCATGGAGCAGGCGGCTGAGCGCATACAGTATGTCCGCAAGAACCTATCCGATGGCGACCCGGCGACGCGTTATTACATCTTCCTGCTCACCGACGGTTTTGATAATGCCTCGGCGCAAGCGGCCAAAAACGATGGTCGTACCCGCCGTCTGCTGACGTACGATAAGTATAGTAATCGGGTGCATCAGGCGCTCAGCAAAGCGATGGGAGCCTTTGACCGCAACACCTTTGAGGTCTATCCGCTGATTCTCAAGGGCGATGAACTCAGCGAGATGCAGCGGCGCAATAATATGTCTGACGACGAGTTCCTGGCTTACCTCAATACCCAACTGGCATGCCTGCGTTTCTCGTCTAAGGGCAAGGAGAAAGCCCCGTCTGTCATCTGCTACGACAACCTCACCGATATCTATGAGAGTGTCTTCAGAAAGGTCATTCATTCATCCTATCGCTTCCGGGTGCCCACCGCCTATATCAAGAAGCGCGTCAAGATGAATTTTCAGAACCGCCGAGGGCAGCAGGTCTCTGTCTCGGGTGTGCTCAAGAAACGGAGTGGGGGGTATGTGCTGGATAAGGTGCAACTGGATAGCATGACGGTTTCGACCAAGTCCCGCTACATCAATCGCCGCGCTACCTGTCTCAAGGCGATGCCGAACGAGGACCCCAACGAGCTGTCGGTAGGATTCCTGCTGGAGGATATCCGTGATGTAGAGGGTTTGCCGTTCATACCCGACCCGAACCGCGTGGACCAAGAGGTGCTGATGTCGGGCAATATGTGGTACATGAATCCCGACTTCGCGGATAACAACGAGTTGGATGTCAATACCTATTTCGTCTTTGTCTTGGACGGAGACCTCGACCCGACGCTACTGCATCATCTGCTCGATGACCTGATTCTGCATCGAAGATAACTCGATTTGTGGTAAAGATGACGGAATGCCAAGTAGAGTTAGCAAAATAAAAATTGTGTAATTTTATTGCAAAAAAACTTGCTTATGTCGAAAAATAATAGTATCTTTGCAGTCGATTTTTGATACTGCTTTCTTTAGAAAGTATAAACGTTAGAAATCGTATGAATATCTCAGGCAAAATACGAGTACCCGGTTTCGTGGATATGCACGTGCATTTCCGTGAGCCGGGTTTTGCATATAAAGAGACGATACTGACGGGTAGTACGGCCGCTGCGCGTGCCGGTTATAGCGATGTGTTCACTATGCCTAATGTGAATCCTACGCCCGATGAGATGGGTCATCTGCGCGTACAGCAGTCTATCATTGCGCGCGACAGCCAGATTGGCGTCCATCCGTACGCAAGTATCACCCTCGGCCAAAAAGGCGAGGGTGAACTTGTTAATATAGAGGAATTGAGCGGGCAGGTAGTCGGCTTTTCGGATGACGGAAGAGGTATTCAAGACGAGGGGTTGATGCGCGAAGCGATGCAGCGGATAGCCGCGGTGAATAGAATGATTGTAGAACATTGCGAGGTGAACAGCCTGCTGCGTGGCGGATATATCCACGACGGCGCGTATGCCCGCAAACATGGTCATCGTGGTATTTGCTCTGAGAGCGAATGGCGCGAGGTAGAGCGTAACATACGCCTCAGTGCAGAGACCGGATGCCGGTTGCACATATGCCATATATCGACCAAGGAGAGCGTACAACTCATCCGCGACGCGAAAGCGGATGGGATAGCTGTGACCTGCGAGACAGCACCCCACTATTTGCTGCTCAACGACCGTATGATAGAGGAGGACGGACGATGGAAGATGAATCCGCCCATCCGTTCCGTAGCCGATCAGATGGCACTGATAGGCGGTATCATCGACGGCACAATTGATGTGATAGCTACCGATCACGCGCCGCATAGCGCGGAGGAGAAGAGTCGCGGGTTGGAAAAGAGTGCTTTTGGCATAGTGGGGATTGAGACAGCCTTTCCGCTGCTGTACACCTATCTGGTGAAAAACGGCGTAATCACCATGGAACGCCTAATAGAAATAATGAGCACGCGTGCACGCGAGATAACAGGGCTGGCGGAAGATAGCTGGGCGACGATAGATCTGGATGCGCATTATACGATAGACCCCACGCAGTTCGTGTCCAAGGGCAAGAGCACGCCGTTTGAGGGCTGGGAAGTGTATGGTAAATGCGTCAAGAACGAGGTGCGAGGCAAGGTGGTGTGGGAGAATTGAGAATGGAGAATGGAGAATGGAAAATGGAAAGCGGAGAATGGAAAATAGAGCGTAATGAGCGGATTGCGGAGAAAGTCTATCGCATGGTTCTGACGGGCAAGACGGATGGTATTCGTCCCGGGCAGTTTGTGGAGATAACTATCCCCGGGCTGTTTCTGAGGCGCCCCATCTCCGTAAGCGACATCCATGGCGATAAGCTGACCCTCATCTATAAAGTGGTAGGGCAAGGTACAGACCGCATGTCGGTGATGCAAGCCGGCGAAACAGCGGATATCCTAACGGGATTAGGCAACGGCTATGATTTGAGCCTTTGCGGCAACGAAGCACTGCTTATCGGAGGCGGAGTAGGCGTGCCACCGCTTATTTTTGCTGCCAGACAACTGCGTCAGATGGGCAAACATGTTCGCGTGGTGATGGGCTTCAATACCCGAGGCGAAGTGTTTGGCGAAGAGGCGTTTGAAACCTTAGGATGCGAAATGGCCGTATGCACGATGGACGGCAGCTATGGTAAGAAAGGCGTGGTGACCGACCTGATAGAGTTGCCGGCTCCGTATTATTACGCCTGTGGCCCGCTGCCGATGCTCAAAGCTATTCTGCGGACGATAGGCACGCAGGGGCAAGTGAGTATGGAAGAGCGTATGGGTTGCGGCGTGGGTCTATGCATGGGCTGCACGATTGAGACCAAGACAGGCTTCCGACGCGTATGCAAAGAAGGACCCGTGTTCAGGGCAGAAGAATTGGAAATTGACAGATGAACGTTGAATTAGGACATATTGTGTTGCAGAACCCGGTGATTCCTGCCAGCGGGACTTGTGGTTTTGGTCAGGAGATGAGCGAGTGGTTCGACCTGAACATACTGGGCGCCATTGCCACCAAAGGCACCACCCGTGAGCCGCGTTATGGTAATGCCTTACCTCGGATAGCGGAGTGCGGCAGCGCCGGCATGCTGAATGCCGTGGGGCTGCAGAACCCGGGTGTGGATGAGGTCATCCGCCACGAGATGCCGGCTTTGCGCGCCATCTATGCCGGCCCGATCATCGCGAACATCAGCGGCTTCAGCATCGACGAGTACGCGTACGTGTGCGAGCGTATAGACAAGGAAACCGATGCCGCGATACTGGAGGTGAATATATCCTGCCCGAATGTCCATAACGGCGGAATGGCTTTTGGTACCAATCCCGAAGCAGCGGCAGCTGTGACGCGGGCAGTCAAGGCGGTGACAACCAAACCGGTATTTATGAAACTAAGCCCGAACGTGACGGACATAACCGCTATCGCAAAGGCGTGTGTGGAAGCCGGCGCAGATGGTCTTTGCCTCATCAATACGGTACTTGGTATGCGCATAGATATCAAGCATCGGAAACCCGTTTTGGCCAATACCTACGGCGGCTATTCGGGTCCCGGGGTGTTCCCTATCGCGCTACGAATGGTACACCAGGTGCATAAAGCTTGTCCCGAAATACCCATCATCGGCTGCGGCGGTGTGAGCCGAGCGGAAGACGTGATAGAGATGATGATGGCGGGCGCCAGCGCCGTAGAGATAGGCGCAGCAAGTCTGCAAAACCCCACAGCGTGCCGCGAGATAATAGAAAACCTGCCAAAGGTAATGCGCGAACTGAAGATAGACCACCTTCGCGACATAATCGGGAGCGTGGGGAATTGATAATTGACAGTTGATAATTGACAGTTGATAATTGACAGTTGATAATTGATAGTTAATGGAAAATGAAATGAAACGAGATGTAATTATAGCATGTGATTTTGCGAGTGCAGAGGCGACGTATGCGTTTCTGGATCGCTTCACAGAGGAAAAACCGTTCGTGAAGATCGGTATGGAGTTGTACTATGCCGAGGGCCCGACTATCGTTCGGGAGATTCGTCGGCGCGGTCATTCGGTGTTCCTGGACCTGAAGTTACACGATATACCGAATACGGTGGAGAAAGCCATGCGGGTTCTCTCGCGGCTGGATGTGCAGATGGTGAACCTGCATGCGGCCGGTACGAAAGCCATGATGGAAAGTGCGCTCAGAGGTTTGACGCGCGAAGATGGTACACGGCCCATTCTCTTAGCCGTGACCCAACTGACCTCTACCAGCGAAGAGCGGATGCACGATGAACTGCTCATCAGCGGCAGTATAGCCGATTGCGTCTGCCATTATGCCGCGATGGCGAAAGAAGCCGGTCTGGACGGCGTGGTTTGTTCGCCCTTAGAGGCCGGCATGGTCAAAGAGCGTTGCGGTCAATCGTTTCTAACCGTGACACCCGGTATCCGTTTCGCAGATGGCAACAATGGCGATCAGGTACGTATCACCACTCCGGCGCGCGCCAAAGCGATAGGATCGGATTTTATCGTGGTGGGTCGCCCGATTACCGCAGCAGCTGATCCGGTAGCAGCCTATCGCACATGCGTCAGTGACTTTTGCTGAAATGATGAATTGATGGAATGATGAAATGATGAATTGATGGAATGATGAATTGATGAAATGATGAATCGTTTAAGTGAACAAATAGCAGCGGACTTGCTGCGTATCAAAGCCGTCTTCCTGCGGCCGAACGAACCCTTCACCTGGGCGAGCGGAATAAAGAGCCCGATATATTGCGACAATCGCTTGACGCTGAGCGATGTAGCGGTGCGCGAAGATGTAGAGAACGGCCTGGCTCAGACTATCCGGCAGTACTATCCCGAGGTGGAAGTGCTGATGGGAACCTCGACCGCCGGTATTGCCCATGCGGCTATTACAGCCACGAAACTGAACTTACCGATGGGCTATGTACGCTCCGGCGCCAAAGACCACGGCCGGCAGAATCAGATAGAAGGCAGACTGCTTCCGGGGCAGAAGGTGGTGGTGGTTGAGGATCTGATCTCGACCGCCGGCAGCTGTCTGGAGGTGGTGGAAGTGCTGCGCGAAGCGGGTGCAGAGGTCTTAGGTATCGTGTCTATCTTCACGTACGGCATGCAGAAGGGGCTGAACCGCCTGCGCGAAGCCAAGGTAGAGAACCACAGCCTCAGTAACCTGGATGTGCTCGCCGAGGTGGCAGTTAAGGAGGGGTATATCTCCGCCCAAGAGAAAGTAGAACTGATACAATTTAGAGATAACTTATGAGACATCTATTAGACCCTACTGACCTGACAACGCAGGAAATTGAGAAGATTGTTCTTCGCGCCATGGACATCATCGACCATCCGGAGCAATATGCCGAGGCGTGCAAGGGTAAGAAATTAGCGACCCTGTTCTACGAACCGAGCACCCGTACGAGGCTTAGTTTCACGGCAGCGATGATGGAGTTAGGCGGTCAGGTGTTGGGCTTCAGCGATGCGCGCTCTTCATCTGTCAGCAAAGGCGAGACGGTAGCTGACACCGTGCGTGTGGTGAGCGCTTTCGCGGATATCATCGCTATGCGCCATTATAAAGAGGGTGCACCGCGCGTAGCGAGTGAGTTCAGCCGCATACCGGTAATCAACGCCGGCGACGGCGGTCACAGCCATCCGACTCAGACGATGACCGATCTGTTGACCATCCGCCGCGAGTTAGGACGGTTTGAGAACCTGACGATAGGTCTATGCGGCGATCTCAAATACGGCCGTACTGTCCATTCGCTCATCAAAGCCATGCGTCGATACGAAGGTGTGCGTTTTGTGCTCATTGCGCCCAAAGAGCTGGCGTTGCCGGACTACATGAAGGCGGAGTTGGGCGACGCATATACCGAGGTCTCGAATCTTGAAGAGGCGATGCCGATAGTCGATGTGCTCTATATGACCCGCGTGCAGCAGGAGCGTTTTGCGGACAAAGATGAGTACGAACGGTTGAAAGACTCGTTTATCCTGGACGAACGGTTGATGGCATTGGGCAAACCCTCGATGATTGTTCTGCATCCGTTGCCCCGCGTGAACGAGATAACGGTCGGGGTGGATAACGACCCGCGTGCAGCTTATTTCCGCCAGGTCGAGAACGGCAAATACGTCCGCAAGGCGATGATCTATACGCTACTGAGCGACGAGTACCTGCAGGCAGAACCGATAGGCCATCATGGCGAAGAAAGCACTTGTGCCTGCCATAACGATCGGTGCATTGCCACCACTGAACCCGTCCTGCAGAAAGCCTATATCGACAAGGATGGCGTGAAAAGATGTTTCTATTGCGACCATATGTTGTAAAAAAAATACTACCGATATGTACCAAGATCGAATAATGAATGAAGGTCTGACCTTCGATGATGTGTTATTAGTACCGGCATACAGCGAAGTGTTGCCGCGTGAGGTGTCGCTCTGTGGCCGGTTCTCGCGCCATATAGAGCTAAATATCCCGGTGGTGAGTGCGGCTATGGATACCGTCACAGAAGCACCGATGGCTATCGCTCTCGCCCGTGAAGGCGGTATCGGTGTGATTCATAAGAACATGTCTATCGCAGAGCAAGCCGCCCAGGTACGTCGCGTCAAGCGTGCGGAGAACGGCATGATTGCCGACCCCGTAACGATCTATGGCAATCAGACGATAGGCGATGCGCTCAAGATGATGCACGAGAATCATATCGGCGGTATCCCCGTGGTGGACGAGAATCACGTGTTGGTGGGTATCGTGACGAATCGTGACTTGCGTTTTGAGACCGATATGAACAGGCTCGTAAGCGAAGTGATGACGAGCGAGAACCTCATCACCATCGCTTCTACCGACAATAAGACCATCATGGATGCCCTCCATACGCATAAGGTAGAGAAGCTGCCGGTGATTGACAAGGACGGCAAACTGGTAGGACTCGTGACCTATAAGGACATCACCAAACTGCGCGATTATCCCAGTGCCAATAAGGATGCCAAAGGTCGTCTGCGTTGCGCCGCGGGGGTAGGCATCACGCCGGATTATATGGATCGCGTGGATGCCTTGGTTCGGGAGCAGGTAGATGCCGTCGTATTGGATTCGGCGCACGGACATAGCAAGAATATCGTTAGCGCCCTCCGTGCCATCAAGGCGAAGTACCCCGAGCTGGATGTGGTAGTAGGTAATATCGCAACGGCTGAGGCTGCCAAATACCTACTGGAGAACGGCGCGGATGGTATCAAGGTCGGTATCGGGCCGGGCAGTATCTGTACAACGCGTATCATTGCGGGCGTCGGGGTGCCGCAGTTGACGGCCATCTTTGAGGTAGCCGAGGTACTGAATGGAACCGGTGTACCCCTGATTGCAGACGGTGGTCTAAGGTACTCGGGCGACGTAGTGAAGGCACTCGCTGCCGGCGGAAACTGTGTGATGTGCGGGTCTATGTTCGCCGGTACAGACGAAGCCCCCGGAGATACCATTATCTTCAACGGCCGTAAGTTCAAGTCCTACCGCGGTATGGGAAGTATTGAGGCGATGAAAGCCGGTAGTGCGGATCGTTATTTCCAGGGCGGCGAGAGCAATGTGTCCAAACTGGTGCCGGAGGGTATTGCCGGCCGCGTGCCGTACAAAGGCAGCGTTTGCGAGACAATCTATCAGCTGGTAGGGGGACTTCGTTCGGGCATGGGGTACGTAGGCGCGCATAACTTAGCGGAGTTACAAAAAGCCAAGTTTGTGCGTATCACTTCTGCCGGAATGTTTGAGAGCCACCCGCACGATATTACCATCACATCAGAAGCCCCTAATTATTCACAGCAATAAGGCCCTCAGCATGCAGAAGATCATCATCTTGGATTTTGGTAGCCAGACAACGCAGTTGATTGGTCGACGCGTACGCGAACTGAACACGTTCTGCGAGATTCTACCTTATAACAAATACCCTGAGGACGACAAGGATGTTATCGGTGTCATCCTGAGCGGCTCGCCCTTGAGCGTCTATCAGGACGATGCGTTCCATGTGGACCTCAGCCGTATTCGCGGGCGGTTGCCGATACTCGGTATCTGTTACGGGGCGCAGCTGATGAGTTATATGTACGGCGGCCGGGTGGAGAATGCCGGTACGCGTGAATACGGACGCCAGAACCTGCAGTTCGTAGATACCCAAAACCCGCTCTTCAGGGGCTTTGAGGCGAACTCGCAGGTGTGGATGTCGCACGGCGATAGTATAACCCAACTGCCCGAAGGCGCAACCTGCATCGCCTCGACCGAGACGGTTCGGAACGCCGCCTATTACATACCCGGCGAGAAACCGATTTTCGGTACGCAATTTCACCCGGAAGTCTTCCACAGCCTGCAAGGCACGCTGCTGCTGAAGAACTTCGTCGTCGATATATGCCGCTCCAAGCAGGAATGGAGCGCTGAGGCGTTTGTGGAGACAACGGTCAGGGAACTAAGCGAACAGATAGGTTCCGACCGCGTCATTCTGGGCTTATCAGGCGGAGTGGATTCGTCGGTAGTAGCCGTTCTGCTGCACCGCGCGATAGGCGACCGACTGACCTGTATCTTCGTCGATCACGGCATGCTGCGGCTCAATGAGTTCCACGACGTCATGCGCGACTACGAGGGGCTCGGTCTGAACGTAATCGGCGTGGACGCCAGCGATAAGTTCCTTGCTGACCTCGCCGGAGTCAAGGATCCGGAGCAGAAACGAAAAATCATCGGGCGCGATTTTGTGGAGGTCTTTAATGCCGAAGCAAAAAAGATAACCGACGCCAAATGGCTGGCACAGGGCACTATCTACCCCGACCGCATCGAGAGCCTGAATATCACCGGCAAAGTAATCAAAAGCCATCATAACGTAGGCGGTCTGCCCAAGGATATGCACCTGCAGCTGTGCGAACCCATCAAATGGCTCTTCAAGGATGAGGTACGCCGCGTGGGGCGTTCGTTAGGTATGCCGGAGCACCTGATCAGCCGTCATCCGTTCCCCGGACCGGGACTGGCGGTTCGTATCTTAGGAGACATCACTCGCGAGAAGATCCGCGTCCTGCAGGAGGCGGACGCTATCTATATCCGTAACCTCCGCGAGGCAGGGCTTTATGATGAGATCTGGCAGGCAGGCGCTATCCTACTGAGCGAAGTGCGTTCGGTAGGCGTGATGGGCGATGAGCGAACCTATGAGAACCCCATCGCGCTACGCGCAGTGACATCAAGCGACGCCATGACCGCCGATTTTGCGCGCATACCCTATGAGGTATTGGCGAAGATTAGCAACGAGATAATCAACAAAGTGAAGGGCGTGAACCGAGTATGCTACGACATCTCGTCCAAACCGCCCGCGACAATCGAATGGGAATAACTATGACAAACGAAGTGAATCGTGCCCTTGCGGCCAAGAAAGTAGGAGTCATCATGGGTTCGGTCAGTGACCTGCCCGTCATGCAAGCAGCTATCGACACCCTCGAGAGTTTCGGTATCGAAGTGGACAAACGTGTTATCTCTGCCCACCGTGCAGCCCATGCGCTCATGGAATGGGCTGAGAGTGCCGAAGACCGCGGCCTGAGTATCATCATAGCCGGTGCCGGTGGCGCTGCCCATCTGGCAGGTGTGATTGCCGGACTGACCCATCTGCCGGTAATCGGTGTACCGGTGCGCTCTAAGACTTTAGACGGCCTGGATAGCCTTCTTTCGATGGTGCAAATGCCCAGCGGTATACCCGTAGCAACGGTAGCTATCGATGGCGCAAAGAATGCTGCCCTGTTGGCGGTCAGCATCCTGGCGCTGCAAGTACCCGAACTGCGCGAGAAATATATCGATTTCCGACGTCAACAAACCGAAAAAGTATTAGCTACCGTACTATAATATGAACTATAGGCTTTTTGTAGAGAAAAGGGAGGGCTTTCGCGTACAGGCCGAGAGTCTCGTTCGCGAACTGAACGAAAACCTGCAGTTGCACATCCGCCGGATGCGATTTCTATGCGTCTATGACCTGTTCGGATTCAGCCGGGAACTGTTGGAGCAAAGCAAATATAGCGTCTTTGGCGAGCGGGTGACGGATGTAGTGATGGAGGAACTGAACCTCAGCAACAAAACCTACCTGGCAGTAGAGTACATCCCGGGTCAGTTCGACCAACGCGCTTCTTCTGCTATCGATTGCGTGCATCTCATCGACCCCAATGCCGACATCGACATCCGTTCCAGCCGGCTGTTGATCTTCGATGACGAGCTGACGGCGGATGAGTTGGCCGGAATCCGTCACTACTATATCAATGCGGTCGAGGCGCGCGAGAAAGACCTCTCTATCCTTTCACGCCAGCAGACCGCGGATGTGAAACCGCTGGCTTCCTTGGCCGGTTTTACCGCTATGCCCCGCGAGCAGTATGCCGCATTCTGCAAGGAATGGGGACTGGCAATGAACGCCGATGACCTCGCTTGCGTAGCTGACTATTTTACCAACGAACAGCGCGACCCGACGGAGACGGAGTTACGCATACTCGATACCTATTGGTCTGACCACTGCCGCCACACGACGTTTACGACGATACTGGAAGACATCGAGGTGGAGGACTCCTTCATCAAAGCCGATATTGAATCCGAGCTGAACGCTTTCCACCATATCCGTACGGAATTAGGCCGTGACTCCAAACCGCTGTGTCTCATGGAGTTAGCTACCATCGGCGCCCGCTATCTGAAGAAGAAAGGCCTGCTGGACGATCTGGAGGTGAGCGAAGAGAATAACGCTTGTTCCATCTTCATCGACGTCGATGTGGATGGCAAGATCGAGCGCTGGCTGCTGCAATTCAAGAACGAGACCCACAACCACCCGACGGAGATTGAGCCTTTTGGCGGCGCGAGCACCTGTCTTGGCGGCGCTATCCGCGATCCGCTGTCCGGCCGCGCGTATGTCTATCAGGCGATGCGTGTGACCGGAGCCGGTGACATCTACGCCCCCGTCAGCGACACCCTGCCCGGCAAACTGCCGCAGCAGCTTATCTCACGCAAGGCCGCCTCGGGCTACTCATCTTACGGCAACCAGATAGGTCTGGCTACTACCCACGTGCGCGAGATTTATCACCCCTCGTATGTGGCGAAACGACTGGAAGTAGGCGCTGTAGTAGGTGCTGTCAGGGCTGATGCCGTACGCCGCGAGACTCCCAAACCGGGCGATGTGATTCTGCTACTGGGCGGACGAACCGGACGCGATGGCATAGGCGGTGCTACAGGCTCCAGCAAGGAGCATACGGAGGCTTCCTTAGAGTCCTGCGGCAGCGAGGTGCAGAAGGGAAATGCACCCGAGGAACGCAAGATTCAACGCCTCTTCCGCCGACCCGAAGTGACGAGACTGATCAAGAAATCCAACGACTTCGGCGCCGGTGGCGTGAGTGTCGCTATCGGTGAGTTGGCTGACGGATTGGATATATACCTGGACCGCGTGCCCACAAAATACGCCGGTCTCAACCCTACGGAATTGGCCATCTCCGAATCACAAGAACGCATGGCAGTAGTGGTGGAAAAGAAAGACCAACAGGCCTTTGAACAGTTCTGCCGGAATGATAATATTGAGGTAACGCACGTAGCTGACGTAACGGACACGGGGCGTATGCGTCAGTTCTATAAGGACGAACTGATTGTTGACCTGAGCCGCGTATTCATCGATTCTGCCGGCGCCAAACACTATGCCAAGGCAACCATCCTGCCGGTGGAGAATCGCGACCCGTTCTGCCAAAATATCCCGGGTACAACCACCGAAGAGAAGATGTGCCACCTGCTCGCGCAGCCCAATGTGACGAGCCAGAGAGGGCTCATCGAGCAGTTCGATGCCACCATTGGCCGCTCTACCGTCCTCATGCCGTTTGGCGGTAAGATGCAGCGCTCTGAGACACAAGTATCCGTGCAGAAGTTACCCACCGACGGTTACACCAACACCGCCTCTATCATGGCATTCGGCTACAACCCCTATATCGCCGAATGGAGCCCCTACCACGGTGCAGCCTATGCGGTCGTTGAGGCGTGCGCCAAGGTCGTTGCCGCCGGCGCAGACTTCAGCCATATGCGCTTTAGTTACCAGGAGTATTTCGAACGCATGACGGGTCGTCATAGCTGGGGCAAACCGCTTAGCGCCCTGCTTGGCGCACTGAAGATGCAGGTGGCTCTGGGCCTGCCTTCCATCGGTGGTAAGGACTCAATGTCCGGAACCTACGAGCATATATCCGTACCGCCAACCCTGATTGCTTTTGGTATCACGACCGTGGGTGCCGACCGGGTTATCAGCACCGACTTGAAAACGGGGGGCAACTATCTCTACCTCATGCGTCATCAGCCGCTGGCTAACTACATGCCCGATACGGACCAACTGAAAAAGCTCTGGTCTTACACGACCGAAGCCATCCGGGCGGGTAAGATTGTCTCAGCCTACGCCATCGGTTTTGGCGGCGTGGCAGAGGCATTGGCTAAAATGGCATTCGGCAACGAGAAAGGTGTGGATATCCGCATAGACGAGCCGTTGCTCTATAACTACCAGTATGGCAGTATCTTGGTCGAAGCAACCGAAGCGCTTGAGCACCCCGATGCTCTTCTACTGGGTCATGTGACGGATAGCGATTACTTCATCATGAACGGCGAGCAGATCCGCCGTGAGACACTCTATCGGGCTTGCGCGCTGCCCTTCAGCCGCGTGTATGCCGCTACCGCTGAACCGCAGCATAAAGACCTCATGCCCCGAGGTGTTGAGATGAAACCGCTCTCGCAACCCGATATACCGGCACCGGCATCGCTCAATGGCAAGAAGCCCATTGTTTATATCCCTGTCTTCCCCGGTACAAACTGCGATTTCGATAGCGCCAAAGCATGGCGCAAAGCCGGCGCAGAGGTGCAGATGACTATCTTCCGCAATATGACGGAGCAGGATGTGATTGCCTCTATCGAAGAAATGGTTACGTATTTGGACCGGGCGCAGATACTGATGTTAGCCGGCGGATTCTCCTTAGGCGACGAACCGGATGGGTCGGCTAAATTTATTGTGTCGGTTCTCAATAATAAGTTGGTGAGCCGCGCGGTGGAATCGCTGCTGGCGCGTGGCGGATTGATTTTGGGTATCTGTAACGGTTTCCAGGCACTCGTGAAATCCGGTCTGCTGCCCTACGGCCATCCGGGCATGGTAACCCCCGATAGCCCGATACTCTTCAGCAATGATATCAACCGTCACGTATCCCAGATGGTGACCACAACCTTGGCTTCGACCTCCGGCCCCTGGCTCCAGGGAATGAAGCTCGGTGAGTTGCATAGTATCGCGGTGAGCCACGGTGAGGGAAAGTTCGTGGTAAGCGAAGCTTTGGCAAAACAGCTCTTTGAGAACGGGCAGGTCGCTTTCCGTTACGCCGACCCCAAAACGGGTGAGGCTACGATGGAGTCGCCCTTCAACCCCAATGGCTCCTGCTACGCCATCGAAGGCATCATTTCGCCTTCCGGCCAGATCTTGGGCAAAATGGGGCATACCGAGCGATACGAGCCCAATGTGTTTGCCAACATCGCCGGCAACAAGTACCAACCGCTCTTTGAAAATGCAGTAAATTATTTTAAACATTAATTATAATCCAACCCTATGGCGCAACATTACGAAGCCGCCGGCGTGAATTTAGAAGCCGGATACGAAGTAGTAAGCAGAATTAAATCGCATGTGCGTTCTACCCAACGCTTGGGCTCTATGGGCTCTATCGGTTCGTTTGGAGGAATGTTTGACCTCTCTAAGTTGAACATCAAAGAGCCGGTTTTGGTCAGCGGAACAGACGGTGTGGGAACCAAACTGAAGATCGCTTTTGCGATGGATAAGCACGATACTATCGGTATTGATGCCGTGGCAATGTGTGTAAACGATGTGCTGGCGCAAGGAGCCGAACCGCTTATTTTCTTAGACTACGTGGCACTCGGTCACAACATCCCCGCTCAGGTCGAGGCGATTGTCAGCGGCGTGGCGGAAGGTTGCCGGCAAGCCGGATGTGCCCTCGTTGGCGGTGAAACGGCTGAGATGCCCGGTATGTATCCCAACGGCGAATACGACATCGCGGGGTATACCACCGGCGTGGTCGAGAAATCCAAACTCATCGATGGCACCAAGGTCCGGGAAGGCGACGTGCTGATTGGTATTGCCTCTTCCGGCGTACATTCCAACGGCTTTTCGCTCGTGCGCAAAATAATCAAGGATGCGAATTTAGACCTGCATCAAATCTATCCGGAGTTAGACGAGCAAAAGACCTTGGGCGAAGTGCTCCTTACGCCTACTAAAATCTACGTAAAGTCCGTACTGGAGGTCATCCGTCAGGTGGATGTACATGGGGTGGCGCACATCACCGGTGGTGGTTTTGATGAGAACATTCCTCGTATCTTCCAACCCGGGCAGGGCTTCGATATCGAGGAAGGCTCGTGGGAGATTCTACCGATCTTCCGATTCCTCGAGTCCAAGGGAAACATCCCGCACCGAGAGATGTTCAATATCTTCAACATGGGCATCGGCATGGTGCTGGCTGTTTCAGCTGAGGATGCTCCTAAGGTCCGTGCAATCCTAAAACAATCCTCTCAGGTTGCTTTTATTATCGGGCACGTACGCGCAGGCGAAAATATCATTCGATAAATCAATTCAGACAATACTATGATACAAAAAAAAGCATTAGTGAGTGTAAGCGATAAGACCGGTTTGGTGGAGTTTGTCCGGGGCCTACAGGCGGCCGGATGGCAAATCATCGCTACCGGCGGTACGCAAAAACTGCTGGATGAGAGCGGTGTGAAGACCATTGGCATTAGCGAGGTGACGGGCTTTCCCGAAATCTGCGACGGTCGAGTCAAGACCTTGCATCCGAAGGTGCACGGAGCGCTTCTGGCGCGGCGTGACGAACCGTCTCACATGGCGGCGTTGGCGGAGAACGGCATCGAGTTGATAGACCTGGTGTGCGTGAATCTCTATCCCTTCCGTCAGACCATTGCCAAAGAGGGAACGACCATGGCGGAAGCCATTGAGAAAATCGATATCGGTGGTCCTTCCATGTTACGCTCGGCGGCAAAGAACTGGAGTGACGTGACCGTCGTTTGCGACCCGGGCGATTATAGCCGTGTGCTCAGTGAGATTCAGGCAGAAGGCAATACCCGTAGGGAGACGCGCCTGGAACTGAGCGCAAAAGCTTATACCCATACTGCCGAATACGATATGTGCATCGCAACATATATGCGCAAAGCCGCCGGCCTGAATGAGAAACTATTCCTGGAATACGACCTCAAGCAGGGGCTGCGTTACGGCGAGAACCCCCACCAGGAAGCCAAGTTTTATGCCGCACAAGAGGCGGTGCCCTTCTCGCTGGCTTCGGCTAAACAGTTGCACGGCAAGGAATTGTCCTATAATAATATCCAAGACGCCAATGCTGCCCTCAATATCGTGCGCGAGTTTGGCAATACGCCTTTCTGCGTTGGGCTCAAGCATATGAACCCTTGCGGCGCAGCCATCGGAAGAGATGGGGTAGAGGCTTGGCAAAAAGCCTACGAAGCCGATACCGTTTCCATCTTCGGAGGCATTGTGGCTACCAACTGCGAGGTGAATAAGGAGATGGCGGAATTGATGAAACCGATCTTCCTGGAGATCATCATGGCGCCCTCTTTCACTGCCGAAGCCCTGGAAGTGCTGACGGCAAAAAAGAACCTGCGCCTCATCGAGGTGGATATGTCCCCGCTGACCTCCAAACAGATGCAGTATGTCTCGGTGAACGGCGGTCTGTTGGCACAGCAGCAGGATACAGAGACGCTGCTCCTGAAGGCGGATATGTGCGTGACGGAAGCTAAACCGACCGCGGAACAGATGACCGATCTGCAGTTCGCTTGGCGCATTGTGAAGCACGTGAAATCCAATGCCATCGTCGTTGCCAAAGACGGTCGCACCTACGGCGTGGGCGCCGGCCAGATGAACCGTGTCGGTTCGGCTGAGATTGCGTTGAAACAAGCCAAGGCTGCTTTAGAGGCAGAGGGCAGAGATATTCATACCGCGCAACCGGTAATGGCTTCGGATGGCTTCTTCCCCTTCGGCGATAGCGTCGAGAGCGCCGCAGAATATGGTATTGCCGCTATCGTACAGCCGGGCGGAAGTGTGCGTGATAACGAGAGTATCGATGCTGCTAACCAACATCGGATACCCATGCTCTTCACGGGTATGCGGCATTTTAAACACTAATCAGATTCGTTCGCTTTAGGCATGAAAAAAGTACTCGTCATAGGTTCCGGTGGTCGTGAGCACGCCATTGTGTATCAGTTGAGCCGCAGTAAACAAGTCGTTCAGGTTTTCTGTGCACCGGGGAATGCCGGTATCGCGCAGTTGGCTCGTTGTGTGGATATCCGAGATACGGATGTGGAGGCCTTGTTGGCTTTTGCCAAAGAGGAGGCCATCGATCTCTGTGTTGTAGGTCCCGAAGCGGCTCTGGCGGCGGGCGTGGCGGATAAGTTCCGTGAGGCAGGTATTCCCGTGTTCGGTCATACGAAGGCGGCGACGCGGATTGAGTCCAGCAAGGAGTTTGCCAAAGAGCTGATGGCTAAATACCATGTGCCGACGGCGGCTTACCGCTCTTTTGCCGACTATGAGGAGGCACTCGCGTATGTCCGCGAGCGTAATACATATCCCGCGGTTCTCAAATACGACGGTTTGGCGGCCGGCAAAGGCGTGGTGATTGCGCAGAACGAGACAGAAGCGGCGGAGGCCCTACGCGATATGCTGGTGGGCGAGGCCTTCGGCAAAGGGAAAGTGGTGATTGAGGATTTCCTGCAGGGACCCGAGTTTTCCTTCATGGCCTTTGTGGATCACCACCGCGTGTATCCCATGCCGCTGAGTCAGGACCACAAACGGGTCTTGGATGGCGATAAAGGTCCGAATACCGGCGGAATGGGCGCTTATACGCCGCTGCCGTTTATCTCCGCTGAAGAGGAGAAATGGGCACAAGAGCATATCCTGCAGGTGGTGGCTGATGCGATGGTAGCTGAAGGCAACCCCCTGACCGGCGTACTCTACGGCGGGTTGATGAAGACCCCGGATGGCATCAAGGTCATTGAGTTTAACGCCCGTTTTGGCGACCCGGAAACCGAAGTCGTACTGCCGCTCATTGAGAGTGATGCCTATACCGTCTTTCATGCCATCGCCACCGGCGAAGCGTTGGATACAATTGCTTGGCGCAAACAGGCTACGGTGGGCGTCGTGCTGGCTTCCTGCGGTTACCCGGGCGCATATACCAAAGGCGTAGCTATCACCGGTGTAGAGGATGTTGACGGTTTGGTGCTTCATATGGGAACCAAGCGCCAGGATAACCAACTCATGACCAACGGCGGACGGGTACTGATGTGTATTGCTGAAGGCGATGATGTCAAGCAGGCGCAGCAGAAAGTGTATCACGAGATCCGGAAGATCCATTGTGCGAATTTGTTTTACAGAAAAGACATCGCTCATTGGGCTATCGATTCAATAAATATGTCGAAAAAGCACCGGCAAAAGTAGAGGAAGCCTATAAATGTATTTCGTATCAGGTAAAATAATATGATAGATCGTTATTCCCGCGCAGCAATGCGCCAAATATGGACCGAACGCAGTAAGTTCCAATCCTACTTAGAGGTGGAAATCTTAGCCGCTGAGGCCTGGTCTGAATTAGGGGTTGTGCCCAAGGAGGACATCGTCAAACTTCGTCAGAAGGCAACGTTTGACGTAAATCGTATCCACGAGATTGAGGAGATTACACGGCATGACGTAGTAGCCTTCACCCGTGCGGTGAGTGAGTCCCTGGGCGAAGAACGTAAGTGGATTCACTACGGTCTGACCTCCACCGATGTGGTCGATACCGCCAACGGCTATTTGCTCAAACAGGCGAACACGATTCTCCGCGAGGATTTGCAGAAATTCATGGCTGTGTTGCAAAAGCGCGCCAATGAGTTCAAGTTCACACCGGTCATCGGCCGTACGCACGGCATGCATGCTGATGTCACGTCGTTTGGCCTGAAGTGGGCGCTATGGTACGCCACTATGCAACGCAACATAGAGCGATTCGAGATGGCAGCACGTGGCGTAGAAGCCGGCAAGCTGTCCGGCGCAGTAGGCAACTATGCCAATATACCGCCCTTCATCCAGACGTATGTGTGTGAGCATCTGGGTATCGAGTCCGCTAAGATAGCAACGCAGGTGTTGGGTCGTGACCGCCACGCCTTCTATCTGGCAACGCTGGCGGTCATTGCCGGTTCGTTAGAGCAGATCGCGCTGGAGATCCGGAACATGCAGCGGCAGGAGGTACGTGAGGTGGAAGAGGCATTCCGCAAAGGCCAAAAAGGCTCGTCGGCTATGCCGCACAAACGCAATCCGATCTCATCGGAGAATATCTGCGGCTGCGCACGCGTGATGCGCGGATACATGTGCACGGCGTCAGAGAATATCGCCCTCTGGCACGAACGCGACATCTCGCATTCCTCCACCGAGCGCATTGTACTGCCCGACGCAACCATGCTACTCGACTACATGTTAGATCGCATGATGGGCATTCTCGACAACCTGGTGGTTTATCCCGAGAATATGCTTCATAATATCGGGCTGACACATGGTGCTATCTTTGCGCAACGGGTCATGAATGCGCTCATCGGGAAAGGCTTGGTGCGTGAGCAGGCTTACGACCTGGTACAACCCGTTGCCATGCGCACGCTGATGGAAGGCGGTCAGATGCAGCAGTGGCTCAAAATGACGCCTGAGGTAACGAAAATCTTGAGCGAAGCTGAGATTGACGAGTGCTTCACGCTGGATTATTACATGAAAAATGTAGATTATATCTTCAACCAATTAGGTATATGACAAACGAACGGAATCGAGCCCAAGCGGCTACGACAAAAGCAGATATACTGTTAGGACTTCAATGGGGTGATGAGGGCAAAGGCAAGATGGTCGATGTCCTGACCCCGCAATACGACATGGTAGCGCGTTTCCAGGGCGGTCCGAATGCCGGACATACCTTGGAATTCAACGGCCAGAAATATGTGCTACGGAGCATTCCCTCCGGCATCTTCCAGGGGGGCAAGACCAACCTCATCGGTAATGGCGTAGTGCTGGATCCGGTGCTCTTTCTTAAGGAGGTGGAGGAACTGTCGGCATCGGGGCACAACGTGCAGGAGCGCTTGCTTATCTCCAAGAAAGCGCATCTGATTCTGCCCACGCATCGCCTACTGGATCAGGCGAACGAGGCGGCGAAAGGCAAGGCGAAGATTGGTACTACCGGCAAAGGAATTGGTCCGACCTATACCGACAAGATCAGCCGAAACGGTCTGCGCGTAGGCGATATCCTGGAGGACTTTGAGGCGAAGTACCGGCAGGCGCGTGACCGCCATCTGGCGATGATTGAGGGCTTGAATGCTACGGCGGTAGCCAAAGGCGGAACGGCTGTCTCGCTTGAGGGGCTGGAGGACCGGGAGAAGGAATGGATGCAGGCAATTGATTTCCTCCGCGGATTCCAACTCGTGGATAGCGAGCACTATGTGAATAAAGCGCTGCAGGCGAGCAAGACCATCCTTTGCGAGGGCGCGCAAGGCTCGCTCCTGGATATCGATTTCGGGTCGTATCCGTTTGTGACCTCGAGTAATACCGTTTGTGCGGGTGCTTGTACGGGTCTGGGTATCGCCCCGAGTAGGGTGGGCGAGGTCTATGGCATCTTCAAGGCCTATTGCACCCGCGTGGGTGCCGGCCCGTTCCCCACGGAGTTATTCGACGAGACGGGCGCTCAGATTCGCGCCATCGGGCATGAGTATGGCGCCGTCACCGGTCGGGAACGCCGCTGCGGATGGATTGATCTGGTGGCATTGCGCTACACCATCATGCTCAACGGCGTGACCCAACTGCTGATGATGAAATCCGATGTGCTCGACACCTTCCCCACCATCAAAGCCTGCACGGCGTATCGTGTCAATGGGGTTGAGACGCGTGATTTCCCCTTCTCGATTGATGATAAGGTCGAGCCTGTCTATGAGGAGTTCCCCGGCTGGCAGACCGACCTCACGCGTTGTACCAAGCAGCAAGAACTGCCCGAGGCGTTTATGAATTATGTCAATTTCTTGGAACGCGAACTCAGTACGCCTATCCGAATCATCTCGGTGGGACCCGATCGCGAAGCTACTATTTGGAGATGAAAAACAACGTTAATGCTGCCCTTGCGGCTAAGAAAAAAGCCTTTTTGAGACTTAGCAACGGTGTCCGGTTTGAGGGCTATAGTTTCGGTGCCGATGTGCCGGTAAGCGGCGAGGTGGTCTTCAACACCGCCATGATGGGCTATCCGGAGTCACTGACCGATCCCAGTTACGCCGGCCAGTTGATGACGCTGACGTATCCCTTGGTGGGTAACTATGGCGTGCCGGAGTTTTCCTTTGAGCCGAATGGCTTGGCTACCTACATGGAATCCGACCGTATCTATGCGCGGGCAATCATCTGCAGCGAGTATAGCGGTGAGTTCAGCCATTGGAACGGCCGTGAGACCCTCTCCGAATGGCTCATACGCGAGGGCGTACCCGGTATAACGGGTATCGACACGCGTGCGCTGACCATGCTGCTGCGCGAGAACGGCGTGATGCTCGGCTCCATTGAGATAGAGGGCTGTGAGCCTGCTCCCGAAGCACAGTATGAGGGTATCAATTTTGTGGACCAGGTATCGTGCAAGCAAATCATCCGCTACAACGAGGGGCAGGACCGAAAGAAGGTGATCCTGGTTGATTGCGGTGTGAAGCATAACATCATCCGTTGCCTCATCCGCCGTGGCGTAGAGGTCATCCGCGTGCCGTGGAACTACGATTTCAATACCCTGCAGTCTGACGGTCTGTTCCTGTCAAATGGCCCCGGCAACCCCGACACCCTCCCTGCACTGGTGGAACATGTCGAGACGTACATGAAGACCCATAAACCCATCGCCGGTATCTGCATGGGTAACCAGATATTAGGCAAGGCCGCCGGAGCCACGATCTATAAACTACCGTACGGCCACCGCTCCCACAATCAGCCGGTGCGTATGGTAGGCACCGATCGATGCTTCATCACCTCGCAGAACCACGGCTATGCCTTGGATACCCGGACACTGCCGGATGGCTGGATACCGTTCTTTGAGAATATGAACGACGGTTCGAATGAGGGTATCAGGCATCTGAAAGAGCCCTGGTTCTCTGCACAGTTTCACCCCGAGGCATGCTCCGGACCCGTGGACACGGAGTTCCTCTTCGATGACTTTATTCAACTCCTCAAATAGCTAACTCTATGAAACTTGACAATATCCATAAAGTGTTGGTCCTTGGCTCCGGTGCCCTGAAGATCGGTGAGGCGGGTGAGTTCGATTATTCGGGTTCGCAAGCCCTCAAAGCTCTGCGCGAAGAGGGGGTCGAGACCATTCTCATCAACCCCAATATCGCCACCGTTCAGACCTCTGAAGGCGTAGCCGACCACATCTATTTCCTGCCCGTCACGCCGTATTTTGTAGAGCGTCTCATTGACAAGGAGCGGCCGGACGGCATCCTCCTGTCCTTCGGTGGCCAAACGGCTTTGAACTGCGGTGTAGAACTATATCGCTCGGGTGTGCTGGATAAATACGACGTGCAGGTACTCGGTACACCGGTTGAGACCATTATCAATACCGAAGACCGCGAACTCTTTGTGCGTCAGCTGGACCAAATCAGTGTCAAGACCATCCGATCCGAGGCTTGCCAGACGATCGAAGAAGCGCGTCGCGCTGCCGCTGAATTGGGCTATCCGGTCATTATCCGTGCGGCGTATGCCTTAGGCGGCTTGGGTTCGGGCTTCTGCGATGATGAGGAGCAACTGAATGTACTCGCCGAGAAAGCCTTCTCCTTCTCGCCCCAAGTGCTGGTCGAGAAGTCCCTGAAGGGCTGGAAAGAAATCGAATACGAGGTGGTGCGCGACCGCTACGACAACTGCATCACCGTTTGTAATATGGAGAATTTCGACCCGTTAGGTATCCATACCGGCGAGTCCATCGTCATCGCGCCGTCTCAGACGCTGACGAACTCCGAATACCATAAACTGCGCGCGCTCGCTATCCGTATTATCCGCCATCTGGGCATTGTGGGCGAGTGCAACGTGCAGTATGCTGTTGACCCTGAGTCTGAGGACTATCGCGTCATTGAGGTCAATGCGCGCCTGAGTCGCTCATCGGCGTTAGCGTCTAAGGCTACGGGCTACCCGCTGGCGTTTGTAGCGGCTAAATTAGGCTTGGGCTATGGTCTGTTCGAACTGACAAACTCGGTTACCAAATCTACTTCCGCTTTCTTCGAGCCGGCGCTGGATTATGTCGTTTGTAAGATACCGCGTTGGGATTTGGCTAAGTTCCGCGGCGTGAACCGTGAGTTAGGCAGCTCGATGAAATCCGTAGGCGAGGTGATGGCTATCGGCCGCACGTTCGAAGACGCCATTCAGAAAGGTCTGCGCATGATCGGCCAGGGTATGCACGGCTTTACGGAGAATAAAGAACTGCATGTCGAGGACCTCGATGCTGCGCTGAAGGCCCCGACCGACAAACGTATCTTTGCCATTGCGCAAGCTATGTACGAGGGCTACTCGGTAGAGCGTATTCATGACCTGACTAAGATTGACAACTGGTTCCTGCAGCGTCTGGAGCACATCATCCGCATGGATGACGCACTGAAGCAAACAGACGGCATGGCGAACCTCAGTCACGATCTGCTCTTGCGCGCAAAGCAGTTGGGCTTCTCTGATTTCCAAATAGCGCGGGCGGTAGGCTTAGGCAAAAACCAATCGATGGACGAGGCGGTCATCGCGATGCGCAACTATCGAAAGAGCTTAGGCATCCTGCCGGTGGTCAAACAGATTGACACCCTTGCCGGTGAGTTCCCCGCCCAGACCAACTATCTGTACCTCACCTACAGCGGCATTACCAATGACGTACATTACCGGGGCGATAAGCAATCCATCATCGTCTTGGGCTCCGGCGCGTACCGCATCGGCTCATCCGTCGAGTTCGACTGGTGTGGCGTGCAAGCCCTGCATACCATCCGCAATAGCGGGTATCGCTCCGTGATGATCAACTACAACCCCGAGACCGTCTCTACCGATTATGACATCTGCGACCGCCTCTATTACGACGAGTTGACCTTCGAGCGCGTCATGGATATCATCGATCTGGAGAACCCCCATGGCGTGATTGTATCGACCGGCGGACAGATTCCCAATAACTTAGCCGTCAAATTAGACAAGCAGCAGGTGCCGATTCTGGGTACTACGGCTAAATCCATTGATAATGCCGAAGACCGCGACAAGTTCTCCGCCATGCTTGACCGTATCGGGGTGGACCAACCCGAATGGAGCGCCCTGACCTCGATGGACGATGTGGTGAAGTTTATCAATCGGGTAGGGTATCCGGTACTCGTGAGACCATCGTACGTGCTCTCCGGCGCAGCCATGAATGTATGCTCCAACGATGAGCAGTTGCACCGATTCCTTGCCCTCGCCGCGAATGTGTCCAAAGAGCACCCGGTGGTGATATCCAAGTTCATGACCAATACCAAAGAGGTAGAGATGGATGCTGTGGCGCGCGACGGTGAGATCATCGCGTATGCCATCTCCGAGCATGTGGAGTACGCCGGTGTACACTCCGGCGACGCTACCATCATGTTCCCCGCCCAGAAACTATATGTCGAGACCGTTCGCCGAATCAAGCGTATCTCCGGCCGCATAGCGCGCGAGCTGAACATCTCCGGACCATTTAATATCCAATACCTGGCGCGCGATAACGAGATCAAGGTGATCGAGTGCAACCTCCGTGCCTCGCGCTCCTTCCCGTTTGTGAGCAAGGTGCTCAAAATCAACCTCATCGAAATAGCCACGCGTATCATGTTGGGCTTGCCGGTCGAGAAACCCCATAAGTCCCTCTTCGACTTCGATTATGTGGGGGTCAAGGCCTCGCAGTTCTCCTTTAACCGCTTGCAGAACGCTGACCCGATTTTGGGTGTCGATATGACTTCGACCGGTGAGGTAGGCTGCCTGGGCGAAGATGCCAACTGCGCCTTGCTCAAGGCGATGCTATCCGTCGGTATGCGTATCCCGAAGCAGAATATCCTCTTCGCCATCGGTGGCCCCAAGCAGCGGGCACATATGCTGGATACCATCAAGCGGCTCGTGGCACGCGGCTTTACCATCTATGCAACCGGCGGTACCAGCGAGTTCCTCAACGGACTGGGTATCCCCAACGTGCGCGTCTATAAAAAGGAGCATATCGATGAGTCCGGGCAACTCAAACAGCCCATCGTCTCTGAGCTTATGCACCAGAAGAAGATTGACCTCTTTGTCGGTATTCCGGTGGACACACTGGCAGACTCCGTGCACGACAGCTACTACAAGATGCGCCGTATGGCGGTCGACCTGAATATCCCATTGCTTACCAATGCACGGCTGGCGGTGGCGTTCATCAATGCCTTCCTGGATGTACCGGTTGACTCACTGGCGATCAAGTCTTGGGATGAGTACAAATAAAATCTGCTTGCAGATAATCGTTTCAACGAAGTGAAATAAGAAATACCCTTATGAAAGCGTTAACTAAAACCTCCTTTTCTTTCCCCGGCCAGACCGATGTATATCACGGTAAGGTGCGTGATGTCTATTTCCTGGGCTCTGACCTGCTTTGCATGGTGGCAACCGATCGTATTTCGGCTTTTGATGTGATTCTGCCGGAAGGTATCCCCTACAAGGGGCAGATCCTGAATCAGATTGCCGCTAAGTTCCTGAACGCCACGCGGGATATCGTTCCTAACTGGCTCTTGGCAACGCCCGACCCCATGGTATCTGTCGGCTATCGTTGCCAGGGCTATCCTGTCGAGATGATCGTACGCGGCTACCTCTGCGGTTCGGCTTGGCGGGCATACAAGGCCGGCGCACGCGAGATATGCGGTGTCAAACTGCCGGACGGTATGCGCGAGAACGAGGCCTTCCCGACACCCATCATCACCCCTACTACCAAGGCCGAGATAGGTACTCACGATGAGGATATCTCGCGCGAGGAGATCATCGCCCGCGGATTGGTGCCTGAGCAGGAATACCTGCTGCTCGAGAAATATGCCCTGGCACTCTTTGAGCGCGGGCAGCAGATTGCCAAGCAGCATGGGCTCATCCTCGTCGATACCAAGTACGAGTTCGGCTCGTACAAGGGGCAGGTGATGCTTATGGATGAAGTCCATACACCCGATTCCAGCCGCTATTTCTATGCCGACGGCTACGCCGAGCGTTTTGCTGCCGGTGAACCCCAACGCCAGCTATCCAAGGAATTCGTACGCGAGTGGCTCATGGACAACGGCTTCCAGGGTAAGGCGGGACAGCAAGTGCCCGAGATGACACCCCAAATCGTCCAATCCATTACCGACCGCTATGTGGAACTGTTCGAGGGTATCACCGGCGACACCTTCGTGCGCGAAGAGGCGGAGGATCTGCACGAACGCATCCGGCAAAATATCGTAGCATACTTGCAAAATAATCAATAACCCCACAAACGTCTGTATTATGGCAGGATTTTTTGGATCGATAGGTAAGAACCCTTGTATCAACGATGTCTTTTATGGCACCGATTACCACTCCCATTTAGGAACACGGCGAGCCGGCATCGCTACCTACGATGCGCCTTCAGCTACCTTTAACCGAGTGATTCACTCCATCTCCCAGGCGTCGTTCCGCACCAAGATGGAGGTGGAGCTCCCCCGTTTTATCGGCAATGCCGGTATCGGTATCATCTCCGATACCGATGCCCAGCCGCTGCTCTTCAACTCCCACCTGGGGCGTTTTGCACTCTCTACGGTAGGTAAGATTGCTAACTTAGAGGAACTGGCTACCGAGATCCTCCATAGCGATATGCACCTCTCGGAGTTCTCGTCCGGAAAAGTCAACCCCACCGAATTGGTAGGCTTGCTCATCATCCAGAAGGACTCTATCACAGAGGGTATCCGCAATGCGCAGGCGAAAATCAAAGGTTCGCTCTCGCTGATCATGCTCACCGAGGACGGTATCGTCTGTGCGCGTGACGCCTGGGGACGCACACCCGTCATCCTCGCTCAGAAGGAGGGTGCCTATTGCGTGGTCTCTGAGTCCTCTTCTTACCTCAACTTAGGTTATACTCACCTCCGCGATCTGGGACCGGGCGAGATCGTGCGCCTGCGGGCGGACGGCGTGCAGCAACTCGCTGAGCCCTATCCCGACCACATGCAGATATGCGCCTTCCTATGGGTCTATTACGGCTTCCCAACCTCTAATTACGAGGGTCGTAACGTGGAAGACGTGCGCAATTATATCGGTTATGCCATGGGTAAGGAGGATGAGACACCCGTTGATTGTTGCTGCGGCGTGCCCGACTCGGGTATCGGTATGGCGGTCGGCTACTCCGAAGGACATAACGTCATCTATCGCCGTGCGGTATCCAAGTACACGCCTACTTGGCCTCGGTCCTTCATGCCTGCCAATCAGGATATGCGCAATCTGGTGGCTAAGATGAAGCTAATTCAGAACAACGCCATTCTATCCAACCGCCGTGTGCTGCTTTGCGACGACTCCATCGTCCGTGGTACGCAGCTGCGCGACAATGCGCGATGCCTCATCGAAGGTGGCGCTCGCGAGATACACATGCGTGTTGCCTGCCCGCCGATTACCTACGCCTGTCCGTTCATCAATTTCTCGGAGTCCAAGTCGGTCATGGAGCTCATCACGCGGCGCGTTATTGCCGAACTGGAAGGCCCCGAGGCTGCTCTTGACGACGAACGTGTGAAGGTGTATTCCACGACTGATACGCCCGAATACAAGCGGATGGTAGAACTTATTGCGGAGAAGTTTGGTCTCAACTCCCTGAAATATACCAAGATTGAGACACTTGTTCGCTCAATAGGTTTGCCGCGTAATCATATCTGCACGCATTGTTTCGATGGCTCCTCCGCGCATACCTTGTAGAGGCAAAAAAAAATCGCTCGTTTTCGGGCGATTTTTTTGTAAACGTTGTTTTCGTAGTTTTCGTAGGTTCCGTAGAGACGTCATCCCTTGCCGTCTGTCAGTTCTGGGGAATGTAGAAACGAATGGTTAGGCCGTGTGGTTGAGTCAGTTCTGCGGAGCATGTGCCGCCGTGCAGCGAAATTGCGTTCTTGACGATTGCCAGGCCTAATCCCGTGCCGCCCATGTCACGGCTACGGCCTTTGTCCACGCGATAGAAACGCTCAAACAAATGCGGCAGATGCTTCTCATCTATGCCCGTTCCATCATCCGTAATTGCAAATTCATACTGCGTATTGCCGGTGACGGAAATCTTTGTGCATCCGCTGTACAATATAGAATTATCGAGAATATTGCGGTAAACGGTATATAGCAGATTATAAT
>ONBH01000010.1 GCA_900316005.1 uncultured Bacteroidales bacterium | reverse complement strand
CCGCGCATAAGGATGTCGCGATTGAGTTGCGTCACCAGTTCGCGGTATGCCTCGTTCGACAAGTCGAAGTCAGCGATGATAGCCTCGCGTTCGACCCCTAACGCCGACAGGATAAATGCAGCCCCCCAGCCGGTGCGGTCCTTACCCTGGAAACAATGCCAGAGCACCCCACCCTGGGGCGTCTCGATGATAAGCCGGAGGAAAGCGGCATACTGCAACTGCGAATACTCGCTGCGGATGAGCGAGGGGTACATATCTGCCGCCATCTGCTGCACCTCGGGGTAGAACGAGTAGTTGACAATATGATTCTCCAGGTCCAGGAAGGCTTCCTGCGGGATAGCCTGACCGGTGATACGTTCCTCACTGAGGTCAATGGTGGGCAACAAATGATGCGTAGCGCCGGGCACTTCGCGATCGGGCAAGAACTGCGCCTCGCCCAGCGAACGGAAGTCAAAGATACGGTGCAGGCGGTAGTCGTCCTTGAGGCGACGGATATCGCGGTCGGTGGCATCATGCAGATGCGCCGTGCGCAGCAACATACCGCTACGCACCATCCGCCCCGCGTGACCGGTCATGCCACCCGGATCGCGAGCGTTGATAATGGCATCAAACAATACCTCCATCAAACAATCTCAAACAAACTGATGAAGCCCGTCATCATGAAGACCTGACGGATGTCATTACTAATATTGCGTATCTGCAACTTACCGCCATCGGTTGCCACCTGCTTGCGCAAAGCCAGCAAGAGGCGCAGGCCGGAAGATGAGATATACTCCAAGTCCCGGCACTCAAGCACCAAATGGTCTTTGGCGTAGTCATTCAGTTTCTGGAAATCGGGTGCTACTTCTACAGCAGCCGCGGTATCCAAACGTCCTTGCAAACGGGCCACAACAGGGTTGCCGTTTTCAATCATTATTTTCATAAGCGTTTCACTAATGTTAGCTGGTTTTTATTTTGTCTTCGTTCGTATTGTATCTCATCCATAATCTGGCGCACGAGGTGAATGCCCAGTCCGCCGATGGGTCGCTCTTCAACAGAGAGGTTCAGGTCGGGTTCGGGCTGCTCGGTGGGGTCAAAGGCAACGCCGGAATCGCTGATGGTAAAGACGATTCGGTCGGCAAATTTCTCCGCCTCGACCAGTACGCGTCCACTCTGCGTATCGGGGTAAGCGTACAGCATCACGTTGCTGACGATTTCCTCTAATGCCAGATTGATGGACATATTGATAGCCTCGGGCAGATTCAGGCTGTCGATCCACTCTGCCAAAGTAGGTATCTGCTGGATGTCGTTACGCATCACCAGGGCAAAATGCTGTCCTCTGTCGGGGCATTCCGTTCCTTTCTTCACTTCGGATTGCGTTGTATTTAAGAGCCTGATGGCAAACAGGGTAAGGTCATCGCTCTGCTCGGCTTCGCCCGCAAAATCTCCGACAGTTTGCTGCATCGCTTTCACCATAGCGGCGGGTTGGTCGGTAGCGGAGAGGCGGAGCTGTTCCTCCATGCGTGCCTCGCCGAACTGCTCATGCCGGATATTCTCCGCCTCGCTCAGTCCGTCGGTATAGAGGAAGAGGGTATCGCCCACTGCCAGTTTCGTCTTTTGTTCCTGATACTCAAAGCCGCTGAGTACGCCCAAGGGCAGATTCGGCAGGCAAGACAGACTTTTGACTATCCACGGGGCGTTTTCGTCTGCAGGCTCGGCATTTTCATCGTGTAGCTGTCCGGCGTCTATCTTCAGTTCGCCATTCACCACTTTCAGCTTCAGACCCTCAACCTTGAGTCCCGGGATCGTATTTTCCGGCTGCTGTTCTTTGGCAATGATCAGCGGCGAGTTATGACCGGCATTGCAATACTGCAATTCGCCCGTCTTCAGGTCCAGGATGCCGAGCAAGAGGGTGACGAACATATTCTGCTCGTTGTTGTTGCTGAGCGAATCGTTCATCCGCGTCACGATGTCGGATGGGCTATTCAGATACGATGTAGCACTACGGAAGAGCGAACGGGTGACCGCCATGATCAGTGCAGCCGGTACACCCTTGCCGCTAACATCACCTATACAGAAGAACAAGCGGTTGTCGCGCAGGTAGAAATCGAACAAGTCGCCACCCACCTCTTTTGCAGGTTCTACCAGTCCGTAGGCACTCAGATTGGGCACATCGGGGAAGGGCGGGAAACGGGTAGGCAGCATCGCCATCTGTATCTGGCGGGCAATGCTCAGCTCGCTCTCGATGCGTTCCTGCCGGTCGGTGAGGTTGACGGCTAAGGTCAGATTCTTGGCTGCGCGGTAGAGGATAAACATCAGCAGCACCATGCCTAACAACATCAACATAGCGACTATCAGTCCCACGCGTTTGAGGTCGGCATAGATGACATCCTTCGGGATGATGATACTGATCTGCCAACCGGTAGCATCAATCTCTTCGTTGAAATGCTCGTATTTGTTGCCTGCAACCGTATCGGGGCGGGCTACGATATCCAGTCCCGAGGAGGAACGGATGGAATAGTAACTATCCTGATACAACTGAAGATAATCGGAGAGCTGATGCAGGTAGCCCAAAGCCAGATCGACGCATACGACCGCCACCACACGCCCTTCTGCATCATGCACGGGGCAAGAGCAACTGACCACCATCTCGCGCGAACCGGAGTCATCCAGATACGGCTCGCTCCAGGTACAGCTATCCAGCGTCAGCCCGCGTTGGAACCACTCCATCTCAGTGTAGTCGTGCTGCGCGCTGCCTATCTGACGGGTGTAGATACTGTCTTCGGATATGCGACTGCTGCAAATCTCAAAATAGCGCCCTTTGCGCGGAAAATAATCCGGCACATAGGCCACAGCCAGACTGCTGGTGTTACGGATAGCACGCACGATGAGGCGCGTAGCGCTATAGACCGAGTCGGGGTTATTGACATTTTTCTCCGCCAGCATCGCCAGGGTTTTGGCGGCAGTCTCCATCTCAATGGTATGTTTCTCTATCTCCAGTTCAGCCCGCCGTAGCTCGGTCTTGGCGCGGCGTTCCGCCTCATCACGGATAGCGGCACGGCTGTAGAAATACTGGATCGCCGCGATAGACTCCAGCAGCACGGCGGCTACGATGAGTACCCATAGACCTCCGCGGCTCTGCGGTATATCGGATTTCGGTAATTTGAACATAGGCTTCATTTAACTGATTCGTGATATTTGTTACGGCACTACGAGCAAAGCGGGCTATAGTGTCCAGTCCTTGAAGGTCTTGCACACCTCTAATATATAGTCACGTCTGGCCGCTACGCGGGTCGCAAACAGCGCTTTGCATTCCTCTACGACATCTTCGGGGAAGGAGTCGCTGAGGGCGAGCCAACTGAAGTTACGGACGCAGCTTACGACCTCTATCTGGCGTTTGCGCTGTTCCACCACCTCTTTGGGCAGCCCTTCAAAATAATACCCCATGGCGCGGTTCCAGAGTTCCGTACCCAAGGCTTGGGGCATGCCGATGATTTTTTCGTATTCACCCACCAAGGTTACCATAGCGGAATAAGCGTGACCGAGATCCAGCAGCGGGTGCCCGTAGCCTACCTCGCCCATATCGATAAGCATCAACTCGCCGTTCTGCACCATGGCATTCTTGGTCTGCAAGTCCAGGTGCAGCAAGCGGCGCTCAGCCGGGACAGCATCCAGAATCTGCAAGAGGAGGTCAATACTCTCCTGCGGAAAATAGCGACGAATGTGCATCACCTGCTCACGATCATGCTGCAGGGCATCGGGCACACTACTGTCGGCGGGCACTTCGATTTGGTGCATCTGTCGGAAGAGGTCGGCATACTGACGGGCAAACGCGTCCACCTTGTCCGGCTCGCGCCGGATGCAGGCACTCAGGGTCTCGGCATGCAGCATCTCATAGACCAAGCCATACTGCTCGCCCACGCGCACGATATCGAACGAGATAGCCGTGGGCATACCCATCACAAAGGCCTCCTTCGCCATCGTGATTTCGCCCCGCACATCCTCGATGTCCGTTCCGGCACGGAAGACCTTAATAATGGTGTCTTCGTTGAGCCGATAGACTGTCCCTACGCCGCCGATACCGATGACTTCGCAGCCCTCTACGCTCAGCCGGCGCAGCGCACGCTCTACGTTCATGATCTTGGTAAAACCGGTCATCTCGAACACGTCATAGACGGCAGCTTGCACATTGCAGATACGCAGGTTCCGATACCGCTTGGTCAGCGCCAACAGTACTCGAAGGCCGGTACTGGAGATATAATCCAATGCCTCGGCGTCCACCGTAAGGCATTCGGCATCGCCGATTTCGCTGATTATTTCGTCCATCTTGGCAGTCATCTGCTGCGCCGCCGGTGTATCCAGCCTGCCGGCTAAGGTCAGCGTAGCCGCACCTGCCTGATTCGTGATTTCAGTTACCATATACCTCTATTTTTCAATCTTACCTTATTTTTGCCGCAAAGATACTACTTTTTTTTGAATTATACAAATTTATTGCACACTTCATGAACGATTTCATCGAAAAAAACGCAATGAAAGGCGATTTTATTTGTGTATGTCAGAAAAAAGTTGTAATTTTGTGGGCTTTTTTGGAAAAATGGCAGATAATGGTATCATAGAAGTCACCGGTGCACGTGTTCATAACCTGAAAAACGTGTCTGTCAGCATACCCCGACGCAAGTTGACCGTCATCACGGGTCTCAGCGGTTCGGGTAAATCTTCGTTGGCATTCGATACCATTTTTGCCGAAGGGCAACGCCGCTATATTGACACCTTCTCTGCTTACGCGCGCGGATATATCGGCACGATGCAGCGTCCGGACGTGGACCGCATCACCGGGCTCAGCCCCGTCATCTCCATCGATCAGAAGACCACCTCGCGCAACCCTCGTTCGACGGTGGGTACCGCCACGGAGATAAACGACTTCCTGCGTTTGCTGTTTGCCCGCGCCTCGGTAGCCTATTCGTACCTGACGGGCGAGGCGATGACGAAATTCACCGACGAACAGATCATCTCGCTGCTCTGCCGCGACTTTGCGGGTCAGCGGGTGCTGCTACTGGCACCGGTGGTACGCGGACGCAAAGGACACTACCGCGAGCTATTCGAATCCACCCGCCGGAAGGGATTCCTGCAGGTACGTGTGGATGGCGAAGTGCGCGAGATAACGCAGGGCATGAAGTTGGACCGCTACCAGAATCACGACATCGAAGTGGTCATTGACAAACTCAAGATAACAGCCGAAGGACAGCCGGATACCGAAGAGATGCACCGCCTGAGACGATCGGTGGATAAAGCCATGCAGGTGGGTAACGGCCTGATGATGGCACTCACGCCCGACAAGCCCGATGTGCGCTTCTTCTCGCGCAACCTGATGGACGCCACTACGGGACTCAGTTACTCGGAGCCGGCGCCGCACTCCTTCTCCTTCAACACCCCGCAAGGCTGGTGCCCCTGCTGCAAGGGACTGGGACGTATCCGAACAGGTAATACCGGTACAGCTGCGGAACAGACGGAATTAGACAGCATCGTGCACGACGATGAAGACTGGTATAGCCGACTGGTTGCCTTCACGCAACGCGACGAAGAGACCGACGAAGACGACGACAAACAGGAAGACATGTATCAGGAGTGCCCCGAATGTCATGGTCTGCGTCTGAACAAAGAAGCCCTCTCGTACCGCTTCGGCGGCAAAAACATCGCCGAGTTATGCGGTATGGACTTGAGCGAGTTAGAGGTATTCCTCACCGAGATAAGCCGGCCGGATAGTAAGGCAGCAAAAGAACTGAACGAGACGCAGCGCCGCGTGGCGGAACCCCTGCTGAAAGAGATACTGACCCGTCTGCGCTTCATGCTGTCGGTGGGTCTGGACTACCTCAGTCTGTCGCGCGCTTCGGACAGTCTATCGGGCGGTGAGAGTCAGCGCATAAGACTGGCAACGCAAATCGGCTCGCGACTGGTTAATGTGCTCTATATACTGGATGAGCCCTCTATTGGTTTGCACCAGCGCGACAACGAACGACTCATCAACTCGCTGCGGCAGTTGCGCGACTTGGGCAACTCGGTCATCGTGGTAGAGCACGATGAACAAATCATGCGGCAAGCTGATTATATCATCGACATTGGTCCTAAGGCCGGACGGCTGGGCGGCGAGATTGTGTTCCAAGGCACGCCGGATGCGTTGCTAAAAGCCGATACGCTGACAGGCAAGTACCTGCGCGGCGAGTGTGCCGTAGAGGCAGCCCCCGCACCGCACGAGCCACTCGGCATGCTGACGCTGAAGGGTTGCAAAGGCAATAACCTCAAGAATGTGGATGTATCCTTCCCTTTGGGACAAATGATTGCCGTGACAGGTGTCAGCGGTTCGGGTAAGTCCTCGCTTATCAACCAGACCTTATACCCCATCTTGAGCCAGAAGCTATACCGCAGCCTGACCCGCCCGCTTCCGTACGACGCGATAGAGGGACTGGAGCTGCTGGACAAAGTCATCGCCGTGGACCAATCGCCCATCGGCCGCACGCCCCGCAGCAATCCGGCAACCTATACCAATGTGTTCACCGATATACGCGAGCTGTTTGCCCAGTTGCCGGAAGCACGCATACGTGCCTGGAAAGCCGGACGGTTCAGTTTCAACGCCAAAGGCGGACGCTGCGAGGAGTGTGCCGGCAACGGCTATAAGACGCTGCGCATGCACTTCATGCCCGACGTCTTCGTGAGCTGCGAAGCCTGCGGCGGACAACGCTACAACAAGGAGACACTGGAGGTTCGATTCAAGGGCAAGACCATTGCCGATGTGCTCAATATGACCGTCAATCAGGCGGTAGAGTTCTTTGAGAGCCAACCCGCCATTCTGCGCAAGATCAAAACGATTCAGGAGGTCGGACTCGGTTACGTCAAATTAGGTCAGAGCAGCACAACACTCTCCGGCGGCGAGAGCCAGCGTATGAAACTCGCTACCGAGTTGGCACGCCCTTCAACAGGTCGCACGCTCTATATTCTGGACGAACCCACCACCGGTCTGCACTTTGAAGATATCCGCGTACTCATGCGCGTGCTACGCCAACTGGTGGACCGCGGCAACACCGTCGTCATCATTGAGCACAGCCCCGATGTTATCCGCGCGTGCGATTATATCATCGATATGGGGCCCGAAGGCGGACGCCGCGGCGGGCAACTGGTAGCAGCCGGCACCCTCGCAGAGATTCGGGCAAACAAAGATTCCCTAACCGGGAAGTATGTTTAGAGGACGATACGCTACAGGGTTCAGGACGCTATGCCACACGGGCAGAGGACGCTGCGCTACTATTTAATTTATCTATCCACCAAACCCACAGGCCGAACATCATGCCGTAGAAGAGGTACTTGAAGATATAGTCGTGCAGGATGTGAAACCAATCGGGGTGCGATTCTATCAAGAGACATATCAGACTGATACGCAGGATGTTGAACGCATAGCAGGCGAGCCATCCTAACGGTATAAACCATGCTTTATGCACCCACGGTCCGCGCGCCGTCAGCATCAGGGCGAACCAAACCCACGCCTGTTTTATCCCCGAACAGCCCCATACGATATGCGAACTACTACCTGAGTCAAACCAGATATACCGACCGCTTAGGTGCACTGTGTCGCGAAAACAACTGACCAGCCAATAGACGGCATTGGTCACATGCGCCGTGACTGCATCAAAAAAGGCCGATACATCCAGCATCAGCCACATCACATCGGTGCCATGCTCATCGCCGTGTATCGTCAGTTTCCAAAGCAAATCGGCCACTACGACTGTCACGGCAAAGACCGTCACATCGTAGTAGGAACCTAACCACCGGCGAATATGTGCCCACCACGCTTTCATCAGTTGATACGCGTCTTGGCAAACGGCACCTCATCTATCGCGCAGAAATCGCCGTCCAGGAACTTGAAATAACCGGCTTCGGCAATCATAGCGGCATTATCGGTGGTGAACGAGAAGGGCGGGATGAATACCTCCCAATGCTGCTTGCGACCGAGTTCCGTCATTCCGTCCCGAAGGCCGCTATTGGCACTCACGCCACCAGCCACTGCGATACGACGAATACCCAAGTCGAGCGCTGCCCGCTTGAGTTTCTGCAATAGGATATCCACAACGGTCTTTTGCAGCGAAGCACAGAAGTCCTCCTTGAGATGAGGTACGCGCTCCGACAAGGCATCCACGCTGTCTAAGCCCTCAGCCTTCAGCATATCGCGCAGGGTATAGAGGAACGAGGTCTTCAGTCCCGAGAACGAATAATCGTATCCGGGCAGATGCGGTTTGGCAAAGGGGAAACGATTGGCGTCACCCATCTTAGCCAGTTTGTCAATCCAGGGACCACCCGGATAAGGCAGACCGAGCACCTTGGCACATTTATCAAATGCCTCACCCGCCGCATCGTCAATGGTCTGACCAATGATGGTCATCTTGGGAAGGTGCATTTTTTTGCCATCCTCGCTGCTATTTTCCTCCACCAGCACAATCTGACTGTTTCCACCGCTGACCAATAGGCACAGGAACGGCAATTCGGGATGCACCTCACCGCCCTCCGCGGTTTGGATAAAATGCGCCATGATATGCCCTTGCAGGTGGTTGACATCCACCAACGGTATGCCCAGCGAGAGTGCCAATCCCTTGGCAAAACTGGTTCCCACCAACAGGCTGCCCAACAGTCCGGGACCGCGCGTAAAAGCAACGGCGCTCAGTTCGGTTTTATCCACACTTGCACGCCGGAGGGCAGTATCCACTACTGCCCATATATTCTGCTGGTGTGCGCGGCTTGCCAACTCGGGCACCACGCCGCCAAACTCCTCATGTACCTTCTGCGAGGCGGTTACATTGCTCAGTAGCACGCCGTCTTGCAGCACCGCCGCCGAGGTGTCATCACAACTACTCTCGATGGCCAGAATTGTTATTTTTTGTTCCGTATTATCCATTTGGGTGCAAAGATACGGCTTTTTTCTGATATATGCAAGTTTTTTGATGATAAAATATCAGATGCCCGTTTTTTTTATCCCGTACGACCACAATAGGAATGTACTATTTTAGTCAGCTACTTTCGATTTTACGACCCCGAGATTGGTTCGAGATTTCTTCGAGGTTTCCTCGGGAACGGCTCGGTGAAGTGCTTCCACACCCGTTTTTACCTGTTTGATACGGGTCAAACACGTAAACGAGACGTAAACGAGACGTAATCGACACGTAGTCGACACGTACTCGAACCGGTCCTTTTCCGCTCCGATTTTTATTTTTTTAGCCTCCAGGCATGATTTTTTAATTATTTATTAAAAAAAAATTGCATATATCAAATTTTTGTTGTACTTCGACATACTACCCCATTCATAGAATGGGGCCTCTTCGAAAGTACAGCCGCATCCTGCCGGATAAAATATAGAGTTTCTACTCTATTTTCACAAAAAAAGTTTCCGAAAATTTGCGTATGTGCAATTTTTGTTGTACCTTTGCACCGTAAATTGCGGTAGTAGGGTCAAGAAATAGTAAAAAGCAGTAAAAGACAATGATACATTTTGTGACAGAGGGTGTGGAAATGCCGGCAATCGAACGCGGCAAGGTGGAGGCATGGATACGTGCTACGGCTGCCGGATATGGTTTTGCGACGGGAGATATCAACTATATCTTTTGTTCGGATGAGCGTATTCTGGAAGTCAACCGCCAATTCCTCGGGCACGACTACTACACCGATATCATTACCTTTGACTACTCCACCCCAACGACCGTCAGCGGCGATATTTATATCTCGCTGGATACTGTCAGGTCGAATGCGGAGCTGTTTGATGCCACCTACGACCGCGAATTGCACCGCGTCATCATCCACGGTCTGTTACACCTAACCGGCCAGCAGGACAAAACGCCCGAGACCGAAGCCGAGATGCACCGCAAGGAAGACCGCGCCCTGAGCGCAGTTGATAGTTCTTATCTCGGCGAAGCCTCGAACGATCGGCTAAAGCCGTACGATAGTTGATAGTTGATAGTTGATAGTTAATAGAAGTTATAAGATAAAAGTTGAAAGTTATGGAATTTTTCGGGTATAGAAATCTAGTAGCTTATGAAAAAGCTGGCGAGATGAGAAGGCGAGTATATCGTCTTATTCGAACTTTTCCAAAGGAAGAGCAATTCGCTTTGTGCAATCAAATGCGGAGAGCAGCTGTTTCCGTAACATCGAATATAGCAGAAGGAATGACTCGGTACTCCGTAAAGGATAAAGTTCATTTTATTGAAATTGCATATGGTTCTTTGATGGAAGTTATGAGTCAATTGGAAGTTGCAGAGGAGGAACAATACATTTCAGCAGATGAGTTTCATAATATGGAATGTTTAGTTGCTGATACCGCTCGTTTATTATCGGGGCTGCAACGCAGTTTCTTACCTCAAGAGCCTAAGCCGGCATCTATACAAGAACCTCTATCATCAACGCAAAACTCTCAACTGCACTAAACTCTAAACACTCAACACTAAACTACATTAAACTCTAAACTGCACTAAACACTCAACACTAAACACTAAACTACATTAAACTCTAAACTGCACTAAACTCTAAACACTAAACACTAAACTACATTAAACTCTAAACACTAAACACTAAACTAAAAAAAGAAATGTCAAAGCACTATTTAGAACTACTGAGCGAGACGATTCGCACCTATTGGGACAAACCTGCACTGACAGATTATAATGGTACAGCCAACTATACCTATGGTCAGATGGCTGAAGCAATAGCACGCTTGGGCGCACTATATGACGAATTGGGGATAGCCAAAGGCAGCCATATTGCTATCTGCGGCGTGAATTCGTCCAACTGGGCTGTTGCATACATTACCAGCGCCGTCTGGGGCGGCGTGAACGTATGTATCATGCCCGATTTTCCTGCGGATGATATCGTGCGCATGGTCAACCACAGCGACTCCGTCATCCTGATCGCCTCAGCGCAAGTGCGCAAGAAGTTAGAAGGCAAAGAGATGCCCGCCGTCAAATACCTGATTCCAATGGAGACGCTCGAGGTAGAAGGCACTACGGTGGAGGCCGAGTCCCCCATCCGTGAGGAACTGGACTACAGCGGTCGTGACCTGGATGAGACCTGCATGATATGCTACACCTCCGGCTCTACCGGCACTCCCAAAGGCGTCATGCTGTCATTCCGCAGCCTGAGCAACAACGTGCAGAACTGCAAGGAGAACCTCCCCAAGCACGACGGCATGAATGTGCTGTCGATGCTGCCGCTGGCACACATGTACGGCCTGGTATGCGAACTGCTGGCTCAACTGCCCGCCGGCTGCCACATCTATTTCTTGGGCAAGACGCCAACACCCTCCGTGCTGCTCAAAGCGCTGAAGGAGATACGCCCCTACACCATTGTCACCATACCGATGGTGATCGAGAAGATTGTCAAGAAAAACGTCTTCCCCGTCATCCAGAAACCCGCCATAAAGCGTATGTGGAACTGGCCGGGCATCGGTCGAATCCTGAAGAACATGGTGCGCAACAAGATGCTCAAGAGCCTGGGCGGAAATATCCTGCAGTTCCATGTGGGTGGCGCAGCGCTGAACGAAGACGTAGAGCGTCTGCTCATGGAGATACGTTTCCCCATCACGGTAGGCTACGGTCTGACCGAAACCGGCCCGCTGGTCAGCGGAAACCTATGGCAGAACTTCCGAGCCCGCTCGGGCGGCAAAGTCGTCAGCGGTATGGAGGCGAAGATTGTCGATGAGGAAATATGGGTGAAGGGAGAAAACGTGATGCAGGGCTACTATAAGGCACAAGAGTTGACAGACGAAGTCATCACCGAGGACGGCTGGTTCCGTACGGGCGATGTAGGTAAGGTAGAAGCCGATGGCACCATCTATGTGCAGGGGCATAAGTCGAACCTGATTGTGCAGGCCAACGGCAACAAGGTTTACCCCGAAGCCATCGAAGCGCTACTGAACGACCTGGACGGCGTGGAGGAATCGCTGGTGACGGAGTGGGATAACCAACTCATCGCCCTCGTCGTAACGAAGTGGGAACAGCTAAATGTAGCTTCGCTGCGCGAACGCATCAACGCGCTGCTGCCGCGAGACAGCCAGCTGCAGAAGATTGAGACGCAGTCTGACCCACTGGAGCACACACCCAAACACAGCATCAAGCGCTATCTATACCGCTTCCGTGCGGACTGGGAAGCACGCAAGAAAGTTGATAATTGATAGTTGATAGTTGACAATTCTTATCTCGGCGAAGCCTCGAACGATCGGCTAAAGCCGTACGATAGTTGATAGTTGATAGTTGACAGTTGATAATTGATAGTTACGACTAATCATAATAACCAAAAAAAATCTGCTTATGAAGACAAGTTCTGAGTATCGTGCCTTGGCACGCGAGACCCTGGAAGGCCGTTGGGGTGAAATGGCCGGTTTTACCCTGGTGGTATTGCTTATTATTATGGCGGTAGCACTCGTTTTTGCTGTACCGTTTTCTGTCACAGGCGCTTTATACAAAATGCCTTGGCTTAACAGTACTGGTTCAGGGATGACCACATTGATTGAAGTACTGTTTGCCGTTCCGTTGCAGTATGCGCTCTACATCTTCTTCTTGAAATATATTCGCCGCGAAGAGATGATGGAAGGCAATGTCAAGACGCTGTTCCAAGAGTTCCAAAACAACTGGTCCACCCTCGTAGTAGCCGGTGTGCTGATGGTGATTGTGGTCGGCCTTATTGCTATTCCGACGCTCTTTATTGGTGCTATTATTTTCTCTCTCGCCTACGGCATGGTGCCCTATATCATTTATGATAACCCGGGTATTGCTCCGCGTGAGGCTCTGCGTATGAGCCGTATGATGATGCGCGGCCACAAGGCCGAGTTATTCCTGCTGCAGCTCTCCTTCATCGGTTGGGCGCTGCTCTGCATCCTGTGCCCGATCGGCATCCTGTGGCTGGCTCCGTACACATACGCCGCGTATGCTCATTTCTACGAGGATGTGAAGGCCGAATACGTAGTTGAAGTTGACAATTGATAATTGACAATTGACATCTTTTAACAAAAACGAGACGATAGTATGCTACCGTCTCGTTTTTTTTGTTACACCTTAATATTACACGCGGTCGCACTCGCGCACGCGCGAGCCACGGATGGCATACCACAGGATATAAGCCACACCGATGACGGGCACGATATAACTGATTAGGCAGTTGTGGGCTGCGATGACGCTTTGGATATAAGGCACGATACCGCCGCCTACTACCATCATCATGAAGATGCCGGAAGCCTTGGCTGTGTATTTACCCAGAGCCTCGGTCGCCATGTTGAAGATACAACCCCACATCACCGAGGTGCAGAGACCCACCAGCATGATCAGCAGCGCAGCAATAGGCATCTGAGCCATCTGGAACTTCCAACTGGTCGGCATAGCAACGGTAGAAGAATCGCCCAGCAGCATGGCACCTACCATGAGCAGGATGGCGACACACGACACACAGATGACCATCGTACGGCTTGAGACCTTACCGCCTACAAACGAACCGATGGTTCGGCCCACCAGCATCAGCAGCCAGTACAGACCTGCCACAAAACCCGCAGCAGCAAAGCCCACGGTGGGTTTCAGGTACGAGATGAGGGTAGCCGGTACGCCTACCTCCACACCTACGTAGAAGAAGATAGCTATCACACCCAGCGTCAGGTGACGGAACGACCACGGGCTGCGCTCGTAGGTCACCTCTTGTCCGGCTCCTTCGGGTTCGGCAATAGGTGTCACTTTCAGTATCAGATAGATGACTGCAAACACCGCCATGGCGATATACAGCACTATATTCACATCGTCAATCTCTTTGCCCTCGAGCCTCTCGCCGATGATAGCGCCGACGAGCATCGGCGTCAGGGCACCTGACAGGGAGTTGATGGTACCGCCTATCAGGTTCAGCTGGTTGCCCTTGTTGCCGCCGCCGCCCAGGAGGTTCAGCATAGGGTTGGTCACCGTATTCAACATGCAGACGCAGAATCCACCGAACAGCGCGCCAACGAGATAGACGATAAAACTATCCATATAGCCGCTCAGCCATTGGAAACCGATGCCGACGAAACCGATTGAGATAGCCGTCAGCGCAGTCCATTTGTAGCCGCGTTTGGCGAGCAGGTTACCGGCGGGAATACCCATGATGAGGTATGCCAAGAAGTTGAACATATTGCCCAACATACCCATGCGCTCCGCCTGAGCCGGGTCGGTAAACGACTCGCCCCAGATCTTGCCAACAGGTGCTGCCAGGTTCGTTACAAACGATATCATTGCGTACAGAAACATCATCGCTAAGATGGTGATGATACGCAGTGAGTTGTTTTGTTTTGTCATAGAACGAATGTCTTTTCTCGAAAAAAGGGGACACTTATCCCTCTCAATGAGGCATAAGCATCCCTTTTTCGAATGTGGTTATTAGTCTTGGAACTTAGCGCAGATGAACTCGCGGTTCAGGCGGGCGATGTTAGCCAGGCTGACGCTCTTGGGGCACTCGGCAGCACAGGCACCGGTGTTGGTGCAGTTACCGAAGCCGAGCTCGTCCATCTTAGCGACCATAGCTTTCGCGCGACGTGCAGCCTCTACCTTACCCTGCGGAAGCAGAGCCAGTTGGCTGACCTTAGCGGATACGAACAGCATAGCCGAACCGTTCTTACATGCAGCGGCACAAGCACCGCAGCCGATACAGCTGGCAGCATCCATGGCCTCATCGGCTATGGGTTTCGCAATAGGTATGGCATTAGCATCGGGCACACCACCGGTGTTCACGCTCACGAAGCCACCGGCCTGCATGATCTTGTCGTACGCCTGACGGTCCACCATCAAGTCTTTGATTACCGGGAATGCGCGGCTACGCCACGGCTCTACGGTAATGGTCTCGCCGTCGTGGAACTTACGCATATGCAGCTGGCAGGTCGTGATAGCGCTGTCTGGTCCATGAGGATGACCGTTCACGTACATCGAGCACATACCGCAGATACCCTCACGGCAGTCGTGGTCGAATGCGATGGGATCCTTGTGCTCCGAGATGAGTTGCTCGTTCAGGATGTCGATCATCTCCAGGAACGATGCACCTTGGAAGATATGTTTCAGCTCGTAGGTCTCAAAATAACCTTTGGCCTTGGGGCCGGCCTGACGCCACACCCGCACTTTGATATCAATATACTGATCCATAATATCAATTGTCAATTGTCAATTATCAATTATTTAGGCTTTGTAGTTACGCGTTTTGCGCTCGGTGAATTCGTAGTCAAGCGGCTCCTTGATAAGCATGGGTTCCTTGTCTTCGCCCATGTACTTCCAGCAAGCTACATACGAGAACTTGTCGTCCTGACGCAGTGCCTCGCCCTCTTCGGTCTGGTATTCCTCGCGGAAGTGACCACCGCAACTCTCTTCGCGGTTCAGGGCATCCACAGCCATCAGACGACCGATCTCGATGAAGTCACTAAGACGCAGGGCTTTCTCCAGCTCGTTATTGAGCGAACCGGCTTCACCCGGGATATAGACATTGGTCCAGAACTCCTTCTTGATCTCGTCAATCTTCTTAATGGCGGTCTTCAGGCTCTCAGCCGTACGGCCCATGCCCACGAAGTCCCACATAACGAGACCGAGCTCCTTATGGATGCTATCCACGGAACGCTTACCCTGAATCTTCATCAGGCGGTCAATCTTAGCCTGCACAGCCTTCTCAGCCTCAGCAAACTCGGGCAGATCGGTTGACATGCGTGGCACACCGATTTGGTCGCTCAGGTAGTTCTGAATGGTATAGGGCAGTACGAAGTAACCGTCAGCCAGACCTTGCATCAGGGCACTGGCGCCCAGACGGTTGGCTCCGTGGTCACTGAAGTTGGCCTCACCGATACAGAACAGACCCTTCACGCTGGTCTGCAGCTCATAGTCCACCCAGATACCACCCATCGTGTAGTGGATGGCGGGGAAGATCATCATCGGGTTCTCGTAGGGGTTCTCGTCCACGATTTTCTCGTACATCTGGAACAGGTTACCGTATTTCTGAGCCACTACATCCTTGCCCAGGCGCTGAATAGCGTCGCTGAAGTCGAGGAAGACAGCCAGACCGGTATTGTTCACACCGTAACCCTTGTCGCAACGCTCCTTGGCGGCACGCGATGCCACATCACGCGGAACCAGGTTACCGAAGGCGGGATAACGACGCTCCAGGTAGTAGTCACGATCCTCTTCGGGGATATCGCGACCCTTGATCTCGCCGGCTTGCAGACGCTTGGCATCCTCCAGTTTCTTGGGAACCCAGATACGACCATCGTTACGCAAGCTCTCAGACATCAGCGTCAGCTTCGACTGGAAGTCACCGTGTTTCGGTATGCAAGTCGGGTGAATCTGTGCGTAGCAGGGGTTAGCGAAGTATGCGCCGTGGCGGTACATCTGCATGGCAGCCGAACCGTTCGAAGCCATGGCGTTCGTACTCAGGAAGAAGGTGTTACCGTAGCCACCGGAACCCACAACCACGGCGTGCGCGAAGAAGCGCTCGATGCGGCCGGTTACCAGGTTGCGGGCGATGATACCACGGGCACGGGGTTCGCCGTTCTCGTCCTTAATGAGGACGATATCCAGCATCTCGTAGCGGCTGTACATTTTCACTTTGCCCTTACCAATCTGGCGGCTCAGTGCACTATAGGCACCCAACAGCAGCTGTTGGCCGGTCTGACCCTTGGCATAGAAAGTACGGCTCACCTGGGCGCCACCGAACGAACGGTTGTCGAGCAGACCGCCGTATTCGCGAGCAAAAGGAACACCTTGTGCCACACACTGGTCGATAATATTGTTACTAACCTCAGCCAGGCGGTACACGTTCGCCTCACGGGCGCGGTAGTCACCACCCTTGATGGTATCGTAGTACAGACGGTAAACCGAGTCGCCATCGTTCTGGTAGTTCTTGGCAGCGTTGATACCACCTTGTGCAGCAATCGAGTGCGCACGGCGCGGGCTATCCTGGATGCAGAAGTTCAGCACATTGAATCCTAACTCAGCCAGCGTGGCGGCTGCCGAAGCACCTGCCAGACCCGTACCCACAACAATCACGTCCAAACGACGCTTGTTAGCAGGGTTCACCAGTTTCTGATGATCTTTGTAGTTCGTCCATTTCTCAGCCAGCGGGCCGGCGGGAATCTTCGCCATCTCGGGCGTGATGATGGGAGTGGTAGCATCGGCTACTTTCTCGGCCACGTTCACAGCGGTTTCCATCACTTTTTCTGCAACAGCTTCTACAACTTGTTTTGCAGCTTCTTGAATTTCATTCTTTGCCATAGTTGTTCTCTTTTTTTAGCACATTGTGCCGATGTTAACACCCAGGAAATACAGTACGACAATCATAAACAGGCCAACAGCCAGCGTAGCGAAGATTGTACCGATGACTTTGATGCGTTTCAGCCAGATCAGGTTGCTCCAACCCATAGTCTGCAGAGCAGACCAGATACCGTGATTGAGGTGGAACCAGAGGGCTATGAGCCACACGATATACAGCAGGCAGTAAATAATACCGCTCCAGCCATCGGTGAAGAGACCCTTCACAATGGCGCTACCATCTTGCGGGTCGAACATCGAGGTATGGATACCCGTCAACTCCGCAAACTGCATTTTGTACCAGAAGTTGTAAAGGTGCAGGATCAGGAAACCGATAACGATGATTCCCAACACCAGCATGTTCTTCGACTCCCAGTCCACACCTTCCTGACGCGCTTCGACGGCATAACGATCCGTACCGCGGGCAGCGCGGTTCTGAATCGTCAGCATGATGGCGTACCCGAAGTGTACCAACACGCCCAGTGCCAACACGATGGTACCGACGATAGCATACCAGTTTGCACCCAACATGGCGCAAATCCAGTTGTAAGCCGCGGTGCCAAAGATGTCGTCAATGACCAGACACAGGTTCATGCTCCCGTGAAACAGCAGGAAAAGAACCAGAAACAAGCCGCTTATGCTCATAATGAACTTACGGCCGATAGATGAATCTTTTAACCACATAGATTTTTGATTGATTTATTTAATTATTTGCTTGTTTTGCTTCGTTTTGCAGCTTGCGCACGCATGCATGACACACATACTACATAAAATATCGCGCAAAGTTACAAAAAATAATTGGATTATAAAAATTTTTCGATAAAAAAGTGAAATATATTTGCATTTCTTTGGTTATTTGCAAAAAAAGTTGTACCTTTGTGCGCTGATTATGGTTTCAATGAAAAAAATCATAGTATTTTGCGTCTTAGCTGCTCTCTTGGGGTGGCCGTTTCGTTTGTCGGCGCAGATTTACGGGGCGGGAACCAGCGTTTATAATTTCCTCTCGTTGCCCTACTCTGCCCGCCTCAATGCGTTGGGCGGTGACAACGTGGCTATTCAGGACGCCGAGCTGTCCACGGCGATGATGAACCCCGCCCTGCTGAATAAGGCTACGGATAAAGTCCTGCAGCTCAACTACGCCTACTGGATGCAGGGAACCATGTTCGGTAGCGTCATCTACGGCCATAACTTCGGTCGGGGCAAATGGGAGAAACAGCCCGAGGGCGAACCCGACAAGCCCAACTATTTCGCCGCCGGTATTCACTATCTGGACTACGGTCGCATGCGCTACGCCGATGAATACGGTGGGCTCGCCGGTAATACTTTTACCGCCAAAGACATACTCATCGACATCATGTACGCCCGCCAACTCGGACCCATGTTCACCGTCGGCGTAGCATTCAAGCCGGTCTATAGTATCTACGAGTCGTACACGGCTTTTGCGCTCGGAGCTGATGTCGGCGGTCATTTCCAACTGCCCGACTCCACCCTGCAAATTGGTCTGACGCTACGCAACATCGGTTGGCAACTCAAGGGCTTCTATTCCGATGAGAACGGTCAGCAGCGCGAGAAACTGCCGCTCAACCTCGAATTAGGACTTTCGTACCGTTTCAAGCACGCTCCCATACGCCTGAGCATGACGATTCATAACATGCAGCGGTGGAACCTCAATTACGGGCAATCCTCCCAGGTGGACACCGGCAAGGTGCTCTGGTACGATATGATGTTTCGGCATACCATCTTCGCCATTGACATCATCCCCAAGTCAGACCGATTCTGGCTGACCGTCAGTTATAACCACCGCCGACGCGCGGAGATGCAACTCAAGGACCAACGTTCCATCGCCGGATTCGCTTTCGGTGCCGGCGTGCGCATCTACAAATTCAGCGTTGCCTTCGCACTAAGCCAGTACTCCAAATCCAACTTCACTTACCAGGCTACCCTCAGTCTCGATATTAACTCGATGCTAAAGAAATAGAATATGAATAAAATCATCGTTGCTATCGACGGCTACTCCTCCTGCGGCAAATCAACTATCGCCAAACAGTTGGCCCAGTATGCCGGATATACTTATGTGGACACCGGTGCCATGTATCGCGCCGTCGCTCTTGCCGTCATGCGCGGCTTGGTGCAACTGCCGTCACTCGCAGGGCTGGACCAGATTGCCGTCGGCTTCCGCAATAATCATGTTACCCTTAATGGCGAAGATGTAGAAGCAGAGATCCGCACCCTGGAAGTCGGTAATATGGCCTCACGCGTCTCGCCGATAGCCGAAGTGCGCCATTTCCTGGTTGCCCAGCAGCAACAGATGGGCCGCAACAAAGGTATCGTCATGGACGGTCGCGACATTGGAACGGTCGTTTTCCCCGATGCCGAGCTCAAGCTCTTCCTTACCGCCTCGCCCGAGGTACGTGCCAGACGCCGCTACGACGAATTGGTTGCCAAGGGTGAGAACCCCGTCTATGAGGATGTGCTCCGCGACGTCAACGACCGCGACTACCGCGACACGCATCGCGCCGAATCGCCGCTAAAGCAGGCTGAGGATGCCATTGTCGTGGATAACTCCAACCTCACCCGCGAGGAACAGATGCAACATATCTACCGGCTATTTGACCGCTGCGCAGAAAGATTAAAGACCGCTGCACGGAAAGATTAAAGACTAAAATGCCCCGATGAGAATGTATTGAGTCTTTATTCCGGATTCCTTTAGTGAGTAGAACGAACAGTCCTATGTCTATAACAATTGACAATAATAGTGGTTTCTGTTTTGGCGTTACACGCGCCATTACGACAGCAGAGAGCGAACTCAAGAATGGTCCGCTTTTTTGCCTTGGTGACATCGTTCACAACGGCGAGGAAGTGGAACGTCTGGCCAAACTTGGTCTGGAAACCATTGACTATGATGATTTGCGCACGCTGCGTAGCGGCCGTGTGCTGTTCCGCGCGCACGGCGAGCCGCCCTCTACCTACCGCATCGCCCACGACAACGGGCTGGAGATCATCGATGCCTCCTGCCCCGTGGTGATGCAACTGCAGAAACGCATCCGCGACACCTATACAGCCAACCCCGATGCCCAGATTGTCATCTTCGGCAAACCCGGTCATGCAGAAGTCATTGGCCTGCAGGGGCAGACCGGCAATACCGCGCTTGTGATTCAGGCCACAGCCGATATCGAAAAGATTGACTTCCACCGCCCCGTGTTTCTCTTCTCACAGACTACAATGTCGATGGAGGAATACCAACATATCGCGGACGAGATACGCAAACGCGCCAACCAAGAGCTGCACGTCTATGATACCATCTGCCGCAACGTAGCCAATCGGGCGGAACACATGCGTGAATTTGCTCGGGCACACGACCTCGTCATCTTTGTCGGGGGTCGGAAGTCCTCCAACGCACAGGTTCTCTTCAGCCACTGCCGCGAAGCCAATCCGAACACCTTATTTATCTCCTCGCCCGAGGAAATCACCTTAGAATTACTATCCCCCTTTTTGCATGGGGCAAAAAAAAGCGTTGCCGAACGCGTAGGAATTTGCGGAGCCACATCCACCCCACTCTGGCTCATGGAAGCCTGCCGAGACCGACTACAGCAGTTTAACAACTAACGACAAACGACGAATAAAACCCAACGACAAATTTATGGAATATACGATCAAAACCATTGGTGTCCTCACCTCAGGAGGTGATGCACCCGGTATGAACGCCGCCATTCGCGCCGTCACCCGCGCAGCCATCGTCAATGACATCCGAGTAAAAGGTATCTACCGCGGTTACAAAGGCCTCATGGAAGGCGAAGTCACCGAACTCGGCACACAGGATGTATCCGGCATTATCCAACGCGGCGGTACCATTCTCAAAACCGCCCGTTCGGATGAGTTCCGCACGCCCGAAGGCCGCAAACGTGCCTTTGAAACCATTCAACGCGAGCAGATTGACGCCCTCATCGTCATCGGCGGCGACGGCACCTTCACCGGCGCACGTCTGCTGGCACAGGAATACAATGTGCCCGTCATCGGTCTGCCCGGAACGATTGACAACGACCTCTGGGGCACCGATGCCACCATCGGATACGACACCGCCCTCAATACCATCGTGGAATGCGTGGACAAACTGCGCGACACCGGTACCAGCCACGAACGTCTCTTCCTCGTGGAGGTGATGGGGCGCGATGCCGGCTTCCTCACCCTGAACGCAGCCATCGCTGCCGGAGCCGAAGCAGCTATCATTCCCGAACGCGCCACCGTGGCCGAACAGCTCGAAGAAGCCATCGGTCAGGGACGCCGCAAGCACAAGAACTCAGGTATCGTGCTCGTTCAGGAACACGCTATCGAAGGCGGCGCACGCAAAGTAGCGGAGATTATAGAAAAGGTGCATCCTGAATACGGCACACGTGTCACCATTCTCGGTCACCTGCAGCGCGGCGGTAGCCCCTCGGCTTACGACCGTATCCTGGCTTCCCGTCTCGGCGTAGCTGCCATACAGGCGCTCATGGAAGAGCAACGCTCCATCATGGTTGGTGTTCAGAACTCCGAAATCGTCTATGTACCCCTTTCCAAAGCCATCAAGCAGAAGAAGGATATCAAGGACGACAAATGGCAAGCCCTGCAGGTTCTGAGCATCTAATCCCCTTCAGCACACCTTATCTGTTATGCCGTCTCGTCTGCCCGGCTGCCTATATGGCAACTCCGGCAGGCGGGACGGCATTCATTTCCTGACTTTGGCGGGGAGTATTTAATGCCTGAAAAATATCCATTGTTTCTCAATATTATTGCAACCTAAAGTTTATCGGCATTGTATATCGCACTTTTACCGGTGTTCCGTTTCTATTGCCGGGAATCCACTTCGGCATCATCTTAACCACGCGTACTGCCTCATCGTTAAGCAATTTATGAACCGGTTCTACAACTATAATATTGGAAACACTACCATCTTCCTCAACCGTGAAACTAACTCTAACGACTCCGACTAATTTCATTTGCTGCGCCAAAACCGGATATTTCATGTTTTCTTTAAGAAATGTATACAATGCTTGTGCCCCTCCGGGGAACTGAGGCATATCTGGTATAATCCCATAGAATTCATCCATATTGGAATCCTCATCCAAGTCCATCGCATCGGTCAGTTCACCATTCGGGAGAAAATACTGTTCCTCAATGCGATTATCAACACGTACCTTTTTCGCCTTGAGTTTCCCATCAGGATAAAAGAATTTTATTTCCTTCCACGATGGGGCCTTTTGGGCTGTAGAATAGTTCGGGATTACGGGGAAAGATACCTGCCTCTGTACTTTGCCTAGCGTATCTATTGCATAATCTTCGATCAGTTGTCCTTTAGGCGAATATATCGACAAACGGCATTTCTTACCATTACTGTAATAGAATTGTTTCCCTTGCCGCACCGAGTTATTATACTCAATGAGATTAAAATTACCTTCCTCTAATAAGTCGTTGTTCCGGCAACTATAACGACTAACGGCCACCATCTTTGTCTGGCTGTCAATCTTTTTAACCACACCGTACGACACTGCTTCTTGAGGCAGAACAATATGATTCTGAAAATACCAAATTGTATCCCCGACCAACAATGGCTGATGGAAAATCTTCTCTCCGTTCCGATAGAAGGTGTGTTCTACAACTTGATTATTTTCGTATCGATAAACATCACGTAATTCATTAAAAAAGTATTCCTCCTGCACGCCGTCATAGATACAGGTATCAGGGGTAATCTCTTTCACATTCAGGTTGAAAAGCAGCATTCCCTGCGAGTTGTACACTTTCGCCTGAATATGGTCTTCCAGATATGTCAGATATGCATACATCCCATTTTGGTCAGCAACAGGAATGATATGCATTTTGCTATTAACAAAAACGGTTTTCCGTTTAGCTGCCGACATCTGTTCTCCGCAGAACAAGCATGCAAAACAGATGATTATTAATGTGAAAACATGTCTCATATTGATTGAATTTGGTATTAAAACACATTACATACGCACAATAAAGAAATAAATATTTTTTTCATATTTGTAACATTGCTCAATGCCGTATAAGTACAGCCTTTGGCATTGGGACTGCCATTAATCAATAAAACTTTCATCTTTGCAAAATTATCGAATTAAAAGGAAAGAAATCTTTGTAATGTCAATTATCAATTATCAACTATCAATTAGAACAGGTATCCCATCTTGACGTAGAAGTTGGCCCATTTCTGGTTGTCCTGTTTGTTGAGCGGCATACCCCAATCGCAACTGAGGACGAAGTTCTCGTTCATACCGATCTTGAGTCCGAGACCCGCTGTCATGTGAGGGTTATAAACGTCCTTTTTGGCAGAAGAGAAATAGTCGTCGTAGTTGTCACCCGCGGCTGCCATGCTGCTTTTGAGGTCATGATACAAGCCGCCGGTATGGAGCTCAACCAGCTCATCCATGTTATAGGGCTGCGTGACGATACCCAGGTCGAAGAAGGGGTTCAGGCCTACAAAGAAATGCTGGCGACCGATATCGAAATTGACGATGCGGAAGCGGAACTCCACATTGGCGTAAGCAAAGCCGTTAGCCAGGATACGGTTCGCCATCATACCGCGCACCGAGTTACCACCGCCCAGGCCCTCGTAATACACGCGTTGGATAAAGAGGGCGTTCATGTAGTTGTTCATATAGAACGGCGAGCGACCGGCGATGTTATTCTGCGTTCCGACGCGATAAGCAAAGGTGATACGATTGAATCCGTTCTTGTCGGTATAGCAGGGGACATAGTGCCGGAAGGTAAAGTTAAACTGCAGGTGGTTGTAGCCGGCGGTAGCCTGATTGCCATAGGCGGCATTGAAAGCGGCGGAATAGGTAAAGAACGCATCGGCATAGATGCCGCGGTTGGGTCCCTGTCGTTTGTCGCGCGTATCAAAGGTGATACCGGCGCGCAGGTAAGGGTGCCAGCCGCCCTTCATCTCATCCTTGCCAACCAGTCCCCACTCCTTATATTTATTATAGAGCAGCTGTTCATCGGGGTTGAGCGCTTTCTGATGGTCGAGGGTTGGGTCGTATTTGTTCTTGCCGTTGAGCATATCGATGTTGCAGTCGTCAATGATATAACCGAGCACACCCAGTCCGGCATTCCATTTCAGGCCTTTGTAGATCGTGCCCTCGATATCGCCCGCTACGCGGATGAGGTCGCGTTTGTACTTGTAGAACACGCGGCTGCGGTAGGCGGCGGTGTCCATCTTCTCCGGCTTCTTAGACCAGTCATGCAGGGTGTAGTCATACTTGGACTGATAGCCGTTATAGCCGTAGAAGTCGCACATAGCATCGGGCAGATAGGTGGCATCAAGCGTCAGTCGGTAGCCCGGTATGAGGTATTTGGAGTCGTAGTTGAAGCGGAAGATACCATGGTGTTTGGTGGTATAGGCCGCCTCGACGTAGAGCGAGTGAATGTATTCGGGATACTGACTGCCATCGCCGTAGTAATAAACGTTGGTGAGCACACCACCCTGGAAGCCGTAGTCGGCATCATAGGCGATAGAAGGCAGGATACCGAAGTTCCAGCCGGTCTTGATTTTATTACCCAGGGAGTCCACCTCCACTTTCTTTTCTCTCTTTGCGTCAGCAGTAGCGACGAACAGCGTCAATGCCATAAAGGCGAGGAGTATTTTTTTCATATGTGTCTTGTTTAAAAAAATCACGCTGCAAAGGTACAACAATTTTTTGACATATGCAAAAAAAAACGCTTCCGAGAGCGTTTTTTTTCACATTGGCTTTTGCATTGGCTTTAGCCGGTCGGCTGCCTGGAGAGACCAAATTAGCTATCTACTAACGGCGGTAAAAAGATGCTCTGCATGCAGGTGATTTTTTTTTGAAAAAAATGCCAAAAAATTTGCGTATATGAAAAAAAAGTTGTACTTTTGCACCGAATTTCAGAATACGATTGGAGCACCCCCAAAGGGCTCTCTTTAGGAAGCGAAATTTCAGAATATTTAATCATAAAGTTTGGAAATGAGGAGCCGATTGCGGTATGCGTAGCGGTCATTATCCTATTTTCAAACCATCCGTAACCGCGCCAAGCGCAATAAAACAAACATGGAGACATACATTATCAAACGTGACGGTAAGCCGGAATTATTTACCGTTGAGAAGGTAAAAAACGCTATTTCGAAGTCGTTCCTTGCAGCTAATTCGTTTGCGACCGAGGAGATATTGGGCTCGATTTTGTCGCACCTGAGGATTCATAACGGCATCAGCGTAGAGGAGGTGCAGAACCAAGTAGAGGTGGCCCTGATGTCGGAGGGGTATTACCAAGTGGCAAAAGCCTATATGCTCTACCGCAATCGGCATAGCGAAGATCGCGAGACACAGGCTCGCTTGGAGTTCCTGATGAACTACTGTCAGGCCTCGAATGCCGCCGAGGGTAGCAAGTACGACGCCAATGCCAATGTGGAGAACAAGAACATCGCAACGCTTATCGGCGAGTTGCCCAAGCAGGGCTTCATCCGTCTGAACCGACGCCTGCTGACCGAGCAAATCAAGAAGATGTACGGACGCGAATTGGCAGACAAGTACATCTCGCTGCTGAACCAACATTTCATCTACAAAAACGACGAGACGAACCTGGCTAACTACTGCGCCTCCATCACCATGTACCCCTGGCTCATCGGTGGTACCATTTCCATCGGCGGCAACGCCACGCCTCCGAAGAACCTGAAGTCCTTCTGCGGCGGGTTCATCAATATGGTGTTCATCGTATCGTCGATGCTGTCGGGTGCCTGCGCTACGCCGGAGTTTCTAATGTACCTGAACTACTTCATCGGTCTGGAGTATGGCAAGGACTACTGGAAACGTCAGGACGAAGTGGTGGACCTCAGCCTGAAACGTCGTACCATCGACAAGGTCGTGACCGACTGCTTCCAACAGGTTGTTTATAGCATCAACCAACCCAGCGGAGCGCGTAACTTCCAGTCCGTTTTCTGGAACATCAGCTACTACGACCGTTATTACTTTGAATCGCTCTTCGGCAACTTCTTCTTCCCCGATGGTTCTAAGCCCGACTGGGATGGTCTGAACTGGTTACAGAAACGCTTCATGAAATGGTTCAACGCGGAACGCACGAAGGCGGTGCTGACCTTCCCCGTGGAGACGATGGCTCTGTTGAGCGAGAACGGCGACGTGAAGGACAAGGAGTACGCTGACTTCACCGCCGAGATGTATGCCGAGGGGCATTCCTTCTTTACCTACATCAGCGACAATGCCGATTCGCTGTCAAGCTGCTGCCGCCTCCGTAACGAGATCACCGACAACGGCTTCAGCTACACCTTAGGAGCCGGCGGCGTCAGCACCGGTTCGAAGTCGGTACTGACCATCAACCTCAACCGAGCTATTCAGTACGCCGTGCGCAACAACATACCGTATCAGACGTATATCGAGGAAATCGTGGACCTCATGCACAAGGTGCAGTTAGCCTACAACGAGAACCTCAAGAGCCTGCAGCAACGCGGCATGCTACCCCTCTTTGATGCCGGATATATCAATATCGGCCGTCAGTACCTCACCATCGGCGTCAACGGTTTGGTCGAGGCTGCCGAGTTCTTGGGCATCGAAATAAGCGACAACCCGCGCTATACCGAGTATGTACAAGAAGTGCTCGGCATCATCGAGAAACTCAACAAGCAGTATCGTGCCAAAGATGTGATGTTCAACTGCGAGATGATTCCCGCCGAGAATGTTGGCGTGAAGCATGCCAAGTGGGACCGCGAGGATGGCTATGTGGTGCCCCGTGACTGCTACAACAGCTATTTCTATATCGTTGAAGACCCCAAGACAACGGTGCTGGACCGCTTCCGTCTGCACGGACGTAAGTATATTGAGCATCTGACGGGCGGAAGTGCACTGCATTGCAACCTGGACGAACACCTCTCAAAGGAACAATACCGCCAGTTGCTACGTGTGGCCGCCGTGGAGGGGTGCAACTACTTCACCTTCAATATCCCCAATACCATCTGCAACGACTGTGGTCATATTGACAAACGTTACCTCAAGGAGTGCCCGCATTGCCATTCGACCAACGTGGACTACCTCACGCGCGTGATAGGATATATGAAGCGCGTGTCGAACTTCTCCTCCGGCAGACAGAAGGAGGCCGCACGGCGGTATTATGCGAAAGGGGAAGGAGTGGATTGTCGTTAATCGTTGGAAGAGTCCACTATTCTGTACTCTGTCAGCGCAGCGGTCTGTACTCTGTCAGCGAAGCGGTCTAAATATGAAAATCGCATCTTACGATATAGTGTTTCAGGAGGTTCCGGGCGAGGTAACACTCGCCCTGAGTATCTCCGGTTGCCCGAACCGATGCCCGGGTTGTCACAGTCCGCATCTAAGGGAGGATATCGGCGAGGAGCTGACCGACGAACTATTGGATGCCCTTATCAATCAGTACCGCACGGGGATTACCTGCGTCTGCTTCATGGGTGGCGACCAGGACCCCGACGAGGTGGCACGTTTGGCCGCGCATGTCAAGGTGCAAGGCATAAAAACAGGGTGGTATAGCGGGACGAATCCCCCCGTCCCCCTTTCAAGGGGGGAGGGAAGTCCCGAACTAACGAACGCAACCAACGCAAACTACGAAAACAACGCAAACTACGAAAACTACGAAAACAACTTGTTGGTATTCGACTATGTAAAGTTCGGACCGTATGTGGAAGCCCTTGGCGGCCTGAAGAGCCCGACTACCAACCAGCGTTTCTATCGCCGCGAAGGCAACACTTGGCACGACGAGACCTACCGCTTCCAGCGAAAACCAAGCCCCCCAGCCCCCTAAGGGGGGGGGTAATGTACGAAGGACAAATGTACGATGTACTAAGGATGTACAAAGGAGTAAAAGGACAAAGGTCACGCGTAAATCGTACATTAAACTAAATCGTACATAAATCGTACATTGTACATAATACATAATACATAAAATTAACTCTCAACTAATCATGCATCAGGCCTATTTCTTCGATATGGACGGTGTCCTGCTGGATTCCATGCCAAACCACGCAGAGGCGTGGCGCATCGTTATGCAGGAATATGGCATTGATTTCCCGCCCCGCGTGTGTTATATCAACGAGGGACGTACAGGCATGGATATCATCCGGTGGCTTGGAGACCACAACAACCGCTCTTTTACGCCCGATGAGGTGCAACATATTTACGACGAGAAGACCCGTGTCTATCACGAGCTCGGCGGTGGTAAACCCCTCCCCTGTATCCGCGAAGTGCTTGAGACGCTGCAGGGTAAGGCAGCCATCTGGGTAGTAACCGGCGGCGGACAGTATGACCTGTACGAACAGTTGGAACATTGGTTCCCCGGTATCTTTGTGCGCGAACAGATGGTGACGGCGCACGATGTGACGCACGGCAAACCGCACCCCGAGCCTTACCTGACAGCCTGGCAACGCTCGGGATTCCGCAAAGAAGACTGTTGCGTCGTCGAGAATGCACCCTTGGGCATCAAAGCCGGTAAAGCGGCGGGGCTGTTCACCATAGGCGTCAATACCGGCATCCTTAGCCGCAGCGACCTCTCTATGGCCGGCGCCGACAGGGTGTTTAACGACATGCGGGAAGTCAAGAAGTGGCTTGCTGTGTAAAGTAGCAGCCTAGTAGACTCGTGCACTAGTACACTAGAACACCAGTACACAAAAAATCGCTTTTTGGGGCGATTTTTGTTTTTTTTTGCTGAATTATTTGCGTATGTGCAATTTTTGTTGTACCTTTGCGGGCTAAATTGTAAAAAACTGAAGATTTATGTTGAAAAATATCCTCGCCGTAACGGGCAAACCCGGACTGTTCAAACTGGTAAGTCGCGGACAAAATATGCTGATAGTAGAGTCGCTGTTGGATGGCAAACGTATGCCGACTTATGCGCGTGACAAGATTGTCTCGCTGGCTGATGTGTCGATGTTTACCACGGGTGACGATCTGCCGCTGAGCGAAGTGCTGACGCGTCTGGGCAAGAAGGAGGACCTCAAGCCCGCATCCATCGAGCCTAAGAAAGCTGACAACGATGAACTGCGTGCCTATTTTGCATCTTTCGTACCCGATTTCGACCGCGACCGCGTCTATCCTTCGGATATTCGCAAACTGATCCAGTGGTACAATGTGCTGGTGAATGCCGGAATCACGGATTTCTCGGTTGAGGAAGAAAGCGAAGAGAACGCTGAGGCTAAGGTGGATGAGGTGAAAGCTGAACCTAAGGCCGAGAAGCACGTAGCTCGCAACACGGCTGCCAAGACCAGTCAGAAAGCCGCAGGTAAGTCTGCTGCTAAGACCGGTGTGGGTGCTAAGAAAGGATAATCGGTTATCGGTGTTCGGTACTCGAAAGTCGAGAACCCGAAACCGAGAACACGGAACCGATGGCATCGACCATACGTGTTACTGCAACACATTATTGATATCATAGAATCTGCAGCGCCGCTGAGGTGGCAAGAGGCGTGGGATAATTCGGGGCTGCAGGTGGGTGAACCCAATGCCGAGATAAGGCGCGCATTGCTGACGACGGATGTAACAGAAGACGTCGTCAGCGAAGCTATTGATGGTAGTTTTGACCTCATCATCTCGCACCATCCCTTGCTCTTCAAGGGGCTGAAACGCCTGACGGCTTCAACGCCGCAGGAACGGATCGTACGGGATGCTATTCGGCATGGCATAGCTATCTATTCCGCCCATACGAGTATGGACTCGGCCCCCAACGGCGTCAGTGCGCGCATGGCGCAAATCATCGCTATGACCGACTGCCGGATCCTATGCCCCCAAACCGACCGAGAGAACGGCGCTACCTACGGCCTGGGTATGATCGGCCGTCTGACGGAGCCGATGCGCTTGGGCGACCTGATGCAGCTGATTCGTGAGCGCTTTGGGGCGCCGATGCTGCGTTATGTAGGTGACCCCGATGCTACAATCAGCACCCTCGCCCTCTGCGGCGGAGCCGGCGCTGAGTTTACCGACGAAGCCATCCGTCAGGGGGCGGACGCCTACCTTACTGCGGATATGAAATACCACACGATGCTTGATGCCAAGGGACGTATAGCCCTTATCGACATTGACCATTGGGTGAGCGAACACTTCACGCGCGACATCTTCCGGGAACTGCTGGAAGGTAGAGTCGAGACCCGCATCGCCGAGAGTGATGCTACACCAGTTTTAATTGATAATTGATAATTGATAATTGATATTATGGCAAAGAAAGACGAACAAAAAGAACTGACCATTGAGGAGAAACTGAGTGCCCTCTATGAGTTGCAGCAGGTGGATACCAAGATCGACCAACTGCGTATTTTGGCTGGCGAACTGCCCCAGGAAGTGAAGGACATGGGTGATGAGTTAGAAGGCTTGAAGACCCGCTTGCAGAACATCGTGAATGAGATTAAGGATGCCGAAATGCAGATTTCGGACTACCGCGTACGTATCGAGAACGCCAATGCGGCTATCTCGCGCTACAAAGAGCAGCAGGATAATGTCCGCAACAACCGCGAGTACGATAACCTCTCAAAGGAAATTGAGTACCAGCAGCTGGATATCGAACTCTCGCAGAAGAAAATCCGTAACTACACAGCAGACATGGAGCAGCGCGTTCAGGAGAAACAGCGCACCATGCAGTCTATCGAGGACAAGAACATTGACCTGGGCAACAAGAAAGCCGAGTTGGAGACGATCCTCTCTGAGACCAAAGCCGAGACCGAGGCCCTGATGATTCGCAGCGCCGAGCTCGAGAAGAATATCGACGACCGACTGCTGAATGCCTTCAAGCGTATTCGTCGTAACGCCCACAACGGTCTGGCCGTGGTGAAAGTGGAACGCGACAGCTGCGGCGGTTGCCACGCTAAGATTCCTGCACAGCGCCAATTGGATATCCGTCTCAGAAAGAAAATCATCGTCTGCGAGTTCTGCGGACGTATCCTTGTTGACCCCGAGATGGGCGAGAAAGCAGCTGCTCCCAAGCGTAAGAGTTCGCGTAAGGAATCCAAATAAACTAATACCCCCTGAAACATGAAAAATACATTCCTAACATTGTGTGCGCTTTCGCTGTCACTCTGTCTGATGGCAGGTATCCGTACACCCGAGGCTGCCAAGCAGCTGGCGGCTGAGACGCTGACACAATATAATCACGTACGTCGTGCGCCCGTGCGCGCTGAGGCTATGACCTTGGCCTATACGGTGCAGAAAAACGAACTCGACGAAGCGGCTTACTACGTATTTAACCACAACACCGGCGACGGCTTTGCCGTCATTGCAGCCGATGACCGCGTAGATGGCGTGATACTGTATAGCGAAACAGGTAGCCTGAATGAGGCAACCATGAACCCCGCGCTCAGATGGTGGCTCTCACGTTTCCAAAACGAACTGAGTGCCCTGACCGATGAGGATACCTATCACGCTCCGCAGCGTACCACTGAGGCTATTGAACCCTTGCTGGGCGACATTACTTGGGACCAGGGTGCCCCCTACAACTACCTCTGCCCCATTGATATAGCTGACAATACGCGTTGCTACACCGGTTGTGTTGCTACCGCCGCCGCGCAGATTATGCGTTATTGGAATTTCCCGATGAAAGGTATCGGTACAAAAACCTATTCGTGGCAAAACTACGACCCCGATTCCTATAGTTATTGGGGTTATACCACGGTGCTGCAGACCGTGCAGCTGACGGCTGACTACGAGAATACCTATTACGATTGGATGAATATGTTGCCCTCCTACGCGAACACATCGTATAGCATCGTAGAAGGTCAGGCTGTGGCCACACTGATGTACCATTGTGGTGTAGCCTGCGAGATGCAGTATGGCGGTGATGCCATGGGTGGTAGCGGCGCTATGATTGATGACATGGCGAACGGTATGGTAGAGCATTTCGGCTACACCTACGAGCGTTATATGGACCGATACAGTCAGTCCGTTACCATCAACGACCTGCAGGAAGCTTTCAATGGCGACCTGGAATTAGGGCGTCCTATCCTGATGGGTGGTTATGATGCCGATGCCGGCGGTCACGCTTTCATCTGCGATGGACGCGATGCCAGCGGCAAGTATCATATCAACTGGGGCTGGGAAGGCGAAGGCAACTGCTACACCACGCTCTCGCAGATGAAACCGACCACGCGAAGCTATCGCTTCAACCAATACCTGGATGCTGCTATCGGCATGCACCCATCCTCACATCCGACCACTCCCTCCGACGGACATTATGCCTCTTGCAAAGAGGCTAACAACTCCGAAGTAGGCGACACCTTGTTCATGAAACCCGTGACGGTGGTGTACCAGAATGGTGAGTTGACTTACCTGCAAGATGCTACCGGCGGTGCATTGCTCTATGGTGCTACCTACAGCCTGAATCCCGGCGATGTAGTAGAAGGTATCGTCGGACTGAGTGCCCCGAATAAGTCCTTGCCCCAGATGCGCGGTTTGTCGTACGCCTCTGACCTCACGATTACTGCCGGTACTGCTCCCGAGCCTATGCTGCTCACCGAGCTACCGAATGACTCGGTCATGAACCGCTACGTGCGCATCGAAGGACTGCTCATTGATGGACGCTTCACGACGGCATCACGCACCAAGAAGACAGCTTATACCCTGGATAGCCTGGAGGTCGTCCTCTACAATCAGTTCCGCATCGGTTACATCTTCAGTACCGATAAATGCTACACCGTTGAGGGCTTTGTGGCGCGCAACAACGACGAGATACGTATCTATCCCATCGCTTACGAGGAACATGTGCTGTCGGGTATCGATGAGACGACTACCATTCAAGCACCCCTTGTGCGCAAGGTATTCGTCAATGGTCAAGTCTGCATCCTGCGTGACGGCGTGCGCTACAACATGTTGGGACAAAAGATAGAATAATTTTTTTAGTGCAAAAAAGAGATATGAAGAAAACGATTCTGATGGCCGTTGCAGCGTTGGCATTGGTAGCCTGCGGCGGTGGACAAGGCGAAACAGCCTTACCGATCAATACGGTTGAACGCACCGTAGATGGCGTCAACCAGTTTAAGAACACCTACGAGTATGATGCTGCCGGCAACGTCACCCGCCAGATACGACTGGAGTGGAACGCACGCCTCAACGACTGGCAGGAAATCATCAAGTATGAGAACACCTACGATGGCTCGGGCAATCGCCTGACACAAACACTCTCCACAAAAGTGGATAGTGTCACCTGGATCAATAGTTCCAAATATGAGGCACAATACAACAGCGCCAACAAGGTGACCGCCGAACAGTGGTACGCCTGGAACGAACAAGGACAGAAATGGGTCGAGAATGTGCGTTACAGCTATCAGTACGATGCCAATAACATGCGCACGCAGGAGACCAGCCAATCCTACAACTCCGCTACCGGACAATGGGAAAACGGCGTGAAGGTGGACTACAAAAATGCCTCTAAGGTCGAATCGAACGTTACCACTTACGATTGGAAGGACGGTAACTGGGTAGAGCGTACCAATGACCTCTATACCTACGACAAGAACGGAAGCCAGATCTGCATCGTCTATCAAGCCAAAGACTCCACCAACGCCTGGAAACCCTTCAGCAAAAAGGAGTATGAGTATGACGAAAGAGGTCGTCTTGTCAACGAGAAGACCTACCGCATGACCTCCTCGGGCGAGTGGACCAACATGAACAAGATCACCACCGACTACGACCAGTTCGGCAACCGCCGCAAGACCACGACTTTCCTGCCGCAGGGTAATGTATGGCGCGTAGCGCAAGGTGTGGTGTACGACAACGAGTACCAACCCAAAGAGCAATAAGCACTCCGTATAGCCATGAAAACCGTTTTTATCACGGGTGCCTCTTCCGGTATCGGTGAGGCTTGCGCCCGTAAGTTTGCCTCTGAAGGACATCGCCTCATCCTCAACGCCCGTCGTGCGGAGCGTCTGGAGGAGCTGAAGGCACAGATTATACGCGACACTGCACTGACGGAAAAGGATATCCTCCTCCTGCCCTTTGATGTTCGCGAACGCGAAGTAGCCCGTCAGGCTATCGCCAACCTACCCGCTGAATGGCAGGCTATCGATATACTCGTCAATAATGCCGGATTGGCTCTCGGCCTTGAGAAGGAACACGAAGGCGACTTTGCCGACTGGGACACGATGATTGACACCAACATCAGCGCCCTGCTTTCCATCACGCGTTTTGTGGTGCCCGGTATGGTAGCCCGCGGCAAGGGACATATTATCAATATCGGTTCTGTAGCCGGCGATGCTGCCTACGCCAATGGTGCGGTCTATTGTGCTACCAAGGCTGCCGTCAAGGTGCTGAGCGATGGTCTGCGCATTGACTTGGTGGACACCCCCATCCGCGTCACAACCATCAAACCCGGTTTGGTAGAGACTAACTTCTCCGTCACCCGTTTCCACGGTGACCAAGCGCGTGCGGATAAAGTTTATCAGGGCATCGAACCTCTCACGGGCGGAGATATAGCTGACTGCGTTTATTTTGCAGCTTCAGCCCCCGAACACGTGCAGGTGGCCGAGATCCTCGTGCTGGCTAATAATCAAGCCAGTGGATCGGTAATCTATCGGAAGTAAGATAGAGAATTAGTCGTCATAACGTCATGACGAAATAAAAATGGTTGCCGCCCTGGCAACCATTTTTATTTATCAACTATCGTACGGCTTAGCCGAGATAAGAACTATCAATTGTCAATTCTCACTCCCGTGATGCTATAGAGTTCATCGCCGCGGCGGATGTACATCTGACCGTTAATGATGACCTTCAAGGCTTTCTCGCTCTCGGCGCGAACAGCCTCGATAGCCTTCGGTTCGTAGCTGGTGGCATACAGGTGTTTGTGCATCGGAACATAGCGGAACAGCACGCTATCACCGGTTTGGATATCACCGTCAATATGATAGTTCTCATCGGTCTTGTCCAGCGAATAGAAGGTACCGGTCTGGGTGTCCTCAGATGTGTTGATATAGACGCCTCTGGTGCCGAAGACACCGGCAAAGGTAAACTCTGTGGCATCGGCATTGGGTGTCATCTCTTTCCAAGTCCACTGACCGCGTCCCCAGTTGTTATAGATATGCCAGCGTTCCTCAATCGTGTTGGGTACAAAGAACGTCTTGAAGTTGAAACTAATCAGTTCATTATCCTCGTTAATATCCATGAGTTGCGAGTTCAGCGTTCCCCATGGGCGGTATGTCTTTACGTTATTCGAACCCGGGAAGGGTACATCTTGTCTTCCGTCCCATGAGTTAGCCACACCCAACCCGCCTGTCTTGGCGCAGAGAATGGTGCAGCGAGGTTTGTTGGCAGTGTTATTGGGCTCGTTGGAGTACCATGCCTCGTCGTTATAGACCACGCGCCATACCAGCATACCATGGCCCGGGAGATAGCCATCCCAACCCTCCAACTGGCGGTTCTCCAGGTAATAAACCGTATCGGTGCGTTCGCTCTGCTTGAGACTGGGCTGACAACTACGCGTCATCATGGCATAGGTCTTACCGTCGGCAGGCAGCGTGCGGCTGTAATTCAATACCGTGTCGCCCGCATCCGTTACATAGCCGGCAAGCAACTCAGGCTGAGCCCAACCCAGATAGTACTTCTCATAGACAGAGTAGTTGGGCGGGGTGTTCATATTATTATTGTAGCTGCCACCATCCATGATGTCCCATTCCGACGGCGTATAGCCGTTGCTATAGTTGGTGCCATAACTCGTGTCGTATAGGTCGGGCAGACCCAGCACGTGACCGAACTCGTGTGCAATACAACCGATACCCGTGCGCGAGGGGTCGTAATAGGAGTATTTCAACTCCATGGAGCAGGCATAGTTATCGACGTACTTGCCGTCGAAGAGCGGCAGGTTGTAGTCCGAACCGGAGTTGACGTAATACTCCGTCTGGTAGCTCAGCCCGTAGTACAAAGCCGAGGTCAGACTGAAGTTATGCGGCCAAATCGTACTGGCACCACCGCCGTCGGCTTCGCCGTAACCAGCGTAGATGATGTAGATGAAGTCCACATTCCCGTCACCATCGTTATCGTATTCAGCGAAATCCACCCCATACACGCTATCGGCTATCATGCAGGCGTCAATGACGAAGTCCGCCAGGTAGCGGTCACTGCCACGAGCCGCACCGCTGGTGGCATTGGCTCCGTACCATGAACCGTTATGGGGAAGGTGAATAGGGCCCACTACGTCAAAGTGCGGGTTGTACTGACCGGCTGACTGCGCCTGAAAATAACTACGTACCGAACCAAATGCTCCGTTGTAACTATAGTCAATGGCATTCATCAGCGAGTCGAAATCAGCCCTCGTGTTCTCACTCTTGAAGGCCTTGTCGGTGAAGTCCACCAACAATACCAAGCCATGCTCTGACATGTTGCGGTCGCCGATACCTTCCTTCATGCCGTTCATACTGATTCCTTCACCCCGAGCCCTTAACTCCCGCTCGCGTACCTGATGAACGTACTTACGCACAGGGCGCACCTGCTCCAGACTCTCTATCGGACGGTGGTCTTTGCCTAACTCGGCTGTCTTAGGCGGAATGGCTTGCACCATACCTACTATAGCGATTGCTGCTACGAAACTTACTACTATGTTTCTCATAATTTTTGTGTTTTTACATGTTTTGTACAAAATTTATTCCATTCTATCCTTTTTTGCCCAAAAAAAGCCTGCAAAGATACTATTTTTTTTGCAATTATGCAAATCTCTGTTTTCAAAAATGCTTTTTTTCTCAGAAAACATGCAATTTATTTGCATATATCGAAAAAAAGTTGTATTTTTGCACGCTTTTTAGTGTTATAATCCGAAATAGAAGTGAAACACACATTACGACATACATTTTTGGCCTTTTTTATCGGCCTGATAGGGTATCTTTTGATGCCCCTCAATTTGTATGCCCAGTACCAGAAAACGGTGGTCAAAGGTGTCACCCTCGAGGTTATCAACGGCGATACCGTTCCGCTGCCTTTTGTGCAGGTGTGGTTTGAGGGAACCAACAACGGAACGACCAGCGATGTGAATGGCCAATTCGAGATTAGCAATACCGCTTCGATGCAAACAGTCAGTTTCTCGATGGTCGGTTACCGCAAGAAACTGGTTCGCGTCAAGGGTGAGCGCGTCAATACCATCCGCGTGGTGATGGAGGAAGAGGCATATACCATCAAGGAGGTACTGGTCAAACCCTCCCGTCGCCGGAAAGGCTACCGCCGTAAGGGCAATCCGGCGGTCGAACTGGCGCAGCATGTCATTGATAACAAGAACAAGAACCGCGTAGGCTATTCTGACACCTACATGACCGAGACCTACGAGAAACTCTCCCTCGCCATTGAGCCTTTCGACTACGATCTGGATAAGACGCAGTTCCGCCGTAACTTCAAGTTCCTGACCGGTTATCTTGATACGATGATCATCTCCCGCGGAGCCCTGATGGCTGATACTTCCCGCGTCAGGATGGATACAATCTGGCTGGGCGAAGACTCTATGGTCGTGAACGAACGCAAGGTGCAGCTGGTGCGCAATAGTGACTCCCTTTCGGCCAACGAGACGACAATTCTGACCCTGTCGCTACGCGAGACCTTGGCAAAGGAGTATTACCAGGATGTGCCCAAGAAACAACGTAAGATAGAGACAGCCAAGCGATGGAATGGACTGGATATCCTCTTCGATAACGGCGGTCTCAATGAAAACCTGCAGGAGATATTCAAGCCCGTTAATATCTTGAATAACAACGTCGGCTTGCTCCTCAATAAGTTCGTTTCGCCCCTTTCCAGCACCTTGGCGACTACGTTCTACTACTTCGACATCCTCGATACCCTGATGATCGACGGACAGCAATGTATTGACTTAGGCTTCGTGCCGATGAACTCCGAGAGTTTCGGTTTTACCGGCCATCTCTATATCGTCAACGATACCACCTACGCCCTCAAGCGTTACAAACTGAATGTGCCCGTGCATATTAACCTCAACTGGGTCAACTTCCTGAGCATCGAAGAGACGTTCAAACAATTACCCACCGGCCAGTGGGCTTCTGAGACGCTGGAAACGCATGCCTCTTTTGGTATCACCAAGAAGTCGAAGCATAATTTCTACGCCCGCCAGACGCGGCGTTTTATGAATTACGAACTTGGCGCTTCCATTCCCGACAGCCTCTTCTATATGCAGGGGGCTACCATCACACTGCCCGATGCACAGAAGCATACCCGTGCCGAGTGGGATACGCTGCGGCCGGTGCCCCTTACGGGTAAAGAGACTATGGTGGACAGCCTGACGACAGAACTGATGCGCGTACCTTCCTTCCGCGCATTGGTCAATACCGTGCAGGATATGATACAGGAGTTTATCCCGACCTCGCACGAACGTGACTCGTCTAAGTGGGACTTCGGCCCGATATTCAATACCATCTCCTACAACGAGCAGGAGGGACTTCGTCTGCGCGTGGGTGGTATGACTACCGCGAATACCCACCCCCGTTGGTTCTTCGCGGGCTATGCTGCCTACGGCTTTACCGACCGGCGCGTCAAGGGCGGACTAACCCTCTTGCACTCCTTCCACCCCAAGAAATACCATCCCTACGAGACGCTGCGCCATAACCTCAGCCTCAGTCTCTCCTACGACTTGGAGGAACTCGGCCAGAGTTACCGCGTCTTGGACCGCGATCATATCTTCATGTCCATCAAGTTCAACTATAGTTGCAAACCCATGCAGTATATCGGACGCATCCGACTGAAGTATGAGAAGGAGTTTGCCAACCAGTTCTCCATCATCACTTGGTTTGACTATATGCACAACCAACCCAACGGAGCATCCTTTGATGTACGCTGGGGTAACATGCGCTGGGACCGCAGCCCCTACGCCTTGCGTTATATTAAGCGTCTGGACGATGGTAGTGTTATAGAAACGCCCTGGTATCACGATGCCATGTGGACTTTCCAACTGCGCTACTCACCCGGCGGACATATCTACAACGACCGTCAGGGTATCGAGTCGCCCTTCAACCTCTGGAAAGATGCACCTGTCTTCCGTTTTACCAACGAGATGGGTATGATTATCGAGGATAACTATTTCTATAACCGCATCCAGTTCTCAGCCGAGAAACGCTTCTGGCTCTCTGCCTTCGGTCACCTGGATGGTATCATTGATATAGGTTACGTGGCGGGTAATAAGATTCCTTATACCAAGCTCTTTGTGCCGATGTCCAATACCAGCATCCTGCTTGATCCCAAAGCCTTTAACCTCATGCAACCTATGGAGTTCCTGACCGACAGATACATTGCTTGGCACCTGACCTATTATCTGAAAGGGTGGATTTTCAACCGCATCCCCGGACTCAAGCGCCTCAAACTGCGCGAGGTTATATCCTTCCACGGACTGGCCGGCTACCTCGCTGACCATAATAATCCTGATAAGACCTTTGGTCTCTATGACCTGCCATATACCTACAGCTCCACCGATGCCAATGGTAACGTGCAGTATATGAAGTCGCGCACATCCTTCCGCGACGGACCCTATATCGATAGCGATGGCAATGTACAATGGCGCAATAGCTATATGCCCTATATGGAGATCACGGCGGGTATTGAGAATATCTTCAAACTCATCCGTATTGACTACATCCGCCGCTTGACCCATATTAACGCTGCGCCCGGGCAGAAGATCGGCGTTTGGCAACGTAACGGCATACGTATCACCATCCGAGCGACGATTTAGTTGACAGTTGATAGTTGATAATTGATAGTTGATAATTGACATCTACCATGAATATAATCAAAACACCCATTGAAGGTCTGCTGGTCATCGAGCCCCAACTCTTCCGCGACGCGCGGGGGTGGTTTGCTGAGACCTATCAGGAAGAACGATACCGCGCAGCCGGTATCGATGCCCGTTTCGTGCAAGACAATCAGTCGTGCTCGTCGTACGGCGTGGTGCGTGGGCTGCATTTCCAGCGCCCGCCTTATACCCAGGCCAAACTCGTCAGTTGTACCCACGGATGCGTACTCGATGTGGCAGTAGATCTGCGTAAAAATAGCCCCACCTTCGGGCAGCATTTTGCGGTCGAACTCAGCGAAGATAACCACCTGCAGTTCTATATCCCCAAGGGCTTTGCTCACGGATTCAGCGTGCTCAGCGAAACGGCGGTGTTCTCATACAAATGCGATGAGCTCTACCATCCCGAAGCCGACGGAGGCATCCTCCTGTCTGATCCTGCCTTAGGCATCGACTGGCGGATTCCCGAAGCCGAACGCATCCTCAGCGACAAAGATACCCGCCATCCTCTCCTCAAGAATCTCGATAATCCCTTCTAAAAAAGATATTCATTAATCATTATTCATTACTATGACTGTTCTCGTTACCGGCGCAAAAGGTCAATTGGGTACGGAATTACGTCTCCGTGCCCGCGAAACAGACAGCAGGCATTGGCTTTTTGCCGATATAGTGGCGGATGAAGGCATTATACCGCTTGATATCACCGATGAATCAGCTGTGCGGAGCCTTGTGGCCGAACACCATATTGACCTCATCGTCAACTGCGCCGCCTATACCAATGTGGACCGTGCCGAAGAGGATGAACCCGCGGCCGAACGTCTCAACGCCGATGCTGTGCGTATCCTCGGTTCCATGCCCGTACGCATGATACATATATCTACGGACTATGTCTTTGCCGGCGAAGGCTGGATCCCCTGCCGCGAGACCGACCCCGTGGCACCGCGTACCGCCTATGGCCGAACCAAACTGCACGGCGAGGAACAACTGCTCGCTGTCAATCCTACTGCCGTCATCATCCGAACAGCCTGGCTCTATTCGCCCTACGGCAATAACTTCGTCAAGACTATGCTCAAGTACGGCAAGGAACGGGATAAGTTGACGGTCGTATACGACCAGGTGGGCACACCTACCTATGCCGGTGACTTGGCGGAAGCCATCCTGACCGTCATTGCCAACACAGAATGGAAGCCCGGTATCTACCATTTTACCAACGAAGGGGTCTGCTCCTGGTACGACTTCACCATTGAGATCCTGCGTCAGGCAGGGGTCAACTGCACGGTCGAACCCATCCTCAGCAGCCAGTATCAGTACAAGACACCTCGCCCGCATTACAGCGTGCTGGATAAGGCAAAGTTCAAGGCCGCCTTTGCTGCCAAAATCCCTTATTGGACCGACGGTCTGCGTCGGTGTCTCGAAGCGATGAACGAACTGCCCCAATAGGCGGCTCGTTTTTTTTTATTAAAAAAAATAACGAAAAATTTGCACAGTTCAAAAAAATGTAGTAATTTTGCACCGAATTTTGGCTTGTATGAAACAATACACTATACAATTAACCCAAATTATTAACAAAAAATCAAACAAGATGAAGAAATTCTTCTGTTTTTTTGCTGCCCTTTTTGTGGCAGTAAGTTTGATGGCCGCTAATGTAACGGACGTTCTGAACAACGCACTTACCGGCGTTACAGGAACCAATTACACAGAGTGGTCAAACAAGACCTCCAATTCGAGTGCTGTTTATGCAGGTCAATCTGCCGGCGATAACTCCTCAATTCAGTTGCGTTCCAAAAATAGCAACTCGGGAGTAATTACAACCGCTAGCGGTGGCACACTTGTAAGCATCACCGTGAAGTTTAACTCCAACACCAATGATGCTCGCGTGCTGAACATCTATGCTTCTAACGAGGCTTACACGTCGCCGACCGAGCTTTATGGCAACGCATCGTATGTTGCACAAGTGGCCATTGCTAATGGTGCAGTTCAAACGTACACCTTTACGCAGCCCTATCAGTACGTTGCTTTCCGCAGTAACAGCGGCGCCCTCTATCTTGATGAGGTAGATATCGTTTGGAGTAATGGCGAGGCCGGCGACACCACTTCGCAGGACACCACCCCCGTGATCGTTCCCGTGACGATGGAGGCCCTGACCTTCAACGCCAACATCTGGAATGTGGCTGACGTTAACGAGAAGTACGCTGCATGGGTATGGGGCGACAACCTCGAAGGCATGTGGACCGACTTCTTTACTCCGCTGAATGCAGAGAATATGTACGGTGCTCAGATTCCTGAGACCGCTGACTCGATCGTATTCGTTCGTCTGGACAACGCTATCGACACCGTAACGTGGAACAACATCTGGAACCAGACCGTTGACTACGCTATCAACCACGCTGACATGTACTTCACCGTAGAAGGCTGGGGCGAAGGTGAGAATGCCAAGAGTTATGGTACTTGGGGCACTCCCGTCGTTTACAACACTTGCGCTGATGTGAATAACGTTACAGAAAACACCAACATGACGCTTAATGAAGTAACCGTTGTCTTCATTAAGGGCTCGAACATCTATGTAAAGGATGCTACCGGAACGACTCTGGTTTATACCAATGCTTACAGCGACCTCGTTCCCGGTGACCGTGTGAGCGGCATCGCCGGCCAAGCTAAGTTGTACAACGGCCTGCCCGAGTTGGCTGCCTCTACGGCATTCGCTGACCTGACCGTCGTTCCCGGTGACGCTCCCGTCATCTTCGATGCACAGGCTGCTCCAACCGCTGCTAATGTCAATGAGGTAATGATGTTCCGTGGCGTTCAGATGCCCACGGCTTCCTTCACCACTGCACGCGCTACAAACATCAACGGCACTTTCGCCGGCGAGCAGGTTGCTTTCCGCAACAACTGGAAAGAAGCCTTTGACTTCGACAGCACCAAGACCTACACCATGCTGGGTTGCGTTGCTATCTATAATGGCAGTGTACAGGTCTATGTGACCAATATTGAAGAAGAAGTAGTTCCCGTTCAGCGCTATTACATCAAGAACAACTGGAATGGTGGTAGCGCTTGGACTTGGGAAGAAATGAGTCCGGTAGAGAATAACGTTCTTTACGAGTACACCGGCGTATTCGGTGGCTCGGGTGTGAATATCAACACCATGGCTTCTGACGATGGTTATACCTGGTTCCCCGTTGCAGACTTCAGAACGATTGATTCGACCTATGTTCCGCAAGCTTTGGATACGATTCACTTCGTATATAGCATCGTTGACTCTGCCCTCGCAGTTGAGCTCGTAGGTCGTCCCGCTCCCGCACCCGTTCAGTACTACATCAAGAACAACTGGAATGGTGGTAGCGAATGGACTTGGGAAGAAATGAGTCCGGTAGAGAATAACGTTCTTTACGAGTACACCGGCGTATTCGGTGGCACGGGTGTGGATGTCAACACCATGGCTTCTGACGCTGGCTCTACCTGGTTCTCCGTTGCAGATTTCAGAACGATTGATTCGACCTATGTTCCGCAAGCTTTGGATACAATCCACTTCGTATATAGCATCCTTGACTCTGCCCTCGCAGTTGAACTCGTAGGTCGTCCCGAACCCATCATCATCGACAGCGTAACGACGATCCTCAACATCACTGACGTAACCGGTTGGGAGAACCTCTACGTTTACGCATGGGGTGGTGCTGAAATCTTTGGCTCATGGCCCGGTGAAATCGCTCTCGAGCAAATCATCATCTCCGGCAACTATGAAGGTCAGACCGAACACCTCATCTTCAACAATGGTGCAGGAACTCAGCTCGCTGACTTCGATATCGTTCTCATGGATACCGTTTACAACATCGTCGTTCGTGCGGACGGTGCTTACTTCCCCGAGGATGTACCCACTACCAACACCTGCGCTGAGGTGAACGCTATTACCGAGGCTACCGACATGACACTGGGTGAGGTAACCGTAGTATTTGCTAAGGGTTCGAACATCTACGTTCAGGATGCTACCGCTACTACTTTGGTTTACACCAACAAGTATGCTGACCTCGTACCCGGTGACCGCGTACAGGGTATCGCCGGTCAGGCTAAGCTGTTCAATGGTCTGCCCGAACTGGCTGCCACAACCGAGTTTGCTGACCTCGTGGTAACTGCCGGTCAGGCTCCGCGCATCCCCGATGCTAAAACTGCTCCTACGATGGCTGACATCAACAAAGTCATGATGTTCCGCAACGTAACCATGCTGGATTCTGCCTTCACGACTCCCAACAACAAGGCCATGAATATCAACGGTATCTTCAACGGTGACACCGTGACCTTCCGCAACAACTGGAAGGACACCTACACCTTCGAGCAAGGTAAGACCTACACCATGCTGGGCTGCGTAGCTGTTTACAACAATGCTATTCAGGTTTATGTTACCAACATTGAGGAGTATGTTGAAGTTCCTGTTCAGTACTACATCAAGAACAATTGGAATGGCGGTAGCGCTTGGACTTGGGAAGAAATGAGTCCGGTACTGGATAACGTTCTTTACGAGTACACCGGCGTATTCGGTGGCACGGGTGTGAATATCAACACCATGGCTTCTGACGATGGTTATACCTGGTTCCCCGTTGAGAACTTCAGCTTGATTGATTCGACCTATGTTCCGCAAGCTTTGGATACAATCCACTTCGTATATAGCATCGTTGACGCTACCCTCGCAGTTGAGCTCGTAGGCCGTCCGGCTGGCGACTCTGTTCTGCACTACTACATCAAGAACAACTGGGAGGCAGGTAGCGAATGGACTTGGGTAGAGATGGATATGGTAGTAGATAGCGCCGTTTACGAGTACACCGGCGTATTCGGTGGCACGGGTGTGAACATCAACACCATGGCTACTGATGCGGGTGCTATCTGGTTCCCCGTTGAGGACTTCAGAACGATTGATTCGACCTATGTTCCGCAAGCTTTGGATACGATCCACTTCGTATATAGCATCGTCGACTCGGCCCTCGCAGTTGAACTCGTAGGTCGTCCCGTAATTGAGGAAATCCAATACTACATCAAGAACAACTGGAATGGTGGCGAATGGACTTGGGAGGAGATGACTCCTGCCAACGATGGCAACATCACCTGGACCTACCGCGGCATCTTCGGTGGCACGGGCGTGAACATCAACAACCTGCCTATTGACGCTGATGCTATCTGGTTCCCCGTTGACGAATGGCTCTTCACCACGCTCGGCTATGTACCCGAAGCCGGTGACGATATCCTCTTCGAGTTCGACTCCGAACTCCTTACGCTTACCGCTACCTTCATGGGTAAGGATGGCCTGGAGACCATTACCTTCCAACGCGAGGGTGAGACCATGAAACTGATCCACAATGGTCAGCTCTACATCATCCGCGACGGTAAGATGTACAACGCTCTCGGAGCTCAAGTTCGCTAAGTCGAAACAGCTAAATAACAAAAAAGAGGCCTTCGGGTCTCTTTTTTGTGCCTAAATATTTGCGTATTCCAAAAAAAAGCAGTACCTTTGCACCCGCAATTGTGAGGCCTTGTAGTTCAATGGATAGAATACGAGTTTCCTAAACTTTAGATCCGGGTTCGATTCCCGGCGGGGCTACAGTCGTCGGAAGAAACTCCGCTAAATGAAGCCGCCATGCGGCTTGAAGCGCTTCGCTCTTCCTCCTCTCCCCTAAAATCGACAGATTTTTGGGAACCCCATAGAAGAAAGATATGGCTATCTCACCAAATATGTTGCATCCGCAGCTGCCGGCATTGGCAGTAGATGCAGCATGTTCCGGCAATCCCGGTATCATGGAGTTCCGCGGCGTCATTGCCGGCACCGGCACCGAGGTCTTCCACCGTGGACCCTATGTGCAGGGTACCAATAATATCGGTGAATTCCTCGCACTCGTCTTAGGACTGGCGTACCTCAAGAAACATAACCTCCCCTGGCCTATCTATACCGATAGCGTCACCGCCCTCGCTTGGGTAAGGCAACGTAAGTGCAAGAGCAAAATCGAATGGACTGCTGCCAATCAAGACCTTTTGCTCACCGTCCGTAAGGCAGAGGCGTGGCTTTTGCAAAACACATGGACTACACCATTACTCAAATGGGAAACGTCCATCTGGGGTGAGATTCCCGCTGATTTTGGCAGAAAATAGCTCTCAAACACGCCCAAAATGCAAAAAAATGACAATCTCACCTGACAAAAGATAAATTTATTTGCACATATTAAGAAAAATGTGTAACTTTGCACCCGATTTGAGAAACTAAGTATAATCAACCTAATAAAAAATTAATTCGTATGACAAAAGTAGGTATTAACGGCTTTGGCCGTATTGGACGTTTCGTATTCCGCGCTGCTCAAAAACGCAACGACATCGAAATCGTGGGTATTAACGATCTTTGCCCGGTAGATTATCTGGCATATATGCTCAAGTATGACACTATGCACGGCATGTTCGATGGCACTATCGAAGCTGATGTAGAAAATAGCCGCCTCATCGTTAATGGCAAGGCTATTCGCGTTACCGCATGCAAGGACCCCAACGAACTCGCTTGGAACGAAGTGGGCGCTGAGTATGTTGTTGAATCCACCGGTCTCTTCCTTACCAAGGAGAAAGCCCAGGCTCATATCAACGCCGGCGCGAAATATGTCGTTATGTCCGCTCCCTCTAAGGACGACACCCCGATGTTCGTTTGCGGTGTAAACGAGAAAACCTACGTTAAAGGTACTCAGTTCGTCAGCAACGCAAGCTGCACCACCAACTGCTTGGCTCCTATCGCTAAGGTGCTCAACGACAAGTGGGGTATCACCGATGGTCTCATGACTACCGTTCACTCTACTACCGCTACCCAGAAGACCGTTGACGGTCCCTCTATGAAGGACTGGCGCGGCGGTCGTGCCGCTTCGGGCAACATCATCCCCAGCTCCACCGGCGCTGCCAAGGCTGTTGGTAAAGTCATCCCCGAACTCAATGGCAAACTCACGGGTATGTCCATGCGCGTTCCCACCCTCGATGTATCGGTTGTTGACCTGACGGTTAACCTCGCTAAACCCGCTAAGTACGACGAGATTTGCGCCGCCATGAAGGAAGCCAGCGAAGGCGAACTCAAGGGTGTGCTGGGTTACACCGAGGATGCTGTCGTTTCCAGCGACTTCTTGGGCTGCACCCTGACCTCTATCTTCGACGCTAAGGCCGGTATCGCACTGACCGACACCTTCGTAAAGGTTGTCAGCTGGTACGACAATGAGATCGGTTACTCCAACAAAGTCCTCGACCTCATCGCTCACATGGCAAAAGTTAACGGCTAATAGCCAAAACCAACGGCCAACGCCAGAAAAGAGACCCTCGTGGTCTCTTTTTTTATGTCGTCATACCGTCTTTCGTTAAAAAAAACAGATATTCATTATCCATTATTCTTAGCCAAATGGCACGATTTTTTCATTATTCATTAAAAAAAATTTGCGTATATCAGATTATTTTTGTATCTTTGCAGGCTTTTTTTGATACCAATTGCATCTATGGCTGAGATATACGAAAAAGATAAGTTATACGAATTCTTGCGACCGATGCAGGAATGGCTCTTTCGTCGTTCCTATCGTCGCTTTCAGCAGGTAGGCCTCGAGCGTATTCCCGAAGACGGAGCTGTCATCTTTGCGCCCAATCATACCAACGCGCTCAACGATGCCTTGGCGGTGCTCGGGCTCAAGATGGAACGCAAAGTCTTTGTCGCACGCGCCGATATCTTCCGCAAACCCAAACAGGCTGCCATCCTACGTTGGCTCAAGATCATGCCCATCCGCCGCATGCGGGACGGAGCTGCCGAGGTGCTCCACAACAACGAGACCGAAGACAAAGCCATAGAAACGCTCCGGCATGGTGTCAAGTTCTGCATCCTGCCCGAGGGTACGCATCGCCCAAAACATTCGCTCTTGCCCTTGGCGAAAGGCATCTTCCGCATCGCGCTGCGCGCCAACGAAGAATTCGGCACCCAAAAACCCGTTTATATCGTGCCTGTCGGCCTGGAGTACGGCGATTATTTCCATCTCTGGGATGACCTCACGGTCAATGTGGGCGAACCTATCAACGTGACCGAATACGTACGTCAGCATCCCGAGATGGACCAGCCCCACCTCATCCTTGCCCTGCGCGATGAACTGACGGAGCATATGCGCCATAGTTTCCTCTGGGTGCCCGACGACGAGCATTACGAAGAGAACTGGGCACGCCTCAGCGCCAATCCGCCAGCACCCTTTGACCGTATGAAGAAACGGCACGTACCGCGTCCGATCCGCCTGGCCGGACTCATACTGACAGCACCGCTCTTTGTGCTCTGCGCTGCACTGACTATCCCCCTCTGGGCGCTCATGATTTACGTGCGCCGCACCGTCAAAGACCCCGCTTTCCACAACTCCGTTCAGTTTGTGCTGCATTTCCTGCTCATCCCTCTTAGCCTCTTTACGATGCTCCTCCCCTGGATGGGCTTCCAGGAATATCTATACCAGATCCGAAGACTTAAAATCGAAAATTAGCAAATCGTCCAATAAATCGTAAATTGTAAATCGTCAAATTGTAAATCGTCAAATCGTCAATATGCTACGTGTTTACCTTATCATCGCCTTGTATGTACTGATTCCGGTACTGATTATCGAGAGTTTCAAACGCTGGACCTGGGCGCAGAAGACCGGCACCGTGGTCATGGCTTATGCCATCGGTATCCTGTTTGCCCTGACGGGCTTTGTGCATTTTGAGCCCGGTACGACAGAGGCTGCCTCGTTTAGCAAGCTGCAATCGTTGCTGATGTCCATTACCGTTCCCCTGGCAATTCCCCTGATGCTTTTCAACTGCGACTTCAAACTCTGGACCAAAGCCCTGCCCAAGACCATCTGGTCGCTCGTAGGCGGTCTGACGGCAGTTATCGTGGCTATCGTCAGCGGGTATTTCATCTTCCGCAACCGTGGCATCGAGGAGTTTGACAAGGTCTGCGCCATGATGACGGGTATCTATACCGGCGGCACCATGAACTTCAACGCCCTCGGTTCTTCATTGCGTGTAGATAAGACAACGATGGCAATCGTTCTCGCCTTTGAGATGGTTTTGACCACACCTTATATATTCTTTATTATCGGCGGCGGTTTTAAGGTCTTCCGAAAGATTCTGCCCTATCAGGACGTCACGCGCCGCGGACGCCACGACGAACCCGTGCAGACCATGGATGTGGAGGATTACAAGGGTATGTTCCGCAAGAAGAGTGTAGGCGGCATGTTCCTGGGCTTAGGCCTGAGTGTGCTGTTCCTCGCGATCGCAGCCGGTTTGGCGTTGCTCTTGACCGGCAAGCTCAACGAACTCGTTATCATCCTGACCATCACGACGCTTTCGATTATCGCTTCGTTCTTCAAGAAAGTCCGCGAGTTGCCCAAGACATTTGAGTTAGGTATGTTCTTCATCCTCATCTTCTCGGTCATTGTCGCCTCGCTCTTTGATATCCACAGCGTGAATGGCGGTTCGCTTACCATTGGTATGTTTGTCTGCTGGGTAATGGTTCTCTCGGCGGTGTTGCATCTTATCTTCTGCCGTATTGCGCACGTCAGTGGTGACCTGTTCTGTGTCAGTCAGGTCGCTCTACTCTGTTCGCCGCCTTTTGTCCCGCCCGTTGTTGGTGCGATGCAGAATAAGAAAGTGCTCATCTCCGGTATTGTCATCGGCCTTGTCGGCTACGCCCTGGGTACCTATTTGGGTGTCGCCATTTTCGGCTTCTTGCGTATGCTCGGATAATTGTGCTCTCGAAAACGGTTCGAAAACGGTTCGAAAACGGTTCGAAAACGGTTCGATAATGGTATAGGAAAAAAATCGCCCCTTGACAGAGGCGATTTTTTCATTTTACGTTGGCGTTGTTTACGGTAAACGATTACTCTTCATCAACCTTGACACCCTGTAGGTTATATAGTTCTCCGTTCTTGCGGATGTACATCTGCCCGTTGCGGAAGAACTTGAAGGGCTTATCCTCCTGAACATCGTCAGCCTCTTCCAATGCCGTCGTGATAGCTCTGGGTCTGATGGTCAGATTGAGGGTATAGGTAGAATCGCAGCCGTGTACCGTGGTGTAGATCACGACGAGTGTGGTGTCGCCCACAGGCAACTGGCTTAGGTCGATACCTTGCCATTCTTCCTCGCTTCCTTCGATAATCTCTTTCGAGAAACTCATATCGTACTTGTTCGATGCCAGTACCCACAGCTCTACGATGGAGTCACCGCCAAAATGATTCGGAATACTCAAGGTCACCGTGAGCGGCGTTTTGCTCGGTTTGGTGTAGGCTACGTCATCGTAGAATGTTACCTCGCCTCTGCCACAGATGTAAATCGAATCAACGCCATAGGTCGCCGGTGCTTCGTTGACCGTCAGGTGCATCGTATAGACAGAGTCACAGCCCATAATGGTGCTATATGCTTTCGTCAGGACGGTATCGCCTACCGGCAGTACGCTCAGGTCTATCTCTCGCCATTCGCCGGGCAGACCTACATATACGGCGCGCGCTTCATCTTCAAACGCGTACGACGGATAGACGGTCAGCGTCAGTTCATATACCGAATCCATGCCATACTGCGACAGCAGCGAGTCGTACAGTACGAATGTACCGGCTTCGTCGGTAGGCAGCGTTCTGTTGCGCCAGCCACTCTGCTCGTTTTGGCAGACTGTAGTAACTTCCTGAATAAGGTAATCAATAGCCTCTACGGTGAGGTTGAGTGCATAGACTGAGTCGCAACCTTCGATGTTTTGAAGCGAGTCATACAGCGTGTAAGCACCCGGTGTCAGGAGGCCGTACTCCTGCTCGCGCCATGTGAGCGGCTCATCCATGGTAATGGTGGTGTCCTCTGCAAAGAAATGACGCGGCAGCTGCGTTGCGGTGAACGTCACGATGGAGTCGCCTCCGTAGATATTCTTCGCCGCTACCGTCACGTTCTCTTGGGTCGTGGCGGCATACCATTTGCCTTCGAACTCGACCGAGTCACCCTCGCAGAACGATGCCTGATACTCGCCATAGGTGGTCGGAATCGGCGAAACGACTACTTGTTTCTCGACCGGCTCGGCAGCGAAGTAGAACGCATTACCGGCCTCGGATGCCGTGATGGTTACCGTTCCGGCTGCCAGGGGGTAGAGAGTTGAACCTTCTACGCGGGCGATACTCTCATCCGACGAGGTATATACAACCGGCAGCTCAGACGAAGCGGTAGCCGTCATTTCGAAACTCATACCATAGTAGAACAACTCGGGGAACACATCCTCCCAGGTGATGGTCTGAGCGATTTGACCATTCTCAACATGCACGGTAACGTCAGTCGTAGCGCTCGCATAGATGGCTGCGTTTGTCGGTGTGAAGACGACGGTATAGGTCTGTTCGCCTGCCTCCGGAATAGTCTCGGGGGCTTGCCATGCGAATGAACCTTCCACCGAGGCCACACCGCCCGTGAGTTTAGAGTCTGCTAAGGCTTGTCCGGCTGCTATCTGCGAAGCCGTTGGTGCCGTTTGAATCGTTGTCGGCGTAAGTTGAATCGTGATGGTCTTGGCATCCGATGCAGCTTCATAACGGGCGTCGCCTGCCTGATAAGCGGTGATAGTAACCGTGCCGGCTGCCAGGATGATCAGCTGCTTGTTCTCGTCCACGTAAGCGATGCTGCTGTCCGAACTGAGGTAAACAACCTCCAGACCGCTTGTTGCCGTAGCGTGGAAAGGCGCTATGGTGTCGGTCGTCAGGCAGGATGCCGGCAACTGGAAGTCATTGATGACTTGGTTCAAGCCCTGCGAATACAGACGCACGGGAATCTCAATAACCGTCGGCTGAGCTTTCTGGTCGGTAACGATGATAGTATCGAGATACTCGATATATTTCTCGGTCGGCGTGAACGATACGGTAAAGGCGTCATCGCTGTAGTCATCGCATCCTTCGCCCAGGGTGTTGACATTGATATCCATGATTCCCTGGCTGCTCATCACGGTCATCAGGTCGATATTGGAGTGACTGATGGTAATGGTCTTTTGCCAGGTGGCATTCGCCTCAATGTTTTCATCGATTTCCGTTACGTCCGAACGCATGAATTTACTGCGCGTAACGCGGATGTTGCTGATAGTATGGTCGGTACCGGTCTCCAGGGTACGGAAACGCAGCTTCGTAGTCGTCTCGTCCAGGGTAATATTGCCGGATTGCGTATCGCCGGTTCCCACTACTTGGTTATATACCTGGTGCCAATCCCATAGATTATTGATGTACGCATACTGCTCTACGATCAGGGCGGAATACGTCGCACTACCCCACGAGCTGGTATTCTTGGTGCCATGTTTGGCAGTAAAGGTCAGTGTGGCCGGAATGCCGGATAAGTTATAATCCTGGCTTCTCTTACTGCCATTCAGTGTCAGAGTGCTTTGCGAAAGAGCCATGCCATTACATTGCGAAGCCGGATTGCGGACAACCACATAGTTATTTTGCGACACGGCAAGCCATTCAATCTCGTTTGCATCCACAAATCCGGCTTGGGTAGCGGTAACATACGTCTCACCTTCACCTACGACTGTCAGCACATTACCGTTAACCGTCACTACGCTTTCGTCAGCAGAGGTATAGACAATCGCTCCGCCGCTGGTGGCCGTTGCCGTCAGCACGATAGGATCGCTGGTCGTAAGAAGCCCATAGAGATTCTGGTCCCAAATAATGGACTGCTTCTGCAGCGGAGTTACGATAAATGCCTTGGTGTCGCTTATGGCCTGATATTCACCATCGCCGGCTTGGTAAGCCGTGATATTTACGGTGCCTACCGCCTTGGCTAACAATGCGGTATCGGCTATCACCTCTATTAGCTGCGGGTTATCCGATGTATAGGTAATACGTCCTCCGCTGGTAGCGGTTGCTATCTCCGGCACGGCTCCGTAGTCGGGATATTGTTCTCCGATATTCATGGCAAAGCCCGTAGAAGCCAGATCCGTATTCCAGGTGATGGTCTGCGGACGCTTGGTCGTAGTAGCCGTCACATGAATCGTCTTGGTGTATGTGCCGTTGGTGATGGTGATGTCACCTTCGTGGCTACCGGCTTCATTGGTATGCGTGTAGGCGATGTCGAGAACCTGTGAACCATAGGTATCTATCGCACCGAAACCGGTAGGACTAACCGTAAAGCGCGGGTTGGAACTGCTGACAGTCAGCGGAGCAATGTTACACCAGTTCAGCAACGATGTCTTGGTCACCTCGCCCGTATTGATGACTGCAGTACCGAAATCCACCTGTGCAGGATCCGGGTCCTCCAGATACTTCAACTCCGTAATGCGGATGTCGGTGTACGAGTTTTTGAAGTTACACGAGTGGTGGAAACGGACATAACGTGTCGATTTCTGCAGCTGAATATCACCGGACGGATGGCTGTTTTTATCCGTGGCATCATCATTGGTCCAGATCGTTGTCCAGTTCGTTCCGTCCGCACTCTCTTCGATATAGAGCATATGCGTGTTGCCCACACCTTTGCGCGCATCGCTGTAGCCACCTATTCCTAAAATAGCTTGCGCAAAAGCCGATAGGCTGGAGAAATTCAGCGTCGGGTTACCGATGTTGGACTGCGCCGTATAAATATAGGCATAGTTAAACGATAGTTTATCCGGTATGCCGGCAAACGACAAGGTCTCATATTTGTGCGTCCAGTCGGTGGCACTTCCATTACCAATGGTGTAGGATTTCCCGGATAGGGGCAAGTGCTCTTGCGCATAGGATGCAGGAGAGGCTAAGAGGGTTGCAAATAAAATAATTTGCGTCAGAATGTTAAGTTTTTTCATGTCTTATATTACACTATTTATTTGTTACTTTTTTTTGCTATTTGGAGTTTACAAAATATACGATTTTTAAGATGAATCATAAGAATCGTTTCTGTATATCCCCAAAATAGTGTGCAAAATTAATAAAATTATTTAATATACGCAAATTTTTTACATACGCGCGTGTGTTTTTGATAATAGGTTGTAACTGATTCTTAATAATCGTATCGGAGTATAACACACAAAAAAAGAGAAATCCCCAAACCGAGGATTTCTCTAATTTTAAATTTTAAATTTTAAATCTTAAATTGTAAATCACATCACTCTCACGCCGGCAGCATTGAACCACATATCGCCACGACGGATGAACAGTTGGCCATTGATGAGCACTTTCTCGCTGTCGATGGTATTCATCTGCACGTTCTCGATGCCTTCCACAATGGGGTCGAGGTCATCGGTCTCGCTGTCGCTGAACTCAATACGGTACATCTGGTAAGCGCCCGACTGTGCAAAATCATCGGCAATGACATATACATGAATGCACTTATGGGTAGCATCAAAGCCGATAAAGGTCTGCGTCGAAACACCCTGAGCGGCTGCGATATAGTCCGCGCAACTGTCGCAATAGGTCTCTTCTACGCTTGCGATATGCTCGTTGAAGAGCAACTCATCAGCGTTAATCGAGAACGAAGTCAGCGTCTTGTTGTAAATCAGCTCTACATCATCCAGATACAGCGAATCCATCTTACCTCTCGATGACGAACCGCCGGCGGGTACCTGGTTGGTCGTGAAGGTGGTGAGGATGTAAGCAGGTTCACGTTCGATGTCAATGTAGTTGAAGGGCACAGCGATACGCTGCCAACCCATATCAGACGTAGCGGCATAGTTGATAGCGGCGGTTGCCACTTTGACTTCCGAATAGTCAGTTGCCTCCGGATCCTGGTAGCGGGCATTGGTGGTAATGACCGTATGCATACGTGCCTTGTTGACCTCGTTGGCGGGGTTCTTGTCGGCAGGCTGGTATTTTACCCAGAATGCAATCGAGTCCGGACGACCGTTGAACGGCGTGTTGAAGCCATCATTCGTAGGATCGGAGAAGTTGTAGTTGTCTGCAGCAGCGTCAGCTGTCATCGAGCCGGCGTTAATCTGGCCGTTCGTGCAGTTACCGTTTGCCGGTACATTTGCAGCCATCTTGGCAGATATCAGGGCGCTATAGTTGCCTTTTGTGCCGGGACGAACTACGGTTGATTGCTTGAACTGGTCGGTACCTTTGACAAAATCTACCAGCAGGCCGGTAGCCGAGTTGAACGAGTGCCAACCGGCGGGCTCGCCATTGGTCCAATTGCCTTCGAAACCGCCGTTCGGCAAAGCGTAGTTATGACCGCTTACTACAGCACCATCGAACGTAACGATAATATCTTCCGCCAATGTCGGGGCGCCGATGGATAAGGTCACTTGTGCTCTTTCGGGCGACAAAACGGAATAATACGTGGTGCTGTCATAGTCATCAAAATACGACTCCAATACCGCAATCTGTGCACGCAACTCCAGAGTGTCCAGATACATGGTCGTAGGCTCCATTGAGAGCTTGCCAGTCGCATCTACGGCCAGATTCGTTAACACGATGTTGCCTAACTTGCCGGATCCAAAAGTAAAATCGGGCAGTACAAACGTAACGGTGTTCTCCGTTGCGCCCGGAAGCAGATAGATAACTTTGTCAGGATAAGGATCCCATCCAATCTGTAGGAATCCCTTAAATTGGCCGCAGACATCCTTCGTGGTGACTGCAAATACTTGTGCCGACATCATGAGTGCGGCAGCGATGATTGTGAAAATTTTTTTCATACTTTTGTTGTTTTACTATTTATTTTATTGTATTGCGTTTCCTATAATATCATATATCTTTTCGTCTTTACGGATGATATAGATACGTCCGTTATAGAGCACCTTGCGGGCTACCTGTTTATCCGAGCCGGTGTGCGTAATGCCTGTGGCAATCGGTCGGGGCTCAATAGTTAGGTGCAGTACGCGGATAGAGTCGCAGTAGTCATCAGACCAATATTCCGCCTGCAGCGTGGTAGAACCGATCGGGAACTGCCCCAAGTCATAATACTCCCACTGAATATGCTCTCCTACGATGATGGTCATCGAGTCCTCTATATAATACGATGGGAAGACGGTAATGGTCACATGCACGATCGAGTCACCGCCGTACACGTTGCGCGCCGAGACGCGTACATCGTCATCAAACGATGTTCTGTACTCCACGCCGTCGAACAGGATAAACTCGCCTTCGCAGCATTCGTTGGTATAGCTGCCATAGGTAATGGGTATATCCGATACATGCAGGCGCAGCATATAGACCGAGTCGCAACCGTATTGGCTGGTCAGCGAGTCGTAGATCAGATACGGTTCTTCGCGTCGAGGCAGGTCTTGTATTGTCTTACCACGCCATACTAAGTTCGCTTCGTTGACGTATCTCTCTTCCGTGAACAGATAGGTGGGGTGAACGCTCAGCGTCAGCTTATAGACAGAGTCTTTGCCATACTTCGATACCAGCGAGTCATAGACCGTGAACGTGCCTACTTCCGTTGTATTCAGCATTTGCTGATGCCATTCGACCGCTTCATTGCGGCAGGCACTCATCGCTTCTTCAAACAGGTAACCTATCGACTGAACTATCAGCGTCAGCGTCAGTATAGAGTCGCAGCCGGCGTTGGTCCGGAGCGAGTCAACATAGTTATGTACGCCCGGAGTCAGATCCTCATAGCTCTGCCCACGCCAGGTGTACGACTCGTTCATCTTGATCGTCGCATCGGTATGCACGGTATAGGTGGGCAGCACGTTCAGCGTCAGCTTATAGACGGAGTCTTTGCCGTACATCGATACCAGTGAGTCATACACCGTGAACGTACCGGCCTCCGTCGTATTCAGCGTTTTCCGGTGCCACTCGCTTTCCTCGTTCCGGCAAACGGTAGTGCTTTCTTCGTAGTAGTAGGGTATCGCCTCTACCGTCAGCGTCAGCGTATATACGGAGTCGCAGCCCGCTTTCGTACGGAGCGAATCAGCATAGTTATAGACACCCGGCAATAGATTCTGATAGGTCTTTCCGCGCCAGTTATAGGTCTCGTTCATCTTCATTGTTCCCGTTGCAGCGTAAGCATAAGTCGGCTTCACCGTCAGCGTCAGCGTGATGAGCGAGTCACCGCCTTGGGTGTTCGGAATCGTGGTCGTATAAACACCTGACTGAGTCAAGTCATGGAACAGATTATCCGAATACGGCTCGTTATCGCAAGTCGAGGCTGCGTAGGCATATTCGGTGTCGCGGATGGGTTCTGCCATCTGCAAGGTATATAAGGAGTACGCGCGCGCTTGCGAGTAGTTGTGGCCTACCACATAGACATGCACACGGTATGTACTGGCATCGTAGCCGATGAACGTCTTGGCAGCTTTACCATTCGAGGTGGCAGCAAAACTATAGTCCTGATCACTAAAGATCTGCGTGCTTTGCGCTTGCCCGTTTTGGAACGTTATCCGCGAACCGTTCATCTTCAGCGATGTCAGGCTGTGGTTATAGACCATCTCAACATCGTCCAGGTAGATTTTGTCCACCTTACTGCGGCTTGTCGTTCCGGCGCCCGGCGTCTGGTTGGTCGTAAAGGTAACCAACATATACGCTGCTGAAGTCGGATCCAGCGAAGAATACGTGAAGGGAACCGACAGACGCTGCCAACCCATCGATGAGGTGGCGGAATAGTTCACAGTCGCCTCCGCTACTTTCACCGAAGCATAGCTGCTGGCTTCCGGATCCTGATAGCGGGCATTGGTGGTAATGACCGTATGCATACGTGCCTTGTTGACCGAGTTTGAAGGACTCTCATCCGCGGGAATATATTTTGCCCAGAAGATGATGGAGTCCGGGTTACCGACAAACTTCGTATTGTACCCGCTGTTCGACGGGTCGGAGAAGTTGTAGTTGCCCGACGGATCATTGGCGGTCATCGAACCGGCGTTAATCTGACCGTTGGTGCAGTTACCATTGGCTTTGGCACCAACGATATACTTGGATTGTATGAGTGCGCTGTGCGAACCTGCCGAACCCGGACGTACATCCGTGGCTTGCGTAAACTGCGTAGAGTTTCTCGCCGTGCCGGCGAAAGAACCGGTTGCTGTATAGAACGAGTGCCAGCCTTGTGCTTCGTTATTGCTCCAACTGCCCTCAAAGCCACCGTTCGTAATGGCATAATTCTGGTCGGAAACCTTACTGCCGCTAAAGGTCACGGTGGTAACTTGCGGCAACGACGGAGTGGTTATTTTGAAGTTGAACGACATTGATGACGCCGAAACCGACGACGAACTGATTTGTTGAACGTACGTATCTGCGTGACCGATGGCCAACTTACCGTTACTGTTCAGGGTCATATCCACCAGTACCAGATCCGCATTCTTGCTGCTGAAGGCTACACCGGGCAGCACAATCGTCACGGCGTTGTTTGTCGTACCGGGCAGCACATAGACCTCTTTGTTCGAATAAGTCTGATTGCCGACTTTCAGCGTTCCTTTGAACGCTCCCGCTGCGTCATTGACTGTGACGGCCTGCACACTCATCGCCAGCAGGATACAGATAGCAGTAAATATTCTTTTCATACCATTCACCCTTCCATTTTTCATTTTCCATTATCCATTTTCCATTTCTCAATCACAGATTGAGATTCAGTCTGCATACAAACGTACGCGGTGCAGCCAGTGCCATGGGGCGGTAACTGTACTCGGTGTTGAGCAGGTTGTTGATGATAAACTGCACCTCAGCACGCTCTTTCAGCCTAACGGCGCAACGCAGATCCATCGTGAAGATACCCTTGTTGTGCTCCATCCAGTAGTCGTGCAGCGACATACCGTCCTCGTAGCCGAAGATAAACATGCGGGCATAGTCCATCAGGTCTTTTTCCGGCTTCTCACGTTCGTCCACCATGATGTAGTCCACAGCCAGAATCTTGCTCTTGTAGGCCATATTCACGCCTAACGATAACCAGCGGTACGTGTAGTCAATGGTGGTCTTGAACGAGTGTTTGTTTCTGTATTTCAGGTACTTGCTGTCGTTCGATTTATTCTTCATCTGCAGCGGGTCGGTGTAGTCCTTCTCCTCCTCGATACGTTTCTTGTAGTCCATATCCTCCGGCTCCGTGAAGGTATAACCGATGACGTAATTCAGCGTCATATCCATCCGAATATCCACCTTACCCGTTGTGCTCACCTCCGCGCCATAGATGCGGGCGTGGCTGACGTTCACAAACTGCGCACCGATGCCGATACCCGCACCGCTCAGCGATTTGGTCGCCTTGATGCCGTCTATCATCGTCTGCGCCTCGTCCAGCACGTCGTAGATGGAGTTGATCATCGAGTAGTCCGAGTTGCGGAACAGACCAAAGCGGTACTCAATCATATCCTTGTACTCCGTGTAGAAACCCGCCACATCGATTACGCCCGATACCGGTCCGAACTTATACAACTGTTTGTAGCCCAACTCGGCGTTATAGCCGCTCTCGGGTTTGACGTCATGATTGGGATAAACACCCACGCCGCCGATGTCCTTACGCGCGAACTTCTCCGTGATTGACGGGTTACGATAACCCTGACCGAAACTGGCTCTGAGGAAACCGGCTTTATAGATCTCCCAGTTCAGACCCGCGCGGAATACCGGACGAACCGGGCACAACCATTTGCCAATTTGGATATTGGCTTCCTTATAGCTGTTATCCATGCGGTAGTACTCCAGACGCATACCCGCCGATAGCGACAGACGGTCTGCAATACGGTGGTCGTACTGGATATACGCCGCCAGATTGTCAGTATGGTGCGTGCCGGTGATGTTGGCGGTATTGGTGATGTGATTCCAGTTGATACCCGTCGTCAGACGTACGCCCGACTTCCATTGTTTGGCAAACTGGTAATCGATGTACCCGTTGTAGGTCAGCTCCGGCTTCGTCGGTGCGTCACTCGCCAGCAGCGCCAATGCGTATGCTGCAGCGTCTTGCAGCTCGCTGACCGTGCCTGTGTAGCCCAAGCCGTTCTTGACCAAGTCAATACCGTTAACCACGGCGTCTAACCATTGTTCGTTCTTGAAGGGTATCGCTACGTCGCTGAATGTCACCAACAGCGCATCTTGCAGCGATGCGCCGCCGTCCATATAGCCTTTTACCTTGTCGTAATACCCTTTTATCTTGTCAAAATCAAAACTCGTAGCACCCCATTTCAGCAGGTCTTCGGTACTCATGACGGCCGAAGGCGTCGTCAGGTTGTCTGCGGTCATATAGAACCGCGCGCGAACCTTGTGCGAGATACCACGCTCCGTGTCGTCGTAGTTGAAGAACGGGTCGATATTGAAGTTGTGCTCCTTGCGACCCATATTCGTCAGCGGTGACGGATGAATGGGGTCTTTCGGACTCCGCCAGATGAAGAAGTCACCATAGCGGTTGCCCACGTAGTTTACGTTGGCACCCATCGTCATGTATTGGTTATCGGGCATCGGAGCGTGATAGGTGAAGTTACCGCTCAGGCGGACGCGGTCGTTGAAGCTCTGCTGACGGTAGCCCTCATCCTTGAAACCGCTGATGGCACCCGTCACATCGAAGTCACCCACACGACGCGAATGCGATGCCTCGGCACCATAATACAAAGGCAGGCGCGCGCCTGTGTACGCGTAGTTCTTGTAGTTGTCGTAGATGCCTACGTAGCCGCTCACATGTGTCTCAGGCGTCAGACCCGGACGCTGCGTGCGCACGTTGATAACACCGTTCAGCGCCGACGAACCGTACAGCACCGATGATGCACCCTTGATAACCTCCACCTGAGCTATGTTCTCCAGCGGCAGGTTGTTCCAGTTTATCTCGCCCGTCTTCGGATTCAGCACCGTCATACCGTCCAGCAGCACCTGACAACGCGAACCCACGCTGTACGTCCAACCGCCACCACCGCGGATACTGGGTTGTTTGTCGATAATCTCCACGCCCGGCAGCGTCTGTAGCGACGACGATAGGTCGGTCGGCGCTTGCGAACGGATCGCCTCCGGCTTCAGCAACTCCATGCTGACCGTCACATCCGTCATGCGCTGTTCAAAACGACCCGCAGATACAACGACCTCTTCCAGAATCTCATTATCGCCTTGCATCGCCACATTCAAATGGCCCGGAATACTCTTCAGCGTCTTGTCTTCCGTCTGATAACCGACGTACGAAAAGCGAATATGGGCGGGTACCGACTGCACGTCTAACTCGTACTGACCATTCTCGTCCGTTACCGTTCCGGTATTATTGTCGGTATTCAGTATCGTTACACCTATTAGGGGTTCGCGCGTGAAAGCGTCTGTAATGGTACCTCTTAATATCTCCGCCGATAGCAACTGGCATACGGCGACACATACCAATAATGCGTAAATTTTTCTCATTCTATTTTCTATTCTTCTATCTATTAATATTCGTTTTTAGCCTGTTTTTCAAAAAAACGTGCAAAGGTACGTCTTTTTTTTTACATGGCAAAATATTTGCTTGTGAAAAAATGTACTATTTTTAATAATGTGGACAATTTATAGCAAATTTTGGCAAAAATACATATACGATTGTTCATTTTTTCGCAAAAAAAATGACAAAATCAGGTACCAAACAAGTACACCAAAAAAAACTAGTACACTAGAACACTAGTACACCAGTTCACTTGAACACCGGTTCACTAATTAGGCGTAGGAATGCAGGCCGCCTAAGAGGTAAGAAACACCGAAATAGGTAAAGAGCACAAAGAAAAAAGCAACAATACTGAAAACATGAAAGAGCTTGGCAGCACGCTCGTTTGCAGTATAGCCGGCGGGGGAGGTGTTCGCAGGATAGTCTGCAGAGGGTGTGTTTGCACGACGCGTTACAGAACGGATAATAACGGGCCAATGAAGCAGAGCGGCATAGACGAGCATGGTGATGAGCGCCCAGGTTTCCTTGGGGTCCCAGCCCCAGTAGCGCCCCCACGACATATTCGCCCACACAGCACCGATGAAGATACCGGCAGTCAGGCAGAACTCCGCGGGATAGAGGAGGATAGTTGATAATTGATAGTTGACAGCCGACATCTTTTTGCTACAGAGCCCCACGATGCCCAAGATGGCAATTACGGCAAAGAGCGTATATGCCAACATAATGACCGATACGTGAATACCCAACAGGGGTGTTTGTAGAACAGGCTGCAGCGGCGGTTTGGGTGTGACGACCTTGGTCATAATGATGGCCAACACCACCGCCATAACGCCCAAGCCCGTCATCAGCCATACATGCTGTTTTTTCAGAAGTGCGCGGAAACGGGTGTTTTTCTGAAAAAAGAAGCCAATCATAGCTATCAAGAGCAGGGCATAACCGGTATAGGTGATAGCGATGCCCCAGGGGTCGTAGTTGTAGGCGAGCACGACACCCATCTGGTCGCTGTCATAGTCAGACTGGCAGAAACGCCAGCCGTGATACTTGAGGGGTTTGTTCATGCGGATCGTGCCTTCGCCAACGGGCAATTGACCATTGGCAGTAGCCGATGGGTTGTTGCCGGCGCCACGATCCAGCAGACGCAACGCTGTGATATAATCCACGGGGTTGCCTTCTGCGTCACTGATAACCTGAAAATCCCAGAGGAAGAGTGTTATTTGTCGTTGGTTGAATTCCTCCTGCCCCCTATCGAAAGGTAAGAAAGTTCGGCGTTGTAGGCGAATAGTTTCCGCCTTATCGGCACGGAGGTGTATCTCGCCCTGCTCGCCAAAGAAGTGCGTCACACACGCCCCGAGGACAATAATTCCCAGGGCGGTGTGAAGCCATTTGCCGTTTGTCCACTTATGATTCAGCATCTGTTAGATGGCATTGATGAAGGCGACGACGGCATCGCGGTCTTTCTTATCGAGTTTGTAGAACTGCTGCGTAGGCCAGTAGGCGTCGCTCTGACTGCTATAGCCATGCCACATGATGGCTTCGATGACGTTGCGTGCGCGGGTGTCGTGCATGCGCGCCTCGTAGGCATCGCCGGTGGCCTTGCGGTGGAGTCCGCGTCCCCAAAGCGGTGTCGTACGGCACCAACCGGTACGGATGTCGTTGACCATGCAGAGTTTGTGCTGAATCATATCGGTATAGGGCCAGATCTTCTGGTTGGGGTAACGCGGCATTTGGGCGGTGACGGGGAAGTTGTTCGGGTCGCGCACCTCGTCGGAGCCGGTAGTCCACGTAGGACGGTGGCAGTAGTCGCAGCCAATCTGCGTAAAGAGTTCCTTGCCGCGCAAGACAGCGCTATCATTCACGTCACGCGCAGCGGGAACCGCTAAGCCGCGGTGCCAAACCATGACCTGTGTGAACTCGTCGTCGGTCATCTCTGCGGGAAGGGTTTTGCTCGTGAGGTAGTCGTATATCTCCTGTTCGGTGCCAAACTGATCTTGTACCTCGGGGTCGCGGCTGGCATATTGGGCATAGATGGTGCCATTGAGGTCGAGGTAGTGGTATTGGCGGTCAGAGCGGGTTACATTGGTGATGTTCCAGATGGCATTGGCGCCGGCGGCATCCATGATAGGGCCACGTGTGAGGGCATAGGTAAAGCGTTTGGGTCCCCATTTGGGGTCGTTCTTGTAGTAGCCGGTTTCCTGGAAGGAGCCATTCCAGAAGGCGGGATTAAGTCCGTTCTGCAGTTTGCCATCGGCAGCCTCTTTCTCGTACTGGGCGATAATATCGGCATCGGTGATAGCGTCTAAGAGTCCCGAACCATAGACACCAATGGTGTTCTCCAGTTTGACTTCGTACGTCTCGGTTTCGAGCAAGCCATCGGGGTCGCGGTAGCCTTGGTTATAGACATAAACGGCGGTATTGGGCATATGTACCTCGGGGTAACGCAGTTCGTATGTCTCGCCATCGGGGAAGCGGTTGCCGTGTTCGTCGGTAGCGTTTTTCCAGTTGACCGTTATCTGGTCGGGATCCAGGGGTGCCTTGAAGGGGTCTGCACCAAATAGTTGGGGCATACCTGCCAACCAGGGCACATAGGCCTGCGTCTCGGGGTTGATGACCACCAGCAGTGTACCATTGCCCACTTCGGCGGCATTGTACACACCCTCGGGAACGGATGTACCGTGGCTGTAGTTGGGGTGGCAATGCTGGCAGGAGGCGCGCACATAGACAGGGCCTAAGCCATGCTGGCGGCCCGTTTCGTTGGTCACAAAGGGTTTCTCGGCAATCTGATCGCCTTGTGCAAAGAGGGTTCCGAGTCCGGCATTCTCGGTAGCCGGCGTGGGCTGACGGAACGTCATAGACGACGTGTTGGTCGTTGTACCTAACTCACCCCCCGTGTAGTACCAATCGGGGAGTGAGGGTTGCGGCTCCTGACCGCCGCCATCGTTGGGCTTACAAGCAACGAGGGCAACGGTAGCAAGAGCCATCAAAAAAAATTGCTTTCTCATATCAAACTATTCATTATTCATTATTCATTAATCATTAATCATTAATCATTATTCATTTCGACAGGAGGGGCAGCACCTCTTTTGACAACAGTTCTTCCAGAGCTGCTACTTTATCCATGGCGTTTTTCACCTGCGGATTATTCTGCGCCGAGGTCTCGAAATCCTGAATAGCCTCAATAGCCGTGATGGCATCGCTAATGGCAGTCCGCACGTTGGTATCCAGCGTGGGGTTCTGGCGGTACACATAGTTGGATATGGAGTGGTCACCGGCTTGGGCACCGCGGTAGGCATGCTCGATGGAACGAATATTATCAGCGAAGTCGATGGTAGAGGTGCAGCTATAGGGCGACTCGATGTATTCGCGTTGCTCATCGGTGGAACTGAGATAGGGGTTACCCATCTTCAGTTCTGCTACCTCACCGGCGATATCCACACAGCCGGCGATGATCTCTTCGGCCGCCTCCTGGTAGGTCTTATAGACCGAACCCGCCTGACCGGCATTCATCATCTGCCAGCCGTACTTGTCTTCGTAAGGCTCTACATCGCCATCGGTCAGCATCTGCATCTTGTCGGTACTAACCTCGTCGGCCCAGCAGTACTCCAAGAGGATGGCTTGCTGCACCAGGTCTTCGACGATACCTAAGAGATAAACGGCCTCAGCGTGTGTGAGCGTTGTCTTGGTGAACAGGAGGTACTCGGCGGCATGGAAGCCCTTAAGCGCATAACCGAGTTTGTCACCCACATAAGCACCGCCTTCTTGCTCGATGGTAGCCATTCGGTCGGGATCGTGCAGTAGGGCATTCATGGCATTGAAATCCAAGGGCCAACTGTCAATATGCGGGTCGATGTTATGCGCGGATGCAGGGCCGTAGAGGAAGGCTTCGCTCTGCTCCCAGTACTTGCGCATGGCACGCCAAGATGTCTGCGCCTGCTTTATCAACGCCGAGTAATCCTGCTCAGCCTCCTGCGCCGCAAGGATTTGTTGGCATTGCTCGTGCAGCACAAGTCCCTCATCGGCCATATGGCTGTAGGTGGCGATGACGGTGTTACTGACATAAGGTGTGACGGCCTCTTTCAGCGCCGTTTCTTTGTCGGAGGAAACAGATTCATCCCCCTTCTTCTCGCATGCTACCAGTACAAGGAGGCATGCGGCAAATAAAAGCATTTTCTTTTTCATAATCTATATACTTTTAACTTTAAACTTTCAACTTCACTCAACTCTAAACTCTCAACTTTCAACTTCACTCAACACTCAACTCTAAACTCTCAACTTCACTCAACACTCAACTCTCAACTTTCAACTCTCAACTTCACTCAACACTCAACTCTAAACTCTCAACTATAACTGATAAAATCCGGCATACACGATACCCACAGCGAGCTGGGGTTCGTCGTTATAGAGTTTGCCGCGCGTACCGTCGGCCCTGGTGCCGGGCTTGAGTATGCCGTATGAGAACTCAGCCTTGATACCAATCTGCCGGATGGGGAAATAATTGATGCCGACAGCCGCCCGATGGCGTCCGCACCAAGCGTACATATCGGTAGGCTTGGTGTCGTAGCGGAACATGGAGTCGTAGTAGTCATACCGGCCAAAGAGGTAAAAGGCTTGATTCCGGCCTGTGAGTTTCGGGCTGAGTGAGAAGAAATCATAGCCTATTTCGATTCCTGCCGCGAGTGCATCGCTGGCTACCCATTGTTTGCTGCTGACCGAGCCTTTGCGCATACCTATATTATATTGCGTGATGGCCGCAGCGTCGCTGAGATGTCCGTAGGTAGCGCTACCGCGGGCGACGATGCCATAGCCTTTATAGGCAAAATCAAAACTACCTATAGTGACCGTCCCCTTCACATCCTTGTAGGCACCGGCATCCAGTTCGGCATTGGTCTTGCTGAGCGTGTTGCGGAATGAGTTTCCGCAGTACGCCGAGAGCGATAAACGCAAACCTTCTACGCCGGTATAATCCACCCGTGCGGCACCGGCAAAGACATTAGCCAGTTTGAATTCATAGGGGCTACCGGTACCGGGTTTGATCCAGTTCTTGCGGTTAAAACGGTCGCTATCGAGACCCGGCAGGAACATAGCTTGGTAGTGCCATCCGTTGGGGGTAGAACCCATAAAGGTCAGCGATACTTCGTGCCAGGTGGAGGGCAGGATGGTAAACTCGCCCTCGTTGCGATAGACGCCGAAATACTCGGTTGACTCGTGGTGGGCGTTGAGTGCACCGACGGGAACGACCTGCATACCGGCTCGCAGGATGGCATAGCGGTTGAACTCCTTCTGGAGCCAGAACTGCTCAAGAGCCACTTCGCCGCCGCGCTCTATCTCGGCTTCGTATTCGCCGCCTTCTTCTTCCTCAATCTCCACCGCCGATTCGGTACCGCCATGCTCAAACTCAATCTCAGTAGATACACTCCAGCCGCGGCCGAAGTCGTAGCCGAGGTAGATGACCACATGCGGCAGGTCGAACTCGCCGAAATGGTCGTTGGCGTATTTCTCGGGGTTCTTACCATAACGCAAGTAGCTGTTACTGAACCAACAATGTTTGGCAGTAACCTCACCGTAGCCGCCGATGTAGAAACGGCGCTGATGGTCGTTGGTCGTAGGGGGTTGGTCCGTAACGGTATCTTTGGGCATAGGCTTCGAGGCCCCCGAAACGGCATCGATGGAGTCATATCCTAATTTGTTGGTATGCTTCTGCGCCTGTTCGAGCCTCTCTACTCGTTCCAGGAGATCATGCAGGTCGGCAGCACTCACCCGAATGGAGTCTTCAGCCCAAACAGTAAAAGTGCCCAAAAACAGCATTATCGCAAGCATTACATGTCTATTCATACGCATTTTTTCCTTATAAAAACACAGTACAAAATTAGTACTTTTTTTCCATATGGGCAATCCCAATTTGTAGTGATTTCACATTCTGCTATTGCTCATGTGCAATATTTTTTGTAATTTTGCAGCGTTTTTTGAGGGTAAAACTATGTACAAAAGCACGGATAAGATATGCGATTTGATGGCACATGAAGAAGATGCCATTCAGATTATCAGCCGTTTCGGGCTGGAGATGGGTGTCGGTGAACAGACGATACAACAGGTATGCGCATCGCACGGGGTGCACACACCTACCTTCTTAGCGGTCGTCAATTATAAGGTGTACAAACAACGTCCGCAGCCGGATGAAATCGATATACCTACCCTGCAACGGTTTCTGCATAATGCGCACACCTATTTCCTGGAATTCCGCCTGCCGTTACTACGCCGTTCGCTCATAGAGGCTATTATACCGGCAGACCCCACCACACGGATACCCGGGCTGATTCTGCGCTGCTACGATGAGTTTGTAGAGGAGATTCGCACGCATATCGAACACGAGAACGCCGGACGCTTTGATGAACACGAACACGACGACAGACGCATTACCGACAAGTTAGCGGAGATCAAAAGTCTTATCATCAAGTATTACCCCTCGCCGGAGGCAAAGGAACAATCGCAACTCACGCATTTCAAGTCGCAAATAACGTATCATCTCATCAGCGTCATGAGTGATCTATGGCACACGGAGCAAGATTTTGCGGACCATTGTGCCATAGAGGATGATATTTTGCGCCCCACCCTAACGGGTAAAGGCGATAGAAAGAAGAAGGAGAACCGGCCTTCGGCAGAGAGCGGAGAGCTGAGTGAGCGGGAACGCGATGTGCTTATTCAGGTGGTGCGCGGGCTGAGTAACAAGGAGATAGCCGACGTGCTCTGTATCTCGATGCACACGGTAGTCACGCACCGCAAGCATATCACCGCCAAACTCAACATCCATTCTATTGCCGGTCTGACCATCTACGCCATTGTCAACAAATTGGTGGATTTGCCGCAGTAATGCAGCCGCAGAGGCAAGAGTTAGCGAACTTAGTAATTCAGGCCAAAAGCCCAAAGAGGAACCGTATTGAATGAGCCGTACTCAATATCATCCTTTACAACTATGCCGTTGGGTATATTCTCAACCTGCTTTTGGCCTTTCTTTCTGCCTCCGATTTCAAACGTATAATCGCCAATCGTGAAATCCGAGACGCGTGAAGAAAAGACCTTGTTATTGACACGCATCTGGTTATAGAAGAACGTCTCACGCAGGTTACCCATATCGGGATTGCCGTAGGCCAGAACCGTCATTAGGTTTGGGTTGTCAATATAGACCTTCTCTACTTTGCCAAGCCCTCGCAGCCCGCCCGTGTCGTCTCGCAGTTGACCAATCATGCCGGCTTTCTCCAGATAAACCATATAATCCGGAATATTATTCTTGCTGACGCCGACCTCTTGCGAGAGACTATCGGCATTGGGTTTCATGGGTGAGATAGCCGATATGACGCCCATGAGTTGTATCAACTTGCGCGCCGTAGATGCTTTGAGATCCGCATATTGGGATATATCCGATTCTATGGTCTGACGCACAATCTGCTCGATACGCAAGGCAAAGTCCGTTTCGTTGCTAAAGGGATAATAGCCGGTTTGAAGATACTGCTTAAAATAGATCAGCGGATGTTCTAACTTGCTCAATATAGCTGCTTCTTCGTGTTTGAGAACCTGCTCCAAGGAGTAAACGGGTAAATCAATTTGATGAAACAATGCCAGATACTCGCGGAAACTTAAGCCCTGCATGTGATAAATGGGCGCGCGGCGACTCAAATCCGCCTCACCTTCGATGATATCCAAAATGGATGAGCCGGTGAAGACCACGCGGAGCGACTCGTGGGTATCGTAGATTTGTTTCAGTTCGCGCGACCAATTCTTGTATTTGTGCACCTCATCGATATACAAACGCACGCCGTTGTATTTAACAAACGAATCCGCCAATTCCACAAGCGTATGCGATGTTAAATACATCGTGTCGGCAGATATATACAGACTTCGCTCACGATCGGGACTATCCGCTAAATGCTGTAACATGAGCGTGGATTTACCCACGCCGCGCGGACCGACCAACCCGAACATCCGAGCCTCCCACGGCAGCCGGTCATACATATACCGATGAAACATTTTCGGCGTTTGGCGTAACTGTTCGTTTTGATATGCGATAAGTGAATTGTCTATCATAGCAGTACCTATTTACGTTTTCCGCTGCAAAGGTACTACTTTTTTTTGGTATCTGCAAATATTTTTATCAAAAAAGCACTCATTGAGGGAGATTTTCACAAAAAAGAGCACTCATTGAGGGAGAAAAAAACACATCCCCACCTCTCGGCGGGGATGTGCCCAACAACTTAAATCTGATTAGAGGCAGAGTCTATTACTCAACCTTTGGTTTTATAGCGTATCAACGGATGCGTTAAGCGTTTTAACGGATGCGTTGACCGGTAGGTGTTAGGATGCTTCCGTCCGGTTGCAGCAGGAAGAGCTGACCATTTCGCAGAATCTTCTTGGCTGCTTGTTCGCGGCTGCCTTGGGGTGCCTCAATCGCGGTCGTTTCGCCGGGATTAAGGGGTTCGCCGGTTCCGACAAAGGCGATGTTATCGAGCAGCACGCTGTTGCAGAACTTATGGTCGTTGTCCGGATAGATCTCATCGTTATAGAGTGCGATACGGGCACCGGCGGGTACGCCGCGCAGCGGAATCGAGATAAAGGAATACGCGCTAACGGAAGGCATCACCGTGTCGCGGAAGAGGATGACGTTGGTCTTGAAATTCGCCTTGAGGGTGTCATCGAGCTGGGTGATGTAGCCAATGCAAAGGCGGCGATGATACGGCATACCGGTATTACTCTGCTCTACCTCACCGCGTCCGTAGAAGGTCAGCGCCAGGGTGTCATAGACCGCATCGGTAATGAGAGGCAGGACAGCAAAGCCCGGGGTGCGCTGTACGGTGCTGTTATCGTAGATACGGATACAGAGCCTGCCATCATAGCCCTGGTCGGGTGTTGTTGCCGTGGACACCGGATAGATAAAGGGGATGTACGCCGCCGCATTTTTAGACGTTCCGCCGTTTCCTACAATCCAGTTCTGGGGCACCAAATGCAATTCGGAGGTGCAGTTCATCTTGGTATTGTCGTAACTGTCGAAGTTCCAATAGGCATCCTGCAGAAGGATAGTATAGGGTTCGTTTTCCTGAGCATGCAAAGCAAGGCAGGCAAAGAGTGCATAAGCAAAAAAGATAGTTTTTTTCATCATATCTGTATATAAATAAAAAATTGCCATGTTTGTTATCATAGCAATCTACCTTCTCTACGCGCGCAGCACGTGCCGTATGGCAGCCGTCTGCAGGTATGGGTTCGTGCTCTGCTTCCGAGAGCGGTAGAACGCTATGTACTGACGGCAGGTATTCTGACTTACTCCCTTTGTCTGCGCCTTCCCATCGGCAGAGCCAACAGTGACGTTGTGCAGCAAAGTTGCTTAAAAACATGGAGCTTACAGCAGCGGGCCTGTCCAGGATTTGCACCTGATTCCCTTTTCATCTGCGCCCTCACAAGGGTGCAGCAACCGTTAGCGAGTGCAAAAGTACTGCTTTTTTTTGATATACGCAAATAAAAATGTATATTTTTAGCATTTTTCTTCAAAAATACCGAGAATTTGTTAGTTTGTCGTTCGTCGTTCGAGGCTTCGCCGAGATAAGAATTTGTCAACTATCAACTATCAATTATCAACTATCGTACGGCTTTTGCCGTTCGTTCGAGGCTTCGCCGAGATAAGAATTATCAACGATCAACTATCAATTGTCAACTATCAATTATCAACTATTTTTACGAGAGTACCCTTAGTTGTTCCTTATTTCTACCTTATTTCTACCTTAGTTGTTACCGCTCCGTCTATACTCCCACCTTCCCCACAACCTCTCCGGTCCTGCTCTTGGCGCTAATCCGCCAAGTTAAAATTTGTCGTGAGACTTTGGAACTTTGACACTTTCAGACTCAATCTGCTGTATTTC